>CAMFHE010000052.1 GCA_945952045.1 uncultured Rhizobium sp.
CGCGCATTCTCGGCGCCGATGCGGTCGGCATGTCGACCGTGCCGGAGGTCATCCTTGCCCGCTTCCTCGGGTTGAAGGTGGTGGCGGCCTCCGTCATCACCAATTTCGGCGCCGGCATGACCGGCGGTGAAATCAGCCATCAGGAAACCAAGGACATGGCGCCCATCGGCGGCCGGCGACTGGCCGACATTCTGGCGCTGATGATCGCCGGTTAAGACAAAACCATTGCCGGCATTCCCTCCCGAAAAGCGCGCACGCTTTCGGGAGGCCAAGGAACGAACGGCGTGGGCCGGGTGTTCGGATTGTCAAAAAACTGCATGATGAAGGCCTTAAATCGATTCGCGTTCCAAGGATTCATGCAAGCCGAAGGGAGACGATCATGGACAATCACAGCCTGCGCGAAACCGCTGCTGTCGGCCTTTCGCTGCTCGACCTGACCGATCTCGACGAGAACTGCACGCCCGAAGCCATCGACCGGCTCTGTGCCCGCGCCGAAACGCCCTTTGGCAATGTCGCCGCCGTCTGCATCCTGCCGCGCTCCGTTCCGCGCGCGCGGCTGGCTTTAGGGCCGAGCCATGCGATCCGCATCGCAACCGCGGTGAATTTCCCGGACGGCGAAGGCGAGGCCGTGGATGTGATCTCCGAGGCGCGCGAGGCAATTGCCGATGGCGCCGACGAAATCGATCTTGTCATTCCCTATCGACGCCTGCTCGACGGCAATGTGACGCCGCTCGAAGAGACGATTGCGGCGGTGCGCCAGGCGTGTCCGACCCCGATCGTGCTGAAGGCAGTGCTTGAAACCGGGGCGCTGAAGGAAACCGCGCTGATCGAGCGCGCGACGCTCGCCGCCATCGATGCCGGCGCCGATTTCATTAAGACTTCCACCGGCCGCGCGCCCGTCGGCGTGACGCTGGAGGCGGCGGATATCATCCTGCGCGCCATTCGCCAGCGTGGCGGAAGGGTCGGCTTCAAGCCATCAGGCGGCATCCGCACGGTTGCCGACGCCGATCTCTATCTCAGCCTAGCCGGCACCATCCTCGCGCCCGACTGGGCGATGCCCTCCACCTTCCGTTTCGGGGCTTCCGGCCTGCTCGACGCCTTCGTCGCCATGCTCTCCGGCCCCTTTTCCCCAAGCCGCATGACAGGATGATCCCCATGATCCCGCAGGAAATCATTCGCCGCAAACGCGATGGCGAAACGCTGGGCGCTGAGGAAATCTCCGCCTTTATCGCCGCCATGGCCCAGCAGGAAATTGCCGAAGCGCAGGTGGGCGCCTTTGCCATGGCCACCTGGTTTCGCGGCATGACGCCGGCCGAGACGGTGGCGTTGACAATCGCCATGCGCGATTCCGGCGAGGTGCTCGACTGGGGCGATGTCGGCCGTCCTGTCGCCGACAAGCATTCCACCGGCGGCATCGGCGATAACGTCTCGCTGATGCTGGCGCCAATTGTCGCCGCCTGCGGGCTGGCGGTGCCGATGATTTCCGGTCGTGGCCTCGGCCATACCGGCGGCACGCTCGACAAGCTGGAATCGATCCCCGGCTATACGATCATGCCGGACGGCGACCGTTTCCGCCGCATCGTGCGCGACATCGGCTGCGCCATCATCGGCCAGACGGCGGCGCTCGCCCCGGCCGACAAGCGCCTCTACGCCATCCGCGACGTGACTGCCACGGTCGATTCCGTGCCGCTGATCACCGCCTCCATCCTGTCGAAGAAACTGGCTGCCGGGCTTCAGACGCTGGCGCTGGACGTCAAGATCGGCTCCGGGGCCTTCATGACCACGGTCGAGGATGCCATCGAACTCGCGCAATCGCTGGTCGATGTCGCCAACGGGGCAGGGGTGAGAACGTCGGCCTTGATGACCGATATGAACGAACCGCTGGCCGATGCCGCCGGCAATGCGGTCGAACTGCGCAACTGCGTCGATTTCCTCGCCGGCCGCAAGACAGGCACGCGGCTGGAGAGCGTGGTTCTGGCTTTTGCTGCGGAAATGCTGGTGCAGGGCGGACTGGCAGCGGATGCGGCGGCTGGTGAAGCCCAGGCGCGCGCTGCCCTGGCGGATGGCCGCGCAGCGGAGGTATTTGCGCGCATGGTCGCAGCGCTCGGCGGCCCCACGGATTTTCTGGAAAGGCCGGAGACGTATCTGGCGAAAGCGCCGGTCACGCGCGCCATCGTCGCGCCTCAGGCCGGCTGGCTTGCGGCCTGCAAGGCTCGCGATATCGGCATGGCGGTAATCGAACTCGGGGGCGGTCGCCGACTGCCGACAGACGCCATCGACCATCGCGTCGGCTTCGATCATATCCTGCCGCTCGGCACGCGCGTGGAAAAGGGCGATGCCGTCGCCATGGTCCATGCAGCCGACGAGGCGGCCGCTGAGAGCGCGCAAAAGGCATTCATCGACTGCTATACGATTGCCGAGCGGGAGCCGGTGCTGCGCCCGGTGATTGTTCGCCGTGTCGATCCGCGTTAACCGGCAAGCTTTACTGCCGCAACTCCAGCTTTCCGTCGGCGACGCTGTAGGAGCCGAGCTTCTGCAGGAAGCTCATGCCGACCAGCATTTGCGAAAGGGCCGCATCGCGCAACACGAAGGCCTCAACCTGACGGACGCGTAACGTGCCGATCTCGATGCGGTCGAGGGTGATATGCGCGGCCTTTGTCTGGCCATTGGCGGTGTTGACCGCGTAGGCGAAATCGAGGCCGTTGGCGGCAAAGCCCAGCCGGCGCGCCGTGCTTTCGTTGAGTGCAACAAAGGTCGCGCCGGTGTCGATCAATCCCTCGACCTGCTTGCCGTTGACCTTGAAGCTGCCATTGTAATGCCCGCTGCTATCGGCCGCGATCTCGACGCTGCCGGAGGTCGATGGCGTGGCTGGAGCGGAGATGTCGACGACATCGGTCGACGGCGCGCCCGTGCGTTGCGCGGGCTCCAGCAAGGCGGGAAGCTGCGTGGCGGCGGCAGTTGCAATGGCGGCGAAGACGGCAATACGCGCAAGCATGTATCAAGGCCCAGTGATGACAGGGCCTGAGCTTAATGCATGGCAACTTTCCGCCCGGCTAACGCGTTCATGAAAATGCCCGGAAACATCGTATGTTTCCGGGCATTTTTGGATGATGAACGCTCGACGCGCCGGAAATGGCAGCAGCCTTATTTGGTGCCGTACATGCGGTCGCCCGCATCGCCGAGACCGGGCATGATATAACCCTTCTCGTTGAGATGGCTGTCGATGGCGGCGGTATAGACCGGCACGTCAGGATGGGCGGCGGTAAAGTTCTTGATGCCCTCGGGCGCTGCCAACAGGCAGAGGAAGCGGATATTCTTTGCGCCGCGCTCCTTCAGCTTGTCGATGGCGGCAATCGAGGAATTGCCGGTCGCCAGCATCGGGTCGACGACGATGATCAGGCGCGAGGTGATATCCTCGGGCGCCTTGAAGTAATATTCCACCGGCTGCAGCGTATCGTGGTCGCGGTAGACGCCGATATGCGAGACGCGGGCCGAAGGCACCAGTTCGAGCATGCCTTCCAGCAGGCCGTTGCCGGCGCGCAGGATCGAGGCGAAGACCAGCTTCTTGCCTTCCAGCAACGGCGCCTGCATTTCCTGCATCGGCGTTTCGATGGTTTCCATCGTCAATTCGAGATCGCGCGTCACCTCGTAGCAAAGCAAGGTCGAGATTTCGCGCAGCAGCCTGCGGAAACTCGCCGTCGAGGTTTCCTTCTTGCGCATGATGGTCAGCTTGTGCTGCACGAGCGGATGATCGATGACTGTGACGCCGTTCATGGATATCCCCTTCCGGAATTACGGGTAGATAGAACTGTCTTGTTTCTTTCACGGAAACCGTGAAGGCCGCAAGAGAGGAACGCCGTTTTGCGCGACGATCCCCAGCGACCCACGCTCAGAGCGCGGCCAGCAGGCGCGAACGGGTCGCTTCGTCGACGAAAGCCGCCTCGATCGCCGTGCGGGTCATGGCGTCGATTTCGCCGTCGCTGAAGCCCATGATGCCGGAGGCGATCTCGTATTCGCGCTTCAGAGAGGTATGGAAGAAGGGCGGATCGTCGGAATTGATCGTCACCTTGACGCCGGCATCGCGCAAAGCCCGCAGCGGATGCGAGTTGAAATCGGGGAATACATCGAGTGCGATGTTCGAGCCGGGGCAGACTTCCAAGACCACGCCTTCATCGGCGAGCCGCTTGACGAGGTCGGTATCCTCGATGGCGCGCACGCCATGGCCGATGCGCGCCGGGCGCACGAGATCGAGCGCGTCGGTGACCGAAAACGCGCCGCAGACTTCGCCGGCATGGATGGTGAGGCCGAGGCCGGCATCGCGGGCGATGTCGAAGGCGCGGGCATAATCGGCAACGCGGTTCATGCGCTCCTCGCCGGCCATGTTGAAGCCGGTGATGAGCGGGTTTTTCGCACGTGCCGCATATTCGGCCGCCTCGATGACGCTTTCGGGGCCGAAATGGCGCTCGCCGACGACGATCAGCCGGCATTCGATGCCGGTCTTTTCCTTGGCGGCGGCAATGCCGTCACAGATACCGGCGATATAGGCATCGGCGCCGAGCCCGATACGCTTGCCGTGATCGGGCGAGACGATCAGCTCGCTATAGATCGTGTTCACGCCGGCAAGCTCGGTCAGGTAGGTCTCGGTCAGCAGCGCATAGTCCTCGCTGGTGCGAAAGACGGCGGCGACACGATCATAGCAGGCGATGAATTCGGCGAAATCGCGCCAGACATAGGCGCCGTCCTTGAGGAAATCGCCGGTCTCGATGCCGTATTTGCGGGCCTGGCTTTCGGTGAGCGCGGGCGGTGCGGCCCCTTCCAGATGACAGTGCAGTTCGACTTTCTTGAAATGGTCGGTCACAGAAAACTCTTTCCATTGATACCGGCGGCAAGGCCGAGATGTCGGGCGACGGTTTCGCCGATATCGGCAAAGGTCGGGCGAATGCCGATCGAGCGGGAACGGATGCCGGGGCCGAAGGCCATGATCGGCACGCGCTCGCGGGTGTGGTCGGTGCCGCGCCAGGTAGGGTCGCAGCCATGATCGGCGGTCAGCACCACGAGGTCGCCGACCTTCATCTTGCGATGCACGTCCGGCAGTCGCCGGTCGAAAGCTTCGAGGGCCGCGGCATAGCCGGGAACGTCGCGGCGATGGCCGTAATGCATGTCGAAATCGACGAAATTGGTGAAGACGAGATCGCCGTTTTCGGCCTCGTCCATGGCGGCGAGCGTCGCATCCATCAGCGCCATGTTGCCATTGGCCTTGATCACCCGCGACACGCCCTGATGCGCGAAGATATCGCCGATCTTGCCGACGGCATGCACCTTGCGCTCCGCCTTGACCAGGCGGTCGAGCAGCGTCGGCTCCGGCGGCAGCACGGAAAAATCGCGGCGATTGCCGGTGCGCTCGAAATTGCCGGCATTCTCGCCGATAAAGGGGCGCGCAATCACCCGGCCGATATTGAGAGGATCAAGCAGGCCGCGCACGATCTGGCAGAGCTGCAACAGCCGGTCGAGGCCGAAATAGGTCTCATGGGCGGCGATCTGGAACACCGAGTCCGAGGAGGTGTAGCAGATGGGTTTGGACGTGCGGATATGCTCCTCGCCGAACCGGGCGATCACCTCGGTGCCGGATGCATGGCAATTGCCCAGAATGCCGGGAATGCCGGCGGTCGCGCAGATGGCATCGACCAATTCGTCGGAAAAGGCAGGCCCCTCCGTCGGGAAGTAGCCCCAGTCGAAATTGACAGGCGTGCCGGCGATTTCCCAGTGGCCTGACGGCGTATCCTTGCCGCGTGAAACTTCGCTGGCCGCTCCGTGCAATCCGAAGATGCGCTCTGGCACGGGCATGCCGGCAGGCGCATGGCCACTCGCCATCTCGGCGATTTGCATCAGCCCCAGCGCCGACATGTTCGGCAGCTTCAAAGGTCCTGCGCGAAGGCCCGCGCGGTCGGCAGCGCCCGCCGCACAGAATTCGGCGATATGCCCGAGCGTATCGGCGCCGTCGTCGCCATATTGCGCGGCGTCCGGCGCGCCGCCGACGCCGAAGGAATCCAGTACGAAAAGAAAGGCTCGCGCCATCCGTCACCCGTCGAGAATGCCGGCCTGCCGGTCACGCCGGCGGCCTCGTTAACCGGCATGCATACTCTGACGGGCGTCGCTTTGCAAACCGCCGCCTGTTTGCGCCAGGGCCGGGTCCGGCGTCAGGTCGGGCAGTTGCTGCACTCGATCGAACTGCCGGTGCGCGGGCGGAAGAAATATTCGCGGCTGATGTTGATCGACATCGTTTTCATCGAAAGATTGTCGGCCATGAACAGCATCAGCTTGTGCGGCACGCTCAGTTCGGTGCGGATCAGGAATGTATTGGCCTGCTTGAGATCGGCCGGCACGAGCACCTGCGAATTGAGCTGATAGGCCGCCGTACCGCCTTTCTGCCACGACCATTTGACAGTGGCCTTGGCAGTGGAGTCGAGGGTGACGCCGGTGATCTTCAGCGTCAGACCGGACGTCGAATAGGGCACGAAGATCGCGTCTGCGACGTCGGACATGGTGGCGAGAAAGGTCTTGTCGACCGGCTTGTCCTGTTGCGTCACGAGGTCGGCGATTGCGCCGGCCGCGCGTGTCGCGCGCTTCGCCACGGAAAGGCCGACGGTGATTTCGAAAGCGCCGATATAAAGCATCAGCAGAAGCGGCGCGAGCAGCGCAAACTCGACCGCGCCGACGCCGCGCCGATCGCGCGCTAGAGATGCGAGGCGGCGCAGCAGACCACGACCGTCTTGGACGGGTTCGTCAGGGCAGGTTTTGGTGCCGGGGCGAGAGCCGTTGATCAAGGATAGGCCTCGTTCTGGAATGCGGATGTCGCGACGATGAGGAAGTCGGTCGGCATGCCGCCGCCGGTCGGCCGGATCGTGGTGATGAACGGCCGTACGATGTCCGTCATGATCTGCCAGCGATAATAGGCGCGCACCATGTTGATCGAACTGGGGCCGCCGGGACTGAACTGGAAGGAAGACGTATCCAGATCGGCAAAGGTGGCGGATGAAACGCGGGGAATGGTCTTTGGAATGTTCGCGAAAGTCGAAAAGCTGCGAATGTCGATGTAGAGCTTGGTCGGCGTCGTCTTTTCGGCGGGCGAGCAGTGGATCAGAATGGCGATTTCGTCGCAGAAGGCCGACCGAAACTGGACCTTGGTCATGTCCGTGGTCCGGCTCATGTTGAAGGTGATCTGACCGGTGCGCAGGCGCCTCGACATTTCGTCGACGGCATTCGAAACGAGCTGCTCCGCCGTGAAGGCGATAAAAGTCTCGATGATGGCGAAAACGATCATGAAGTAGGGAAGGGCAAGCAGAGCGAACTCGATCGCCGTCGCGCCGTCGTCCGAACGGCAGAAGCGCCGGACGAGACGCCGCGGCCAGGCGCGTCGCTTCGTGTCTTGGCTGGTATCTGCGTCTTTTGGCTGCATTGCCCCGTTCCGGACTTGTCGACTTGACGCGACCTTAGCGGCGGTTCGTTGAAATTAGGTTTCGCGTCACGTCCGCAATTTAGACAAAGCGCGAAAAGCGCTCTCTCATGCCCTTATTGGGCGGCCGTCCCGGCGGTTCCCGATTTGTCGTGTTCGGCATGCTGTTCGCAATTGGGGGTGCAGGAGAGGACCGAGCGCTCCGTGCGCCGGAAGACGCGCACGGTGCTGCCTTCGTCGATAGACACAAGGATGCGCTCATCGACGATGGCATTGCCGTCGGCGTCGAGGAGCACGAGATTGGTGGTGCCGAAGCTGCGTCCGGTGAGAACGATAGTGCGTGAATCGGCAACCGTGGCGTCCGCAACCTGAGAATTGCCGACGATGACCTTGCTGACAGGCCGCTCGAGCTTGAGCACGCGGGCGTGATCCATATAGACACGCATCATCTCGTCATCGGCCCGCGCGGCGGCCGCCGTGGCGAAAATGGCGATCGTTGCGGCAACGCAGCGTGACAACATCCCTCAAGCTTTCTCTGAATGCGCGACGGCTTTTCTTTCTGCAAATGTGAGCGGGAATGGTGAATTATCCGTTAATCACACGCATTCCGATCCCGGACCTGCCTGTTTGTCCGGATTTGGCACGCGCCATGGGAGGCGTCGAGTCTCGATTCGATCCGCAATCATCCCGTTGCGGGACGTTGCAACCGGCCCGCGCCGGCAAAGGCGACAGATCGTTCGAAGTCGAGCGAATTTCAAGGCGAAAGGTTAACCAGTTTCCCGCGGAGCGCGAGTTAGGAACTCGTTAACCTTTTTCCTTAAGTGGATGGAAAGCGGTCTCCTCTAGGTTCAGGGCATCCGATCAACGGAAACAGTTGGCGGAAGTGCTGACAACAAGTGGAGTAGGATCACATGACCAAGCTTTTCGCACGTTTCTTGAAAGATGAATCGGGTGCAACCGCCATCGAATATGGCCTGATCGCAGCCCTGATCTCCGTCGCTCTCATCACCGGCGCCACCGCGCTCGGCAACAGCATCAGCGGCACCTTCGACAAGCTGTCGACCACGATGAACGACGCCAACAAGTAATCGCTTTGCGCCGGGGCCGCTTGCAAGCGGGCCTTGGCGCTTTGCTTTGCGCATCGCGGACAGGATGCGGAAGGGCGTTTGCAGTTCCTTAAACATGCCGGCGCACATTGCGAGGCAAGAAAGGGAGAGGGCAAATGGTTCAGGCCGCTATTTTCATCATATTTCCGCTGTGTCTCGCGGTCGCTGCCGTCAGCGACCTGCTGACGATGACGATCCCGAATCGCGTTTCGGCGATTCTGCTCGCATCCTTTTTGATCGTCGCTCCACTGGCCGGTCTGTCCGTGCAGGAAATCATCCTGCACGTGATGGCCGGCCTTGTAGTCTTTTCCGTCTGCTTCTCGCTGTTTGCGATGAACGCGATGGGCGGCGGGGATGCCAAGCTCATGACGGCCGCCGCCGTCTGGTTCGGATGGAACCAGGCGCTTTTGCTGTTCGTCGTTTATGTCGGATTCATCGGCGGCGCGGTGACGTTGCTCGTCTTGATGATCCGTTCCCGCGCCGATACGGCGCTGGCCATCGGCATCCGCCTGCCCGAATCGCTGTGTTCGGCAAAGAAAATCCCCTATGGTATCGCCATCGGCATTGCCGGTTTCCTTGCTTTCCCGAACTCGCCCCTGATGCAGGCCGCACTCGGCCATTGATCGTTTCCGCATGTGATCTCCGATGGATAAGGCATGCGGAACTTTGCGCGCTTTTACGGTTCAGGTTTGATTAACCACATTCGTAAGCATCTCATTAACCATACGTATACGAATTGATGATCTTCTGCGGGACAGCGATTTGAGTCCCCGAAGGAACGATCATGAAACCCGCGCGCATCATCATTCTCGCAGTTGCCATTACGGCGGCGGGCCTTGCCGGCTTCCTGGCGATGAAGCTTGCGGGCGGCAAGCGTGTGATCGTCGAGCAGGCCAAACAGGTCATCGAGAAGTCGCCGACCGTCAACGTGCTGGTCAGCGCCGCCAACCTGCCGGTCGGCTCGCGCCTCAATGCCGATTCGATCCGCTGGATGGAATGGCCGGAAGGCAGCGTCAACGACGGCCTCATCACGCAGACGACCCGCCCCTCGGCGCTGACCGACCTGCAGGGCGCCGTGGTGCGCATTCCGATGTTCGAGGGTGAGCCGGTCAGGTCGGAAAAGATCGCCGATTCCAACAGCCGCATCATGTCGTCCATCCTGCCGTCCGGCAAGCGCGCCGTCGCCACCGAGATCTCCGTCTCCACCGGCGCCGGCGGTTTCATTCTGCCGAACGACCGCGTCGATGTCGTGATGGTGCGCAAGAACGACGAAGGCAAATACATGACCGAGACGGTGCTTTCCAACGTGCGCGTTCTCGCCGTCGACCAGCAGATCGAACAGAAGACGGATGGTTCCAAGACCGTGGTCGGCACGACCGCGACGCTGGAACTGACCCCGGACCAGACGCGGGTGATCGCGGTCGCGCAACAGATGGCCGAACGGCTGACGCTGGCGCTGCGCTCGGTCGCCGACGCCCAGGAAAGCGACACGACCGGCGCCGATTATCTCTTAACCGGCAGCAGCGGCGCGCCTGCCATTCAAGTCATCAAATCAGGCGCGATCGTCAAATCCGCCGACGGCAACAAGATGTGATGCGGGAGCGGATGGACATGAGCATCGTCAGCAGGAAAATTCGCTCTTTCTCCGCTGGAGCCTTGAGCTTTTGCATCGCTTTTTCCGGTCTGCCGGGACAGATCGTCACCGGCGCGCCGGCAGGCGAGGCGCGGGCGGCCGACACCGTCATGCGCATTGCCCGCACGGGGCCTGGCGTCAGCAAGCGGGTAAAGCTCGGCTTGAACAAGGCCGTCGTCGTCGATCTGCCGACCGATGCCCACGACATTCTGGTCTCCGACCCCGAGATGGCCGATGCCGTTACCCGCACCTCGCGGCGCATCTACCTGTTCGGCAAGTCCGTCGGCCAGACCAACGTCTTCATCTTCGGGCCGAATGGCGAGGAAATCGTCAGCTTGGAAATCGAGATCGAACGCGACATCACCGGCCTGGAAGCCAATCTGCGGCGCTTCATTCCCGGCTCCGACATCAAGGTTGAGATCGTCTCCGACAACATCGTGCTGTCCGGCACCGTGCGCACGCCGCAGGACGCCGCCCAGGCCGAACGGCTCGCCTCCGCCTTTCTCAAGGGCGGTGAAGCGACAACCCGCAATACGGTGGCGACAGGCCAGGGCAATGGCGACCGTTCCGTCGCGATCTTTGCCGAAGATCGCCAGCAGTCGCAGATCGTCAACCTCCTGACCATCGAGGGCGAAGATCAGGTGACGCTGAAGATCACCGTTGCCGAAGTCACGCGCTCGGTGCTGAAACAGCTCGGCTTCTCCGGCTCGATCGGCGGCACCGATGGCGGGATCGGTTTCCGCAATCCCACCAACCTCGGCGCCTCGACCGACTGGTTCACCAGCAATTTCGCCCGCGGCACCGTCGGCGGCCTCGACATCGCCGCCTATATGAACGCGATGGAACAGGCCGGCGTCATGCGCACGCTCGCCGAGCCCAGCCTGACGGCGATTTCCGGCCAGCCTGCCAAGTTCAAGGTCGGCGGCGAATTCCGCCTTGCCTCCGGCCAGGAAATCACCCAGGACGACAATACCGGCAAGACGGTGATCCAGCGCGAGAACGCCACGACGGAATACGGTATCGAGCTGAATTTCACGCCGGTCGTCCTTTCGCCCGGCCGTATCAGCCTCAAGATCGAGACCAACGTGTCCGAGCCGACCTTCGAAGGCTCCTTCGCCTCGCTCGGCCATGCGGACGTCCCCGGCGTCAACTATCTCGGCATTCGCAAGCGCGAGGCCTCCACCAGCGTCGAACTGCCCTCCGGCGGCTCCATCGTCATCGCCGGTCTCGTGCGCGACGACATGCGTCAGGCCTATAGCGGCCTGCCGGGCCTGTCGAAAATCCCCATCTTCGGCACGCTGTTCCGCAGCCGCGACTTCGTGCGCAACGAAACCGAAATGGTCATCATCGCCACGCCCTATCTGGTGCGGCCGGTGGCGCGCAACCAGCTCGCCAAGCCCGACGACAATTTCGTTCCCGAAAACGATGCCGCCGGCTTCTTCCTGAACCGCGTCAACAAGGTTTATGGCCGCCGCGAGGGACAACAGCCCTCTGGGGAATATCACGGCGCCATCGGCTTCATCTACAAGTGAGGGTCGCATCCATGACACAGACGCTCATGACACCGACACAGCCTGCAGGAAAGTTTTCCGCGATGATGCGACGCCGCCCTCTCTTCCCGTTCCGCCCGGTGCTGGCGCTGGCCATTGCGGCCGCGGTGCTGCAAGGCTGCGGCAACGTCAATCGCGACGACATGCAGACCGGCGCGATCAACAATGACTACCGGTTGCGCCATCCGATTTCGCTGGCCGAGGTTGAGCACACGCTCGACATTCCCGTCGCTTCGGGCGATCGGCGCATGATCCTGACCATGACCGACTCCGTCAACGGCTTCGTTCAGGATTACCGCAAGCGCTCCTCCGGCGTGTTCCGCGTCGAATACCCCTCCGGCTCGGCCAATTCCGCCGCCGCTGCCGCCATGCGCCGCGATATCCGTCGCCTGCTGACACAGGCCGGCGTGGCCGGGCCGCGCATCGTCGAGACCAGCTACCAGGCGCCGTCTTCGGCCCCGGCGCCGATCCGCCTGAGCTATGTGGCGACCACGGCGATGACCAACGAGTGCGGCCAGTGGCCCGACGATATCGCCAACAACACGGCCGCCAACGAGAACTGGTACAATTTCGGTTGCGCCAGCCAGAACAATCTCGCCGCCCAGCTCGACAATCCGATGGATCTCGTGGCGCCGCGCGCCATGACGCCGATCGATGCCCAGAACCGCAGCAAGGTCATCCAGACCTATCGCGGCGAGACCAAGACGACGAACTGAACGCAACAGCTGAGAGCGTTTCCGGGAAAAGCGTGATGCGGTTTTCCATCCGGAAACGTGAAGAATATCTAGCGGGAACCGGATGAGGTACTCATGAGTACGGTCGATTACGATATCCAGCCGTCGGCTGCCGGCAGTGCGCAGGCGGATGAACCGATCCGTTCGGGCGACGTCGAGAACCTGCGGCCGCTGCCGCGCATCTCGATCCATTGCTTTTGCGAAAGCGAGCAGATGTTGCGGATGATGGAGGCTTGCGGGCGCGACCGGCGCATGGGCAAGGTCAGCATGCGCATCAATGCCGGCGGCATCACGGCCGCCGCCAACATGTTCTCCTCCGCTCCGACGCCCAACCTGCTGATCCTCGAGACCAACACCGAGCCGGGCGGCATCATGGCCGAACTCGCGCCGCTGGCCGAAGTCTGCGACCCGACCACCAAGGTCATTCTGATCGGCCGCTATAACGACATTGCGCTCTATCGCGAACTGATCCGCAACGGCATTTCCGACTATATGGTGGCGCCGGTCAGCATGGCCGACGTGCTTAATGCCGTCGCCTCGATCTTCGTCGATCCCGAAGCCGAGCCGCTCGGCCGCTCGATTGCCTTCGTCGGGGCCAAGGGCGGCGTCGGCTCGTCGACCATCGCCCATAATTGCGCCTTCGCGATCTCCAGCCTGTTTTCCAGCGAGGTCATCCTCGCCGATCTCGACCTGCCTTATGGCACGGCCAATATCGATTTCGACCAGGATCCGATGCAGGGCATCGCCGAAGCGGTGTTCTCGCCGGAGCGGCTCGACGACGTCTTCCTCGACCGCCTGCTGGCCAAGTGCTCGGCGCATCTGTCGCTGCTCGCCGCGCCCTCGATGCTCGACCGCGCCTATGATTTCGACCGCGAGGCTTTCCTTCCGGTCATGGAAGTGCTGCAGCGCGCAGCGCCCGTCACCGTGCTCGACGTTCCCCATGCGTGGAACGAGTGGACGCGCAGCGTCCTGGCGAGCGCCGACGAGGTGGTGATCACCGCCGCACCCGACCTCGCCAATCTGCGCAACGCCAAGAACATGCTGGATGCGCTGCGCAAGCTGCGCCCCAACGACAAGGCGCCGCATATCGTGCTCAATCAGGTCGGCGTACCCAAGCGTCCGGAAATATCGCCCGCCGATTTCTGCGAGCCTCTGGAGGCCGATGCGGCCGCCATCATCACCTTCGATGCGCAACTGTTCGGCAATGCCGCCAATAGCGGCCGGATGATTTCCGAGCTGGATGCCAAGTCGCCGACATCGGAGACGTTTTCGCAGCTCGCCCATCTGATCACCGGCAGGGCCACGATGAAGAAACCGAAACGGGCCGGCATCGGCAAGGTGCTCGGCCTGCTCGCCCGCAAATAGGCGCTCGCGGCGCATGTCCAGGAAAAACCGGCAGCGGTCTGCCTGGACACGCGAAAAATGCTCTGAGAAACAGAACTGGAATTCGTGATGTTCGGCAAACGTGGAAGCGAAGGTCAGGTCAAGGCGGCAGTCGGGGTCATCCCGCCGGCGGTCGTGCCGGCGCCTGCTGCTGTGGCCGTGGCGGAAAAAGCGCCGCCGCCCGTCCTGACGCAGGATGCCGAGCCGGCGCGCCAGCAGATGACGCCGCCGCCGCTGGCAGGCACCGGCGCGCAAGGCGCACGCCGCCGCCCCGTCCGCACCGAGGATTATTACGACACCAAGTCCCAGGTCTTTTCGGCCCTGATCGATACGATCGACCTGTCGCAGCTCTCCAAGCTCGACAATGACAGTGCGCGCGAGGAAATCCGCGACATCGTCAACGACATCATCACCATCAAGAATTTTGCGATGTCGATCTCCGAGCAGGAGGAACTGCTCGAGGATATCTGCAACGACGTGCTCGGCTACGGTCCCCTGGAGCCGCTTCTCGCCCGTGACGACATTGCCGACATCATGGTCAACGGTTCGGGCCAGACCTTCATCGAAGTCGGCGGCAAGTCGATCGCCTCGGACATCCGTTTCCGTGACAATGCCCAGCTTCTGTCGATCTGCCAGCGCATCGTCAGCCAGGTCGGCCGCCGCGTCGACGAATCGAGCCCGATCTGCGACGCGCGTCTGCCGGACGGCTCGCGCGTCAACGTCATCGCCCCGCCGCTCGCCATCGACGGCCCGGCGCTGACCATTCGTAAATTCAAGAAGGACAAGCTGACCCTCGACCAGCTCGTCAAGTTCGGCGCGATCACGCCTGAGGGCGCCACGATCCTGCAGATTATCGGTCGCGTCCGCTGCAATATCGTCATTTCGGGCGGCACCGGTTCCGGCAAGACGACGCTGCTCAACTGCCTGACGCGCTATATCGACACCGACGAGCGCATCATCACCTGCGAGGATACGGCCGAACTTCAGCTGCAGCAGCCGCATGTGGTGCGCCTGGAAACCCGCCCGCCGAACATCGAAGGCGAGGGCGAGATCACCATGCGCGATCTCATCAAGAACTGCCTGCGTATGCGTCCCGAACGCATCATCGTCGGCGAAGTGCGCGGACCGGAGGTCTTCGATCTCCTGCAGGCGATGAACACCGGCCACGACGGCTCGATGGGCACCATCCACGCCAACAATCCGCGCGAATGCCTGAGCCGTATGGAATCGATGATCGCCATGGGCGGCTACACGCTGCCGGCCAAGACGGTGCGCGAAATCATCGCCAATTCCATCGATGTCATCGTTCAGGCGACCCGCCTGCGCGACGGCTCGCGCCGCATCACCCATATTTCCGAAGTGGTCGGCATGGAAGGCGACGTCATCGTCACCCAGGATCTGCTGCGCTACGAGCTGGAAGGCGAAGACGCCAACGGCCGCATCATCGGCCGCCACAAATCGACCGGCATCGGCAAGCCGCAATTCTGGGATCGCGCCCGCTACTATAACGAGGAGCGCCGCCTGGCGAGCGCCCTCGACGCTCTGGAAGAAAAGTCGAGATAGGAAGGGCAGGGCCGACCATGAATCTGATCGTCATTCTCATCGTCGTTCTGGTCGCGATTGCCGCCGGCGGTATCGCCTATGGCCTGCTGTTCGCCACGATCGAGACGCAGAAAAAGGTCGACGGCCGCGTCAACCGCGTCGCCTCGGCCGAAACCGATCGCGGCAAGGCCAAGGCTGCGCGCGAGCGCGTCCAGGATGCGGCCAAGCGCAGGAAGTCGATGCAGGATTCCATCAAGGAGATGGAAAAGCGCAGCGAACAGAAAAACCGCAACCTGTCCATCCGCGAAAAGTTGGGCCAGACCGGTCTGCCCCTGACGATGAAGCATTTCTATCTCGGCAGCGCCGGCCTCGGCATCGTCGCGCTCGCCGCCGCTTTCCTGCTCACCGGTTCGTTGCCGGTTGCCGCAGGCTTCGGCTTTGCCGCCTCGATGGGCCTGCCGCGGTGGATCGTCGCCTTCCTCATTTCACGCCGGAAGAAGAAATTCCTCAACGAGTTTCCCAATTCGCTCGACGTCATGGTCCGCTCCATCCGTTCGGGCCTGCCGCTCAACGACGCCATGCGCATGATCGCCTCGGACGGGCAGGAACCGGTCAGAACCGAATTTCGCCGGGTCGTCGAAGCGCAGCAGATGGGCTTTTCGATCCCCGAGGCCTGCACGCGCATGATCCAGACGATGCCGCTGCAGGAAATCTCCTTCTTCGCCATCGTCATCACCATCCAGAGCCAGGCGGGCGGCAATCTGTCCGAGGCGCTGGGCAACCTCGCCCGGGTGCTGCGCGAGCGCAAGAAGATGAAGGCCAAGGTCGCGGCGCTGTCGATGGAAGCAAAGGCCTCGGCCGCTATCATCGGTGCGCTGCCCTTCATCGTCGCGCTTCTCGTCTATCTCACCTCGCCCCATTACATCATGATTCTGTTCACCGATCCGCGCGGCCACCTCATTCTCGGCTTTTCCGGGATCTGGATGTCGATCGGCATTCTCGTGATGAAGAACATGGTCAGCTTCGATATCTGATCGCAAGGACGCCGCCATGTTGGAGCTTGCCACAAAACTGACCGATCCGAGCCTGATCATCGCGGTGCTCGTGTCCATTGCCGTGTTTGCGTCTTTCTACACGCTCGTCATGCCCTATCTGGAGCGCGGCGATCTCGGCAAGCGCATGAAGACAGTGGCCCTGGAGCGCGACATGATCCGCGCCCGCGAGCGCGCCGTGATGAACGCCAATGGCGGCAAGAGCTCGCTTCGCCAGCAGAAGAGCCAGCAGGTTCACCAGCTGGTCGAACGGTTCAACCTGCGCAAGGCGCTGGTCGATGAGCAGACCGTCAACAATCTGCGCGCCGCAGGCCTGCGCTCGCAAAACGCCCTGAACGTCTTCCTGCTCTGCCGCTTCCTGCTGCCCTTCCTGTTCCTGGCGCTGGCGATCGTCTGGATCTTCGTGATGGGCAATCTGGCGCAAAAGCCGCTGGGCACGCGCATCCTGATCACCACCGTCATCGGCTATGTCGGCTTTTACGCCCCCAATCTCTATGTGCGCAACCGCAAGCAGAAGCGCCAGCAGTCGATCAAGCGCGCCTGGCCGGATGCCCTCGACCTGATCCTGATCTGCGTCGAATCCGGTATTTCCATGGAAGCGGCGATGCGCCGCGTCTCGGAAGAAATGGCCGAGCAATCGCCGCCGCTCGCCGAGGAAATGGTGCTGACCACCGCCGAGCTTTCCTTTCTGCCCGACCGCCGCCAGGCCTTGGAAAACCTTGCCATCCGCACCCAGCTCGATGCGGTCAAGAACGTGACGCAAGCCCTCATCCAGGCCGACCGTTACGGTACGCCCGTTGCGCAGGCGCTGCGCGTTCTCGCCCAGGAAAGCCGCGACGAACGCATGAACGAGGCCGAAAAGAAGGCCGCCGCCCTGCCGCCGAAGCTGACCGTTCCGATGATCCTGTTTTTCCTGCCGGTTCTCGTCGCCGTCATCCTCGGCCCGGCCGGCATTCAGGTGGCCGATACGTTCTAAGCCGCTTGCGACGCCCTCATATTCTATGATCTAATCGATTTAGAAATGAGAACGGGGAGGAGATCCGTCATGAGCGCACAAGCCTATTCAGGCACCATGCTGAGCATCACCGCAGGCGAGGCTATGGTCGAGCATACCGGTTACGAAAAGAACATCGTTTCGGGGGAATGCGCCATCTCGCAGCTTGGCCTGGGAGAGGTCGGCGGTCATAAATTCGGTGTCTGGCAGGTGTCGCCAGGCGAATTCACCTCCACATGGGATGACTGGGAAGCCTTTACCATCGTTTCCGGGCGGGGCGTGCTGGTTGACGGGAGCGGCAAGGAACACAGCCTCGTTCCCGGCGCGCTGATCGTGATCCCGCCGGGAACGCGCGGCACATGGAAGATCAGCGAAACGCTGCGCAAAACCTATACCTATCCCGCCCAAAGCGTAGGGCGCTGAACGCGCGCATGCCGGCGGCTCAGTTGGTGCCGTTGTCCATCGCCTTGCCGTCCTTGGCGGCGAGCTTGGCCCAGGCGTTCTGCTGGGAGAGCATGCCGCGCAGATAGGCGACGTTGGCGTCCGCCTGCTGCTGGGAAAGTTCGCGCCGGGCAATCTGTTCGGCCTCGTCGAAACGCCCCTGAAGGCCGACGACGAGGGCAAGGTTCTGGCGAACGCGGCTGTCGGCGCCGGGCTGTTGGGACGCCTGCCGCAGATAGGTTTCCGCCGTGCGCAGGTCGCCGGTCAGCACGTAGGACATGCCGAGATTGGAGAGCACCGAGGGTTCGTTCGGCTGGGTATCGAGCGCGTCGCGATAGCGACCCCGCGCCTCGTTCGAGCGGCCGAGCTGGTCGAGGATCGCGCCTTCTGCCGATTTCAGCCGCCAGTCCGGGCGGTCGGGCGTCTGGGCGCGGCCGATGGTGCCGAGCGCCTGCTCGAGCTGGCCTGCGGCCGCCTGCGCCTTGCCGTAGGCGGCGAGTACTTCGCGGTCGGTCGGATTGGCGATCGCCACCTGCTGCATGACCGACAGGGCCTGATTGTTCTTGCCGCTCATGCGCAGGATGTTGGCATAGGTCATGCCGACCGCCTTGTCCTTCGGGTTCTTGTCGTATTGCCGGCCGACGGTCTCGGCGGCGCGGGTCAGTTCCGGCGCGTTCATCTGATCGACCGGCTTGCCGGCGATGGGAACGGAGCCCGTGGTCAGCCGGTCCTTCGGCGTCGAATTGCACCCGGAAAGCGCAAAAGCCATCAGCATGGCCGCCGTGGAGCGAAAAAGGATGGTGCGGGTCTTGCCGCCGGTCAAGAAGGGGAGTTCCATGCCGCTTTATCCTGGTGATTGAGCGTTTGCCGGCCGAATCCGGCGACGCAACCTTCGTTCCAGCAATAATCTGTTAACCCTAACAGAGTGTTAATGGACCGATTCCAGCGACTGCCCTGAAGGTGACTATGGCTCCCTATCAATACACCGAAAGACCCTCTCCCTTTGCCGCCAAGGCGGGCAAGACCCTTCCGATCTTTGCGGTCACGCCGGCCCATATCGAAACCGGGACCATCGATCCCGTGGCGCTCGATTGGGCGAACAAGGCGGGCTACAAGGCCGAAGCCGGCTCGCTGCTTCTGATCCCCACCGGCGACGGGCATCTCGGCGGCGCATTGTTCGGGCTCGGCCGCAATCCGTCCGAATCGCCGTTCCTCACGGGCAAACTGGCCCGCAGCCTGCCAGCTGGCGAATGGCATATCGAGACCGCGCCGCTGACCGCCAATCGCCTGTCGCTCGGCTTCGGCCTCGGCAGCTATCGCTTCGACCGCTACAAGAGCGAAAAGGCGGCGATGCCGACGCTGATGATCCCGCAGGATGCCGACGCGACCGATATCAAGCGCCAGCTTGCCGGCGTCTTCCTTGCCCGCGATCTGATCAACACCCCCACCAACGACATGGGGCCGGCCCAGCTGGAGGCCGCCTTCTGGGCGCTCGCCGCCCATTATGGTGCCGAGACGAGCGTCATCACCGGCGCCGAACTGCTGGAGCGCAATTTCCCGCTGGTCCACACCGTCGGCCGCGCCAGCGCCGATGCGCCGCGCCTGCTGGAACTGCGCTGGGGCAAGAAGGGCCACAGGCGCATCACGCTGGTCGGCAAGGGCGTCTGCTTCGATACCGGCGGCCTCGACATCAAGCCGGCCGCCTCGATGCTCCTGATGAAGAAGGACATGGGCGGCGCCGCCAATGTCATGGGTCTCGCGCTGATGATTATGGACGCCAAGCTGAAGGTCGATCTGCGCGTCATCATCCCCGTGGTCGAAAACTCGATCTCCGCCAATGCCTTCCGCCCCGGCGACATCTATCGCAGCCGCAAGGGCCTGACGGTGCAGATCGACAATACCGATGCCGAGGGACGCCTCATTCTCGCCGATGCGCTGGCCTATGCCGACGAGGAGGAGCCCGATCTGCTGGTCGACATGGCGACGCTGACGGGGGCGGCGCGCGTGGCGCTCGGCCCCGACCTGCCGCCCTTCTTCACCGACGATTCCTCTCTGGCCGAGGATCTGCACGAGGCGAGCCTGGAAACGGACGATCCCCTGTGGCGCATGCCGCTCTACATGGGCTACGACAGGGACGTCTCCGCCCGCATCGCCGATCTCACCAATGCGCCTGCCGGCGGCATGGCCGGGTCGATCACGGCGGCGCTGTTCCTCAAGCGTTTCGTCACCCGCACGAAAAGCTGGGTGCATTTCGATATCTTCGGCTGGGCGCAGTCGGAACGGCCGCATTCGCCCGTCGGCGGCGAGGCGCAGGCGATCCGCGCTCTCTACCACCACATCCGCCGCAGCCTGCGGTAAATTTACGGACGAAAGCCATGCTCGACAGACGCCTCTTCGCCTTCAGGAACGATCTTGCGGAAGCGGGGCTGGAGGGAAAGGTCGAAGCCTTGCGTTTCACGGCCGGCGAGCCGGCGCGGATTTCCGCGCCGGCCGTTCCCCTGCGCCCGCGCCCGGAAGACAACGTCGGCATCGACACCGAATTGCTGTTCGGGGAGGCCGTCACCGTCTTCGACCGCGTCGCCGGCTGGGCCTGGGTGAAGGCCGGAGCGGACGGCTATGTTGGCTACCTGCCCGAAACCGCGCTGGCGCGGCCGCTTGAGCCCACGCATCACGTCGTGGCGGCGCGGACCTTCATCTATCCCGGACCCGATCTGCGCCTTTCCGGCGCGCGCGCGGTATCGATGGGTAGCCAGCTTACGATTTCCGGCGAGGCGGAAACGCGCGGCACGCGCTATCTGCTCTTGGCGGAAGGCGGCGCTGTCGTCGCCGCCCATTGCCTGCCCCTTGGACAATTCCCCTCCGACGATCCGCTCGATATCGCCGTGCGGTTTCTGGAAACGCCCTATCTCTGGGGCGGCCGCTCCGGTTTCGGCATCGATTGTTCTGGGCTGGTGCAGATGTCCATGGCGATGACCGGTCGGTCTATCCCGCGTGATTCGGACATGCAGCACGCCTTCTTCAGTCACGAGATCGATCGCGCGCAGCTGCGGCGCGGCGATCTCGTTTTCTGGAAAGGCCATATCGGGCTGATGGAGGACGAGGCGACATTGCTGCATGCCAACGGCCACACCATGACCGTGGCGCGGGAAAACTTCGATGCCGCCGTCCGGCGCATCGGTTGGCTCTATGCACAACCCACCGCCTATCGCCGCCCGAAGCTGTAACCCGATCATCACGCGACTGTGCGTTTTGGGTCGCCAACCGGCATCCTATATAGATGCGACTGACATGACTACGGACGATGCCCCATGAACCGCTTTGCCCTTCTCGCGCCCTTGATGCTCATGCTCGCCCATCCCGCGATGGCCACGGATTTCAGCGCCGGCGCCATCGGAAAGGCGACGCCCTATCGTGATCTGCCGGGTGTCAAACCGCCGAAAACCGATCTGAAAAGCCCCTCGGACGGCTATGATTGCAGCAGCGAAATCGACGAACGTCAGATCTGGCGGCGGGATTTCTTTGACAAGCGCACCGGTTCCGGCGTCGTCTATAGCTGTTCGCGCGATGGCTGGACCGTGGAAAGCGACCGTGCCCCGCGTCGCGGCTGGATCCCCGGCCAGCCGCAATATGGCTGGCCCTGGGGCGAATGATTCACGCCTTGAGATCGCTGAGGAAGCTGCGGCACCAATGCGAGACGTCGTTGGTCAAAAGCACGTCCATCATTTGCCGCCAGCGGTCGCGACGCTCTTCACGTGACATGGTCAGCGCCCGCGCCAGCGCATGCGCTGTGCCATCCACATCGTAAGGATTGACCAGCAGTGCCCCGTTCAACTCGCGCGCCGCGCCGGCAAAGCGTGACAGCACCAGCACGCCGGGATCGTCGCCGTCTTGCGCGGCCACATATTCCTTGGCGACGAGGTTCATGCCGTCGCGCAATGGCGTCACCAGCCCGACGCGCGCGATGCGGTAGAGCCCCGCCAGCACCGGCCGGGCGATGGAACGGTTGATATAACGGATCGGCACCCAGTCGACCGTGCCGATGGCGCCGTTGACGCGGCCGGCCTGTTCGGCCACCTGTCGCTGCATTGCCTCGTATTCCGGCACTTCCGAGCGGCTTTTCGGGGTGATCTGCAGGAAGGTGACGCGGTTCTGGGCCTGCGGGTTCATCGCCAGGAAACGCTCGAAGGCATCGATGCGCTGGGTCAGGCCCTTGGAGTAATCGAGCCGGTCGACGCCCAGGATCAGGTCGCGGTTCTCGACGCTGCGACGGGTTTTCTGCACGGTCGGATTGGCCTCGGCTTCGCGCGCAAATTCGGCAAAGGCTTCCGTCTCAATACCGATCCCATAGGCGCCGCCGCGAAAACTGCGTCCTTGCGCGCTGAAATGAGAGCCGTCCAACGTATCGCCAAGGCCCATTCGCTTCAGGCAGCCGGCGAAGTTTTCGAGATCGTGGTCGGTCTGGAAACCGACGAGGTCGTATTGCGCCAGCCCGCGCAGGATCTGGTCGTAGACCGGCATGGTGAACAGCACGTCCGCCGGCGGCCAGGGGATATGCAGGAAGAAGCCGATGCGATTGGTAAAGCCCATCTGGCGCAGTTCGGTCGCCAGCGGGATCAGGTGATAATCATGAATCCAGATGATGTCGTCGGGCCGGATCAGCGGCGCCAACCGCTCGGCGAAGAAACGATTGACCCGGAAATAGCCCGCCATTTCCTTGCGGCCATATTCGGCAAGATCGAGCCGATAGTGGCAGATCGGCCAGAGCACGCGGTTGGCGAAGCCGAAATAATATTCGTCGACGTCATTGGCGGTGAGATCGGTGAGCGCATAGGTGACCGGGCCGGCCTCGACGATGGCCAGATCGGTCGAATCGGCGTCTTCACTGGTTTTTCCAGACCAGCCGAGCCACAGGCCGCCGCGTTCTTCCAGCGCCGCCTGCAGCGCCACCGCCAGTCCGCCGGCGGGTGCCGCGCCGGTGCCGTCAGGCACGGGAACGCGATTGGAAACGACGATCAGTCGGCTCATCAAAAAGTCCTTTCAGTCTGGATTTCGCATTTCGCGCAAGCATGAAGAGGCCGGCAAAAGCCGGCGGGCGCACGCGAAACACGAGGGCAGGGCGGCCAGTCAAGGCCGCCGCCATATGGCTGAGGGGAACAGGCCATGCAGGACAAGATGGGGGAGGCGGGGCCAAAGGCAAGGGCAGGATGCCCGTTTTGCCGCCCGCCTTCACGCTCTGTCATGAAGCGACATCAAAGAGTGAACGCAGAAAAGCTGGCTTCGCCGCCATGATTTTGTCATTCATGACACGCAGTTAATCGGACGTTGACCAAATCGGTCAAAACTCATGAGGGGCAATTCGCGCAGCCTGCACAGGCGATTTTCGTGTCGAATTGTGCCAGAACAGGCAAGCCGCCGTATCGACCGGAGTGATCTATGTGCCGTTGGGCCGCCTATCGGGGAGACCCCATCTATCTTGAGGAACTCGTCTCCTCGCCCGCGCATTCGCTGATCGAGCAGTCGCATTGCGCCACGCGCGCCAAGACGGCGACCAATGGCGATGGTTTCGGGGTCGCCTGGTATGGTGACAGGCCCGATCCCGGCCGCTACCGCGATATCCTGCCGGCCTGGTCGGATTGCAACCTGAAAAGCATCGCGCGGCAGATCCGCTCGCCGCTGTTCCTCGCCCATGTCCGTGCCGCCACCCATGGCGGCACGCGCCGCGACAACTGTCATCCCTTCATCCATGAAAACTGGTGTTTCATGCATAACGGCCAGATCGCGGATTTCGACCGCCTGCGCCGGCCGATGGAGACCATGCTCAGCGATGAGCTTTTCAATGCCCGGGCGGGATCGACCGATTCGGAGCTGATCTTCCTGCTCGCCATGCAGTTCGGCCTGCGCGACAATCCGCTCGGCGCCATTTCGGAAACGTTGGCTTTCGTCGAGCGCCTCTCGCGACATCTCACCGGCGATGCGCTGGTGCGCTTCACCGCTGCCTTTTCGGACGGGAAATCGCTCTATGCGGTGCGCTACGCCACCGACCTCAAGGCCCCGACGCTCTATGCGGCGCCGATCGGCCAGGGCGGCGGCTATTGCCTGGTGTCCGAACCGCTGAACGACGAGGCCGACACCTGGGTCGAGATCCCCGACGGCAGCGCCGTGATCGTCAGCGAAAACGGGCTGGAAACCGCCTTGTTCAAGCCGGCCGACATGATCGAGGATTCGACGGTTTCCTCGGGTTGATTAGCGGCCAATCGGCACGATCCCCAGCTCCGCCCGCAACTTCTTCGTCAGCCCCTCGGAGACGAGATCGTAGGAGCGGCGAAGATAATGCAGCACATCCTCTTCGCCGAGCGGCGAGGTCTTGTCGATGCTCACCCATTTGCGCTTGGCGAAATAGGGGGCCTGGTCAATGCCCTCCATTGCCGTCAGGATCTCGAAGCTTTCCTCGCTGACCTTGACGACGAGGCGCTCGTCCGGCCGCAGCACGGCAAACACCTTGTCCCCGACCTTGGCGACATGCGATTCCCATTGATCGACGAAGGTGATGCCGGGGATGTGCTCAAGCGTCGCATCGAAGCCTGATTGCGAAAACAGACTCATGCCTTGCCTCCTGTCGCCTTGAGTTTTTCGGCGATCAGCAGCGCCAGCTTTTCCGCCACCTCCTCCTTGCCCATATCAGGCCAGTCCGAAATGCCGTCGCGGGCGATGATTTTGACCCGGTTGCGGGTGCCGCCCATGATGCCGGTTTCCGGCGAGACGTCGTTGGCCACGATCATGTCCGCGCCCTTGCGCTCCAGTTTTGCCCGGCCGTTTTCCTCGACATCTTGAGTTTCCGCCGCAAAGCCGACGACGAGGCGCGGGCGCTCAGCGTGATGGCCGACGGTTTTCAGGATATCCGGGTTTTCGGTCAGCATCAGCGGCGGCGGGGCTTCGCCGGGCTGCTTCTTGATCTTCTGGCCGGAACTGCTGGCCACCCGCCAGTCGGCGACGGCGGCGACCATCACGGCGATATCGGCCGGCAGGCGCGAGATCACCGCATCGCGCATCTCCTCGGCGCGCTCGACATGGATTGTGGTGACGCCGGCCGGATTGGGAATGGTGACCGGGCCGGAGACGAGGGTGACATCGGCCCCGAGCGCTGCAAGGGCCGCCGCGATGGCATGGCCCTGGCGGCCGGAAGAGCGGTTGGCGATGTAGCGCACCGGGTCGATCGGCTCATGCGTCGGCCCCGAGGTGATGATGGCGGTGCGCCCCGCCAACGGTTTCGGCCCGTTGTCCAGCAGACGCTCGACGGATGCGACGATCTCCAGCGGTTCCGCCATGCGGCCGACACCGGCCTCGCCGCTTTCAGCCATCTCGCCGGAGGCGGGGCCGCTGAAGCGGATGCCATCGGCCTTCAGTCGCTCGACATTGCGCCGTGTCGCTGCGGCCGACCACATCACCGGGTTCATGGCGGGCGCCACGAGAACAGGCCGGTTGGTGGCGAGAAGCACGGTGGAGGCGAGGTCGTCGGCAAGCCCGTTGGCCATCTTCGCCATCAAGTCGGCAGTGGCGGGCGCGACCAGCACCAGATCGCAATCGCGCGCCAGCCGGATATGGCCGACATCCTGCTCGTCCTCGCGCGAGAAAATCTCGGTATAGACATGGTCGGCGGCCAGCGCCCCGACCGCCAGCGGCGTCACGAAATGCTGCGCGCCCGCCGTCATCACCGGCCGCACGGCTGCCCCCCGTTCGCGCAGGCGGCGGATGAGGTCGAGGCTCTTGTATGCGGCGATGCCGCCCGAAATGATCAGCAGGATGCGTTTGCCGGACAGCATGATCTTTCCTCCTCGATAATACCGGTCGCGAAACTAGGCATTTCAACGTCTTGATGCAATCGTTCGCAAGATGCTTGAACTTTAAAATAACCTGTGATCGGATGGGGAAAACGACAGGGGAGCAATCCAGAATGCGCGACTTTCCCGTTCAAGAGATCCGGACCATGTTTCCGGCGCTGCAAAAGGCCGGCGATTTCATCTTTCTCGACAATGCCGGCGGCGCGCAGGTGCCGCAGGCGGTGGTGGATGCCGTGGCAAACCACCTCGTCGACTACAATGTCCAGCGCATGGCCCATTATGCCCATAGCCAGGGCGTCGACCGCAATCTGGCGGCGGCGCGCGAAAGCGTGGCCTTGCTGGTCAATGCTTACAGGCCGGAGGAAATCTCCTTCGGGCTGAACGCCACCTCCTTCATCCGCCTCGTCAGCCTCGGCATCGCCAAGATGCTGGGTGAGCGGAACGAGATCGTCATCACCGACATGGATCACGACGCCAACATTGCCACCTGGATGGCGCTGGAGGCCGACGGCGCAAAAATCGTCTGGTGGCGGATGCGCGAGGATGGGACGCTGAACCCGGAGGATCTGAAGCCGCTGGTCAACGAGCGCACCCGCCTCGTCGCCTGCACGGTCACCGCCCATTCGATCGGCACCATCGTTGATGTCGAAAGCGTCGGCCGTATTGCGCATGCGGCGGGTGCGGAAGTGTTTCTCGATTGCGTGCATTACGGCCCGCACGGGCTGATCGACGTGCAGGCCTGGGATTGCGATTATCTCGTCTGCTCCGGCTACAAGAATTTCTCGCCGCATATGGGTTTTCTCTGGGGGCGCTACGAGGCGCTGGTCAAGCTGCCGACCTTCAAGGAGGATTTCATTCCCGATGTGCCGCCGTACAAGATCGAGGTCGGCACCTTCACCTATGAAAACGTCGCCGGCATGAATGCCGCCGTACACTATCTCGAAGCGCTCGGCCGGCGTTTCCTGCCCGAGGCAAATTCCCGCCGCGCAGCCCTTGCCGCCGCGATGGGCGCCATCCGCGAATACGAAATGGAATTGTCGAAGGCCCTGCTGGCCGAGTTGCGCAGCCATGGCGCCGTCATCTACGGCATTTCCGAGGATGAAAAAGTCTCCGGCCGTGTGCCGACCATCTGTTTTTCCATTCCCGGCCATTCGCCGCAGGCAATCGCGCGCAAGATGGGGGAGGCCGGCATCGGCCTTCGCGACGGCCACATGTTCGCACCGCGCCTGATGAGGCGGCTCGGCCTGACCATGGAGGAGGGGGCGCTGCGCATCTCCATGGTGCATTACAACACGCCGGAAGAAGCCAAACGCTTCGGCGTCGTGCTCGGCGAAATCATCGCCGGCAAACGCTGAGACTTGCGTTGCGGAGAGCACCCGGCTAGGTTCCATCCCGGCCGGATGCAGCCTGCTGCCCCGCGACGTTTCTGCGTCATGGTGAATGCATCCAGAGTGTGCGCCCTTTCATCCTCGCCTTTCGGCCAACGATGGTAAGCGGGTCAGCAATGCGGGCACTGATCGGTTCCGTTTACCGCCAGCGAAGGATGAACCATGCGCGATTTTCGCGATGCCAAACTCATGGCCAGGGTGCTGCGGCAGGCTTTTGCCGCGCGCGACGTGGCGATCAGCCATTCCGAAGCCCTTGAGATCGTCGCCGACCAGTTCGGCTGCGAACAGTGGAATATTCTCTCCGCCCGCATCGATGCGGCGCAGGAAGAGGCCCCAAAAGAGGCGGTGTCGATCACCCCGCCCATCCCGATCTTCCGCATCTTCTCGGTCGAGAAGGCGATGGAGTTCTACCGGGATTTTCTTGGCTTCAGCGTCGACTGGGAACACCGCTTCGGCGAAAATTTCCCGCTCTATTGCCAGATATCGCGCAGCGGCATGGTCCTGCATCTTTCGGAACATGCGGGCGATGCCTCGCCCGGCGCCAAGGCCTTCGTCTGGATGACCGGTGTACGCGCCTTCCGTGAAGAACTGACGGCCAAGGACTATCGCTACATGAAACCTGGCGTCGAAGAGGCCCCCTGGGGGCTGGAGATGACGGTCACCGATCCGTTCAGCAACCGCATCGCCTTTTGCGAGAAGGGCTGAACCTTTGCGGGCGCCGGCATGCTTGCCGCGCGCCCGCGAATCGGCCCATCCTCCGGCAGGAGGAATTGCATGATCCGTATCGACCATCTCGACCATCTGGTGCTGACCGTGGCCAGCATCGAGGCGACCTGCGATTTCTACACCGAAGTGCTGGGCATGACGGTGGATGTCTTCGCGCAGGGGCGCAAGGCGCTGAAATTCGGCAACCAGAAGATCAACCTGCATGAGCGTGGCCGCGAATTCGAGCCAAAAGCCCGCCTTGCAACGCCAGGCTCCGCCGACCTCTGTTTTATCACGCAGACGCCGCTGTCCGAGGCCATCGCCCATCTCGCCCGCATGGGCGTGCCGGTCGTCGAAGGCCCTGCGCCGCGCACAGGCGCAACGGGAGCGATCCGCTCGGTCTATATCCGCGACCCCGACGGCAATCTCGTCGAGATCTCCAACCGGATCGTGGCGTCGAACCAGTGATGCCTCAGAGGGTGCGGATGTAGGGCACGTCCTTCTTCTCCACCTCGTCCAGCGCCTCCTCATAACCCGCATCGGCATAGCGCATGACGCCGAGCGCGGTATCGTTGGTCAGTGCATGGTCGAGGCGCTCATCCGCCGCGTCCGTGCCATCGGCGACGACGGTGACGCCGCAGCTGGTCATGAAGCCGGCATAGCCGCCACCGCCGGAATGGACGACGACGAGATCGGCCATCGACGAGCACAGCATCATCGCATCGATCAGCGGCCAGTCGGCGATGGCGTCGGAGCCGTCCTTCATGCCTTCGGTCATGATGTTGGGATGCGCCATGGCGCCGGCATCGAGATGGTCGCGGGAAAACGCGATGGGACCTTTCAATTCGCCCTCACCCACCAGCCGGTTGACGGCGCGGGCCAGCGCCGTGCGCTCGCCATGTCCCAGCCAGGCGATGCGCGCCGGCAGGCCCTCGAATGGGATATGCTGGCGGGCGAGATGGATCCAGTTGGTGACGATGCGGTTGTCCGGGAACATTTCCAAGAGCAGGTCGTCGATGCGGGCGATGTCGCTTTCCTCGCCCGACAACGCCATCCAGCGGAACGGGCCGATGGCGCGGCAGAACAGCGGACGCAGATAGGCTTCGGTGAAGATCGGGATGTCGAAGGCATTGGTGATGCCGCCCTCGCGCGCCTGCGTGCGGATCAGATTGCCGTTGTCGAAGACTTCCGAGCCCTTTTTCTGGAAATCCAGCATCGCCTGCACATGCTCGACGATGGAGGCGCGGCTGGCGGCCATCAGCTGCCCTTGTCCGTCCTCGCGCAGCGAGCGCACTTCGGAAAGGCCCATGCCCTTCGGCACATAACCATAGACGAGGTCATGGGCCGAGGTCTGGTCGGTGACGATATCCGGCACGATGCAGCGTCTTGCGATTTCGGGGTAGATTTCGGCGGCATTGCCGACAAGGCCGACGGAGAGCGCCCGCTTCTCCTTCACCGCCCTGTCGATCATCGCCAGTGCGGCGTCGAGGTCGGAGGCGATTTCTTCGAGATAACCGATCTTCTTGCGCGCCTCGGCGCGGGCCGGGTCGATATCGACGCAGAGGATCGCAGCGCCCGCCATGCGGCCGGCGAGCGGCTGCGCTCCGCCCATGCCGCCGAGGCCGGCGGTGAGGATGAAACGCCCGGCAAGCTCGCCGCCGAAACGCTTTTCGGCGATGCGCATGAAGATCTCATAGGTGCCCTGGATGACGCCCTGGCTGCCGATATATTGCCAGGCGCCTGCCGTCAGCCCGCCCCAGCAGATCAGCCCCTTGCGCTGCAGCTCATAAAAATACTCGGCCTTGGCCCATTGTCCCACGATGTTGCAATTGGCCATGATGACCAGCGGCGCCTTGGCATGGGTCTTGACGAGGCCGATAGGCTTGCCGGACTGGATGATCAGCGTCTGGTCCTCGTCCATCTCGATCAGCGCCTTGACGATGCCGCGATGGGCCGGCCAGTTGCGCGCCGCCTTGCCGAGCGCGGCATAGACGACGAGATTGTCCGGGTCTTCGCCGACGGAAAGGACGTTTTCCAGAAGGCGCAGCAATGCCTCCTGCCGCCACCCCCTGGCCCGCAAGGCCGGCCCGCCGGGAATGGGGAAATTCGGATGACGCGGATTGGGCTTGGGCATGGTGGTGTCCTTTTCAGGCTGTCGTCATTTGTCGCTTCAGGCGCGCTTACGAGCCGAACACGTATTTCGAGATTTCGATGCCCATGGCTTTTTCCACCGGCGGGTAGACGCTCGGATCGAGCACGCTGGCCGAAAGCGGGATGATCTCCTTGGGCACATGCAGCACATGCACGGTCATGCCCTCATGCAACTGCCCGACCGACAACGGCTCGCCTTCGGCCGAAAGCGTGGTGATGACCGAGGGGAAGGTGGCGATGCGGGCGCCGCCGGCATCCTCGACCGCCATATATTCGTTCATCACATGCAGCACGGCCGCCTTGTCGCCGCTGCCGATGGTGACGGTGCCGATGTCGAAGGCTTCCTTGGTATAGACCACATTCTTTTTCGTGATCGTGCCTTCGGCGAGGATGACGCCGCCGGTCGTCTTGCAGATGGCGTCGATGACGGCGCTGGCGCCCTTGCTTTCGGCGGCGATGATCGCTTCGCCGAGCGTCAGCGCCATGGAGATGCCGCCAAGCGCGGCATGGGTGCGGACGTAAGACGCCCGCAGCGGATTGCGGCAGGAGGCAATGAAGCCGCCGGACTGGTCGGAGGCGGCGCGCAGCACCGGCGAGACCTTTGCCGTCGCACCCTTGACCACCAGCTCGATATAACGGTTCTCGTCGCGATTGCCGCCGACAGCCGTCTGGATCATCTGTTCGGGCGAACCGGCCATGCCGATGGAACCCATGTCGCCGGTCGGATGGGCGCGGATATCGCCCACCGCATCCACAACCTTGGTGCCGAGGATCGCCGAGGGCAGCCAGGCATTGAGGGTGGAGGAACGGCCGTTCTGGCCTATGATCAGGCCGGCGAGCCTTTCGCCCAGCGCTTCCTGAAGCAACTGCACCGCCTTGACGTAATCGACGCCGCGCATTTCCCAGGGCGTGGTCGAGGCCGGCGCGCCGATGGCGGCGGCGGTGGCGATCCAGTCGCTGTCGTCGAGTTCGTCGATGGAGACGAGCTCCGGCTTGCCGATGGCAACGGCGGCATAACCCAGCATCCGGCCATGATCGGCCCAGCCGCCGCCGCCGGCAGCATAGACGGACCCGCCCTTGACGGCCGCCTCGACATCCTTCTCAACCAGTATGCGTCCCATCGGTCTGTCTCCCTGATCCGTTTCAATCTGCCGTGAAAGGCAGCGCTTCATCCATGGCGAGCGTGGCGCGCAGCAGGACGCCGGCGCCGAGCGCGATATCGTCGTTTTCGGCCCATTCATCGGCGGAGTGGCTGCGGCCCTCCCGGCACGGCACGAAGATCATCGCCGCGGGCGCCACCTTGGCGATCCAGGCGGTGTCATGCCCCGCGCCCGAGGCCATGCGCCGATGCGTGGCCCCGACCGCCTCCGCCGCGTGATCGAGAATGTCGAGCAGGCCGGCATGGCCGGGTGTCGGCATGTTGTCGGAAATGGTTACCGGCGCCGCGATGCTCACGCCTTGCGCGCTCGCCAGCTTTTCGGTCGCGGCAGCCAGCCAGCTCTGGAAGGCCAGCATGTCCTCGCGAAGCTCGGCGCGGGCATCGATCAACAGCCGCACCCGCGAGGGCACGACATTGGCGGCATTCGGCTCGATGGCGAATTCGCCGACGGTGGCGGTGAAATGGCCCTTGCTCTGTGCCGCCAGCCCGCTCGCCGCATGGCGGATGTCGAGCACGAGCTGCGAGGCGGCGACCAGCGCATCGGCGCGCCCCGTCATCGGCGTCGTGCCGGCATGGTCGGCGCGGCCTTCGATAATCACCTCGATGCGGGTGATGCCGGCAATCGCGGTGACGACGCCGATATCGCAGCGCTCGTTTTCGAGGATCGGCCCCTGCTCGATATGCAGTTCGAGGAAACCGGCGAGATCGGGACGCGATTGCTGCGCCAGGGCACTGGCATCGCCGCCCATCTCGCCGATGGCCTGATGCAGCGTCCGTCCGTCCTGCTGGCGCGCCAGCCAGGCGTCGGGCAATTGCCCGGTCATGCCGCGGCTGCCGATGCAGGAAACGCCGAAGATCGACACTTCCTCGGCGAGGAAATCGACGATTTCCAGATTGTGCTCAAGGGCAATACCCTGATCCGCAAGCGACCGCGCCACTTCCAGCGCGGCGATGACGCCGGCAATGCCGTCGAAACGGCCGCCATCCGGCACGGTGTCGGAATGCGAGCCAAGCATGATCGTGCCGCGCGCCGGGTTTTTGCCGGGGCGCCGGCCGATCAGATTGCCGCCGGCATCGATGCGGGTCTCAAGGCCGGCCGCCTTCATCCGCGCTTCGATGTAAGCGCGACCCTTCAGAAACAACGGCGAAAAGGCGCGGCGCGTATAGGGTCGGCCGGGCTCGGTGATCTCGGCCAGTGCTTCGATATCGGCAGCGATGCGGGCGGCATCGACGGGCAGGTTGCGGGCGCTCATGCCGACAGCACCCGCGTCAGCGGCGGGCGCACGAAGGCGCCGGTGCCGGGCTCGGCGACAACGTTCTTGCCGTCGAAGACCGGCTGGCCGCGCAGATAGGTGGCGGCGACGCGGTAGGGCAGGCGGATGCCGTTATAGGGGCTCCAGCCGACGATGTTGTGGCCGCTGGCAGCGGCGTCGTAGACGGTTTCCTCCGGGGTCAGCACGGTGATGTCGGCATCGCGGCCGGGGGTCAGCGCGCCCTTCACATGGTCGAGGCGGAAATGTCTTGCCGGGTTCTCGGCCATCAGTTTCGCGGCCCAGGTCAGCGGCACGCCACGCTCCAGCGCGCCCTTGATAAACAGCGGCACCATGACCTCCAGCCCCGGCACGCCGGAGGAATTGGCGAGCATGTCCTCCTTTGTCTTGCGCTCCTCGGACCAGCTGACATGGTCGGTCGAGACCAGCCAGACCTTGCCCTCGGTGATCTTGCGCCACAGGCTTTCCACCTCGGCGCGCGGGCGGATCGGCGGATTGATCTTGGCCTTGCCGCCGAGGCGGCGCACGTCGTTTTCCTCGTCCAGCGTCAAATAGTGGATGCAGCATTCCACGGTCGCTTCGAACCCGTCGCGGCGATAGGCGGCGGCGATGTCGTAGCCGCGCCCCAGCGAGCAATGCACCACATGCGAGGGGCAGCCCGTGTCGGCGCCGGTCTCGAAAATGGTGTGCATGGCCAGCAATTCGGTGATCGGCGGGCGCGACAGGCCATGGGCGCGCCAGTCGGAAATATCAGACGCCTTCACCGCCGCCATGTAGCTCTGCACCGCCTCGTCGTCCTCGTTGTGGACGCCGGCCGTCAGCCCGGTCGGGGCAATCGCCGCGAAGCAGGCCTGCAGCAAGGCCGGCGGAATGCGCGGAAAGCGTTTCGGATCGGTGCCGAAGGTCGAGAACTTGAAGGCGGCGACGCCGGCCTCGACCATCTCGGCGATGCGCGCCGGGCCTTCCTCGGGGTCGACGGTACCGTAGAGGGCGAAATCGACGCGGGCCTGCGGGCCGGCATGGGCGACCTTGCGGGCGACGGCCTCGGCCGAGCAGACGAGATTGCCTTCGTCATAGGGCATATCGACGATGGTGGTGACGCCGCCGGCCGCCGCCGAGCGCGTCGACCAGATGAAATCTTCCTGGTTCTTCTGCGACAGCGAATGCACCTGCGCAT
>CAMFHE010000053.1 GCA_945952045.1 uncultured Rhizobium sp.
AAGACCTATTACGAGTGGATGGAAAACATCCAGCCCTGGTGCATTTCGCGCCAGCTGTGGTGGGGCCATCAGATCCCGGCCTGGTATGGTCCCGACGGTCAGGTCTTCGTTGAAAAGAGCGAGGAAGAGGCGCTTCAGGCCGCCATCCAGCATTACCTTGCCCATGAAGGTCCGTGGAAGGCCTGGGTCGAGGACAAGCTGGAGAATTTCGAGCCGGGCGCCATCCTGACCCGCGACGAGGACGTTCTCGACACCTGGTTCTCTTCGGCATTGTGGCCATTCTCGACGCTTGGCTGGCCGGACCAGACGCCGGAGCTCGCCAAGTATTATCCGACCAGCGTGCTGGTCACCGGTTTCGACATCATCTTCTTCTGGGTTGCCCGCATGATGATGATGGGCCTTCACTTTATGAAGGATGAGGACGGCAATCCGGTCGAGCCGTTTCACACTGTCTATGTCCACGCGCTGGTCCGCGACAAGAACGGCCAGAAGATGTCGAAGTCCAAGGGCAACGTCATCGATCCGCTGGAACTGATCAAGGAATACGGCGCCGACGCGCTGCGCTTCACGCTGGCGATCATGGCGGCGCAGGGGCGTGACGTGAAGCTCGATCCGTCCCGTATCGCCGGTTACCGCAACTTCGGCACCAAGTTGTGGAACGCCACGCGCTTTGCCGAAATGAATGGCGTCAAGCGCGATCCGCATTTCGTGCCGGAAGCGGCGTCGCTGACCGTCAATCGCTGGATCCTGACCGAGCTTTCGCGCACGCAGGGCGAAGTGACCGAGGCGATCGAGAACTATCGCTTCAACGATGCCGCCGGCAGCCTCTATCGCTTCGTCTGGAATCAGGTCTGCGACTGGTATCTGGAACTGTTGAAGCCGATCTTCTCCGGCGAAGACGAAAGCGCTCGCAAGGAAGCGCAGGCCTGCGTCGCCTATGTATTGGAAGAGATCTACAAGCTGCTGCATCCCTTCATGCCCTTCATGACGGAAGAGCTTTGGGCGCATACTGCCGGTGAAGGCGAAACGCGTGACAGCCTGCTCTGCCATGCGGAATGGTCCACGCCGTCCTATGCCGATGAGGCTGCGGCTGCGGAAATGAACTGGCTGGTCGATCTCGTTTCCGGTCTGCGCTCGGTTCGCGCCGAAATGAACGTGCCGCCGTCCGCGGTTGCGCCGCTGGTGGTCATCGGCGCCAACGGCACGACCGAAGCGCGTCTGGCCCGCCATGACGCCGCAATCAAGCGTCTGGCGCGCGTGGATGCGATTTCGCTGGCCGACAGCGCGCCGAAGGGCGCCGCGCAGATCGTCGTCGGCGAGGCGACTATCTGCCTGCCGTTGGGCACGCTGATCGATCTCGGTGCGGAAAAGGCACGTCTGGAAAAGGCGATCGCCAAGGGCGACCAGGAAATCGCCCGCATCAACGGCAAGCTTTCGAACGAAAAATTCGTCGCCAATGCCAATCCAGAGGTCGTCGCAGCCGAGCGCGAGCGCTTGGCTGAACTCGAGGGTCAGCGTGCCAGCCTTACGGTCGCGCTTCAGCGCGTTTCGGAAGCGGGCTGATCAAATCTTCTTTCCTGAAACGAGGCCGCCGGAGTGATCCGGCGGCTTTTCTGTTTGATGGGTTGCCCTACGAAATCCCTGTGGATAGGCCGGATCGGCCACATTGGCCGGCTGGCGCAAAGATTTTCTCCTTGTGGACAATTCCATCCCTAAGAAACGAAATGCAGTTGCTGCTAATGCATCGTTAACGGTATCGTGTTCCGCGAAGGCCCCAAGTTTGATGAGGCGTACCCTCATATTTTTCCGTCCTGCCATTTGCCTCAAGTCAAACTGCTCGGTTAGGTGGTGTGGCGTATCTCGTCCGCTTTCGGCGGAGAGGATCGGGGGCGCCGCAAACGGGGAACGATTGAAATGCACATGACGATCAGGGGCGTAGCTGCCATCGCGATGGCGACGGTTGCGGCGGGGGCGGCGCATGCCGGCGGCTTTGCGCGCGGAACGGCGGATACCGATATTCTCTACGAGGATGGCCGCGTGGTCCTTCATAGCGGCGCCACCTATGTCGCGCCCTCTCGCGCCTTTGAAACAGTTTCGGGATGGCCGGTCTCGGACGACGGCATGACCGGCAATTATTGGGTACCGAGCCTCGCGGCCAAAATCGGTATCAGCGATGCCTTTTCCTGCGCCGTCACCTATACACAGCCCTATGGCGCATCGCTGGAATACGGTCCGCAAACGCAGATGGCGCAATTGATGGCCGGGCGGAACGGCTCGATTGCCTCGCGTCTGCGTTCCAATGAGTATGGCGCGACGTGCGCGGCCAAGTTTGCTGCGGGGCGCGGCAATCTCGTCCTGATCGGCGGCGCTTTCCTGCAAAGCATCGATTATGAGGATCGCTCGCTGCTCGGCACGCTGCATCTGTCGGACGATGAGGCCTATGGCTACCGCATCGGCGCTGCTTACGAAATTCCCGATTACGCGATGCGGGCGCAGATCCTTTACCGCTCGGCGGTCGGTCATGAAGGTGAGGGTACTTTCACGGCCTCGCCGCTGGCGGCGGCGCGATATGGCGTGCCTGCCGGGTACTCCGTCTTCGCCTATGGCGGAGGAACGTTGCCGCAATCGCTGGAGATCAGCCTGCGCAGCGGCATTGCCGAGGACTGGCTTGCCTTCGGTTCGGTCAAGTGGACGGATTGGAGCGTTTTGCCGTCGCTCGACTATGTCGTCAGCGGCTTCGGACCGCAGCGAAAGGATTTCAACTTTCAGGACGGCTGGACGATCCAGGCTGGCTTTGCCCATAATTTCACCGAGACGCTGTCCGGCCTCGTCAGTCTGACCTGGGACAAGGGTGTCGGTACGGGCGCGGATACCTTGACCGATAGCTGGACGCTGGGCGCAGGTGCACAACTCCAGACAGATATCGGCACCTTCCGGCTTGGCGCGGGGCTGACCTATCTGACGGCTGGAGAGCAGAGCATTGCGCGTGGCGCCACGCTGGATGCGACCGTGGGTGGCGATTGGGCGCTCGGAATGAGCACGTCCTATGCAATAAAGTTTTAAGCTTGACGGTGAATATTGCCGTGGAAAGAATATCTGCGGCAACCGTCCGTTAAAGCTTGTCGAAACGGCCCGTGCATCACGCATCACGTTTCTGTGACGATTCCGCAACAGTATTTTTCAAGAGGTCGTGTATCAAGTTCAGGGGTCAATTCTGTCCATTTCCCGCCACAAACTGGGCGCAGCGATGGGAACAGTTTCAAGTGGGCAGATGCATTTTTGGGCGAAATGATAAAAAGACAGTCGAATTCTTTTGATCCGCGATGGGTAAGGCATTCCGTGCCTGTTAACCATTTTGGGCAGAATACGGCTTTCTTTCCGGCGGCAGGCTTATCCACTCACGCGTATGTGTTTCAGGTCGGGACCGATTCCTGCACTCTGAATTCTCATGCTGCAGTTGCGGGCCTCAGTGTCGTCCAAATGCGCTCCTATGCTTGTTCATACAGTTCGGAACGAGGCGTCATTCCGGCAAGAGCGCCGAAGGCGACAGGTCGTTCCCTCACAAGAATACCGGCTCGAATCCGGTCCGCCGCTTCGGTGGATTGTCTGGCGAGCGGAGCGAAAGAACAGTGCCGTCATGCTGATGTTTGAGTATCGATCCGTTAAAGCCGTCATGATGGGACTGGCAATTGCCTTTGCGGGCGCGAGCCAGTGCCACGCCTTCGATATCAAGACCGAAGTCAACAAGGATTCGGGGCCGTTCGACCTCTTCAAATTCGGCTTCAAGGCCTACAAGAACGGCCAGAAGCAGGAAGCCATCGAAGCCTATCGTTATGCCGCCGAAAAGGGCCATACCGGCTCGCGCTGGGCGCTGGCCAACATGTATGCGGATGGCGACGGCGTCACGCGCAACGATTTCGAAGCCTTCAAGATTTACAGCGAGATCGCCAATCAGGGCGTCGAGCCGGGCTCGGAAGACACCGGTTTCTTCGTCAATGCGCTGATGGCGCTGGCGCATTATTACCAGTTCGGCATTCCCGACAGCCCGGTGCAGGTCGATCTCTCGCAAGCGCGTCAGCTCTATTTCCAGGCCGCATCCACCTTCGGCGTCGCCGAAGCGCAGTTCCAGCTCGCCAAGATGATTCTCGAAGGCGATGGCGGCAAGCCAAACGTGCAGCAGGCCAAGAAGTGGCTGAATGCCGCCCGCAAGAACGGCCATGCCGGCGCCATGGCGGTGTTTGGCAATATCCTGTTTCAGGAAGGCCAGTCGGTGCGCGGTCTTGCGTTCATGACGGCTGCGATCGACAAATGCCATCCGCAGGATTGCGCCTGGATGCAGTCGCTCCAGGAAGAAGCCTTTTCGGTATCGACCGAAAAAGACCGTCGCGGCGCCATTCAGCGCGCCCACAACCTCGCATCGGCCGAGGCCGAATAAGGCTTGATAGCGCCGGCCGCGCGCGGACGTCTTCTCACATGATCAGGTGGTGAAATCGAAATGGCCGACGACCGGAACGTGGTCGGACGGCTTTTCCCAGGCGCGCACATGCTTTTCGATCGAGGTCGAGAGCAGGCGATTGGCCGCTTCCGGCGACAGCATCAGATGGTCGATGCGGATGCCGTTGTTCTTCTGCCAGGCACCGGCCTGATAATCCCAGAACGTATAGAGCTTGGTGGCGTCCGTGGTGGCGCGCACGGCGTCGAGCAGGCCGAGGTTTTCCAGCCTGCGAAAGGCTTGACGCGTCTGCGGCAGGAAAAGCGCATCGCCCGCCCAGACAGCCGGATCGTAGCAGTCATGCGGTTCGGGGATGACATTGTAGTCGCCGGCGAGGATCAAGGGCTCCTCCAGCGCCAGCCTCTTGGCGGCATAGGCCTGCAGCCGTTCCATCCAGGCAAGCTTGTAGGGATATTTCACCGGATCGTCCGGCGGATTTCCATTCGGCAGGTAGAGCGAGACGACGCGTACCACGCCGCCGGGTATGGAAAATACGCCCTCGATGAAACGCGACTGCTCGTCGGCGTCATCGCCGGGGAGGCCGCGATTGACCTCGTCCGGACGGATCTTCGACAGCAGCGCCACGCCGTTGAAGCCTTTCTGGCCATGGGTTTCGACGTGATAGCCGAGCGCTTCGATCGCCTCGCGCGGAAAACCTTCGTCGACGGTCTTGATTTCCTGCAGGCAGGCGATGTCGGGATTGGAGGTCTGCAGCCATGCGCAAAGATTGTCGATACGCGCGCGCACGCCGTTGATGTTCCAGGTGGCAATCTTCATGGCGAACGATCCTTAGAGCATTTCCAGGAAAAGTGCGAAGCGGTTTTCCGTCCGGAAATGCGTGAAAACAAAGAGATAGAGCGTTTTCGCGATTCGGGGAAAAGCGGAACCGGCCTAGAGCTTTTTCCCTTCATAGCGGAAGCGGGTCGCTTTGCCATAAGAAAAGGGCCGCGGCGGTGTGCTGCGGCCCGATTGGCTGGGGATGAAGCGGATTGCCTCAGATGGAGAAGCTGGTGCCGCAGCCGCAGCTTGCCACGGCATTGGGGTTCTTGATCTGGAAGGACTGGCCAAGCAGGTTGTCGACGAAATCGATCTCCGAACCGGCCATGTAGATGAGCGACATGCTGTCGATAAACACGGTCGCGGCATTCTTTTCGATGATGAAATCGTCATCGCCGGCGGGTGTGTCGATAAGATCGAACTTGTACGAAAACCCGGAACAGCCGCCGCCTTCAACGGAGACGCGCATGGCGTTCTTGCCGTCCTCGGTGGTCAGGATGGCGGCGATTCGCTTCGCCGCCGAGTCGGAAAGGGTAACGGTTTCGGTGCTCATTGTGCCTCCTGCCGGGGTCAAGATCCGGAGAGATGGTTTGTCATGGTTCGCTCAAGCCGCTGACCTATATATTCTATTCATCGACCGGGCCGTCTGCGGCGCAGTCGAAAACAGCGAAATGGGTCCGCACGCGTTGCTCTCGTTGCTAATAGGTATGAAGAGGGCGTGCGGACGTCAATGGGCGGCACGGCCCGGACAGGAAGAACGATGACGATCGATGAAAATGCACTGGGGTTCGGGGCAGGCGAACGGGCAATCTATGCGGCCAATCCGTGGGCGAGCCGGGGACGGCTCTATCCGGAAACGGCAAGCCTGACGCGGTCCGATTTCCAGCGCGACCGCGACCGCATCGTCCACACCACCGCCTTCCGCCGGCTCAAGCACAAGACGCAGGTGTTTATCGGGCCTGACGGCGATCATTATCGCACACGCCTGACCCATACGATCGAGGTGGCGCAGATCGCCCGTGCGCTGGCGCGCGCGCTCAAGCTTGACGAGGATCTGGCCGAGGGCGTGGCGCTCGTCCACGATTTCGGTCACACGCCCTTCGGCCATACCGGCGAGGACGCGCTTCACGACATGCTGAAGGACTATGGCGGTTTCGACCACAATGCCCAGTCTCTGCGCATCGTCACCAAGCTGGAGCGTCGTTATGCCGAATTCGACGGGCTGAACCTGACCTGGGAAAGCCTTGAAGGCCTCGTCAAGCATAATGGCCCGCTGCTTACGCCGGATGGAGAAGGCACACGCGGACCCGTTCCGCAGCCGATCCTCGATTATTGCGAGCTGCACGATCTCGAACTGGCAAGCTTCGCCAGCCTGGAGGCGCAGGTGGCGGCGATTGCCGACGATATCGCCTACAACACCCATGACATCGATGACGGCTTGCGCTCCGGCTATCTGACTTTCGATATGTTGGAGGAAATTCCCTTCCTCGCCGGGCTGATGGCCGAGGTGCGGGACCGTTATCCCTATCTGGAAGACAGCCGCTTTACCCATGAGATCATGCGCCGCCAGATCACCCGCATGGTGGAAGATGTCATCGCCGTTTCGCAGGAGCGCCTGAAGCAGGTCGCCCCACAATCGGCGCAGGATATCCGCAATGCCGATCGCGTCATCGCAACCTTCTCGGAAAGGATGTCCGAGACGGACAGGCAGATCAAGGCAATGCTGTTCAAGCGCATATACCGGCATCCCGATATCATGCGCATCCGCGCCAATGCCGCGCAGATCGTCGCCGACCTGTTTCGCGCCTTCATGGACGATCCGCAATTGATGCAGGGGCATTATTGGGTGGATTGCATTCCGCAACTCGGACCGGCGGCGCGTGCGCGTCATGTCGGCGACTATCTGGCGGGCATGACCGACACTTATGCGATGAACACCCATCGCCGCCTGTTTGACCACACACCCGATTTGCGATAGGCAGCGCCGGGAATTGCAGGCCTTATGCCTGCCGTCACGATGCGCCAATTGCAAGTGGACAGGATCATGAACCTTTTTACCGATTTCGAGAAGAGAATTAAGGCCGCTTTGGAAGCGATTGATATCGTGAAGGAAAAGCGATCTGAACTCGATTTCGGGCGCATTACGGTCGAAGCGCCGCGCGATCCGAGCCATGGCGATGTCGCCACCAATGCAGCCATGGTGCTTGCCAAGCCGCTGGGCACGAACCCGCGGGCGCTGGCCGATATCATCGCCTCGGAGTTGAAGCGCGACCCGGATGTGGCGGAAATTTCCGTTGCCGGTCCGGGCTTCATCAACATCCGCCTCGGCGTCAAATACTGGCAGGAAGTGCTGGCTGCGATCATCGCTGGCGGCGTCGATTTCGGGCGCTCGCCGATGGGCGACGGCCGCAAGGTGAACGTCGAATATGTTTCCGCCAACCCGACAGGACCGATGCATGTCGGCCATTGCCGCGGCGCCGTCGTCGGCGACGCGCTGGCAAACCTCATGGCTTTCGCCGGTTATGCGGTGACCAAGGAATATTACATCAACGACGCCGGCTCGCAGATCGACGTGCTGGCGCGCTCTGTTTTCATCCGCTACCGCGAGGCGCTTGGCGAAGAGGTCGGCGAGATCCCGCCCGGCCTTTATCCGGGCGATTACCTCGTGCCGGTCGGTCAGGCGCTGGTGCAGGAGTTCGGCTCCTCGCTGCGCGCCATGCCTGAAGACAAGTGGATGCCGCTGATCCGCGACCGGGCCATCGATGCGATGATGGCAATGATCCGCAGCGATCTGGAAGCGCTGAACGTTCACCACGACGTCTTTTTCTCCGAGCGCACGCTGCACGCCGGCAATGGCGGGCCGATCCTTTCGGCAATCAACGACCTGACCTTCAAGGGCCATGTCTACAAGGGCGCGCTGCCGCCGCCGAAGGGCCAGCCGCCGGAAGACTGGGAAGATCGCGAACAGACCCTGTTCCGCTCCACCGAAGTCGGTGACGATATCGACCGGCCGCTGATCAAGTCGGATGGCAGCTATACCTATTTCGCGGCCGACGTTGCCTATTTCAAAGACAAGTATGACCGCGGCTTCAGCGAGATGATCTACATTCTCGGCGCCGACCATGGCGGTTACGTCAAGCGGCTTGAAGCCGTGGCGCGCGCCGTCTCCGGCGGCAAGGCAAAGCTGACGGTGCTTCTCTGCCAGTTAGTGAAGCTCTTCCGCGACGGCGAGCCGGTGAAGATGTCGAAGCGCTCCGGCGACTTCGTGACGCTGCGTGAAGTGGTCGAGGAAGTCGGCCGCGATGCGGTGCGCTTCATGATGCTGTATCGGAAAAGCTCCGAGCCGCTCGATTTCGACTTTGCCAAGGTCACCGAGCATTCCAAGGACAATCCGGTGTTCTACGTGCAGTATGCGCATGCGCGCTGCATGTCGGTGTTCCGTCAGGCGCGCGAAGCGTTTCCCGACCTGGATACGGCCTCGCTCGATCTGGCTTCCGCCGTGCGCGGTCGAATCAATGACCCGAACGAGTTGCAGCTGATCGCCAAGCTCGCCGAATATCCGCGCGTCATCGAGGCGGCCTCGGTCGCGCAGGAGCCGCATCGCATCGCGTTTTACCTGTATGATCTGGCCAGCGCCTTCCACGCACACTGGAATAAGGGTAAGGATACGCCAGAGTTACGGTTTATTAACGATAACGACAGAGAATTGAGCATTGCCAGACTTGGGTTGGTGAATGCGGTCGCTTCGGTTTTGAAGTCCGGTCTTGGTATTACCGGAACGGATGCGCCAAACGAGATGCGCTAAACGTCACCATTTCCCCACAATGCGCTGGCAACAGGTTCGTGTCAGTGTGAGTGGAGCGTAATGGCAGAGAAACAATTTGCGCGTAGCGGGGCGAAGGGTCCGGATGTATTTGCGGACGACGACCCGTTGGCTGAACTCGCCCGCATCGTTGGTTTTGAACCGAAGCCGGTTGCCGCGAACACTCAGAGGCGAGACCCTTCCTTCGTCAATATCCGGCCCGTGGAGCAGCTCCGCGAGCCGGAAATAGAGGCCGCAGTCCCTCGGCCGCAGCATCCGATCTTCAATCTCGAAGACGAATTGCTGCGCGAATTCGAGATGTTCGACGCGCCGCGCAACGACAATACTGCACCGGAACGGGAAGAAGCCCGCGTCGACGTCGCGCCCGAAGCGCGGCCCGGGCAGTCCGCTGCAGAGCGCCGTGAGCCGGAGCTCTCGCTGGACGACCAGCCGCAGCCGGTCGATGCGCCCCAGGTCGAAGCTTTTGCGGAAGCGCCGTCCTTCGTCGAGGCTATCGAGCCGGAAACGATTTCTGGCCAGCCGGAGTTGTCGAGCGAGGCCGCGGTGGCCCGTCAGGAGCCGGCTTTCACGTCTCGCTCCTACAGTTTCGATCCACCCTTCGATCTGGATGTCCCGGCTGCGCAGCCCGCGCCTGTCGCTGCGGCAGCGCCGGCTGTCGAGACCTTCGAATTCGATCTCGCCAACGAGCTTGAAATGGCCGTCGGCAGTTCGGTTGCGAGCGAGCCTGCGCCGGCATCGGCGCCGCTTGTCGAGCAGCCCGTTCTCGAAGAGCCGGTTGCAATTGTCGAGCCCGTTGCGCCGTCAGCCCCGGCTCAAGCGCCCGTTGCGCAGCGCTTTCGCTCGTTGGCGACGGATTTCAGAATGCAGCGCGCCACGTATCAGCCGGCGGCTGCCGCCGAACCGGCGGCGCCCATTGCTGAAATTCCAGCAACCCCTGTTATCGAGCCGATCGCTCGCGATGTGCGTGAAGAAAGCGCCCGGGCGGCCGCGCAACGCGAACCGCATTTCGAGGAACCCGCGATCGAGTGGGACCGTCTGGCCGAGGAACTGACCAGCGTCATCAGCGAGCCGGATCAACCGCAGATTCCGCAGGGTGGTTTCCGTTCCGCCAAGGAACTCAGCTCCGACGACCTGCTGGACGACGTCTCCCGCTTCCCGGTTCCGGCAACGCCGGCGGTTGCGTCTTCGGCGTCGCTGGCGCCGGATGTGACCGCCGAGCCGAAATCCGCCGCTACGCGCTTCGAAAAGCCGATGGCCGACACGCAGTCGGCAGCGCCGAACGATCCGGCATTCGAGTTCGATTTCGACAATATCGAGCTCGAACTCGCGGATATGAATTTCGATGAGCCGCCGGTGGTTGCGCCGGAGCCGAAGCCGCGGCCGCAGGCACAGCCTGTCCGCGCGCCGGAGCCGGTCGCATCGCAACCGGTTCGTGCAAACTTCGTTCCGCCGCTGGTCATGCAGGCCCCGGTCGAGCGTGCACCGGTCGCTCCGACGCCGGCCACGCCCGTGGTTGCCGCAGCGCCCGTAAAGCCGACGCCCGCCATGCTGACCGAAGATGGCGAACTGCCTTTCGATCCGTCGCTGATTGCCGATGCCGAAGAGCATCCGGAAGTCGTACCGCATCTCGACGTGCCCTCGCTGCCGGCAGTCGAGCCGGAGGAGACGATCGCGCCGGAACCGGAATACGATCTCGATATCGACGCCGAGATGGCAAATCTGTTTGCGCCGATGAAATCGGCCGAGCCGGAGATTGCTGCTCCATCGTCGGTCGCTGCGGTCTCGGCAGTGGCGCTGGACACCAAGGATCCGCAGCGCTTCGAAAATGGCAAGGCGGCGATCGATGAGTTCGACGAATTCGAACGCGCGCTGGAGGAAGACTTCCGTCGCGCCATGGGCGAGCCCATGGCCGATGGCGACCACGCGCAGCCGATGATTCTCGGCCCGGGCATGAGCTATGCGACGCCTGAACCGGCGCGTCCGCGTCGGTTGTCGCGTGGCCTGATCGTCGGGGTGGCCGCCGCCGTCATCGGCATGGCGGGCCTTGCCGGAGCCTATACGCTGTTCTTTGCTCCCAACGGCGGTGTGGCCGGGTCGTCTTCTTCGACGGGTCCGCGCATTATTGCCGCCGATACCGAGCCGACCAAGGTCGTTCCGGAAAACCCCGGTGGCAAGACCGTTCCGAACCAGGACAAGGCGGTCTACGACCGCGTTGCCGGAAACGCCACGGCACAGCCGAAGCAGGATTCGCTCCTGTCCTCGACGGAAGAACCGATCGATGTCGTGCAGCGTACGCTCGGACCGGAATCGCTGCCGATGGATAGCGGCGAGGACGCAATCGCCAACATGCAGACGCCGGTGGGTGAAACCGAAGATGCGCGTCTGCTCGGCGATGACACGCCTGCCGCAGCCAAGAGCAACAAGCCGGGCGCTGACGGATCGAATCCGGGTGTTTCGCCACGCAAGGTCCGCACGATGATCGTCAAGGCTGACGGCACGCTGGTGGCTCGTGAAACCGAGCAGCCGGAAGCCGCACCCGCAGCCCAGGCGCCGGCATCGACCGATCTGAAGCCGGCGCTGGCGACCCCGGCGCAGCCGACACAGGATGCTCAGAAGTCGAACGATATCGCCTCCGTCATCGATCAGGCCGCCGAAGATCAGCCTGCCACGACGAACCAGAACGATCCGCCGCTGCGCACCGTTCGTACGACGAAAGTCGAGGCGCCGACCGCAGCGGCCACTGCGACGCCTGCCGCACCCGTCCCCGCAAGCCGTCCGGCCGATCAGCCGGTCAACGTTGTGGGCACGGTTACGGAGCGCGGCACGGTTCGCAAGCCGGCCGAAGAACAGGCTGCGGCGCCCGAGCAGCAGGTTGCGGCTGCAACGCCTGGCGGTTACGTGATGCAGATCGCATCGCTGCCTTCGGAAGCGGAAGCCAAGAAGTCCTATTCGAGCCTGTCCTCGAAGTTCGGCAGCCTGATCGGCGGCCGCGGCTACGAGATCAAGAAGGCCGAGATCGCCGGCAAGGGTACGTTCTATCGCGTGCGTGTTGCCGTCGGCTCGAAGGATGCGGCTGCTGCGCTTTGCGTGAAGTATCGCGCCGCCGGCGGCACCTGCCTGGTCTCGAAGTAATTCGCTTTATAGCAATGGAAGCGGCGGTCCCTGGCCGCCGCTTTCGTTTGTCCATTCCTCAATAATGACGAGTGATCCATGACTGATGCAAAGGCGATGATCCTGGGATGCAGCGGCCTGACGCTGACGGCGGACGAAATTGCGCTTTATCGCGATGAACAGCCATGGGGTTTCATCCTCTTCGGCCGCAATATCGGCGAGCCACAGCAGATCGCCGATCTGGTCGCGCAGATGCGCGAGAGCGTTGGCAGGCCTGCGCCGGTGTTTATCGATCAGGAAGGCGGCCGCGTGCAGCGCATCCGCCCGCCGATCCTCGACAAGTATCCATCCGCCCAATCGCTCGGTGAAATCTATCGGCAGGATCGCGAAAAGGGCCGCCGCGCCGCATGGCTGATGTCGCGGCTGCATGCCTTCGATCTCAGTCGCTTCGGTATCGATGTCGATTGCCTGCCGGTGCTGGACGTTCCGGTGGAAGGCAGCAGCAATGTCATCGGAGATCGCGCCTATGCCTTCGATCCGGCAATCGTCGCGGATATGGGCAGGGCAGCGGCCGAAGGCTTGAAGGCTGGCGGCGTGCTGCCCGTCATGAAGCATATGCCGGGCCACGGGCGGGGCATGGCCGATTCCCACCATGAATTGCCGGTCGTCCATGCCAGCCGCACCGAGCTGGAAGCGCATGATTTCGCGCCCTTCGTTGCCCTCAAGGATGAGTTGATGGCGATGACCTGCCATATCGTCTACACCGCGCTCGATCCCGAGCGCCCGGCGACGACTTCGCGCAAGGTGATCGAGGAGATCGTTCGCGGTCATATCGGCTTCGACGGCTTGCTGATTTCCGACGATTCCTCGATGAATGCCCTGAAGGGCACGCTTGGCGAACGTGCGGCGAATATTGTCGCCGGTGGCTGCGATATCGTCTTGCATTGCAACGGCGTCATGGATGAAATGAAGCAGGTGGTGGCCGAGGCGCGCCCGCTCTCCGGGCGCACGTTGGAACGCGCCAAGGCCGTGGAGGCCGCGCTCGGCAAGGCGCAGGTTGCCGACGAGATGGCGCTGCGCGCCGAATTCGCCGCATTGCTGCCGGTTGCCTGAGCGCGTCGTCGGCCAAGGAAAGACGGGTTGACCAAGGGCAAGATCCCTAGCGCTGACGGTGTCACACCGATGGACCCGCTCTGGCAGGAGAGCGGACGGGCGGAGCGTGGCGATGGCGAGCCGGCGCTGGTCATCGATGTCGGTGGTTTCGAAGGCCCGCTCGATCTGCTCCTGCATCTGGCGCGCAGCCAAAAGGTCGATCTGGCACGCATTTCCATCCTGGCGCTTGCCGAACAATATCTCGAATTCGTCGATACCGCGCGTCAGGTGCGAATAGAACTGGCTGCCGATTATCTGGTGATGGCCGCCTGGCTTGCCTATCTGAAGTCGCGTTTGCTGATCCCGCAGCAGTTGAAGGACGAGGGACCTTCGGGTGAGGAAATGGCGGCAACGCTCGCTTTCCGCCTCAAGCGACTGGAAGCGATGCGCGATGCAGCGACGCGGCTCGTCAACCGCAATCGCCTTGGCCGGGACGTGTTTGTGCGCGGTGCGCCGGAACATATTGCCGATGATCGCAAATCCGTGTTCGAAGCGACGCTTTACGATCTGCTCTCGGCCTACGCCAATCTACGACAGCGCCAGGCGGTCACGCAGGTGACCATCGAGAAGCGGCAAGTCTGGTCATTGACCGATGCCCGCGACATCCTTATCCGGATGATTGGCGAGACCGGTGACGATTGGCACGCGCTCGACCGTTTTCTACTGCGTTATCTCGTCGCCCCTGGCGATCGTGCAACCGCGATTGCCAGCGCCTTTGCCGCCTCGCTCGAACTTGCGCGTGAGGGGCAGGTCGAGCTTCGTCAGAACGGCGTCTTCGAGCCGATCTTCATGCGCCGTGGCAGGAAGCCCCTGCCGCGCAACGAACAGTGAGGCTTGCGTGTCGACTGTCGAAATCGAACCTGAAGACGATGAGCTCCGCATGGGGCAGGCCGTTTCCGAACGTCGTCTGACGGAGGCCGAGCGCATAGCGGAAGCGCTGATCTTCGCCTCCGCCCAACCCGTCTCCGAGCGCTATATCGCAGAGCGCCTGCCTGTCGGGATCGATGCCGGCGCCGTGCTGATGCGGCTGAAAACGCTTTATGCGCCGCGCGGCGTCAATCTGGTGCAGGTCGAGGATCATTGGGCTTTCCGCACCGCTTCCGATCTCTCCTTCGTGCTGCGCAGCGGCGAGACGGAAGCGCGCAAGCTTTCGCGCGCGGCGCTGGAAGTGCTTGCGATCATCGCCTATCACCAACCGGTCACTCGCGCTGAAATCGAGGAAATTCGTGGCGTGCAGACATCGAAAGGCACGCTCGACGTGCTGATGGAGGCCGCATGGGTGCGGTTTCGCGGGCGCAGACGAACGCCCGGTCGCCCGGTCACATTTGGCACCACGCGGGATTTTCTCGACCATTTCGGGTTGGAGACATTGCGCGACCTGCCCGGGGTGGAAGAATTGAAGGGGGCAGGGCTGTTGTCGGGCCGCATTCCGCCGGGCTTTCGCATGCCGCTTCCGCCTAACGACGACGAACTGGCGGATGACGAGGATCCGATCACCGCTTCCGACATCGAAGAGCTGGGTCTGCTGACCCCGGGCGGCCCGGGCGACGAGTAGCGCCGGCATGTTTCGACGATTTCGTATCACGGAGCCATAATTCGGGCGGATATATCACTTATTGCTGATGAAATCCGGGGAAACGTGGCGCGATGTCGATTGATCGTCTTACGGCAAATTGACGCCATCAGGTGCAAGCAGAACGCCGTTGCTTTGGGACTAGGTCGCACAGGCATCGATATCCCGTGGTTTTCAGGGGATTTTCCAGGCTGGCATTCTGCGGTCAAAGGATTTGCCGCAGCCGATTTACCCCGTAAACACCGTCTGCCGTCCACAGCGGAATTGCAACATTCGCAATGTGGGTCAGCCCTGGGACATTTTGGTGTTTGAAAAAGCTGGCTAAACATCTTAGATCATTTGAAACGAAAAACAGGGAGTAGCGTTGATGGGTTCTTTCAGCATGTGGCATTGGCTTATCGTTCTGGCGATCGTCCTGCTGCTGTTCGGCCGCGGCAAGATTCCGGAGCTGATGGGTGATGTCGCCAAGGGCATCAAGAACTTCAAGAAGGGCATGGGCGACGACGACACGACGACCACTCAGTCCAAGACGGTCGATCACAAGGCTGACGAGAGCAAGTCTTAAGAGGTCCGGTCCGGCGCGCCCGTTGTTTGACGGTCGCCGAGCGGCTGGAGGAGCCTGAGTATGTTGGATGTTGGCTGGAGCGAGCTGCTTGTCATCGCAGTCGTTCTTATCGTCGTGGTCGGTCCCAAGGACCTGCCGCCGATGCTTCGCGCCTTCGGGAAAATGACGACCCGCTTGCGCTCCATGGCCGGAGAATTCCGGGCGCAGTTCGATGAAGCACTTCGTGATGCGGATTTGGACGATGTGCGCAAGACGATCAACGATGCGCAACGACTTAATCCCGTCAATTCGCTGCGGGATGCGATGAGTCCTTTGCGGCAGACGGCGAACGAGATTCGCTCCGACTTCCAGAGTGCCGTATCGACGCCGGCGCCGCCGACGCCAAGCGTGTCCACGGCGACAGTGGATCAATTGCCTCCGGTGACGGCGCCGGAACCGGTCATCACGCCTCAGATGGCCGAACGGCCGCAGCAAGCGCCTGTCTTCCCATGGAGCGCGGCGGGCCGCAAAGCAGACGCCGCCAAGAAGGACGAGGCATGAGCAACGATATCGACGACAAGCCGCAGCCGCTCATCGAGCATCTCATCGAGTTGCGCACCCGCCTGATCTGGTCGATCGGCGCCTTTTTCGTTGCTTTCATCATCTGCTTCGCCTTCGCCAAGCATTTGTTCAACTATCTGGTCATTCCTTATAAATGGGCCGTAATCTGGGCCGGTCTGGACGTTGCAAAGTCGGAACTGATCTATACCGCGCCGCAGGAATTCTTCTTCACCCAGGTGAAGGTGGCGATGTTCGGCGCCATGGTCATCGCCTTTCCGGTGATTGCCGCGCAGGTCTACAAGTTCGTCGCGCCAGGCCTCTATAAAAACGAACGCTCGGCTTTCCTGCCGTTCCTGGTTGCTTCGCCGCTCCTGTTCCTGCTGGGTGCCGCGCTCGTCTATTTCTTCTTCACGCCGATGGTGATGTGGTTCTTCCTGGCCATGCAGCAGAAGCCGGGAGAGGGGGAAGTTGCCATTTCGCTGATGCCGAAAGTTTCGGAATATCTCAGCCTGATCATGACGCTGGTGTTCTCTTTTGGTCTTGTATTCCAGCTGCCGGTGATCACGTCGCTGCTGGCGCGCGTCGGTTTCGTGACGGCTGAAGGTCTGGCGTCCAAGCGCAAATATGCCATCGTCGCCGCCTTCGTGGTCGCTGCCGTGTTGACGCCGCCGGATCCGATGTCCCAGATCGGTCTTGCGCTGCCGGCGATCCTTCTCTACGAGATTTCCATCTATTGCGCCCGAGTCATCGAACGCAATCGTCAGGCTTCGAGCGATGCACCGGCTTCCACGGATGTCGCCGAAACCGGCGATGCCTGACACTGCCTGCAGCAATCCCGCAGGCGCGTCGTGATTTGAGCGCGTGCCGGCGGGATGCTTTGTCAGGGCTCTCCCGGTCTGGAATGACCTGACGACCGGGAACGACGATGCTCGATATCAAATGGATCCGTGACAATGCCGACGCTTTCGATGCCGCGCTTGCCAAGCGTGGCATGGAGCCGCTGGCGCAAAGCCTGATCGCGCTGGACGAGAAGCGTCGCGCCATCATCCTGAAAGTTCAGGACATGCAGTCGCGGCGCAATACCGCCTCCAAGGAAATCGGCGCCGCGATGGCGCAGAAGAATTCCGAACTGGCGGAAAAGCTGAAGGCGGAAGTCGCCGAATTGAAGACCACGCTTCCCGCAGCGGAAGAGGAAGAGCGCGTTGCAAGCGCGGAACTGAACGAGTATCTCGTCCGCACGCCCAATATTCCGCTCGACGACGTTCCGGTCGGCAAGGACGAACACGACAATATGGTGCGCCATGTCATGGGCGAAAAGCCAACCTGGAATCATGCCGCGCGCGAGCATTTCGAAATCGGCGAAGGCCTCGGCCTGATGGATTTCGATCGCGCCGCCAAGCTATCCGGTTCGCGTTTCACCGTTCTCACCGGCCAGCTTGCCCGGCTGGAGCGGGCGCTCGGGCAGTTCATGCTCGATCTCCACACCCGCGAGCACGGCTACACCGAAGTCAGCTCGCCGCTGATGGTGCGCGATGAGGCCATGTTCGGCACCGGCCAGTTGCCGAAATTCGCCGAGGATCTGTTCAAGACCACTGATGGCCGCTGGCTGATCCCGACGGCCGAGGTGACGCTGACCAATCTCGTTTCCGGCGAAATCCTCGAGCAGGAAAAACTGCCGCTGCGCTTCACCGCGCTGACGCCGTCTTTCCGCTCGGAAGCCGGTTCGGCCGGTCGCGACACGCGCGGCATGCTGCGCCAGCACCAGTTCTGGAAATGCGAACTGGTTTCGATCACCGATGCCGAAAGCTCGATTGCCGAACATGAGCGCATGACCGAATGCGCCGAGAAGGTTCTGAAACTGCTCGGACTGCATTTCCGCACCATGACGCTCTGCACGGGCGACATGGGTTTCGGCGCCCGCAAGACGTACGACATCGAGGTCTGGCTGCCGGGGCAGGATACCTACCGCGAAATCTCCTCCTGCTCGGTTTGCGGCGATTTCCAGGCGCGACGCATGAATGCGCGCTATCGCGGCAAGGACGACAAGGGAACGAAGTTCGTTCATACACTGAACGGATCCGGCATCGCCGTCGGTCGCGCCCTGATCGCGGTTCTCGAAAACTACGTCAACCAAGATGGCTCTGTCAGCGTTCCCGATGTGCTGGTGCCCTATATGGGCGGCCTGACGCGGATCGAGAAAGCGGCCTGAGAGGTTTCAGATGCGGATCCTGCTGACCAATGACGATGGCATCCACGCGGAGGGGCTCGCGGTTCTCGAACGAATCGCGCGCACGCTCTCGGACGATGTCTGGATCGTTGCGCCGGAAACCGACCAGAGCGGCCTTGCCCATTCGCTGACGCTTTCGGAGCCGCTGCGGCTGCGGAAGGTCTCCGACAAGCATTTCGCGCTGCGCGGCACGCCAACCGATTGCGTCATCATGGGGCTGCGTGAGGTGATGGACGTCAAGCCGGATCTGGTTCTTTCCGGCGTCAATGCCGGCTCGAACATGGCGGACGACGTTACCTATTCCGGCACCGTCGCCGGCGCTATCGAAGGCACGCTGCAGGGTGTGCGCTCCATGGCGCTCAGCCAGGCCTACCGCCTGGAGGAAGGTCGCCGCGTCCTGCCCTGGGACGTCGTCGAATCCTACGCGCCGAAACTCATCCGGCAGATGCTGGACGTGGACCTGCCGGACGGCACCTTGCTCAACCTGAATTTCCCGAATTGCCGCCCGGACGAAGTGCAGGGCGTTGCGGTGACCTCTCAGGGCAAGGCCGATTTTGCCCTGGGTGTCGAGGAGCGCGCCGATGGGCGCGGTTTCCCCTATTACTGGTTGCGCTTTAGCGAGCGCGTCGGCCGGTTCCGGGATGGAACCGACATCCATGCCATGCAGAACGGCAAGATTTCAGTGACGCCTCTGAAGTTGGATCTCACCGATTACACGGTGCAGGATCGGCTGGCGCAGGCGCTTGGAGGCGCTGCGTGACGGCGCGGATGATCGAAAAGGAAGGCTTTGCGGCGCTGGTGCTGCGGCTGCGCTCCGAAGGCATATCCGATATCGATCTCCTGACCGCGGTGGAGCAAACGCCGCGCAGCCAGTTCGTGCCGCCGCTCTTTGCCGATAGCGCCTATTCGAGCAGAACGTTGCCGATCGATTGCGGCTCGTTCATGGAGGGGGCGGATTTTGCCGTGCGCCTTCTCGACCGGCTGAAGGTCAAGCCCGGCCAGCGCGTGCTCGAAATCGGCACCGGCAGCGGTTTTACCGCTGCGGTGATCGGCCGAATCGCCGAACGCGTCCTGACCATCGATCGTTACCGCACGCTGACGGATGCCGCTCACAAGCGCATGGATGCCTTAGGCTTACGCAACGTCATCGTTCGCCATGCCGATGGCAGCGCAGGGTTGCAGGGCGAGGGCACTTTCGATCGCATCCTCGTCACGACGGCATTCCCGGCCATGCCGCGATTCTATGCCGACCAGCTTGTGTCGGGGGGATCGATGATCGCGCCTTTGATGGTGGCCGAAGACCGCTGCATGATGGTGCGTCTGTCGAAGACCGGCAGCCGATTCGACCGCGAGGAGCTGTTCGAAGCGCCCTATATGCCGATTGTGCCGAAACTGGCTGCTTTTCTCTGACAAGCGGCGGTCTAGTGGCAGGAGTCACGGCATGTTTATGGTTATCAAATTGCCATGATGCTCGGTTCGAGGGGTGCCGCTTAACCGGCTGGTAACACTAACACGCTTTAATAGGCCTTGTTCAGTTGCGTGTTGAGTGGGTCGTTTTCATGCGTATCAGTGTATCGCCATATTTCGGAAAGTCTGCCCTTCGTGTTGCTGTGGCAGCGTTTCTCGCGAGCGCGGCCACCGGCTGCAGTTCCGACGTCTCGCGATTTGGCGGGTTCTTCGATCGCACCGAAAACATCACGACGAATTCCATTCCGCGTCGGCCGATCACCGGCTTGAACGGCGAAGCGCCGATCCCAAGCCAGGATATTGCGCAGGGGCAACGTCAGCCGATGCGGCCGATGATGTCGGCACGCGAAGAGGCGCTGAACCAGCCGTTCCCGGAAAAGCCGTCCGTCTCCTATGATGCCGTGAACACCTCGACCGTTGCCGGTTCCGGCGCACGCATGGCGAGTCGCCCGATTGCCGTTCAGCGCACAGAGCTTTCCGATCCGACGACTGCGGCCCCGGCCAGGGCTGAGCGCAATGTCGCGCTGGCGCAACCTATGCCGCCGAAGCGCAACGATATCCGCGAACTGCCGAAGGCCGATTCGATCGTCACCGGCAATACGCCGAAGTCCACCGGCTGGACGACCTTTAACGCGCCGAACGTGCGCCTGAAGTCCGGCGAATCGGTCGCAACGCTGTCGAAGCGTTACGGCGTGCCGGAAAAGGAAATTCTCAAGGCCAACGGCCTGAAGTCGGCCGCCGCCGTGCAGCCCGGCCAGACGCTTGTTATCCCGACCTATGGCCAGCCGCGCAACCTTGCCAAGGCAAGCGCCGAAGCCGGCGAACTGCCTGAGGGCAACCAGCCGATGCCGTCGAAGTCGCCGGACAAGGTGGCTGTCCTGCCGAACGGCACGGCGCTGCGCGACAAGTCGCAGACCGGCCTCGACGCCCAGGGCAACAAGCTGGCGCCGACCGACGGCGGCAAGCCGGAGAAGAACGCCAAGGTCGGCAAGGAAGCCGCACCCGCGGGCGGCTACGTCGTCAAGCCCGGCGATTCGCTGGCCAAGATCGCCAAGACCAACGGTGTCAGCGTCGACGCGCTGAAGGCCGCCAACGGCATGACCACGGCTTCGCTGCGCATCGGCCAGACGCTGACCGTTCCGGCCGCAGGCGCAGCACCGGCTGGCGACGAGGTCAAGACCGCCTCGATCCCGTCCAAAAAGACCGAATCGAAGCCGGCCGTCGAAGAAAAGCAGGTTGCCTCCACCGGCAAGCCGCAGGAATACAAGCCGCCGGTCGCCAAGCAGTCCGTCGACGATGTTGCCAAGAAGAGCGACGTCAACGAGGAAGCGCCTGACGCCACCGGCATCGGCAAATATCGCTGGCCGGTTCGCGGCGCGGTCGTCGCCGGTTACGGCGCAAACGTCGCCGGCAGCCGCAATGACGGTATCGACATTTCCGTTCCCTCGGGCACGCCGGTCAAGGCGGCGGAAAACGGTGTGGTCATCTATGCCGGCAACGGCCTCAAGGAACTCGGCAACACCGTGCTGGTGCGCCACGACGATGGCACCGTCACCGTCTATGGCCATGCGGATGCGCTGAACGTGACGCGTGGCCAGAAGGTCCAGCGCGGCCAGACCATCGCCTCCTCCGGCATGAGCGGTAACGCCACCTCGCCGAAGCTGCATTTCGAAGTGCGCAAGGATGCGACCCCGGTCAACCCGATGACTTATCTGCAGTAAGGCGCAACGCATTTCGAACGGATAAGAAAAAGGCGCCTGGTGGGCGCCTTTTGCATTCTCACTGCACCTTCTTGCGCAGCCGCCCGGCCAGATCCTGAATATACTGCCAGGCGACGCGACCGGAGCGGCCGCCACGGGTGGTCGCCCATTCCAGCGCTTCGGCATGCAGCTTTTCCTGTGGAATGCCGAGATCGAAATGGGTGGCATAGCCGTCGATCATCGCGAGATAATCGTCCTGGCCGCACTTGTGGAAGCCAAGCCAAAGGCCGAAACGATCCGACAGGGAGACCTTTTCCTCCACCGCTTCCGAAGGATTGATGGCGGTCGATTGCTCGTTTTCCATCATGTGGCGCGGCAACAGGTGGCGGCGGTTGGAGGTGGCGTAGAAGACCACATTCTCCGGCCGACCCTCGACGCCGCCATCGAGCGCCGCCTTCAGCGACTTGTAGGCGGTGTCGTCATGGTCGAAGGAGAGGTCGTCGCAGAAGACGATGACGCGATGCGGGGTGTTGCGCACGAGATCGAGCAACACCGGCAGCGTCGAAATATCCTCGCGATGCACTTCGACGAGTTTCAGCGATACGCCGCTCGCGACGCGCACATCCTCATGCACCGCCTTGACGAGGGAGGATTTGCCCATGCCGCGCGCGCCCCAGAGAAGCACGTTGTTGGCGGCATATCCCTCGGCGAAACGCTGGGTGTTTTCATGCAAGATGTCGCGGACGCGATCGACGCCGCGAATGAGCGTCAGCGCCACGCGGTTCGGTTTCGGCACCGGTTGCAGATAGAGACGCGCCGGCGACCAGACAAAACAATCGGCCGCGCTCCAGTCGCTTTCCTTGGGCGCGGGGCCGGCCAAGCGCTCGAGCGCCGTGTTCAACTTGCGAATCTCTGCGATGAGAACGTCGTATTTTTCGTTTTCCATGCGGGGACTCCTCGCTGTTTTACCGTTTCAGGCCGGTTTCGAACCGGATTTGACCGGCGGTACCATGGCGTCCGGAGAGCGGAAAGGTTAAGAGGGCGCAAATCGGTACGATCCGCGCCGGCTTTTTGTTGCATTCATATGGGGCGTCACTATATTCCGCCCACCACAGCGCGGACGACCGATCCGACATTCCCTATTTTCGCTGAGTTCAAGGAGTTTTCGATGTTCATCACCGAGGCATATGCCCAGGCAGCGAGTGGCGCAGCGCCTTCTCCGCTCGGTTCCGGTCTGGAAATGATTTTCCTGTTCGTGCCGCTCATGGTCGTCTGGTATTTTCTGCTGATCCGTCCGCAGCGCGCCCAGGCCAAGAAGCGGGAAGAGACGCTGAAGAACATTCGCCGTGGCGACCAGATCGTCGCCGGTGGCGTCGTCGGCAAGGTGACCAAGGTCGTTGACGAGCGCGAAGTCGAAGTCGAAATCGCCGAAGGCATTCGCGTCCGCGTCGTTCGCGCCTATGTGACCGATGTTCGCGTCAAGGGTGAGCCGGTCAAGGCCGAAGAAGCGAAGTAAGCAAGGAAGCGGCGTCGAAGGACGCCGCTCGTATTTTCATGGCCAAGGGCATCGAAATCCGTTCCGCGCATTTTCCTGGCAGGGCGCCGATCGACGCCTATGGCAATGGCGGCTTCCGTTTCGCAGACATGTCGCATCGCGGATCGATCCTGTGTCTGCCGTCCGGCATTCACGGCTGGGACATGACGGTGGAAGCGCCGCTCGATATCGCGCATTTCCACATGGTTCTGGATCAGGCGGACGAAATCGAGGTGCTGCTGGTCGGCACCGGTCCAAATCTGAAACCCTTGCCGCCGGCGCTGAAGGCAGCGCTGAAAGCCAAGGGCATCAGCTCCGATCCGATGAGCACCGGCGCTGCCGTGCGCACCTTCAACATCATGCTGGCGGAATCGCGCGCCGTCGCCGCCGCCCTGATTGCCGTCTGACCGCCGTGGACGCTCCGTGACCGGACCCCAAGCCTCTCATTTCGATATCGCTCTGTCGACGCTGCGCGACACCGACCGCGACCGTTATCTTGCCTGCCTGCTGGCGCCGCCGGAAAAGCGGGGCGCTCTGGCCGCGCTCTATGCTTTCAACGCGGAGCTTGCCCGCATTCGCGATCTGGTGCGCGATGCACTGCCCGGTGAGGTGCGGCTGCAATATTGGCGCGATCTGCTCGAAGGCAAGCCGCATGGGTCGAGCGAGGCCAATCCCTTGGCTGCTGCGCTGCTCGATACCATCGAGACCTATCGCCTGCCAAGGCAGACGCTGATCGATATGACCGAGGCGCGCATCTTCGATCTCTATGATGACCCGATGGAAAGCCGCACGGCGCTGGAAGGCTATGCCGGCGAAACTGCTTCTGCACTAATTCAGCTCGCAAGTCTGGTGCTCGATTCGGAGAAGGCTGCCGAATCGGCCGAATGCGCCGGTCACGCCGGCGTGGCGCAGGCGATTGCCGGTCTTGTGTTATTGATGCCGCTGCATCGCCATCGCGGTCAGGTTTACGTTCCTGCCGAAATTCTGGGCGCGACCGGGCTCGACCGTGATGCCTTTCTCGCCGGAAAGGCTGAGACACAGATTTCCGCTGCCATCGAGGCGTTTGCGGGTCTTGGCCTCGATCATCTGGCGCGCGCGCGGGCCGGCCGCGGCGATATCGCGGCGAACGTCTTTCCGGCCTTCCTGCCGGTCACGCTGGCCGGGCCTGTGCTGCGCAAGGCTCAAACGGTAGGGGCGCGGCTGTTCGACACCCAAATCGTCGAGCCGCAATGGCGGCGGCAATGGCGCATGGCGCTGGCGGGTTTTACGCGCCGCTTCTAAATCCATTGCAGGAAAACTCCGCAGCGACACGTCCGGATACGTCACGTTCGCGCAAGCCTCTCCCATTATCCAGAACCACCAGCGGGGAAGAATCGGAGAGCGGCGTTGAATTTGGTTATTTGGTTGATCCTGGTGATCGCCGTCGTCTTTCTGGCATTCTGGGCAACCCGGCTTGCCGCGCATCAGGAAAAAGACGGGCTACACGATATGGGCGTGGCGCTGATGGAGTTCGGCCGCGCCTTTCCCACGGAAGCAATCCGCGATTTGCATTCGACGGCCGACGGCAATGTGGTTTTCGTGCGCCTGCATGACAACAAGGCAGGCTTCATGCGCAGCATGCGTGGCCACTACTCCTGCCATCTGATCGAGCCGGGAATGGTGCGCGTCAACCCAATGTCTAACGGCCGGGGTCTGGAAATCGTTTTCAGCGACCTACCTGCGCATAGCGGCAAGTTCGAATTCAAATCGGTCAGCGATGCCGCCGAAGTATCGCTTTGGCTGCTTGGCAGTCTGGCGATGGTGGCGCCGCCGCGCGCCGTCGGCGACGCGCAGCAGACGTCCTGATCGACTACTGCGACTGCGCCAGCCACTCGGCGCAGTCTTTCAGGGCGCGTGCCGAGATCAACTGCTTCTTTACCAGCGCCTTGTCCTTGCCGCGAAAACGTTTGACGCCTTCGGGCCTGACGATGGAGCCCGGCGCCAATTCCGGAAACAGACCGAAATTGATGTTCATCGGCTGGAACGATCGTTTGCCCGGTTCCTCGTCATGAACGATATGGCCACCGGTAATATGGCCGAGCAACGCGCCGAGCGCCGTTGTCGCAGGCGGTGAAGCAAGCGTCTGTCCTTTGCGTTCGGCGGCGGCAAAGCGACCGGCGAGCAGGCCGACGGCGGCACTTTCCACATAGCCTTCGCAGCCGGTGATCTGTCCGGCGAACCGCAGGCCGGGGCGGGATTTCAGCGTCAACGAACGGTCGAGCAAGGTTGGCGAATTGATGTAGGTGTTGCGATGCAACCCGCCGAGGCGGGCGAATTCGGCATTTTCCAGCCCGGGAATCATGCGGAAGATCTCCGCCTGCGTTCCGTATTTCAGCTTCGTCTGGAAGCCGACCATGTTGTAGAGCGTCCCCAGCGCATTGTCCTGGCGAAGCTGGACGATAGCGTAGGGTTTGACGGTCGGATTATGGGCATTGGTCAGGCCCATCGGTTTCATCGGCCCGTGGCGCAGGGTCTCGCGGCCTCGCTCGGCCATGACCTCGATCGGCAGGCAGCCATCGAAGTAGGGCGTGCCTTCCCATTCCTTGAAGCCGACCGTATCGCCGGCGACCAGCGCATCGATGAAGGCAAAGTACTGATCCTGCGTCATCGGGCAGTTGATATAGTCCTTGCCTGTGCCGCCAGGACCGACCTTGTCGTAGCGCGACTGATACCAGCAGATATCCATATTGATGGTATCGCGATGGACGATGGGGGCGATGGCATCGAAGAAGGCAAGCGCATCCGTGCCGGTCTCAGCCTGGATGGCGGCGGCCAACGCCGGCGAGGTCAGCGGGCCGGTGGCAAGGATCGCCAGATCCCAATCCGCGGGCGGCAGGCCCTTAATTTCCTCACGCTGGACGGTGATCAGCGGATGGGCTTCGATGGCGGCGGTCACCGCTTCGGCAAAGCCATCGCGATCAACGGCGAGCGCGCTGCCGGCTGGAACCTGATGCTTGTCGGCGCAGGCCATGATCAGCGAATTGGCCAGCCGCATTTCCGCATGGATGACGCCAACGGCATTGGCGGTTGCGTCGTCTGAGCGGAAGGAGTTCGAGCAGACGAGTTCTGCCAGCGAATCCGTCTTGTGGGCATCCGTGCCGCGCGTGCCGCGCATTTCATGCAGAATGACCGGAACACCGGTCTGCGCGATCTGCCATGCGGCTTCAGAGCCGGCAAGCCCACCGCCGACGACATGGATGGGGGAAAGGGGAGTTGTCTGTGTCATGGCCGCTGCTTATCACGACGGCGTCGCGGTTCCAACGGTGTGGCGCAGGATTGCCCGAGGCTTCCTTGTGCGTGTGCGCCGAAACGCGCACGGCTCGCGCCACAGCGTTGCGCAAGCTTCGTGCCGTAAAAACGTCACACTTCAAACATCAACGGATTGGCCGATGACCACGACGATCGACGCGACGACCCTCGAAGGCAATCTCGAAGACATGGTCTATATGCGCGACTCGGACGGCCCGGCCTGCGATGCGATGAAGGCGCTCACCGTTGCCTTGCGGTTCGGCGAGGACCGTGAGATCGAAGCCCTGTTGACCCTGTCGCGTCATCAGCAAAGCGCGATGCGGCAACTTGCTGCTCACTGACGCGATGTAGCTCTCACATAACCGAAAAAATGAAAAAGCGCCGTGAGGCGCTTTTTTCGTCATGCCATGCCCGCAGGATCGCCAATCGGCAACAATGCGGGTTTGAGCGGCGGATCGTTCGGGTTTTTCGTGTCGCCTGGATTGATGATTGGCGGCTCCGGCGGATTTTCCGTCGAACGGTCCGGAAAGGGGCCGTCACGGGTCGGGCCACGCGGCTGTTCGTCGATCGGATCGGGAATCGGAAAACGATTGGGCATCGGATATCTCCTTGTCTGAAGAGGCAACGTGCCGGGACAGAGATGGTTCCGAAAATTGACATGCGCGTAAAATGAGGCACAAAACGCGAAAACGGCGCCGAGAGGCGCCGTTTTGGTCAATCCTTCAACGCTTGGAATTAGCGGAAGGAGCGCGAAGCGATGTTACGGATATCGAAGCGGGTAATGCCGATATCGCTGAGAGCAGAGTTCGACAGATTGCCCAGTTCGTTGAGCGTACGGCGATAGCTGATCCAGTTCTTGGCGATGCGAAGCGGGTTCATGGTGTTTTCCTTGGGTGTAAACTTTGAATTTTCAGGCTGTCCGGCGGTTCGTTTCGTCCACCTCAGCGATTGGTCACTTTATACACCTGTAAAACAAAGAACTGCAGTGCAAAAAACGAGCGACTGCTATGCATTTGTGCAGTGCGATGATGAAAAACGCGGCTTCGCCCGGGTTTTAGGCATCACGGTTTCGCCGTAGTCCTTAAGCAGCAATTAAGTATTGTGCGCAAACAAAAACGCCCCCGGATGATGATCCGGGGGCATTTTTGAAGATTTATCCGCGTCTGTTCGACGCCGTGTCAATGAAATCAGAAGCCGGTTGCCTGACGTGCAACGCGACGAATATCGACGCGATTGATACCGAGGTCACCCAGCTCGCGGTTGCTCATGCGATTGAGTTCATTGATGGTCTGACGATACTTGCGCCAGTTGTTCAGGGTGCGTGCGATGTTCATGGTCATATCCCTTTCCGGTTCATTGCCAGCTGCCTTCTGGCGCTGACTTCAATCTGATGACTGGAATATATGCTGCATTGCGAAAAACTGATAGCGCCAATTGGGCATGCCACCCATGCATTCCTTGCAGGATAGCGACAGAAAAACGCCTTAAGAGTGAATAAAAATTAATCAATTTGAATAGCGACTGATCTGCCGCCAGATCGGCAAACGGCGGAATTCTGCGACGTCTCGCATTCGCAGCATGAGGTCCGAAGCAAATATTGGGAGCGGTTTCCTGAAATGAATAACGCCCACCGGGGGAGGAGGATCCGGTGGGCGTCATTGTCAGTAGCCAACAACCTGGGAGGAGGAGGGGTCGCTGGCCTGATCGGAGCGCACTGGGAGGAGGAGTGCGCGCCCCGAATATCGTGGGTGAAGTTCGTCACCCGATTGTCTTCGTCTAAAACAACCTCTCATGGTTGCCTTAATATTCCGTTAAAAGGCACCGGGGAGGGTGGCTCAACCCGCTGTCCTTCTTGATCTCAATATAGCGTCTCTTCCAAAAATTGTGCAATGCAATATGGGCATGCAAGTCATGCATCTTCTGCATGGGCAAGCTGACCAAGGCAACGATTTCCAGTGCGGGCCGGGCGTCTCGATTTTCTTTCCAGGTGTGTCGTTCTAAGCTGGCGATGAATGGCCGGCATTGCTGGCCCGACAAGGGGGTGTCGATGTATCGTGGCAGGCTGGAGCGGGATCTGGCGATCTGGGTGGGCAAAGGGCTGATCGCAAAACCGCAGGCGGATGCGCTGCTTGCGGAATATGATGGGCGCGAATCGAGCTTCAGCGTCGGGCGTGTGCTGATGATGATCGCGGCCTTGCTGATGGCGGCGGCCTTGCTGCTGCTGGTCGCGTCGAACTGGGAAGCGATTCCGCGGCTGGTTCGCGTGGTCCTGCTGCTGGCGGCGATCTGGCTCTTTCATGGCGGCGCTGCCTGGCTGCTTGCCAACGGCCGGCGCGCCTTGGCGCAAGGCGCGCTCGTCCTCGGCACGGCAAGCTTTGGCGCATCGTTATCGCTGATCGGCCAGATGTATCATCTCTCCGGCGATCTCGCCGATATGCTCGTCGTGTGGTTTGGCTTTACGCTGCTCACTGCGCTTGCTTTCCGCTCGGCGGCAACGGCCTTTCTCTGCGGTTTCCTGGCTTGGGCCTATTTCTGCAATCTGGCATTGGATACGCCCTTTGAATGGTCGTCGATTCAAGGCGCCGTCATTCCGGTGATGGCTGCGGTGCTGATTGGGCTCGTGTACTATACGGGGGCTGCCAGGCTGCGGCATCTGGCCTACCTGCTTTTTCTGGGCTGGATCGTTTGGGGCCTCGCAGAGACGGAACATCCGCGCGCGGCAATGGCTCTGGCCGCACTCGGCGCCGTCGGCTTTGTGCTGTGCACGCTTCCGGCTTCTCCGGCCTTTGCTATGGCGAAGCGCGCGGGTGCCGCGCCGGCATTTTATGCCTTCATAGCCTTTCTGGTCGGCATTGGCGTGCTGCATACCGAATTCAACGATGCGGGCGGGCGGCTGGTAATCGGCATTACAACGATGGTGGCAAGCGTCGGGGCGATTGCGCTGGCGGGGCGGGACAATGGCGCGGTGCGTTATCTCGCCTATTTCGTCTTTGCCCTGGAAATTCTTTATCTGGCTGGCGAGACGGTCGGCTCGATCTTGGGCACCTCGGGGCTATTCCTCGTTTCTGGACTCGTCGTTGCGCTGGCTGCCTGGGTCGTGGTCACGCTTGAGAAACGGATGTCACGTCTTGCGTCGGGAGCATCGAAATGAAGCCATCCCTGCGTTTCGCGCTTGCCGCACTTCTGGTCTGCATCGCACAGACGGCGGCGCTCGCCTATATGGTCCTCGGTCGCGCCGCCATCCTCAGAAACGGCGAAACGGTGATGTTGCGCACTGCGCCGGTCGATCCGCGCGACCTGTTGCGCGGCGACTATGTGATTCTCAGCTATGATGTCTCAACGGTGCCGGCGTCGGCGATATCAGGCACATGGCCGGCCGAGAAGGGACGTCAAAGCCTTTGGGTTCGTCTCGTGAAGGGCGCAGATGGCGTTTCGACTGTCGGCGAGGCGGCTTTCCAGCCCTTGGCTCCTGTCGCTGGCAGCGTGGTGGTGAAAAGCCAGCCCTTCGACTACTGGCCTTCCGATCCCAAGGCCGATCAGCGCGTGACCTATGGAATCGAACGCTATTACGTTCCCGAAGGCGAGGGACGGGCACTGGAGGCGGCGCGCGATGCCGAGACGCTGACGGTTGCCGTCAGTATCGGCGGCGACGGCACCGCGCAATTGCGCGCGCTTTACCGTAACGGGACGATGGTCTACGAGGAGCCGATCTTCTGAGCCTGCAGGCTTTGCCGCTGCGGTCAGATGCCTGTCATCGGGCGTTCATTTTTCCTTTGCTCCGGGGAAAACGGGTGTTATAGAGACGCCGCGCTCCGGACGGCCTTATACGCCAGCTTTTCGAGGTGGGCAGAGGCGCGGGTATGGTGAAATTGGTAGACACGCCAGATTTAGGTTCTGGTGCCGCAAGGCGTGGGAGTTCAAGTCTCTCTACCCGCACCAAATATGCCGTAGCGGCGAAGAGAGAGGCAGTCGGCTGGTTCGGAGGTGGACCGGCCGCGCCGTTTTGTTCGTCGGAATGCCAGTGGATTGCTTAAGGTGCCGCGCCCGGGAAGGATGAATTCCGGCGCCGTGCTCATTGAAACCAACGGCTGTCTGAGCACGGCCGCCCCGAAATAAAAGGTAAGAAGATGCAGGTTATCGAAACGCTCGCTGAAGGGCTGAAGCGCGAAATCAAGGTAGTTGTTCCGGCGACCGACATGCAGGCTCGCATGAACGAGCGCCTGGCCGACGCCAAGGACAAGATCAAGATCAACGGTTTCCGTCCGGGCAAGGTGCCGTTCGCGCATCTGAAGAAGATGTACGGCAAGTCGATCATGGCTGAAGTCGTCAACGAGATCGTTCGCGAGCAGCCGACCGCCATCCTGTCCGAGCGTGGCGAAAAGTCGGCGACTCAGCCTGAAATCGCCATGACCGAAGACCAGAACGAGGCCGACAAGATCCTCGCCGGCGAAGCCGATCTGGAATTCACCGTTTCCTACGAAATCATTCCGCCGATCGAACTGAAGTCGACCGACGGCATCAAGGTGACCCGCGAAGTCGTCGAAGTCTCTGAAGACGAAGTCAACGAGCAGATCCTCAAGATCGCCGAAAGCGCGCGCTCCTACGAAGCCAAGGACGGCGCTGCCGAAAACGGCGACCGCGCCACCATCGACTACCTCGGCAAGCTCGACGGCGAAGCCTTCGACGGCGGCAAGGACGAAGACGCACAGCTGGTTCTCGGCTCGGGCCGTTTCATCCCCGGCTTCGAAGAGCAGATCGTTGGCCTCAAGGCTGGCGACGAGAAGGTCATCACCGTGACCTTCCCCGCTGACTACCCGGCTGCAAACCTTGCCGGCAAGGACGCGACCTTCGACATCAAGGTCAAGGAAATCGCAGCTGCCGGCGCCGTCGAGATCAACGACGAACTGGCAACCAAGCTCGGCCTCGAATCGGCTGACAAGCTGAAGGAAGTCGTTCGCGGCCAGATCGAAAGCCAGTTCAGCTCCTTCACCCGCCAGAAGGTCAAGCGTCAGATCCTCGACCAGCTCGATGGCCTGTACAAGTTCGAAACCCCGTCGCGCCTCGTCGACGCCGAGTTCGAAAACATCTGGCGTCAGATCAGCACCGATCTCGACCAGTCCGGCAAGACCTTCGAAGATGAAGGCACGACGGAAGAGAAGGCCCGTGAGGAATACCGCACGCTCGCAGAGCGCCGCGTTCGCCTCGGCCTCGTTCTCTCCGAAATCGGCGAGAAGGCTGGCGTGACTGTCAGCGAAGACGAAATGCAGCGGGCCCTGTTCGAGCAGCTGCGTCAGTTCCCGGGCCAGGAAAAGCAGATCATCGAATTCTTCCGCAACACGCCTGGCGCCGCTGCTTCGCTGCGCGCTCCGCTGTTCGAAGAGAAGGTTGTCGACCATCTGCTCGGCCAGATCGACGTCACCGACAAGGTTGTCAGCAAGGAAGAGCTGATGGCTGACGACGAAGAAGACGGCGACAAGCCGGCTTCCAAGAAGGCCGGTTCGAAGAAGAAGGCCGCCAAGGCTGAAGCCGAGGGCGAAGGCGAAGAAGCCGCTGCTCCGAAGAAGAAGGCGGCTTCCAAGAAGAAGGCTGCTGACGACAGCGCCGAATAATTGGCCGCAAGGCGGCGCGTGGCCCGTTCACGTGTCACTTGAAAATACGAACCCCGCCTCACTGGCGGGGTTTTTGTTTTTCAATGGGTTACCGTGGAATGTTAAAGTGTCGGGCGAAGCGCTTTAAGGCGATTGCTTCAACTTTCATTAACTATGTCTAAAAGTTTAGCTTTCCTGCGCCCCATTTCCCACGCAATTTTGCCACGGTTCGCGCCATGCTTAGGCAACTGTTAAATGTCGAATGACAGATGAAGCGCGGCCGGTCGATGAGGGGCTTGCCGAGGGTTTTTCGAGTATTGCGTAGCGGTTGGGACAGATGAAAATCTCCATGGGTGCGGCGAAAGTTCCGTTTGGCTGGCGGGTGCTGACGGTTTCGATGATGTGTCTTGGTGTCGCTTCGTGCGGCACGACATCCGTCGCGCCGAAGAAGGCGAAGCCGCGCAGCAAGGAATATTTCTCCGAGAAGGAATACGGGGTTAAAGCCAGCCCGCGCGTCGCCTATGGCAAGAACATTCCTAAAGGCGGCGGCCGCTACATGGTCGGCGACCCCTATGTGGTGAAGGGCAAGACCTACGTCCCGAAGGAAGACTTCGCCTACAACAAGGTCGGTGTTGCATCGTGGTACGGCTCGGCCTTCCATGGCCGCCTGACGGCAAATGGCGAGGTCTACGACCTCGACCATCTCTCCGCCGCGCATCCGACCTTCCCGCTGCCGAGCTATGCCCGCGTCACCAATGTCGAGAACGGCTCGTCGATCGTCG
>CAMFHE010000054.1 GCA_945952045.1 uncultured Rhizobium sp.
AAGGAATACGACATCCTGCGCATCCTCGTGCAGCATGCCGGCAAGGTGCTGACCCATCGCTACCTGCTCGAACATGTCTGGGACGGGCTGACCGATGTGCAATATCTGCGCGTCTATGTGCGGCAGCTGCGCCAGAAGATCGAGAAGACACCGGACCAGCCGCGCTACATCCTCACCGAAACCGGTGTCGGTTACCGGCTGACCGAGGGGCAATAAACCCCTCCCCTCTCCCCAAAGAGCCATCTCCATCGGGAACCAAGGTCGCACCCGCGTCGTTCGACCCGCAGGAGAACGGACATGGACATAGAAAAAGAAACGCGCAAACGGGCATTGGCATCGGAAGGTGTGCTGATGCTGCTCATCGAAAGCCTCGCCATGCGCGGAGTCGTCTCGCTGGACGAGGCAGACGACATGCTGACGATCCTGGGGCATAGTTCGGATGCATCGGCCACCCGCGCCGCAAGACTGCGCAAGGTGATCAAAAAACTGAAACAATTGCGTGGCGGCACAGGCGATGTAACCCCTGGTGCAATCAACCTTCACTCTCCGCCTTGAACCGATCCCGCTGAGCTGTCGGGCAAGGCTTACACATATGAACGGAGAATCGCTGCGGTTCGCGGCTGCCATCTTCATGCATTGCCGGCAAGTCTTTCAATGTCACCGAGACAGGATTGGATCTTGGCGACATCACGACACGGCGATATAGCGGGTCAGTATAAGGAAGCCCGGCCAAACTTCACCGGAAACGTGTGAAAACAAGGCATTACAGCCCTGATCCTACCGCCGGGTGTGGAGGATATCGAAGTGGCATTGTTTCCGACGCTGACCCGTCATCTCAAGCAACCCGAATTGTTCGCCGGTCTTGACCGCCTACCCTCTCTAGGCATGCTGTCCGGGGAGGCGACGTTTCCGGTCTACAATCCTTCCACCGGCGAACTCCTCGCCGAATTGCCCGACATGGGCGTTACCCATACCCGCGCAGCAATCGAAAAGGCCTATCTGGCGCAGGCCGAATGGGCGGCATTGACGGCGCGCGACCGTTCCGACGTGCTCTGGCGCTGGCATCAACTGATTGTTAACCATACCGACGACCTGGCCGCCATCCTGACCGCCGAGATGGGCAAGCCGCTGGCCGAGGCGAAATCGGAAGTCAGCCATGCCGCCGCCTATCTGCAATGGTATGCGGAAGAGGCGAATCGCGTCTATGGCGAGACCATATCCGCGCCCTCCACCGACCGGCGCATGCTGGTCATCAAGCAACCGATCGGCGTTGTCGGCACGATCACGCCCTGGAACTTCCCGGCCTCGATGGTGGCGCGCAAGATCTCTCCAGCCTTGGCTGCCGGTTGCGCCATCGTGCTCAAGCCTGCCGAACAGACACCGCTGGTCGCCGGCGCCATGTTTGCGCTCGCCGAAGCCGCCGGTTTTCCGCCCGGTGTCGTCAATCTCGTCTATGCCTCCGATGGCGCCGAAGTCGGCCACACGCTTTGCACCCATCCCATGGTGCGCAAGATCAGCTTTACCGGCTCGACCGAAGTCGGCCGGCTGCTGATGCGCCAATGTTCCGATCAGGTGAAGAAACTTGCCCTGGAACTCGGCGGCAATGCGCCCTTCATCGTCTTCGACGATGCCGATGTGGATGCCGCCGTCGATGGCGCCATCCAGGCGAAATTCCGCAATGGCGGCCAGACCTGCGTTTCCGCCAACCGCCTCTACATCCAGTCCGGCGTGCATGACGAATTCGCCGAGAAATTCGTCGCGCGCGTGCGGCAATTGTCCGTCGGTGACGGTTTCGATCCCGGCGTCGCTATCGGGCCGCTGATCGATACCCGCGCACTCGCCAAGATCGAAGCGCATATCGCCGATGCGCTGCAGAAGGGGGGAACGATACGCTGCGGTGGAGAACGCATCGCCGCAGACGGCACCTTCTTCGCCCCGACCGTGCTCACCGATATTTCCGGCTCGATGCGCATTGCGCAGGAAGAGACGTTTGGCCCGCTCGCCCCGATCATCCGATTCGAGGATGCCGAGCAGGTGGTGCGCGAAGCCAACGATACGATCTATGGCCTTGCCGCCTATTTCTACGCCTCGAATCTCAAGCGTGTCTGGCGTGTCGCCGAAGCGCTGGAATATGGCATGGTCGGTATCAATACCGGGCGCATGTCCTCCGAAGCCGCGCCCTTCGGTGGTATCAAGCAGTCGGGTATCGGTCGAGAAGGCTCCCGCCATGGCCTCGAGGACTATCTGGAAATGAAATATCTCTGCATGGGCGGAATCTGAGATCGGGACGAGGGCAATGTTGCCGGCCCTGCCCTCGTCCCGCCGAAGCAATCGATATCGAAATTTCCACATCCGCATGCCGGAAAACCATTTCTTTTGATCTCTTTGTTTCCACGCATTTCCAGGAAAACCGCGTCGCACTTTTCCTGGAAATGCTCTAGCCAGCGATCCTCGCCGGCCCGCTCGCCGTCCTCATCAAGGCCATCAGCATCGGCCCGAGTGAAAACGTGCCACGCGCCGCCTTTCGCGTCAGATCCCGCAGATATCCGCCCGCCGACTGGATATGCCCCGCCCTTTCAAGAATACAAGCGACCGCAATCGCTGCATTTTCGGCCCCCATGGTCTCGCAGGCATCCTGATAGGCTGACGGGCTGATGCCCAGCATCGAGCGGACGACCACCGCAGCGGATTGCAGATCTCGCCATTGCGTGACCGACCCGCCCGGCCCATAGTCACCGATCTGTGGGCAGGCCCGCAATACGCTGCCCAACGGAAATGCAGGCATCCTGTCCAGATCCGCCAGTTCCGGATCCGAGTTTGGCGTTTCCTGCTTCTTTTCGAAGCAAGGTTCAGATTCATGGATGAGATGTGTATTTGAATTCTGTTTGTGCACGCCATTACGGTCGGCATTGGCATCTGTTTGTGACGAAATAAGCTGCATTTCCAGAATGTTGAGGATCTCCTGACGCAGAAGTTCCATCTCGTCGAGGATTTCAGCCAACTGCATACGCGTCGCATTGCGTGGGAGCCGGGCAATCAGCCGCACATAATGCTGTTCGATTGCCGTCCAGTCGCCAGCCGCACCTTCATCGGCCGCTGCCGATATCAGCTTGCGCACGTCGCGGCGGCAAAGCGTCAAGGCTTCTCTGGTGCGCTTGAAACGCTGTCTCTCGTCGGCAACGTTCTGCGCAATGGCAGCAAGCTCTTCCGCACGGACCAGAAGCGGCGCCAGGCTGAAACCGAACGCGTCCTCGATCTCCCCGCCCCGGTTCTTGCGGGCATACCGCTTGCCATTGGGGCTGTCTCGACGCTGGATCAGGCCGGCATCGACCAGTGCCGCAAGGTGACGGCGCAGCGTCGTGCCGGTAATCCCATGCGCCCGGATCGACAATTGGGCATTCGAGGGAAAGACGATCAGGCCATGTTCGTCAGAAAGCACGCTTTCCGGATAAAAGCTCAACAACGCGTCGAGCACGGCGAGCGCGCGGTCCTGCAGTCCAAAGACATCCTTGGCTTCGCAGACATCGCGAAACAGCTTCCATTTATCGACAGGTCGGTGTGCCTTTGGCTCGGCCTTGGCCGTTTCCAACTGACGTTTCACCAAGGCAAGCGTCATCCTGCGCCGCCCGAAAGGCGTCGTCACATCTTCACTCTGCATCTTTCTTCACCTGGACTCAGGCAAAAGAACTCCGCTCACCAAAACGGTGCCAAAACACTTGACTGCGATTCGTGAAAATGCGATTCTCATTCTTGCTTAGGGAATACGAGAAGGGCTTCCACGACTTGGTCGTTTGGGGGCCTTTTTCTTTTGCGGTTTCAGTCTCCCTTGTTGCTTTCCTCAGCGAGAAATCTCTCATAGAGCCCATCGAGGTTCTGGGAGAGAAACGCGCCAAACCGTGCGGCATTCTTCGCTTTCAATGAAATCGAGAACGCCTTGCCATTTGCCTTGATGTCGGCTTGCACCGCCTTGTCGGCGGGTTGCCACTTGGTTTTCTGCTGGCCCGTCTCTGCCTTGCGGACAGGGCGCGCCGTTTTGTTCAATGCCTTGTACAGGTAGGCGAAGCGGTCCTCGGAACCGAGCCCGAGAAACGCTTCCTGACCAACCAGATCGGCGACACGTCCAGCACTTGCGGCGCGCCCGGCCAGCAGTGAAAGCTCGACCCAACGTTCGCGCCCGACGCCGGGTGCGGCTCCGATTGCCTGCACGACATCGGCCGGGATCCGTTCTGTCACCGACATCATCTTCGAAATCGATGCGGCATTGGCGGCGAGGGCGGCGCCGATTACTTCGCGATCGTAACCCAGATCCTCCAGCCGCCGCGCAAAGAGCGCGCGCTCTATGAAGCTCAGATTGGCGCGGGCGGAATTTTCCTGCCCCTGGGCAATCACATGCGTGCGATCGTCGATCGACTTGACGACGGCGCGGACCTTGCGGCCGAGCTCTCGCGCGGCCCGAACACGGCGGTGTCCGAACACAAGCTGATAGCGGCCTGAAACATTGGCGAGCGGGCGCACGAGGACGGGCGTATCCTGACCGCGCGCGCGAATGGCTTCCAGCAGATCGCGGAACGCATCGTCATCGTCGCTCAGCCGGTCGCGAACGAAGGATCCCTCGATCTGCTCCGGATCGAGTTCGACGACCGCCTCGCCTTCGAGAAATTTGTCGGCCTGCTTGGCAAGCTCGTCGAGCGAGCGTACCAATGACTTTCCAGCGCCACGCATCGGATAGCTGGCCGCGGCGCTGGCGTCGTCCGGCAAATCGACCAGACCTTCAAGCAAATTCTTTCGCGCCATCCATCTCACTCCGCTTGTGGTCCAGTCCCTTGTTTTTCCAGCGCAAATACCTGTTTTTGTCAGCCGACAACATCACCGCCCCCAAGATTTGTGGACGAGGTCGGCGATTTCGCCGTTGACGGCGTCCAGCGCTTCCAGCGCGCGGTCATAGGTGCCGCGGTTCATCGAGGAACGCTCGATTTCATACAGCGTCTGCTTGGTGATGCCGGCATCGGAAACGGCGGTCGATTTCAGCATCTGATGCTTGAGCATGAACTCGTGGAACATGGTCGACATGAAGCCGACCATTTGCGCCTGCGGCAGATCCGTCGGCTCGTAACGGGTGATCACATAGCGGTACCAGGTGAGGTTCACCTCGGCGCCGGCCGCGCGGATCGGCTTCAGGATACCGCCAAGCATCAGCAGAAACTGGCCCATCGACATGACATCGAGCATCTGCGGATGGATAGTGATCATGACGCTGGTGGCCGCCGTCAGCGCCGTCAGCGTCAGATAACCGAGCTGGGGAGGGCAGTCGATGACGATCACGTCGTAGCGGTCGTCGACTTCGGCCAGCGCCCGCGAGATGCGGGTAAAGAAGGTGCGGCCCTCGTTCGACGCCTTGTCGGACATCGCCAACGGCGTGTCGTATTCATATTCCTGCAGATCGAGATTGGCCGGAACGATATCGAGCCCCGGAAAATTCGTCGACTGAATGATGTCGGCGAGCGGCTTGCGTTCTCCGTCATAACGGATGGCGTCGTAGATCGACGGAACCTGATCGAGCTCCGGCTGGAATCCGTGCAATGACGACAGCGACGCCTGAGGGTCGAGATCGACCGCGAGCACCCGGTGGCCGGTCAGCGCCAGATATTGCGCCAGATGCGCAGCGGTGGTCGTCTTGCCGGAGCCGCCCTTGAAGTTGACGACGGCGATCACCTGCAGTTTTTCGCCCGGCCGGCGATGCGGCACATACATACGGCTTTCCGAACGGCCGTGGGCGTCGAGATATTGCCGCAATTCCAGCATCTGCTCGGCCGTGTAGGAACGGCGGCCGGAGGAGGAGGTCTGCGGCGAGGGGCCCTTGCCTTCGAGATGCAGCTTTTTCAGTGTGCTCTGCGAAACGCCGACATAATGGGCGACTTCCGAAAGCGAAAAGCTGCGCAGCGTCTTCTTGGCATTGGGCGGAAAGCGCTGCACGCTGAGCAGATGCAATTTCTTCGAAATCAGATCGCCCTGTTCGAGGATCTGATCTTCGAAGTGCATCGGCGCTTTCAGCGAAGCCAGCGAATTAGCGTTCATTGTCGGCAATCGTCCAGATAACGGTTTTCGGCCAGCATGCAGCCATCAACCGTTATTATCTCCGATTCTTCCATTCCCGCAAGGCGGCGGCGGAGCGGGCCGCGGACCGGACGACAGAGCTTAACGATTCCTTATCACCGGCCATTGCCGGTTTACCATTGATTCCCGTCGGTTACGACGATTCGGTGAACGCGCGGCGCGCGGCGCTTCTTTCTGTGAATCATTTCCGTCCTTTAGATCCATATGCTCTTGCGGGCCTTCAAGCGCTGCGACTCAGTTGCGAGCGGCATGAGAATCGCTTGCGTCACTGGCCCCTCCCCCGGCAAGATCGGGCAGGGGAGGGGAGGGACGTCCCGCTTCCGGTGATCCTTCCCGCGCGGGAGAAGACAATACCATCCGCCTTCCACCTCAGGCGCGACAAACTGCGCGAGGCGGCACGTCTGGAACATTCGCAGGCAGCGCCCTAGGTGGATGGAATAAGGCCGTTTCAACTGGAAAGGAAAAGCAGATGGAGCAGGTTTCCAAATCGAGCCGTTCGGCAGCCCTGAAGACGCCGACCGGTCTTGGCGAGAAGGCGGTCAAGGATATCTCGGCGGCGGCGAACGCCGTCTTGGCCGACGTCTTTGCGCTGTATCTGAAGACGAAAAATTTCCACTGGCACATGTCGGGATCGCATTTCCGCGATTATCATTTGCTGCTCGACGAGCACGGCGACCAGTTGTTTGCGATCACCGATCCGCTGGCCGAACGCGTGCGCAAGCTCGGTGGCCGGACGCTGCATTCGATCGGCGATATCTCGCGCCATCAGCGCATCAAGGACAATGACGCTGAATTCGTTCATCCGCATGAAATGCTGGCGGAGCTGCGCGAAGACAATGCGACGCTGGTGTCCGAAATGCGCTCATTGCACGATATCTGCGACGAACATGGCGATGTCGCCACCACAAGCCTGCTTGAAAACTGGATCGATGAGGGCGAGCGCCGCGCCTGGTTCCTGGTCGAGATCCTGCGCGACACCAATAAATGAATGCCCATGAGAGACATGGAGACAAGGGCCGGGCTAAAAGCCCGGCCTTTTCGATCTCAGCGTTGCAGGCGCGGATAGGCGGAGGAGAAGATCGTCTCCAGCGGCGGGTGGCCAAAGGTGCGCTCGGGATAGCGGGCAAGCAGCCCGTCGAACTGGCGTTGTGCGGTCTCCTGCGCCTGAGCGAAATCGAAACCGTCGATCTTGCCGTCGACCATGACGAAGCGACCGTCGATGACCACCGTCCTCACGTCGCGGCCGGAACCGGACATCATCAGCGTCTGGATGGGATCGATAACATGGCCAATGCGATCATGGCCCATGTCGATGACGACGATATCGGCTTTCGCGCCCGGTTGCAGGCGGCCGAGGTCGGGCCGACGCAAGGCATCCGCACCGCCAAGCGTCGCCGCGTCGAAATAATGTTCCGAGCGCACGCTTTCGATCGAGGCATCCTTAACCCGCGACAGTATGATGCCGACCTGCATGTTCTGGATGAAATCAGGCGGCCAGGTATCGGTGCCGAGGCCGATATTGATGCCCATGGCACGGCAGCGGCTAAAGCTGTCCATGAAACCGCCATGCCGCGCCGAGACGATGGGGCAATGCACCAGGGTCGCGCCGGCATCACGCACGATGGCGAAATCGTCGCCGGGCCGCGAGACGTTACGGGTACCGGCGATCAGCTCGCCATGCGGCAACAGGAAGCGCTCCGATAGAATGTCGAGCGAGCGCAGGAATTCGATTGGCGACAGACCATAGGTGTCGACGATGCGGTTGAATTCCAGCGCCGACTGGGCGCAATGCAGCCGCACCGGAATATCGAGGTCGCGCGCGGCCTCGGCGGTGCGTTTCAGCAGGGCAGGGGTGCAGGTCTCGATGCGGTCGGGCGCCAGCATCGCCTTGACCAGCGGTGAGCCCTCTGCCTCGATGCGCCTTGCAAAAGCGAGCGACTCCTCGAAATTGCGGAAACCACGCTCTTCGTCAAAATGGAAATCGATCTTGCCGTTCTCATTCACAAAGCTGTTGCCGGTCCGGTAAGCCGGACCGAGATAGACGCGCAGGCCAAGGTCATGCGCGGCGTTAGCGGCGGCTGAGAATTCGTCCACCGTCTCGCCCCATTCGCGGTAAAATAGCGAGGCGATCGGCAGCGCCGTGGTCACGCCGTTGCGGATCAGATTGGCAAAGGCGTAACGCTTCTGGAATGCCAGTTCCTGCTGCGAATACATCTCGTAAGGACCGCGATCCATATAGCTCTTCGGCCAGATGCGCCCCGTTTTCCAGGACGGCTGGTTGTCGAAGGCGAGCATGGTCGTATCGAGATCGGAAAGTGCATCGAGATCGACGAAGCCCGGCGAAATCAGACTGTTGCCGCAATCGATGCACTGGGCGACCTCGCCCTTGTAATCATGGCCGACAAAGATGACGCAGTCGTCTTCGAAGACAATGCAGCCATCGTCGTAAACCACGTGACGGCCGTCGCGATGGCCCACCACCCAGCGCGCCCGCATCAGGATCGGTCCGTTTGGCAGACCACCAGCCGGATTTTTAATCATGCTCTCCTCCATGCAAAATCATAGAGAATCGCATACAATTTTTTTCAATGATTTGCACCGAGATTCGTCCGAGGCAATGCCAAACGGCGCTCGGATTGGAAGGCGTTGGCACTTCCGCTTGAAACGAAGAAGCCGAACGATCCCATGTCCCGCAGATGAACGGCGATCTATTGTTCAGCCAGCAATTGCTGGTCGCCGCGACGGCAACAGCTTTATGTCAACAGGCGGAGCGGTCGCATCTCCATCGTCCACAAGTCACACCTCGTCTTCGGCAGCGTTCCCGGCGCGTGATCATGCAGAACTCCGGAAAGCGCAAACCTTCCGGGGCCTAATCCGTCTCGACCAATGTCTTGAGGCGCTGCAGCGCCCGGTCCCAGCCGGCCGAGATTGCATCGAGAAAGGCGCGGGCGGCATCGATTTGCCCGGCATCGAGCGAATAGAGAACCTCACGGCCCTGGCGCGCATGCACCACCAACCGCGCCGCCTCCAACACTTGCAAATGTTTGACGATTGCCTGCCGGCTGATTGCCTGCCCCTCCGCCAGGGCCGTGGCCGAAAGCGCGCCGGCCACCAGCAGGCGAGTGACCAGCGCCAGCCGTGTCGCATCTCCAAGCGCCGCAAAGACGCCGGCCAGTTCCTGGTCAACCTTGCTCGACATGCCGCTTCACATTCTCGATCTGCGCGCTCCAGCCGCCGGTGTTCATCATGAAGGCACGCAGGCGGCGATGCTCCGGCACCTTGTCGAAGCCGGATTCGACGATGGTCAGTCGCGTGGCCGCACCTTCCGGCACCAGCCGGAACTCGACCAGCGTCGGGGTTTCCGTTTCCGGATCGCATTCGACATCGATGCCGTAGGGGATCCAGCGAAAGCTGAAAAGACGCGGCTCCTCCATGCTTTCGACGGTGCAGAACACGTAATCCGGTGTCGGCGGCCGAATGCCCGTGGGTTCCAGGCCAAGCGAGGACTGATAGGCGCGGATTTTCGCCTCGTCGAACTCGCCCTCGAACTTGCCGGTGAGCTTGCGGCCGGGCGCGAAGGGCTGGTCGAGCGTGACGCCGAACCAGGCGCCAAATTCCGTGCTGTCGGTGATGGCGCGCCAGACGCGCCCAATTGGCGCATTGAGAACGATCTGCTTTTCGATGCGATCCTGCGAGGTCATGGGCTTTCCTTCGTGCAACGATACGGTTGCACCATAATCTCGCCCATCAAAATGTGCAACAAAATAGTTGCAGATCATGCTTCGGCTTAGCGACTTCGCCGCCGGAACAAAACAAGCAGAGCGGCCGATCATATAGTTTTGGCGCAGTTTCCATTGCCGCCGCAAGCGGGCTTCCGCTCAACCATTGGCAACCTTTACACCCGTCAGGCTGCCGGGAGGATGGCCAGTGATGCGCTTGAAAGCACGGCTGAAGGCGGCCTGCGAACCGTAGCCAAGCTTTTGTGCGGCGGTTTCGATCGGCATGCGCTCCCTGGCGATCCATTGGGTAGCAAGCCGCATCCGCAATTCCGTCAGGTAACGCAGCGGCGTAACGCCAGTGACATCCAGGAACCGTTCGGCAAAGACGGAGCGGGAGGCGCCCATGCGGTCAGCAAGCTCGACCAGGGTCCAGTCATGGCCGGGATTGGCGTGAATGGCGACGATGACGCGACCGAGGCGCGGGTCGCGCAGCGCCGTAATCCAGCCGCTGGCATCGCCGCAACCGCATTCGACCCATGCGCGGACGATAAAGGCAGCCACCACATCCGCCAGTCGCGCCAGAATACCTGCAAAACCGGCGCGGCCACCCTTGGCCTCGCGCTCCATCGCCTCGAGCATCGGCAATATCTCGGGATACCGGTCGAGCAGCGTGCCGACCCGCATGACCTCCGGCATCAGCGCCACCAGCGGATGCAGGCCGCCGAGATCGAACTCCATGCAGCCGCTGAAGACGATCGCCCGTTCTTCCGGCTCGGTCTTGCCGTCGCATGCGGTAATGGCGCTGACCGAATTGCACAGCGTCGCCGCTTCGATCGCCCGGATATCGCGGCATCTGATCTCGTCGGACGACACCAGCGCATGGAAACCGCCGCGCGGCAAAAGCACCGCATCTCCCGTCTCAAGGGGGTGGACGACATTGCCCGGCAGACGCAACTGCACCGGCCCGCGCGCCACGAAATGGAACTGCGCACGGCCCTCGACCTCACCGAAGGAGAAACCGAACGGGGCTGCGGCCTCGATGCGGCGATAATCGAGGCCGACGAGCCGCATGCCCATCAGCAATTCGCTGACGAGATCGGGATCGAGCGGCTTGTGTTCAATTCCGGACTTTCGATCAAGCATGGCGGATTTTGTGACATAGATCGTCCGGTTCGTCCAGCCTATTTTCCGGGTCTACCGTTCATCCCTCCCAAGGATAGGATCATGACTCCCAATTTTGATAGCACGGCCGTGAATGGCCGAACCACGGACGCGCCGGCCTGGGGCGCGGTCGTCTCCATGGCGCTCGGCGTCTTCGGCCTGGTGACGGCGGAATTCCTGCCCGCCAGCCTGCTGACGCCAATCGCCGCCGAACTCGGCATCAGCGAAGGCGCAGCCGGCCAGGCGGTGACCGCCACCGCCGTCGTCGGCATGGTCGCCAGCCTGCTGATCACCACCTTTGCGCGCCGCATTGACCGACGACATCTGCTGATGGGCTTTTCGGCCCTGTTGATCGTCTCGAACCTGATGGTCGCCTTCGCGCCGGGACTGACCTTCCTGCTCATCGGCCGGGTGCTGCTCGGCATTGCGCTCGGCGGTTTGGGCGATGGCGACCGCCGTCGCCATGCGCCTCGTGCCGGCCGAGATGGTGCCACGAGCACTGTCGATGATCTTCAGCGGCGTATCGGCCGCGACCATCGTCGCCGCTCCGGTCGGCAGCTATCTTGGTGAAGTCGCCGGCTGGCGCGCCGTATTCCTGCTCGGCGCCGGGCTTGGCGTTCTCGCCCTCGTCATGCAATTCCTGACCCTGCCGCGCCTCGCCGCGACCGGCACCACCAGCCTGCGCACCCTCGGCGAGGTTCTTGCCCGCCCCGGCATCGCATGGGGTCTTGTCGCCGCAACGCTGGTCTTCGGCGGCCACTTCGCTTTCTTCACCTACCTGCGCCCCTATCTCGAATTCGATATCGGCGCCGGCATCGAGGCGGTGTCATCGCTGCTGCTCGGTTTCGGCATCGCCAATTTCGTCGGCACGCTGTTTGCCGGCGCGATCATCGGCCGTAGCCTGCGACTGGCGCTGACGGCGATGCCGCTCGCGCTCGGAGCAATGGCGCTGCTGATCGTCACGCTGCAGCCCACGCTTGCCGGCGCCGCCGTCATCGTCGCCGCATGGGGCTTCGTGTTCGGCGCGGTGCCGGTTTCCTGGTCGACCTGGCTTGCCAAAACCATTCCCGACGAGGCCGAAAGCGCCGGTGGCCTGCTCGTGGCGGCCATCCAGTTCGCCATCGCCATGGGCGCGGCGGTCGGCGGCCTGATCTTCGATACCAGCGGCGCGACCGGCGTCTTCGGCGCAAGCGCCCTCGTCCTGATCCTCGCCGCCATCGGCATCCTGCTCGGCGTCTCGCCACGCCGCGCGACGGAAGCAGCCTGACAGCGAAAGAACCGGGGGCCAAAGCGGCCGCCCTATGCCCGATCAACCCGTCACGCGACCGCGTGACGGGTTCTACACGGCGGCAAAAGTCGAAAAAGCCTTGCGCCAAATCGGGCCGTCGTGAAATCCCCTCTCTGGCAGACGCAAAGGGGACGGTATAGAACGTCGCAAAGCAGCCGGCGGCGCCCTATATCCCGTGACGTTGCATCTGCACATCGGATATGCCCTTTCGACGACAAGGAACCGTTTCATGACCGAGAAGACTCCCGCCGACAATTTTCCCGCCGGGTATGAACCCCCGAAGGTCTGGACCTGGGACAAAGGCAATGGCGGCGCCTTTGCCAACATCAACCGTCCCACTGCCGGTCCCACGCATGACAAGGAACTGCCCGTCGGCAAGCATCCGCTGCAGCTCTATTCGCTTGCGACCCCCAATGGCGTGAAAGTCTCCATCCTGCTCGAAGAGCTGCTGGCGGCCGGCCATTCGGATGCAGAATACGACGCCTGGCCGATCCGCATCGGCGATGGCGACCAGTTCGGCTCCGGCTTCGTCGACGTGAACCCGAACTCGAAGATCCCGGCGCTGCTGGACCGTGTGCCGAAGGGCGGCGGCGAACCGATCCGCATCTTCGAATCGGCTTCGATCCTGCTATATCTTGCTGAAAAATTCGGCGCCTTCCTGCCCACCGACCTGCGCACCCGCACGGAAACGCTCAACTGGCTGTTCTGGCAGATGGGTTCGGCGCCCTTCCTCGGCGGCGGCTTCGGACATTTCTACGCCTATGCGCCGATCCGCATTCAATACGCCATCGACCGCTATGCCATGGAGGTCAAGCGTCAGCTCGACGTGCTCGACCGGCATCTGGCCGACAACAGGTTCATGGCCGGCAACGACTACACCATCGCCGACATGGCGATCTGGCCGTGGTATGGCGGCATTGCGCTCGGCCAGGCCTATGGCGATGCCGGCACGTTCCTCGACGTCCAGACCTACAAGCATGTCCAGCGCTGGACGGCGGAAATCGCCGCGCGGCCTGCCGTGCAGCGCGGCCGCAAGGTCAACCGCCTGTTCGGCGATCCCGCCGATCAGCTGCACGAACGCCATGATGCCTCCGACTTCGATACGAAGACGCAGGACAAGATCGGCCAGAGCACGACCTAACCAGAAGAACACGACGACAATAAAGGAATATCCGGATGGCAAACCTGCCCGACATGACCAAACATCGCGGCTTTCCGTCCGGCATGCCCGGCACGGGCATCCAGTTTACCATCCGTCGCGCCAATCCGCGCGGGGTAACGCCGATCAAGGCCTTGCCCCGCCGGGGCCGTCCGGGGACGGCGGAACACCGCATCGACGCCGCCTTCCTGCATGCGCTCTGGCATCATTTCGGCGCCGAGCCCTTCGAACGCGGCAATCTCGATGCCGCGCGCCTCAACCTTCTTTTCGGCCGCGAGGTTCTGGCGGCCGAAAAGAATTTCGATCCGCTGTCTTATGAGGCCATGCTCGTCATCGACGAAAGGGTCGCCCGCCAGAATTTTCCGGAATCGTTCGAAGAGATCTTCGAGGTCTGACACAGGATCGCGCCGATGGGCGCGGCCGGAATGAGGCACCGCTGAACCGCTCTCCCGGGCTGACCCAAGTGGCGCATGGTCGCGTTTCGTCCCATGGCCTCAATAATCGGATTGGACGAATGAACGAAGCCCGCCACCCGAATAGCGCGACCGCGACGGCAGCCACTTTGTCGGACTCGGAAAAGAACGTCATCATCGGCGGCGTATTGCTCTCGATGCTGCTTGCGGCGCTCGATCAGACCATCGTGGCGCCCGCCATGCCGACCATCGGCAAGGCGCTTGGCCATGGCGACTATCTGCCGTGGATCGTCACGGGCTATCTTTTGACCGCAACCGCAATGGCGCCGCTTTACGGCAAGATTTCCGATATCTACGGACGCCGCCCGACGATCTTCGCCGCCATCATCGTTTTCCTGGTGGGCTCGCTGATCAGCGCTCTGGCGCCAAACATGCTGACGCTGGTGCTGGGCCGCATGGTGCAGGGCCTGGGCGGCGGCGGGCTGTTTGCTATGTCGCAGATCGTCATCGGCGACCTCGTTCCGCCGCGCGAACGCGCGCGTTACGCCGCCTGGATCTCGGGAACCTGGGCGGTCGCCAGCATTGCCGGGCCGCTGCTCGGCGGCACCTTTGCCCAGCATCTGCATTGGTCGCTGATCTTCTGGATCAATATTCCACTCGGCCTCGCAGCCCTTGCGATCATCAGCAATCCCTTGAAGAAACTGCCGGTCCTTGCCCGCCGCCATCGGATCGACGGTATCGGCGCGCTGTTGCTCGTCGCGGCAACCGCGCTGCTATTGCTTGCCTTGAGCTGGGGTGGGAGCAGCTATTCCTGGTTTTCTCCCATCATTGCCGGTTTGATCGGCTGTTCGGCTCTCCTGTGGGCGCTATTTGGCCTGCGCCTGCGTCAGGCTCAGGAACCGTTGATTTCGCTGGACGTGCTGAGCAATCCTATCGTGCGCTATGGAACGCTGGCTATGTTTCTGGTGCAGGCGGCCAATGTCGGGCTTTCCGTTTACATACCCGTCTATATGCAATCGTTTCACGGATTGTCGGCCAGCAGTTCCGGCATCGCCATGCTCGGCCTTCTTCTGGGCACGGTACTCGGCGCAACGGCCAGCGGCCGCACCATTCCACGCTTAACCCATTACAAGCGGATTGCGGTTTTCGGCGTTATCTTCAGCCTTGCCTGCCTGGTCGCCATGACGCTGTTGGCCGGGCGCTCATCGCTGCTGGTGCTCGAAGTTCTGACATTCGGCGCCGGGATCGGCACCGGCACGACATTTCCGGTCGGCACCATCTGCGTCCAAAATGCCGTCGACCAAAGCCACCTCGGGGTCGCCACTGGCGTTCTGACCTTCCTGCGTTCGCTTGGCGGCGCGCTCGGCGTCGCGCTGCTCGGCGCGATTGCGCTCGGCAACGGCTTGCCGCTGATCGGCGAGAGCGCGCAGGAAGCGACGACGGCCATCGCCTCGGCCATTCCCTTTGCCTATATTTTCTTGGGCTGCGCGGTGATCATGGCGATGTCGCTCGTCGCATTCCATCTCATGCCGGAAAAGCCATTGCGCGGTCGCGATGAAAGCGACAGGCCGGCCGTCGTCGAGTAAACCTTGAAATGCAAAAGGCCGGCGGGGATGTCCCGCCGGCCTGTTCGATATCCTGCGATGCAATCAACCGTGCCGCGCTGCCTCGATCCTGGCGACGTCGATCTTCTGCATCGTCATCATCGCATCGAAGGCACGCTTGGCCTCCTCGCCCCCGGCGGAAAGCGCATCCATCAGAACGCGCGGCGTGATCTGCCACGACACGCCCCACCTATCCTTGCACCAGCCGCAATCGCTTTCCTTGCCGCCATTGCCGACGATGGCGTTCCAATAACGATCCGTCTCTTCCTGATCGTCGGTAGCGATCTGGAACGAGAAGGCTTCATTGTGTTTGAAGATGGAGCCGCCGTTCAATCCCATGCAGGGAATGCCCGCGACGGTGAATTCGACCACCAGCACGTCGCCTTCCTTGCCTTCGGGATAGTTACCTGGCGCACGTGTCACCTTACCGACGGCGCTGTCGGGAAAGGTCTGGGCATAGAAACGGGCGGCGTCTTCCGCATCCTTGTCGTACCAGAGACAGATGGTGTTCTTTGCCATGGCTGGTCCTTTCGGGTTCGATCCCGTTGAGATAAGCCCCATCGCGCCTTTGTCGAGTCAGGCTCGTACAATCGTGGCAGGCAAGCAGGCGACTGCATATCGCGCCACCGCTCTCTTTCACCAGACAATGACGAAGACTTCCCCAGGCACAATTCCTTGTGGAGAGGCAATGCCGTGCAGTTGTCGGATAAAACTCAAGCGGTGGATGAGAGGCGGCTCCCCTCCGGGAAGGGGAGGGGACATCGGTTAACGGCAGACGCGGGTTTCCTTGATGACGACCCGGCCGTTGCGATGCGTTTCGACGCGCTTGGTGCGGCAATTGGCATGACGCATATGGCGACGCTCCCAGCCACGATGCATTTCGTGACGCTCATGGCGGTGCCAGCGGCGATCGCGGTAATCCGCACGCTCGAAGCTGCCGCCGTCATCGGTGGTGATGGTGAGCGACTGGGCCTTGACCGGAACGATGCTCATGGAACTAGCGGCCATGCTTGCAAGAATGACAAAAATAAAGCGCTTCATCGTCTTCTCCTGTTCGTTTCTGGCCCCGTGATGTTCAAATCTGTCCATCAGGGTTCCATGCAGCGAGAAAACACGCGAGACAGGGCGAAGGTTCCGGGTCGGACTTCAGTCTGAAACAGTCTGGGACTTTGTGCCGGGCCGTTGATCGGCGGCGGCTGCCGGGCTTTCGTTCTGCGGCCATCGTTGCAATGCCTCGCGGCCGGCATCCGTCAGCCCGTAGATGCCTTTTTCAAGCCGCTCGAACCAGCCATAGACATTCGATGGCAAGATCTTGCTCGCTTCCGGCACGCAGGCCCTGACATCGCGCATGCGCAAAGGGCCAACAGCAAGCGCTGAAGCGCAGCCAAGCGCCTGTTGGCGATAGGCGGTCATCATCGGCGTCCGTGTGCTGCCGCCGAGAACCGGGTCGCCTTTCCGATTGCGATGCTCGCGCATCAACCTTGAGCGCCGTTTCGGATTGGTGCGCGGCATCGGCGACACCGAGCCGACGATCACGTCCACATCGCCGGCATCGGACACGCCGAGCATACCGATACCGAGCCGGCGGCAGAGATCGCGGTAACGCTTGTCGGACTCGCGACCCTTGCCCTTGGCCGAAATCCTGGCGGCAATCCACACCTCGTCCGAAATAGCGGCACGATCGACAGCCTGCAGGATCAGCTCCAGATTGAAGCTCATCTTGAGTTCGCAGACCACGACGACGGGCGGATCGCCTTCGCTCAGACCAACGAGGTCGCAACCGCCGACCTCGCCCTTGACGATATAACCAGCCGTTTCGAGGAAGCCTTTGACCGGCAGATAGAGCGATGTTTCCATGGGATTCCGAAAGAACATTGATTGCAGAAAACGGGGAGGAGCCGTTTCCGGCTCAGCGCGGGCGCGTTGGCGGCCGATGATCCAGCAGAGAGCGGCAGGCGCTCATGATATGGTCGAAAACAAGTGTCCCGGCATGCTCGGCATCGCCTTGGCGACAGACCGCCAGAATTTCGCGATGCTCGCGGTCGGCGGTCTCCTTGCCATGCGACAAGGTCAGCTGGATGCGCAGGAACCGCTCCAGCCGGTCGTTGACGGCGCGGATGGAGCTGACAAGGAACGGGCGCTCCGCATCCTCGTAGAGGCAGCTGTGGAATTGCCAGTTCAGCTCCGACCAGCGCGCGGCATCGGTCTCCTGCGCGAAGGCATCGCAATAGGCGTTGGCGCGGATCAAGCTCTCCTCGCGCATATGGGGAATGGAGAGCTTGATGGCCGAGGATTCCAGAATGGCCCGCACCTCGAAGATCTGCACCAGCTCCGGCTCGGACACGCTGGTGACGACGGCGCCGCGATTGCGGTGGAATTCCACCAGCCCTTCGGCCTCCAGCCGCTTCAGGGCCTCGCGCACCGGGATCTTGCTGACGTTGAACAGGCGCGCCACGTCGTCCTGACGGATCGGCTCCCCCTGATCCAAAGAGCCGTCGGCAATCGCGTCACGAATGAAAGTCAGGATGATGTCGGACGCGCTCGGCGCCTTGCCGATGTCAGGTACTTTTGCTGCTTCAAGCGGCATGGGGCACTCCGGTTGGCCGATGCGGATATCGTAGACGATTTGCACGACCGCTTCCAAGCCCTTCATCCACAAGGCCGAATTTGTTTTCCAGCCCGCCGTGCGCCAGAAAATGAAAATGGAACTTGACGGATTTCGCATATCGTATACGTTTTACAGGAATAGAATATCGTATACGTTTTGAGATTGCCACATATTTAGCGCAGTCCGAAAACGCCAACGCCTCCAAGGATCGAAACAATGCGCTCGTCCAAAATCGTCCATGTGGTCACCTGCCATGCCGAAGGTGAAGTCGGCGACGTGATCGTCGGCGGCATCGCGCCTCCGCCCGGCGACACCATCTGGGAACAGTCGCGCTGGATCGCCAAGGACGAAACGCTGCGCAACTTCGTACTCAACGAACCGCGCGGTGGCGTCTTCCGCCATGTCAACCTGCTGGTGCCGCCGAAGAACCCCAAGGCGCAGATGGGCTGGATTATCATGGAGCCGGAAGACACGCCGCCGATGTCCGGCTCCAATTCGATCTGCGTTTCCACCGTACTGCTCGACAGCGGCATCATTCCGATGACAGAACCGGAAACCCGCATGGTGCTGGAGGCGCCGGCCGGTCTGGTCGAAGTCGTGGCGCAGTGCCGTAACGGCAAGGCGGAGCGGATTACCGTCACCAATGTCCCGAGCTTCGCCGACAAGCTCGATGCCGAACTGGATGTCCCGGGGCTTGGCAAGCTGACCGTCGACACGGCCTATGGCGGCGACAGTTTCGTCGTCGTCGATGCCGAAAAGCTCGGCTTCAAGCTGATCGCCGAAGAGGCGAGGGCGCTTGCCGAAACCGGCATCCGCATCACCAAGGCCGCCAACGAGCAGCTCGGCTTCTCGCATCCGGAAAACACCGGCTGGAACCACATTTCCTTCTGCGCCTTCACCGGCCCGCTCTATCGCGAGAACGGCAAGTTCTTTTCGCGACAGGCCGTCGCCATTCAGCCGGGCAAGATCGACCGCTCGCCGACCGGCACGGCCGTTTCCGCCCGCATGGCGATCCTGAACGCAAGGGGCGTTCTGGCTGCCGGCGAAACGCTCACCGGCGTTTCCATCATCGACTCACAATTCGTGGGAACCGTGCTGCGCGAAACCACGGTTGCCGGCCGCAAGGCAATCGTCCCCTCGATTTCCGGGCGCGCCTGGGTTACAGGCACATCGCAGCTGATGCTCGACCCTTCGGATCCCTATCCGGGCGGTTACAAGCTGTCCGATACATGGCCGAAGCTGGCGTAAGGAGAAAACGATGCCGATCGTGAAAATCGAACTTTTTCCGGGACGTGACAACGAGAAGAAGGCGGAACTGGCGCGCGAGATCACGGCAACGCTGGAACGCGTCGCCGGCATCAGCCCTGCGGCGACCACCGTCATGTTCACCGAGGTGAAGCCCGAGGAATGGTTCGTCGCCGGCCAATCGCTGGCAACGCCCTCCAAGAGCTGAACGACACGGCGAAAGCAGGCGAGGGATAGAGACGATGCATGAACAGCCCCAGGATACGACCCGGATCGCCTTTGCCGAACTGACGCAGATCCTGCGCAAGATCTTCGTCAAGGGCGGCGTCTCGCCAGCAAATGCGGCCATTCTTGCCGCCAATTGCGCCGGCTGCGAGCGCGATGGCGGGTTGAGCCATGGGGTTTTTCGCATTCCCGGCTATCTCGCCTCGCTGAAAAGCGGCTGGGTCGACGGCAAGGCCCTGCCGGTGATCGAACGGGCCGGCCCGTCGCTGCTGCGCGTGGATGCGCAAAACGGCTTTGCGCAAGTTGCCTGGGCGGCTGCGCTTCCGCAGGTGCTTGATATGGCGAGCGGGCAGGGGGCCGCAGTCGTCGCTATCCGCGACTCGCATCATTTCAGCGCCCTGTGGCCCGATATCGAACCGCTTGCGGAAGCCGGTTTCGTGGCGCTGTCCATGGTGACCGGGCTTGCCTGCGTCGCACCGCCCGGCGGGCGCAAACCCGTGTTCGGCACCGATCCGATTGCCTTTGCCACGCCGGTGGCAGGCACGCATCCGATGATCTTCGACTTCGCCACCAGCGCGATGTCGAACGGCGACCTGCGGCTCGCGGCGCGCGCCGGCCATAACGTCCCCTTGGGAACGGGCATCGATCGTTCCGGCGCCCTGTCCGACGATCCGAAACAGATCCTCGACGGCGGCGCGCTGCTTCCCTTTGGCGGACACAAGGGCGCGGCAATCTCGCTGATGGTCGAGATCCTCGCCTCGGCGCTGACAGGCGGCCAGTTTTCGTCGGAAGTGGATTTCTCCGCCCATCCCGGCGCGGAAACGCCGCGAACCGGTCAGGTCGTCATCGTCATCGATCCCGCGCGCGGCAACAATGCCGTCTTTGCCGACCGGGTTCGAAAACTGATCGACAGCGTTCGCGATGCCGGCCAAGCGCGTCTGCCGTCCGATCGCCGCTACCGGACGCGCGAACGCTCCGAGCGCGAGGGAATTTCAATCGCACCCGAACAGCTGGACGCGCTGGTACAGATGGCGGCGGACTGACCACCGGCTCAATCTTCGAGGCCGTATCCGGGCGTCTTGTAGATCGTTTCGGAGCGGTCGCGGATATCCGGCCCATAGACGTTTGCCATCCATTCGGAATCCTTGACGTCTTCAATGGCAACCGAGACGAAGTCGTCGCTGCATCCGAGCGACGACGTCACAGCCAGCGCCAGCGCATCGGCAAGCGCCCGCTTCTGCTCTTCCGTGCGGCCCTCGACCATCTTCAATATCACATGCGGCATCGCGATCTCCCCGGTGGCCGGCTCCCATATGCCTGTTTAAACCGGCTGCGTGGATTATCTCAAGCAGAGGCTGTCGGGAAACCCCTCAGTCGTTCGTCTTCGAGAAAGACAGGTAAGGGAGAACAGCCATGATGATCACGGTCACCGGATTTGAAAAATCGCCCGATCGCGGCCAGGGTCTGGCGCGCGACATGCGGGTGCGCTGGGCGCTGGAGGAAGTCGGCCAACCCTATGAGATGCGGCTTCTTTCGTTCAAGGCGATGAAGGAGCCGGCGCATCTAGCGCTGAACCCCTTCGGCCAGATTCCGACCTATGAAGAGGATGGACTGGCGCTGTTCGAATCCGGCGCCATCGTGCTGCATATCGCCGAGCGTCATTCCGGCTTGCTGCCGGATGACGCCAATGCGCGGGCGAGGGCCATCGCCTGGATGTTTGCGGCCATCGGCACCGTCGAACCGCCGATCGTCGACCGCACCGTCGTCGTTCTGATCGAGGCGAAGGAGAGTTGGCGCGACCAGCGGCTGGTGCTCGTCGACCAGCGCATTCGCGCGCGGCTCGATGAATTGTCGGCAAGGCTTGGCGATGGCGAATGGCTGGAGGGCGCTTTCAGCGCGGGCGATCTGATGATGGTCTCGGTGCTGCTGCGATTGAAAAGCTCCGGCTTGCTCGGCGACTACCCGAAGCTCGCCGCCTATCTCGCGCGCGGCGAGGCGCGACCGGCTTATCGGCGCGCCTTCGCGGACCAGCTTGCCGTCTTCAAGGCCGCCGCGCCGGATTGACGGTTACGCGGGCACGATTGCCGCCGGCGCCGACAACACTTCCTGCTGCCGCGCCACGCCGAGCAGCCATTTGTGGAAGCGTTGGCCGAACGGCTTTTCAAGCGCCGTCCGGTCCCAGGCGAGGTAATAGGTCTCGGGCAGCTTCATCCGGATATCGAAGGGAACGACGAGAACCCCCGAAGCGATCTCGTCCTGAACCATCGACAATTGCGCCAGCACGAAACCGCGACCGTTCACCGCCGCGTCGATGGCGCTGGCCGACAGCGTAAACGACAGGCCGGAAACGACCTGACGCGCATCGGCCTGCACCAGCGTCGCCCAATCCTTCCATTGCGGCGAGGCCTTGTAATCGGCTTCCCACTCGACGTTCAGCAACGGGAATTTCAGGATATCGTGCGGCGTATCCAGCACCCGCCCCGCCAGCAATGCCGGCGAGCAGGCCGGTACGACCCAATCGGTAAACAGGTTGGCCACATGCTCGTGCACATAGCTGCGCCGGCCATAGGTGATGCGGAAATCCACCTGGTCGACGCCGATGCGCGGCTCCTCCTCCTGCCCGAGGATACGCACGCTGGAGTCCGGACAGAGGGACTGCCAGTCGAAAATCCTGCGGCTGACCCATTTGTTGGCAACCGACGTCAGGGCGCTGAGAACAACTCCGCTCTCGTTTCGCGCCCGCGCCAGAACATTGGCGGCATGGGAAAGCTGCTCGAACCCCTTTGAAACCTCCCGGTAATAGAGCCGGCCCCAGGATGACAGTTCCACCCGCCGGCCGCGCCGCTCCAAGAGCGTCAGGCCGAGACATTGCTCGACGCTGCGCACCAGCTGGCTAACGGCGCCGGGCGAGACGCCGAGATCCTGCGCGGCAGCGCTGACCGTGCCGCAGCGCCCGATCGCCTCGAAAGCCTGCAGGCCGCGCAAGGACGGATTGGCCATCGTCATACTCCCCTCGGATCGTCTCTCCCAATTTAGAATTTCTAAAAAAGAACGCAGCGGCTGGCAACTTGTTGCTGCGGGAAAAACGACGAACATGGGCTTATCAAAACGCAAGGAGAGCGAAATGTTTCTCAAGAATGCCTGGTACGTCGCGGCCTGGGATCACGAGGTTGGCCGCGATCTGAAGCCAGTCACCATCCTGGGCGAAAACATCGTCCTTTATCGGATGCAGGACGGTCGGGCGGCCGCGCTTGAGGATGCCTGTCCCCATCGCAAGCTGCCGCTCTCAATGGGCCGCATCAAGGGCGACGACGTCGAATGCGGCTATCATGGCCTGACCTTCGACTGTTCCGGCACCTGCACCCGCGTGCCCGGCGCCGAGCGCATTCCCCATGTCGCCAAGGTTCGTTCCTATCCCGTCCATGAGCGCTACGGCCTGCTCTGGATCTGGATGGGCGATGCCGCAAAGGCGGATCCGAAGGATATTTTCGAAGTCGAATATTTCGGCGATCCCGCCTGGGGCATCAATCGCGGCGAGTCGATGACGCTCGGCTGCAACTATCTCTACATGACGGACAATCTGCTCGATCCGTCGCATGTCGCCTGGGTCCACCAGTCGTCCTTCGCAAGCTCGGCTTGCGAGGAAACTCCGCTGGAGACGACGGTGAAAGACGATGGCGTGACCGTTTGGCGCTGGATGATCGACTCCGAACCGGCGCCCTTTTATGCACCCTTCCTGCAATTCGAGGGCAATACCGACCGCAAGCAGCATTATGAGGTGCGCTACCCCAGCAATGCGATCATCAAGGCGATCTTCGCTCCCGCCAATACAGGCGGCGAGGGCAAGGCCTTGCCGGACAACACCTTCCTGATGGACAGCTACAACTTCATGACGCCGGTCGACGAGAACCGCACCAAATATTACTGGTTCCAGATGCGCAATTTCGCGCCCGACGATGCCGACGTCTCGGCGCGCTTTGCCAAATCGGTGCGCGGCGCCTTCGAGGAAGACCGCGTCGTGCTGGAAGCCGTCCAGCAGGGCATGGCCAACATGCAGACGCCGAACCTCGACCTCAAGATCGATGTCGGGCCGATGCGCTTCCGCCGCAAGCTCGCGCAGATGATCGCGGCCGAAGCGGAAGCCGCCGCCGTCGCCGCTGCGGCGGAATAAGGAACGTCGCCGGATGCCAGACGCTGCGGTCTCGCGCTTTCGTCCCTTCGAGGTCGTCTCGAAGACACGCGAAAGCGCCACCATCACCTCCTTCCGCCTTGCGCCGCTCGACAGAGGCCATTGGCGGCCGTTCGAAGCGGGGCAGTTCCTCACGCTTCGCATTCCCGACGGCAAGGGCGGGCATGTCTTGCGCAACTACACCGTCTCGTCTTCGCCACGCGAGGAGGGGGTCTACCGGATCACCGTGAAGCGCGAGGCTGCGCCGTCGAACGACGTGCCGCAAGGTTTGAGTTCCTGCTGGCTGCATGATGCGATCGAACCGGGCGCCGTCATCGACATCGACCTGCCGCGTGGCGGCTTCAGGCTCGATACCGCCAGCACGCGGCCCGTCGTGCTTTTGTCGGGCGGCGTCGGGCTGACGCCGATGGTATCGATGCTCGACATGCTGGCGCGGGACAGCGAACGGCCGGTCTGGTTCATCCATGCGTGCGACAGCGCCGAGGTTCATGCGCTGCGCGACGAGGTGGAGGCGCTGGCCGCGTCTCGCCCGGGTATCTCGGTCCATGTCTGCTACCGCTTCGCGGGGGAGGGGGACCCCTGTCATTCGACGGGTTTCCTGTCGCGCGCCACGCTGCAAAGCCTGCTGCCGCTCGACGACTACGACATCTATATGTGCGGCCCGCCGCCCTTCATGCAGGCGCTATACGGCATCCTGACCGGGCTTGGCGTGCGCAAGGAGCGCATCGCCTATGAATTCTTCGGCCCGGCGAGCCTGCTGACCGCGGAGGGCGGGACCGTCGTTGAAAAGACGCCGCCAACCGCGGCACCCGTCGCTGCCGATAAAACCGGTTTGCAAATCGTCCTCGAAAAATCGGGCCGCAGTTTTGCCTGGGACGGCGCCAGCGATTCCATCCTGGCCTTTCTGGAAGCGCAAGGGATGGAGCCGGCTTTCTCCTGCAGGGCAGGGGTCTGCGGCACCTGCGAACAGAGGCTCGTCTCGGGCGAGGTCGACTATTTCGAGGAACCGCTCGACGAAATGCCAGACGACCGGGTGCTGCTGTGCTGCACCCGACCGACATCCACGATCGTTCTCGATCTATGACCAGACAACAGCCTGAACCGGCATCCCCCGAAGGAGGGTTCGTGACGAAACCGCTTCATACCGAGCTCCCGCTCAACCCGCATGTGGCCGCGCTGCCGCCCTACAATGCCGGCATGAACATTGCCGCCGCGCGGTTGCGCAGCGGCCGGGAGGATATCGCCGCGCTTGCCAGCAACGAGAACCCTGACGGCTGCTCGCCGACGGTCGCGGCAGCACTCGCCGGCCTCAATCCAGCGCGCTACTGCGATCCCGCCTGCACGGCGCTGCGCGCCGCGCTCGGCGACAAGCTGGGTGTCGCGACCGACCGCATCGTCGTCGGCAACGGCTCGGAGGAAATGATCGCGGCCGTCTGCCGGGCGGTCCTGCGGCCGGGCGCCACCGTCGCCACCCTCTGTCCGGGCTTCGGCCTGCATGAGATCGAGGCACTCGCCAACGGCGCATTGGTCGAGAAGATCGCGATGCGCGCGGATCTGGACTTCGACGTTCCGGCAATCGTCGAGGCCCTCGGGCGGGCGCCGGCGATCTTCTTTCTATCCTCACCCTCCAATCCGGTCGGCCCGGCGCTCGACCGCGAGAGCCTTGACCGTATCGTCGCCTCTGTCCGGCCGGAAACGCTGCTGGTGCTGGACGAGGCCTATTTCGAATTCACGGATGATGATCTGCCGGATGGCCTTGCCGTGCTCTCCGCTTCTGCCCTGTCCTTCGTGGTGCTGCGCACCTTTTCCAAGGCCTATGGGCTTGCCGGCCTGCGCGTCGGCTATGCGGTGACCTCGGATGCGCGGCTGGCCCTCGCCATGACCGGTGCCAAGACGCCGTTCAACGTCAATGCCGCCGCGCAGGCTGCCGCCTTGGCTGCACTCACCGACGAGGCGTGGATGCACGCATCCGTCTCGAGGCTGAAGGCGGAACGGACCCGCATTGCCAAGGCAATTGCGGCGATGGGGCTGCCGACCGCGCGCTCCCAGACGAACTTCCTGTTCATCGATGTCGGGCGGGACAGTCAGGCGGCGATGGATCACTTCCTGTCGCAGGGCATCATCGTCAAGCCGTGGAAGGAGAAGGGGTTCGAAACCTTCATCCGCATGACCATCGGCACGCAAGCCGACAATGACCGGTTTCTCGCGGCGCTGAAAGCCTTGGTCGCCGCGTGAGACGAGGGGCGCTATCGACGCCCCTACCATAAAGAAAACAACGGGTTGACCCGTGAAGTCCAGTGGGAACGAAGCATGAGCGGAAACGCAAGTCTGCACACAACAAACCGGGAGCACTGTCGCATGTCCCCTTCGACGCCATCCGGCCTCTTTGCCGGTGACTTTTCTGCGCTCCGCGCCCGCTTCCTGGCCGCCGCGCGGCAAGCGGGGGCAAGCCTGGTCGAATATCTGCATCCGCTGCACGGGCCGAACGGAGAACGTCTTGCGACCGACGTCGCCTATCTCGGCCGTAACGATGCGACAAAACTGCTGGTCCTGATCTCGGGCACGCATGGGGTCGAAGGCCCCTTCGGCTCCGCCTGCCAGACTGCGTGGCTGTCGCAAAATTCGCCCTGGCATCTCCCGGACGACACCGCCATCCTTGCGATCCACCTCATCAATCCCTGGGGTACGGCCTGGCAGCGCCGGGTCAACGAAGACAATGTCGACCTGAACCGCAATTTCATCGACTGGCAGAAGGGCGCGCCGAAAAACGCCAATTACGCCACCCTTCACGATGCGCTCGTCTGCCGCGAATGGGCGGGGCCGGACCGCGACCGGATGCAGGAGGCTTTCGAGGCCGCCAAGAGGCAACATGGCGGCTATGCCGGCCTCGCGCCGATCATCGAGGCCGGACAATACGATTTCCCGCACGGCCTTTTCTATGGCGGCGACGGCCCCGTCTGGTCGAACCGCACGCTCAACGAGATCCTCTCGACCTTCGCGCAGCAGGCCGAACAGGTCGTCGTCTTCGACTTGCATACCGGCGCCGGCCCTTACGGTTATCCCGCCCTGCTTTCCGTCGCCGAAAGCCAGCATGACGGCCTCGACTGGGGACGACAAATCTTCGGCCCGGCGCTCTCCGTTGTCGTCACCGGCGCGAACGCCAAAACCGACACCGGCATTGCGGCAACCGCCACCGGCTATGTCTCGGCCGCCGTTCGCCATGCCCTGCCGAAGGCACGCGTGCTGCCGCTGGTGGTCGAATGCGGCACGCTGGATGGCGCCACCGTTTCCGATACGGTGCAAGCCGACAACTGGCTGCACCAGTTCGGCAAGGTGGATACGCCACTCGGCGCCAGGATCAAGCAGTCGCTCGCCGCCGCCTTTATTCCGCAGGATGCCGATTGGCAGGGCGGCTGTCTGACGACGTCGCTGCGCCATTTCGACCGCGCCTTTGCCGATCTGAAAAGCGTTGGCGGCGCATGGGCCGAAAAGCCGGTGCCCGCCATGGCCGCTGTCTCCGTCGTCCCGCATCCGGAAACGACCGGGCCGCGCGCGGCGGAACGTCCGGCGCTCGAAGTGCACGGCATCCACAAGCGTTTCGGTCCGCTTTCGGTGCTCAACGGCGTCAGCCTGACGGCACAGCCCGGCGAAGTGGTGTCGATGATCGGCTCCTCCGGCTCCGGCAAGAGCACCTTTTTGCGCTGCCTCAACCTGCTGGAACAGCCCAATGACGGGCGCATCGTCATCGACGGCGAGGAAATCCGCATGAAGAAGACGGCGGATGGCAGCGCTGCTCCCGCCGACATGCGCCAGGTCGAGCGCATCCGCTCACGCGTCGGCATGGTGTTCCAGAACTTCAACCTCTGGCCGCATATGACCGTTCTCGAAAACATCGTCGAAGCGCCGCTGCATGTGCTGAGGGAGAACAGACAGGAGGCTATCGACCACGCGCATGCGCTTCTGAAGAAGGTTGGCCTTGCCGAAAAGCATGCCCAGTATCCCGGCCAGCTCTCGGGCGGCCAGCAGCAGCGCGCGGCGATTGCCCGCACGCTCGCCATGCGCCCCAAACTCATCCTGCTCGACGAACCGACTTCCGCGCTCGATCCCGAGCTGGTCGGCGAAGTGCTGCGGGTCATCCGGCAACTGGCCGAAGAAGGAAATACGATGATCCTCGTGACGCATGAAATGCAGTTCGCGCGCGAGGTCTCACACAAGATTCTCTTCCTCCACCAGGGAAAGGTGGAGGAGGAGGGTGCGCCGGCGGACATCTTCACCAATCCGCGCTCCGAACGCATGCGCCAGTTCCTGGCCCGTACGCTCTGACGCGCCGCCGCTGAAAATCCATAAGTTCAAAAGGGGAACCAGAACATGACATTGAAAAGCCTGTTGCTCGCCACCTTTTTCGCCGTCGGCCTGACCGGGGCACATGCGGCCGAGGGCGAATTGTCGATCGGCACGGAAGGCGAGTATCCGCCGTGGAGCATGGCCGATTCTGCCGGCAACGTCACCGGCTTCGACGCAGATGTCGGCGCCCTTCTGTGCAAGAAGCTGGAGATGAAGTGCCACTTCGTCGTCCAGGCCTTCGACGGCCTGATCCCGGCATTGAAGGCCAAGCGCTTCGACGTCATCATCTCCGGCATGTCGATCACCGCCGAGCGCAAGAAGCAGATCAATTTCTCGGTCGGTTATGCCGAACTCGCCAACATGTTCGTGGTCAAGAAGGATTCCGACCTTGCCGGCATCAAGGACATCGAAACCCTCCTGAAGTCTCTGGACGGCCGCACCGTCGGCGTCCAGGCCGGCACGACGCATGCCCATTTCATGGAAAAGCGCGCGCCTTCCGCTGTCCTGAAGACCTATGACACGCTCGACCAGATGCAAATCGACCTGGCGAGCGGCCGCGTCGAGGCCGCCTTTGCAGATGCATCCGCGCTGCAGGACTTTCTGGCCCGTCCCGACGGCAAGGATTTCCAGTTCGTCGATGTCAAGGTGCAAAGCACTTTCGATCCGACGCTCGGCGAAGGTATCGGCGTCGGCATTGCCCAGGAAAATACCGAGCTGAAGGCCCGCATCGACAAGGCGCTGTGCGAACTCGTCGCCGACGGCTCCATCGGCAAGGCGAGCCAGACCTGGTTCAAGACCGATATTTCCCGGCCCTGCCAATAAGAACCGACGACCACCCCCGGCGACGGCATGCCGCCGGGGGTGGTTCATCCGACACGGAAAATGACAGGTTTGGGCTCGTTCATGGAACTCGGGTTTTTGCAGGTATGGGAAGGCGGCTGGATCGGCGCCATCCTGCGCGGCGCGGCGATCACCATCGCGCTCGGGCTGGCAAGCATGGCCTTCGGCATCGTCATCGGTATCGCTTGCGGCTTGATAAAATGGGCGCGGATCTTCCCGCTGACACTGGCGGTGGATTTCTATACGTCCATCGTGCGCGGCGTGCCGGAATTGCTGATCATCTATCTCCTGTTCTTCTCTTCGGTGGAATTCGCGGCCCGGGTCGCGGCGGCCTTCGGTTATGAAGGACTGTCCGGCAATGGGTATGCCTTCGTCATCGCGGTCGTCGCCATCGCGGCGATATCCGGGGCCTATTCGACGGAGGTGGTGCGCGGGGCGCTCGCCGCCATTCCCGCCGGCCATATCGAGGCCGCAAGGGCGCTCGGCATTCCCGGCACCCGCATCTTCCGCCGCATCATCGCGCCGCAAATGCTGCGGATCGCCGTACCCGGCATGAACAATGTCTGGCAGACGACGATCAAGGACACGGCGCTCGTTTCCGTCGTCGGCCTGCAGGAGCTGATGCGCGCCGCCTTCGTCGGCGCCGGATCGACCCGGCACCCGTTCATCTTCTATTTCATCGCCGCAATCGTCTATCTCGCAATCACACTGGTCAGCCAGGGAGGCTTCGACAGGGTGGAGCGTCTGCTGCGCCTGCGTTCGGGAAAGTAAGCCATGGATTTCGAACTCGTCCGTCTCGCCGTCCCCACGCTTGCCAAGGGATTGTGGCTCACCGCCCTGCTGACGGTCACCTCCGTCGCCATCGGCTTCAATCTCGGACTGGCGCTTGCGGTGATGCGGCTGTCGAAAAACGCTGCGATCAGTGGCTTCGCCAAGGGCTACAGCACCGTGTTTCGCGGGACGCCGCTGCTCGTGCAGCTGTTCCTGTTCTATTACGGCCTCGGCCAGCTTTCCTTCGTGCGCGACAATCCCGTGCTCTGGTGGATCATCGGCGACGGCGCCCATTGCGCGGTCATGGCGCTGGCGCTCAATACCGCCGCCTATACATCGGAAATCCTCCGCGGCGGTCTTATGTCCATCCCCGGCGGCCTCATCGAGGCGGCGCAGGCCTGCGGGATGTCCAGGCTCCTGTGCTTCCGTCGCATCGCCTTCCCGCTGGCCATCCGCCAGGCGCTTCCCGCCTATGGCAACGAACTCGTCCTCGTCGTCAAGGGCACCAGCCTTGCCTCGACCATCACCGTTCTGGAAATCACCGGCCATGCCAAGCGGCTGATGAGCCAGACCTATGCGATCCTCGAGGTGTTTGCGATCGCCGGCATGCTTTACCTGTTCATCAACATGGTGCTGATCACGCTCATCCGCCTTCTGGAAGCGCGGCTGACGCGGTACATGCCGCGATAAACCAGGCCTATTTCCCCGCCCAACTCATGCCGCGTCCGGCAACGGACGCGGCACTTTTCGTCTGCAAGCCGATGCTTACCGCGTCTTGCCCGGCAGAACCTTGCCGGGATTGAGAATGTCCGTTCCGTCGAGCATCGTCTTGACCCGCTGCATCAGCACGAGTTTCGCCGGATTTACCGTGTCCGCCAGAGATTGAACACGCTTGCCGCCGACGCCGTGCTCGGCCGAGAACGAACCGCCAAGCGCGGTAATCTCGTGATAAAGCACCGCCTCGATCGCCTTTGTCTGCTCGCTGGAAAGATCGTTGCCGGCCGCATTCAGCACGATATGCAGATTGCCGTCGGCGAGATGGCCGAAAACGTAAGGGTCGAGACCGTCATTCACCGCCTTCAGGCCGGCAAGGCAGCGTTCGACATAGGCCGCAACTTCGGACAGCGGCACGGAGACATCGTAGGAGGGCGCGGCCGGATGCTTGCGATAGATCAGATCCGTATCCTCGCGCAGCCGCCAGAGTTCCGCCTCCTGCACGCCCGAGGTTGCAATGACGGCGGAGGTCTGCGGATAGTCCTCGACGAGACCTTCATAAATACGGCCGAGTTCGGACTGCAGCGCCTCTTCCTCGGCGCCTCCGAGCGAAATCAGCAGGTTGATCGGATGGTCGGCATCGTAATCGGGCACGGACCAGCGATGATGGCTTGATGTCAGGCGGAAATAGCCGTTCCAGATCGCCTCCGCCGCCCGCAACTGGCCATATTCCGCATCCAGCCCGCGCCGCACCGTTTCCAGCGCCGCCTCCACAGAAGGCAGGCCGAAAAGCACGGTGGCCGTGGCTGCGGGTTGCGGTTCGAGCTTGACGGCGACGCGGGTGATGACGCCCAAGGTTCCCTCAGCGCCAATGAACAGATGCTTGAGATCGTAGCCGGCGGCATTCTTCACCACCCGCGTCAGATCGCTATAGATCGAGCCATCCGGCAAGACGGCTTCCAGTCCGAAAATACGGTGGCGCATCACCCCGTGCCGGAAGGCGGCGATGCCGCCGGCATTGGTCGACGCCATGCCGCCGATGGTCGCCGAACCGCGCGAGGGCAGGTCGATGCCCGGCTCGAGCCGGTGCTCGGCCGCCGCCGTCTGCAGCGCCTGCAATGTCACGCCGGCCTCCACAACGGCGACGCGCTCGATGGGTGAAAGCGAGACAATACGACTGAGCCTTGCGGTTGATATCACGAGATCGCCGGGTCTCGAAACGCCGCCGCCCACCAGCCCGGTGCGTCCGCCATGGGTAACGAGCGGAACCTCGTATTCGGCGCAGAGCCTCACGACGGCGGCCACTTGCTCCGTCGTTTC
>CAMFHE010000055.1 GCA_945952045.1 uncultured Rhizobium sp.
CAGCTTCGCCGACATCTTCTACAACAACTGTTTCAAGAACGGCATCCTGCCGATCGTCGTCAGCCCGGAAAACCTCGAAAAGCTGATGGACGACGCCAGCCGCGGCTCCAACGCCGTGCTGACCGTCGACCTCGAATCCCAGGAAATCAGCGGCCCCGACGGCGGTCGCATTTCCTTCGAAATCGACGCTTTCAAGCGCCACTGCCTGCTGAACGGCCTCGACGACATCGGCCTGACCATGGAAAAGGCCGCCAGCATCGACAGCTTCGAGAAGGCCAACGCCGCATCGCGCCCCTGGGCCTGAGACCGCGTTTCAGCTGAATGCATATTACGAGGCGGTGCTTTTGCGCCGCCTTTTGCTTTTCATTGAATACGATGCATCGTCGGCAATGAAAAGCATTGACGCCCATTCGCGCAATTTTCGATGCCAAAACGGGCCGCATCTTGGCAGAAATTGCCCGCGCCGAACGCTTGAGACCCTTCCTCGCCTTGAAATGACCTGCGCTGGCGTTTAAGAACCCGGCCAATATTTCTTGCCGAAGGATTTTTCCATGACAGCGCGCAATCTCTTCCTCCTGCCCGGCGACGGCATCGGTCCCGAAGCCATGGGCGAAGTCCGCAAGCTCATCGCTTACATGAACGAAGCCATGGGCGCCGGTTTCACGGTCGATGAAGGCCTGGTCGGCGGTTCGGCTTACGACGCGCATGGCGCCGCCATTTCGGAAGGCGACATGGAAAAGGCGCTCGCGGCCGACGCCGTGCTGTTCGGCGCCGTCGGCGGTCCGAAGTGGGACGCGGTTCCCTATGAAGTACGCCCCGAAGCCGGCCTGCTGCGCCTGCGCAAGGATCTCGAACTTTTCGCCAACCTGCGCCCGGCGATCTGCTATCCGGCGCTCGCCGCCGCTTCCTCGCTGAAGCCGGAACTGGTCGAAGGCCTCGACATCCTCATCATCCGCGAACTGACCGGCGGCGTCTATTTCGGCGAGCCGAAGACGATCACCGATCTCGGCAACGGCCAGAAGCGCGCCGTCGACACCCAGGTCTACGACACCTACGAGATCGAGCGCATCGCCGGCGTCGCCTTCGAAATGGCCCGGACGCGCAAGAATACCGTCTGCTCGATGGAAAAACGCAACGTCATGAAGTCGGGCGTTCTGTGGAACCAGGTCGTGACCGAAACCCACAAGGCGAAATATGCCGACGTCAAGCTGGAGCATATGCTGGCCGACGCCGGCGGCATGCAGCTGGTGCGCGCCCCGAAGCAGTTCGACGTCATCGTCACCGACAACCTGTTCGGCGACATGCTCTCCGACGTCGCCGCCATGCTGACCGGCTCGCTCGGCATGCTGCCTTCGGCATCGCTTGGCGCTCCCGACGGCAAGACCGGCAAGCGCAAGGCGCTCTACGAGCCGGTGCACGGTTCGGCCCCCGACATTGCCGGCAAGGGCATCGCCAACCCGATCGCCATGATCGCCTCCTTCGCCATGTGCCTGCGCTACTCCTTTAACCTCGTGAAGGAAGCCGACAATCTGGAAAAGGCGATTTCCAACGTTCTCGACCAGGGCATCCGCACCGGCGACATCATGGCCGAAGGCTGCCGCCAGGTCGGCACCACCGAAATGGGCAACGCTATCCTCGCGGAATTCAAGGCGCTCTCAGCCTGATCGTTTTCACGTGAAACATTTTTGGCGCCGCCCGTCTTTCAAAACGGGCGGCGTTTTGCTTTCGACGCAAACCGGCCCGTTATGAGGGCCGCCCCCATGCCGGCTCAAAATGTCGCGTTCCCGATCGCAGGCGACCTATCAAAAGGAATCCCATGGCTTTCGTCTTTCGCACCGCGCTGCTGGCGCTCGTCTTCGCCGCGCCCATCGGAAGCTTCGCGCAGGACATCCAGACCTTTGAACCCGCCGACGGGTCGTATCGTTTTCAGTATCCGCATGGCTTCACGCTGAACCATATGTTTGCCGACGGGACAGGCGATGTCACCGGCATCACCGCTTCCAGCATGAACGACGGCGATGTGCTCATCACTTTCCTTGGGCCGCGCGATCCCGGCGATATTGCCGATGTCGGCGAGAACAACCGTCAGGCAATTGTCGACGAGTTCACGACGGCCATCGCCGTTCTGCCGTCCATCAAGCTCAAATCATCGACCATGACCACCATGCTCGGCGTGCCGGCCATCGATATGGTGTTCATCAAGAAAAGATTCAAAACCGCCGCGATCAATCGCTACGTTTTCACCGTGCGCGACGGCAAGGCCTATAATTTCGAATGTATCTACCGGGAAGACAAGGCGGAGCAGTTCGCCTCCGCTTGCGATCTCGCGGTTTCGACAGTCCGCCTGATTGGCGCTGGTGAAAGTTCAATCGATGACGCCGGCAGGAACTAGGCTCTCGAGGCGCGCGCTGGCACGAAGCCCGATATTGAAGGCCTGACCAACATTGCCTATCTCCATCGAGAACGCCGAGAATGGAGGACGCCCTGCAAAATACGAACAAACAGACGCTCCTGCGACGTCTCAAATTGCGCTATCAGGCCCGCCTCCATCTTCGGCGGCGCATTTCGTGGATCGGCTATTCGCTCGCCACCCTCAACCTGATCCTGCTCGCCTTCCTCGTCTTCGACACACCGCTCGGCCTGTCGGCGAAAAAGTTGCCGAAACGACTGGTGACGATCGCCGGTGATGTCACCGATATCGGCCGGCTCACCGTCATCTTCGCCGTCACCGCCACCGTGCTGCTCGCCGGCATCCTCATCGGCCGGCGGCTATCGGGCGTGCGCCGGCGCTATCGCATGGCGATCCTGGCGCAGATTGCCGCTTATCTCAGCCTCTCGCTGATCTCCGCCAGCCTCGTCGCGCATGTCCTGAAATTCGCCATCGGCCGCGCCCGGCCTATGCTGTATGACAGCGAGGGGATCTTCGGCCTGCATCCCTTTGCCAACGACTTCTTCTACGAGAGTTTTCCTTCGGGCCACTCCACCCATGTCGGCGCGGTGTTCGCCGCGCTGGCATTTCTGTTCCCGCGCTTTCGCATCCTCTTCCTCAGCCTCGGCCTTTGGCTTGGGGCGACCCGGATCATCATCGGCGTGCATTATCCGAGCGATGTCGTGGCGGGCCTGGCGCTCGGCGCCTGGTTTGCCTTCGCCACCGCCATTCTGTTTGCCCGCTTCGGGGTGATCTTCAATGTTTCGCCGGGTGGCTGGCCGCTGCCGCGCTTCCTCGGCCTGTCCTTTGGCGGACGAAAAAAATGACCCGGCGTCAGGGAACGCCGGGCCAGGAACCGGACAGGGCAGCCCGGCGGGGGAGATCGTAAAAACCTCAATCGTCGTGGATATCGCGATCCTTCGTTTCCGGCAGGAACAGCATGCCGATGACGAGCGTCAGGCCGGCAAACACGATCGGATACCAGAGGCCGTAATAGATATCGCCCTTGGCGGCGCTCATCGCAAAAGCCATTGCCGGCAGCAGGCCGCCGAACCAGCCATTGCCGATGTGATAGGGCAGGGACATGCCGGAATAGCGGATGCGGGTCGGGAAAAGCTCGACGAGCAGCGCTGCGATCGGGCCGTAGACCATGGTCACGTAGACCACCAGAACCGTCAGGATGGCGATAACCCCAACCCAGTTCACCCGCGCCGGATCGGCAACCATGGAAAAGGCGCCGGCATTGGGCACGGAATAGACGGCCATTTCGGTCGCGCCTGCGGCCTCTTCAGCCGTCAAGAGCTTGTCGGCCACCAGCTTTTCGGTGGGAACGCTCGCCTTCTCGCCGGCGCGGATGGCATCGGCATTCAGCGACAGTTCCGGATTGGCGGCGACGAAGGCGTCGAGCTTGGCTTCCGGTACCTTGGCGGCGGCACGCACCAGCGGATAGCCGGCATTGTGCAGGGCGATGTTGACCTGCTTCTGGAAAGCGCCGTCGGCAGCCTTGGCCTTGTCGCCGGCGGCAACGGCATCGTAGCTGGCGATCGTCGCTTCGCCGATCTTGACGCTGGCCGGCTGGCCGGCAGGACCGGCAACCACATCGTAAGGCACCGAGTTACGGGTCAGGAACGACGTGGCGATATCGCAGGACGTGGTGAACTTCGCCGTGCCGGTCGGATTGAACTGGAATTTGCAGTCGGCCGGATCGGCGGTGACGGTAGCGCGAACATTCTGCTGTGCTTCGGCGAGAGCCGGATTGCCAGCCCAGGTCATGGCCTTGAACAGCGGAAAATAGGTCAGCATTGCGAGCAGCAAACCGGCCATGATGATCGGCTTGCGGCCGATGCGGTCGGACAACGCGCCGAAGACGACGAAGAAGCCGGTGCCGAGGAGCAGCGAGATGGCCACCATGATATTGGCTGACTGCGCATCCACCTTCAGGATGTTCTGGAGGAAGAACAGCGCATAGAACTGGCCGGAATACCAGACGACGGCCTGGCCGACGACAGCGCCGAACAGCGCAAGCAGGGCGATCTTGGCGTTCTTCCACTGTCCAAAGGCTTCCTTGAGCGGCGCCTTGGAGATCTTGCCCTCTTCCTTCATCTTCTTGAAGGCGGGCGATTCGTTCATCTTCATGCGGATCCAGACGGATACGCCTAGCAGGATGCACGAAACGAGGAAGGGAATGCGCCAACCCCAGGCAGCGAAGGCTTCCTTGCCGAGAACGGTCTGGACGAGGATGATCACCATCAGCGACAGGAACAGGCCGAGCGTCGCCGTCGTCTGAATCCACGAGGTGAAAAGCCCGCGCCGTCCATGCGGCGCATGTTCGGCCACATAGGTCGCGGCACCGCCATATTCGCCGCCGAGCGCCAGACCCTGAAGCATGCGCAGCACGAGAAGCAGGATGGGGGCTGCAATGCCGATGCTGGCCGAACCCGGCAACACGCCGACCAGGAAGGTCGACAGGCCCATGATCAGGATGGTCACCAGGAAGGTGTATTTACGGCCGACGAGATCGCCGAGCCGACCGAAGACGAGCGCGCCGAACGGGCGGACCAGGAAGCCAGCGGCAAAGGCGAGCAGCGCGAAGATGTTGCGCGTTGTCTCGGGATACTGGCTGAAGAAGCTGGCGCCGATATAGACTGCCAGTGAGCCGTAAAGATAGAAATCGTACCATTCGAAAACGGTGCCGAGCGACGAAGCGAAGATGACCTTCTTTTCCTCGCCGGTCATCGGCCTCGTTGCGCTGTCCGCAGTCGCGACATGTGCCATGATCTGTCCTCCACAGATGAAAAACCAGCGTATCGATCCACTCTCTCCTCGGATCGCCGTCAAAACGGTCTACGCCTGCCGAAAATGTGACAGAAAAGCGGTGCTTCGCAGAGAGCGCCTTTGGGATTATGACTTTCGTCTAATGGGGCGTTGCCTTTCGTCGCTCCAAAGCGCTGGACAGGGGCGTCGCCGGCGCGCATTCCTGTATGCGCAAGAAACGACAGGAGACGAACCATGGTGCGATTGATCGGCATTTCCGGAAGCCTGCGCAAAGGCTCCTACAATAGCGGGCTTCTCGCGGCGGCCGTTTCCCTGATGCCGGAAGGCGCGACGCTCGAAGCCCGTTCGATCCGCGGCATTCCGCTCTATGACGGCGATGTCGAAGCCGAAAGCGGCGTGCCCGCCGCAGCGACTGCGTTGAAGGACGCGATCGCCGCCGCCGACGGTCTGGTGATCTTCACGCCGGAATACAACAATTCCCTGCCGGGCGTGCTCAAGAACGCCATCGACTGGCTGACGCGGCCGAGCGGCGATATCGCGCGCGTCTTCGGCGACAAGCCGGTGGCGGTGCTAGGCGCCTCGCCCGGCAATTTCGGCACGATCCTGTCGCAGGAGGCGTGGCTGCCGGTGCTGCGCACGCTGAAGACGCGCCCCTATTTCGGCGGCCGGCTGATGGTCTCGCATGCCGATGCGGTCTTCGACGCCGAAGGCAGACTGAGCGACGACAAAATTCGCGCCCGGTTGCAGGAGTTTCTGTCCGGCTTTGCCGCATTTGCCGCCGAGTCGCGCTCAGGCGGCCAATCCGCCTGACGCCAAACGCCTCCTGGTTCCCGAATACCCTTGACTCGAAGGCGAAAATCCTCAATAGCAGCAGCGGAAAAAGGAACCGTCCATGATCGAGGCCGATCACATCGCCGATCTTCTCAACCGCGCAGATTATGCGCGGCGGATGAATCCTGCTCCGGTTTCTTCCAAAACCAAGGCCAAAACGACAACGACGAAAACCGTCTGACGTCTCTGGCCTGCCGCTCTCTCCCCGGCTCGGTCGGGGACAGGAAGCCGCTGATTATCCCATGCGGCCTTCCCCCTCCGAAACAGTGGAGAGAAGAGAAAGAGAGTTAGAAAATGGGTTTCAAGGTAGCAATCGCAGGCGCGACCGGCAATGTCGGCCGGGAAATGCTCAATATCCTCGCCGAGCGCGGCTTTCCCGCCGACGAGATCGTGCCGCTGGCATCGTCCCGTTCGCAGGGCACGGAAGTCTCCTATGGCGACAAGGTTCTGAAGGTCTCCAACCTCGAAAACTACGATTTTTCCGACACCGACATTTGCCTGATGTCGGCCGGCGGCGACGTCTCCAAGAAGTGGTCGCCGAAGATCGGTGCGCAGGATTGCGTTGTCATCGACAACTCGTCCGCCTGGCGCTATGACTCCGAAGTGCCGCTGATCGTTCCGGAAGTGAACCCCGACGCCATCGCCGGCTTCACCAAGAAGAACATTATCGCCAATCCGAATTGCTCGACCGCCCAGCTCGTCGTCGCGCTGAAGCCGCTGCATGACGCCGCCACCATCAAGCGCGTCGTCGTCTCGACCTACCAGTCGGTTTCCGGCGCCGGCAAGGATGGCATGGACGAGCTGTTCAACCAGACCCGCGCCGTCTTCGTCGCCGATCCGATCGAGACCAAGAAGTTCACCAAGCGCATCGCCTTCAACGTCATTCCGCACATCGACGTCTTCATGGAAGACGGCTACACCAAGGAAGAGTGGAAGGTTCTGGCCGAGACCAAGAAGATGCTCGATCCGAAGATCAAGGTAACCTGCACCGCCGTGCGCGTTCCCGTTTTCATCGGCCATTCGGAATCGGTCAATATCGAATTCGAGAAGGAAATCACCGCCGATCAGGCCCGTGACATCCTGCGCGAAGCCCCGGGTTGCCTCGTCATCGACAAGCGCGAAAATGGCGGTTACGTCACGCCTTACGAATCGGCCGGCGAAGACGCTACCTACATCTCGCGCATCCGTGAAGACGCAACCGTCGAGAACGGCTTGAACATGTGGGTGGTTTCCGACAACCTGCGCAAGGGCGCGGCTCTGAACGCGGTTCAGATTGCCGAACTTCTGATCAATCGCGGGTTGATCAAGGCCAAGAAGCAGGCCGCCTGATACGATTTGGTAACCACTTTTGCATAAAGCTTCGCCTGACGTCAAAAGCAGGCGAAGCTTTTGCATATTGAAACTGGCCCCGCTGGCGGTGACCCGGCTTACCCCGGATACCCGAAGGCTTTCGTGAGGACGGACACACCGATGCGAATTGCAAAAACCTTTCTGATCGCTCTGGCCGGAACGGCGGCGGTCGCTTTCAGCCCGATCTCTGCGCTCGCCGCCAGCTGCGGCAACAGCGCCGCCGGCTTCGAAGCCTGGGTGCAGCAATTCAAGCAGGAAGCGGCAGGCCAGGGCGTCAGCCGCTCGGTGCTGGACAAGGCTTTCGCCAATGTCCGCTACAACACCGCCACCATCCGCGCCGATCGAGGCCAGAAGAGCTTCAAGCTCTCCTTCGAACAATTCATGCAGAAGCGCGGCGGCCAGGCGATCATTTCGCGCGGCAAGGGCATGAAGAAATCCAACGCGGCGCTGTTTGCGCGCATCGAGCAGCGCTATGGCGTCCCCGCCGGCCCGCTGATCGCCATCTGGGGCATGGAAACCGGCTTCGGCAGCTTCCTTGGCAAGGAGCACACGCTCTCGGCCGTCTCGACGCTCGCCTATGACTGCCGCCGCTCCGACTATTTCACCGACCAGCTCTATGCAGCCTTGCAACTCGTCGCCCGCGGCGATCTCAGCACCACGGCGCGTGGCGCAGCGCATGGCGAAATCGGCCAGACGCAGTTCCTGCCGCGCAACGTCGTGAAGTTCGGCGTCGATGGCGATGGCAACGGCCATGTCGATCTCGTCGGCTCGCGCGCCGATGCGCTGGCTTCGACCGCCAACTTCCTGCGCGGCCATGGCTGGCGTCCCGGCGCCGGCTACCAGCCGGGCGAGCCGAATTTCGGCGCCCTGCAGGGCTGGAATGCCGCCACCGTCTACCAGCGCGCCATCGCCTATATCGGCGCCCAGATCGACGGCGAATAAACGCGGTTCATGGAATGCAGAAAAGCCCGCATCTTCATCGGATGCGGGCTTTTTCATGCAAGGAATGTGAAACCGAAATCAGGCAGCCGGCGCGGCCGGCTCTTCCTCGACGATCTCGCTGAGATCGGGACGGCGGAAATCGCCGGTCTCGCTGTCCATAACCCACAATTCGCCATTGCCGATATCGAACCAGGCGCCGTGGATCTTCAGCTTGCCGCGCTCCTCGAGAATGCGCACACAGGGGAAGGTGCGCAGGTTCTTGATGGAATTGCGGATCGAGATGCGTTCCAGCGCCGTCTGGCGCTCGGAGGCCGTCATCGCGTCATTGTTCTGGATCTGCTCGGCGGCGGGTTTCAGAAGGTTCATCCAGCGTCCGATGAAATCGCCCGGCGACAGCGGTTCGGCAGCCGGATCGAGCGCGGCCTTGATGCCGCCGCAACGGCCATGGCCCATGACGACGATATCCTTGACCCGCAGCGCCTGCACGGCGAATTCGAGCGCCGCCGATGTCGAGTGGTAATGACCGTCCGGCTCATAGGGCGGCATCATGTTGGCGACGTTGCGGATGACGAAGAGTTCGCCCGGCCGGCTGTCGAAAATCGTTTCGGGCGCGGCGCGCGAGTCGCAACAGGCAATCACGAGGGTTTGCGGTGTCTGGCCGTTTTCGGCAAGGCGGCGATAGCGCTCGCGCTCATCGACGTAACGCCCGTCCATGAAGTTGCGATAACCGGTCAGAAGCGAGTTGGGAAACGTCTGCATGGGAAAAGGATTAGTCCTGTCTCCGGTCAAGATCAACCTTCGCGGCACAAAATCCTGTTGGCCCTCACAGCCTCAGCAGAGAGCTCAGCGCTTGCGCGCCTGGGCCGGATGCATGAGGCGGCGCATCTGCACCATGGCCATCGGCGTCGACAGGCTGGAAATATCGCTCTCCAGCGTCAGCTCGTCGCCGCCGCGCTTGGCGGTGCGCGCCAGGATTTCATAGACCGAAGCGGTGGCGAGCTGCAGCGCCCGCTCCTCGTCGACGCCTTCCAGCAAACGGGCGGTGAAGACGGCGGCGAGCAGGTCGCCGAGCCCGTTCGGCGGATTGTCGATCAGCCGGTGCTCGGCGAGAAGCGCATGCCGGCCGGAGAGATAGAGATTGCCGGTGCCGCCGGCCATCATCGGCACGGCGGACGTGACCAGCATCCGCGACGGGCCGAGCGACAGGGCCGCATCCATGATTGCCGCATTGGTCTCCAGCGCGCCGCCGGCCATCCAGGCAAGCTCGTACCGGTTAGGCGTCGCCAGCGAGGCAAGCGGAATGAGCTCGTCGCGGATCGCCACCGCCGTCGGCTCGGGGATGTAGAGGCCGCCGAGATCGCCCATGACCGGATCGCAGACATAGAGCAGATCCGGCCTTTTCTCGCGCAATGCGGCGATAAGTCGCGCCACGGCCGAGACCTGCGCGGCATTGCCGAAATAGCCGGTCAGCACCCCGCGCACTTCGCCGAGCCAGGGCGCGCGGATCAGGTCGTCGATCGCCGTTGCGAATTCGGCCTCCGAAAAGGTCATCCGGGTGGACGGTCCATGGCCGGGATGCCAGGGCAGAACGACCGTCGGCATGGCCCAGACGGGAAAGCCCAGCGATTCCAGCGCAAAGACCGCAGCACGGTTTCCGACCGAGCCGCGAATCACATGGCTGGAAATAACGATCACCGCACCGCGCTTGTCTTCGCTCATGGCTTTCTTTTCTGCACTGCCCCGCAAAATTTCAATCGATTTTCCTTCTCCGCGGTCAAAAATAAAGGCCCGTGGCATCGTAAAACGTTGATCAAGGGGTGGATATTATCGGATTGCCTTGGTTACATCATTTTCTAACAATTTTCTCAGATTTTCATCTGCCAATGCCCGCATATCGTGGAGGGGGAATATCCATGGGGACCCGAAACAATCCGAAACGTGAAAAACAGATCGAAAGCGCGAAAAAGATCGCGGCCGCATCCGGCGAGCCGCATGTCGCGCCCGATCTGCTTTTCGGCCGCGCCAGCAATGACGATCTCGAGCTCTATACGCCCGAGATGCTGGCGCTTTCCTCCATCCATTCGGCGAAGGAAATCGCTCTCTGGGATGGCGCCGCCGCGCGCATTTCGATCGGCAGCCTCGATGGCGTCGATCCCGCAGGCGTGCCGGTCTCGATCCTGACGATCACCGACCGCAACAAGCCGTTCCTGTACGATTCGGTCATGGGCGAGGTGACGACGAGCTATCGCGACATCTTCATGGCCGTGCATCCGATCTTCGTGCGCGAGGAAGACGGCGCCATCGGGTTGCACAGCACGGATTCGCCAAACAACTCGGCGGTGCGCATCAGCCACATTCACCTGCATCTGGCGCCGCTGTCGCCGGAACAGGCCGCCGATCTCGTCGCAAGGCTGGAAAACGTTCTCGGCCAGGTGCATGTCGCCGTCGAAGACTGGCAGGCGATGCTCGACACGCTCGATGTCGCCATGAAGGACATGGCAGAATTCGGCCCGGTTCGCCGCAAGGGCGACCGCGACGAGGCCTATGCCTTCCTCGACTGGCTGCGCCAGAGCAATTTCACCTTCCTCGGCATGCGTGAATACGTCTATTCCGGCACCGGCCCGGATGCGAAGCTGGAGCGAGACAAGGGCAAGGGCCTCGGCATTCTCTCCAACCCGGACGTGCTTGTCCTGCGCCAGGGTAAGGATGCCGTCACCACCACGCCCGAGATCCTCGCCTTCCTCGAAGGCCCTGACTTCCTGATCGTCACCAAGGCCAACGTCAAGTCGGTCGTCCACCGCCGCGCCTATATGGATTATGTCGGCGTCAAGCGCTTCGATTCGCAAGGCAATGTCGTCGGCGAACTGCGCATCGTCGGCCTGTTCACCTCGACCGCCTATACCCATAGCGCCGCGCAAATCCCGCTGCTGCGCTCCAAGGTTGCCCGCGTCATCGATCATTTCGGTTTCGATCCGCAGAGCCATTCCGGCAAGATGTTGCAGAACACGCTGGAATCCTATCCGCGCGACGATCTCTTCCAGATCGACACAACGCTGCTCGTGCGCTTCTGCGAACAGATCAACGAACTGACCGAGCGGCCGCGCGTGCGCGTCCTGCCGCGCATCGACCATTTCGACCGCTTTGTCTCGGTCATCGTCTACGTGCCGCGCGAAGAATATGATTCGGTGGTGCGCGAGAAGATCGGCACCTATCTCAAGACCGTCTATGACGGCCGCGTGTCCGCCTATTATCCGGCTTTCCCGGAAGGCGGCGTGGCGCGAGTGCATTTCATCATCGGTCGCTCCGGCGGCAAGACGCCGCGCGTGCCGCAGGCCAAGCTTGAGGAAACCATCCGGGCGCTCGCCGCGCGCTGGGAGGATCGCTTCGCTTTCCTCGCTGGCCCGTCGGCGCCGGAAATATCGGTGACGCCGGCCTATCAGGAATCCTTTACCGCCGAGGAAACCGTTGCCGATCTCGAGGACATCGTCGCTTGCGCGACAGGTGCGCCCGTTCGCATCGCCTTCCGCCATCGGGCAGGCGAGGGGCCGGCTGGCCTGTCGCTGAAAATCTATCACGGCAATGATCAGCTTGCCCTGTCGCGGCGCGTTCCATTGCTCGAAAACCTCGGCTTCTCCGTCGTCAGCGAACAGACCTTCGATATCGGCCTCACCGATCGCGCCGGTCAGGCCAGCCGTGTCGTGCTGCACGACATGCAGCTCGACGTCGCCGATGGACGACCCGTCGATCTCGCCCGCGAAGGCGAGCGTCTGGAAGAGGCCTTCCTCGCCGCCTTTGGCGGCACCGTCGACAATGACAGCTTCAACCGTCTGATCCTCTCGGCAGATCTTTCGGCCCGCGAGGTCACCGTGCTGCGCGCCTATTCGCGCTATCTGCGCCAGGCCGGCATTGCCTATTCGCAGGATTACATCGCCGCAACGCTCGGCAAATATCCGGCGATTTCAGCGCTGATCGTCCGCCTGTTCCGCGATACGCTCGATCCGAAACTGGCCGACAAGGCGCGCGTCAAGCGCGTCAGCGAACTGCACGAGAAGATCGAGACGGCGCTGTCGGCCGTGCCGAGCCTCGACGACGACCGTATCCTGCGCCGCTTCGTCAACGCCATCGACGCGACGCTGCGCACCAACTATTTCCAGAAACAGGCCGATGGCACGCCGAAGGCGATGCTCGCCTTCAAGCTCGATCCGAAGCTGCTGGACGGCCTGCCGGAACCGCGTCCCTTCCGCGAAATCTTCGTCTACGGCGTCGAGGTCGAGGGTGTCCACCTGCGCTTCGGTAAAGTGGCGCGCGGCGGCCTGCGCTGGTCGGACCGCGCCCAGGATTACCGCACGGAAGTTCTGGGGCTGGTGAAGGCCCAGCAGGTGAAGAACTCGGTCATCGTGCCGGTCGGCGCCAAGGGCGGCTTCTTCCCGAAGCAGTTGCCGGTCGGGGGCAGCCGCGAGGCGGTGTTCGCCGCCGGCACCGAGGCCTACAAGACCTATATCCGCACGCTGCTGTCGATCACCGACAATATCGACGGCGACGCGATCGTGCCGCCGGCCAACACCGTGCGGCTGGATGGGGACGACCCCTATTTCGTCGTCGCCGCCGACAAGGGCACGGCGACCTTCTCCGATACCGCCAACGGTCTGGCGCAGGAAGCCGGCTTCTGGCTGGACGATGCTTTCGCCTCCGGCGGCTCGGCCGGCTATGACCACAAGAAGATGGGCATCACCGCCCGCGGCGCCTGGGAAACCGTCAAGCGCCACTTCCGCGAGGTGGACATCGACATCCAGACGACGCCTTTCACCGTTGCCGGCGTCGGCGACATGTCAGGCGACGTCTTCGGCAACGGCATGCTGCTGTCTGAAAAGATCCAGCTCGTCGCCGCCTTCGACCACCGCGACATCTTCATCGATCCGTCGCCGGATATCCGCGCAAGCTTCGCCGAGCGCAAGCGCCTGTTCGGCCTCGCCCGGTCGAGCTGGCAGGATTACGACCGCACGAAAATGTCGGCCGGCGGCATGATCATCTCGCGCACGGAAAAATCCGTGACGCTGACGCCGCAGGCCGCACAGGTCATCGGCATCGACAAGAGCGTCGCCACACCCTTCGAGATCATGACCGCGATTCTGAAGGCGCCGGTCGATCTTCTCTGGTTCGGCGGCATCGGCACCTATATCAAGGGCACCGCCGAGACCGACGCCGAAGTCGGCGACCGCGCCAACGACGCCATCCGCGTCAATGCCGACGACGTGCGCGCCCGCGTCATCGGCGAGGGCGCCAATCTCGGCCTCACCCAGCGCGGCCGCATCGCCTACAGCCTCAAGGGCGGACGCTGCAACTCGGACGCCATCGACAACTCCGCCGGCGTCAATTCCTCCGACGTCGAGGTCAACATCAAGATCGCGCTGTCGACGCCGATGCGCGACGGCCGCCTGCCGCGCCCGAAGCGCAACCAGCTTCTGGCGGCGATGACCAGCGAAGTGGCGAGCCTCGTGCTGCGCAACAACTACCTGCAATCGCTGGCGATTTCGCTGACGGAGCGAAAAGGCACCGCCAATGGCGAAGTGCTGGGCCGCCTGATGGACGTCTTGGAGGCCCGCGGCCTCCTGAACCGCAAGGTCGAGGTCCTGCCGGATGCAGCCACCATGGCCGAGCGCTATACCGCCGGAAAGCCGCTCAGCCGGCCGGAAATCGGCGTATTGCTCTCTTATGCCAAGCTGGTGCTGTTCGACGAGCTGATCGCCAGCCCCGTGCCGGACGATGCGCATTTCCACGGCACGCTGATGCATTACTTCCCGGCGAAGATGCAAAAGCCCTATGCCGCCGATATCGCATCGCATCGCCTGCGCCGCGAAATCATCGCCACCAGCCTCGCCAACGAGGTCATCAATCGCGGCGGCCCCGGCTTCGTGGTGCAGATGAGCGAAGCGACCGGCACGACGCCGGCCGACGTGGTCAAGGCGGCGATGCTGGCCCGCGAAGGCTTTGGCCTGCAGCGGCTCTGGGCCGAAGCGGACGCGCTGGACAACAAGATCGGCGGACAGGCGCAGAACGCGCTCTATGCCGTGATCGGCGACATCTATGCGGCCCTGACGCGGGTTCTCCTGAAGACCGGCCTGCACCGCGCCGAACTCGGCAAGGCAATCTCCAGCCTGCAATCGGCGGCGAAAAACTTGAAGGGCATCATCCGCTCGATCATGCCGGCCGATCTCGCCGAGGACATCGCCGCTCGCGAGGCGGAATTCCTGGCGGCTGGCGTGCCGGAAGCCCTGACGCTCGACGTCGCCGGCCTCGTGCCGCTGGTGGTGACGCCCGAGATCATGCAGATCGCCTCGGCGACCGGCGAAAGTTTGACACGCGCGGCGGAAGCCTATTTCACGGTGTCGCAGACCTTCCGTGTCGGCCGGCTTCTGCTTCTCGGCAGCCGCATCGTCGCCAACGACCATTTCGACGGTCTGGCGCTGGCCCGCAGCCTCGACCAGATCGCCGCCGCCCGCCGCGATATCGTCATCGCGGCGCTCGGCAAGCATCCGAAGGACAAGCAGCCGGTCCAGGCCTGGTATGCCGGCGACCGCGTGCGTATCAACCGCATCGCCGAGCAATTGACCTCGCTCGGCGACAGCGGCGATCCAAGCCTCGCCAAGCTGTCGGTCGCAGCCGGTCTGCTCTCGGATCTGGCGCATAATCCGGCGCTGTGAGGCGTTAGCGGGATACCCCGCAAATGCTTGGCACGCTTGGAAAACAAACCGCTGCCGCAAAATCCCTTCTCCCCTAGGGGGAGAAGGTCGCGGCAGCGGGATGAGGGGGATGCCGAAAGGCAAGAAAAGCCAAGCTCCGCACCCGCCGCCCCATCATCCGCCCTTCGGGCACCTTCTCCCCTCGGGGAGAAGGGGGGAGCGGCATCGATCCATTTCCTAACCACAATCCCGCCTTCCCGGAGCCCCGATGACCCTCGACCGCATCCCTGACGAAACAGCGCCCAAAGTGCCGGCGCGCGGCATCTGGGGCTGGATGCTGTTCGACTGGGCGGCGCAACCCTTCTTCACCGTGGTCACCACCTTTATCTTCGGTCCCTATTTCGTCGCGCGACTGACCGAAGATCCGGTCTCGGCGCAGGCGGCATGGAGCAACATGGCGACGGTCTCGGCCATGGTCATCGCCCTGCTGTCGCCGGTGCTCGGCGCCATCGCCGACGAATCCGGGCGGCGCAAGCCGTGGATCGGCTTCTTCGCGGTCATCAAGATCGCCAGCCTGTTCATGCTGTGGTTCGCGGCGCCCGGCTCACTGATCCTCTATCCGGCGTTGTTCATGGTTCTGGCCTCGATTGCGGCGGAATTTTCCATTGTCTTCAACGATTCGATGATGCCGCGCCTCGTCGACCGGGAGAATGTCGGCAAGATTTCAAACATTGCCTGGGGCCTCGGTTACCTCGGCGGCATGATCGTGCTGATCTTCGTCGTCCTCTGCCTCTCGGCCAATCCGCAGACCGGCAAGACGCTGCTCGGCCTCGATCCGCTATTTGGTCTGAATCCGGCTAACGGAGAGGATGCGCGCATCACCGGGCCGATCTCGGCCGTCTGGTATTTCGTCTTCATCCTGCCGATGTTTTTCTTCACGCCCGATGCCGAACGCGGCCTGCCGCTGGCAAAAGCGGTGCGCTCCGGGCTCAGTGAACTCGCATCGACGCTCAGGGAGTTGAAACACCGGCGCGGCATCGTCCAGTTTCTGGTGGCGCGGATGCTTTATCAGGACGGCGTCAACGGGCTGCTGATCCTCGGCGGCGCCTTCGCCGCCGGCATGTTCGGCTGGGCGACGATGGAGATCGGCGTCTACGGCATCATCCTCAATGTCGTCGCCATCTTCGGCTGCTGGGCCGCAGGTGGCATCGACCGCCGTTTCGGCTCCAAGGTGACGGTGACGATCAGCCTGATCATGCTGCTGTCGGCGACGCTTGGCATGGTCTCGACCGGCCCCGGCTTTACGCTCTTCGGCCTCGTGCCGCTGTCGACCGCCGATAGCGGCGGTCTGTTCGGCACCGCCGCCGAGAAGGCCTATATCCTCTATGGCCTGCTGGTCGGCCTGTCCTTCGGTCCGGTGCAGGCCTCGTCGCGTTCCTATCTCGCCCGCAGCGTCAGCCCGGCGGAGGCCGGCCGTTATTTCGGCATTTATGCGCTCTCCGGACGCGCCACCAGCTTCATGGCGACACTGAGCTTTTCGCTGTTCACCTATTGGACCGGTTCGGCCCGCGCCGGCATGGCGACGCTGTTGGTCTTCCTCCTCGCCGGCCTAGCGCTGCTGATCTTCACGCCCTATCCCGCCGACAAAAAAACGGCATGAAAAAACCCTCCGGCCGCAAGACCGGAGGGTTTTTCTGACAATCCGAGTCGCCTCAGTGGCGGAAGTGGCGCATGCCCGTAAACACCATGGCCACGCCGTTGGCGTCGGCCGCTGCGATCACTTCCTCGTCGCGCATCGAACCGCCCGGCTGGATGACGGCGGTGGCGCCAGCGGCAATCGCCGAGAGCAGGCCATCGGCGAACGGCAGGAAGGCTTCGGAAGCGACCGCAGAACCCTTGGTCAGCGGCTGCGGCCAGCCGGCGGCGCGGGCGGCTTCCTCGGCCTTGATGGCGGCGATGCGGGCGGAATCGACGCGGCTCATCTGCCCGGCGCCGATGCCGGCCGTCTGGCCGTCCTTGGCATAGACGACCGCATTCGACTTCACATGCTTGGCGACCTTGAAGGCGAACTTCATGTCTTCCAGTTCTTGGCTGCTCGGAGCGCGCTTGGTAACGACACGCAGGTCGAGATCGTCGACCATGCCGTTGTCACGTGTCTGCACCAGCAACCCGCCGGATACGGTGCGAGCCGAAAGGCCGCGATCGCGCGGATCGGCAAGGCCGCCGGTGACCAGCAGGCGCAGGTTCGGCTTGCGCGCCACGATGGCCTTCGCCTCGTCGGTAACGGAGGGCGCGACGATGACTTCGGTGAACAGTTTTACGATTTCTTCGGCCGCCTCGGCATCCAGCAGCTGGTTCAGCGCGATGATGCCGCCGAAAGCGGAAACGCTGTCGCAGGCCAGCGCCCGGCGATACGCATCCGCCAGGCTGGAGCCGGTGGCGACGCCGCAGGGGTTGGCATGCTTGATGATCGCACAGGCCGGGCCTTTTTCGGCCGGGAACTCACAGACCAGCTCGAAGGCGGCGTCGGTGTCGTTGATGTTGTTGTAGGAAAGCTGCTTTCCCTGCAACAGATTGGCGGTGGCGACACCCGGGCGGTTCTCGCCGGTGAGATAAAAGCCGGCGCTCTGGTGCGGATTCTCGCCATAGCGCATCTTTTCCTTGAGCACGCCACCGATGACACGGTGACGCGGCATCTCAATATCGAGCGCCTCGGCAAACCAGTTGGAAATCGCCGCGTCATAGGCAGCCGTGCGGGCAAAGGCCTTGGCAGCCAGAGTCTGGCGGAAGGCGTAAGCCGTCTGGCCGTCATCGGCGCGCAGCGACTCGATCACCGCCGGATAATCGGCGGGATCGGTGAGAACCGTGACATAGGCATGGTTCTTGGCCGAGGCGCGGATCATCGCCGGGCCGCCGATATCGATGTTCTCGACCGTCGTCGGATAATCGCCGCCGGCGGCGCGCACGCTTTCGAACGGATAGAGATTGATGACCACCAGGTCGATGGCGGTGATGCCGTGGGCGGCCATCGCCGCCTGATGCTCGGCATCGTCGCGGATCGCCAGCAGGCCGCCATGCACGAGCGGATGCAGCGTCTTGACGCGGCCGTCCATGATCTCCGGGAAACCGGTGATCTCGGAGACGTCGGTCACGGCGAGGCCCTCGGCGGCCAGCGCCTTGTAGGTGCCGCCGGTGGAAAGCAACGTCACGCCATGTTCGGCGAGGCTCTTTGCCAGTTCGACGATCCCGGTCTTGTCGGAGACCGACAGCAGGGCGGTGCGGACTTTGACTTTGTCGGGGGCGGGAATTTTCTTGGAAGCGACGGCCATGATCAAGCTCCGATGCGGCTGCGGGCGATGGGCGGGATTTCTGCCGCGTCGCCTAGCACAGCTTGGCCGAAGATGAAACCTCGGGGTTAGGCTCGCTTGAACTCCCAGCGAATCTCGGGGGTTTCCGCTATGGAAAACGAGATTTCGAGCTGCTCGGATTTGCGCAGGCCAGAGGCATCGGCAAAGAAGATGTCCTCGGTGATCTCGACGAGGAAGCCGGGGCAGGAAAACAGCCAGCTTTCGCCATCGGGAGCGGCGAGCAGCACGGTATCGTCGCTTTTCGGCACGATGGCGATGGCCGGATGCACATGGAAACGCGCCGTCGCATGAGACGGCGGCGGTGCAGCGCCCTTTTTCGCCCGCGCATGAAACCGGTCGGCGCCGCGCAGCCGCGCGCCATCGGCCGAGAGCATGATCTCACGCTCATGGATCAGCCCGAAGGGCGCGAGATAGCCGTCATGCGAGGCAATGAGGCGGTCGGCGCCGGAGGCGGATTGCTCGCGCTCGGCCGTCACCGTCTCGATACCGCCCAGCATCACCGGCCCCAGAAAATCCGACTCCGAAAATTGCGCCGACGAGGTTTCGTTGACGACGACGGTCGAATGCGCCGCCGTCACCCTTGCCGCCTGGCGGTAATCGGGGCCTGCAAATCTCGGCGCGCCGGAATTGGTGATGAAGCGATATCTGCCCGAGGACATCTCGAAGGACAGGCTGCCGGCATGGGCGGCGCGCGACAGGTCCGACGAGCGCGCCATGCCGGTATCGACCAGCACCACCGTACCCTCAGCCGCCAGCCGGTGGTAGTCGAGATGCGGCAGCGAGCGGAAGGGTTTTCCCGCGGTCTCGTCATAGCGCAGCACCGCCAGCAGCTCGTTGGCGAGCGTTGCGGTCGCGCCATTGAACAGCGCGAGATCGCCGCTCTGATGGCGGAAGAAGCGCAACGCCGGATACATGCGGTCGATGCCCTGGATCAGCCGGCCGGGCACGTCATGGCCAAGATTGACATAGGTCTGGCGCAGCGGCAGCAGGTCGAAGAGCAGATCCAGCGCCACACGCGGATTGCGCGAGATATGGCCGCCATCGACGCCGATCTGCGCTTCCAGCTCCCGGTCGAGATCGAGTCCGGCCTTGCGCACCGCCGCCGGTTTCAGCGGCAGCGCCATCGAGGCCATGGCAAGCGCGATGCGGGCGCGAAACCGCGCCTCCGGCGCCGCGCAATGCTCGGTCATCCGCCGGAGATAACGAATATGCACCGCGATGCTTTTCATGAAGCGGCGATAGAAATGGCTTTCGGCGCCCTGCAACACCACCGGCGAATGCGACAGCCAGGCGATCAAACGCTGCGCGGCGATATCGATGCTCCAGATGGCGCTGTCAAAACGTTTGCCCTGCGTCTGGATCCACTGATCGACGAGACGCCGGGCCTTCAGGCAGGCCTCGTCGGATTTGTCGGCGCGGATATGGCGCAGCCAGCCGAAGGCATGGAGGCGCGCTTCGAAGGCGGGCGAGGGCGGCGGCATCAGGAAGGGCGACTCACCTTCCGTCGCCAGCAGACGGCCGGCCAGCGGAAAGCGATCGGCGATGATTTCCTCTGCAACGAAGGGATCGATAATGCGCAGGTCCGTTGGGGCGACGACCAGCCGCTCGGGGATCTTCACCGTGGCACGCGTCAGGGCGAAATGCGTTAGCGCCAGCCGGCGTCGGGCGCGGCGCCAGCTTTCACGCATATACAGGTAAAACAGGTGCCTGCGGTCGTAACGCGTCATGGTGTCCCGAAAAGCTCCCCCCGGTCATGGTTAGTGATCCGCAGGACAGGCGTCAATTCGCAGTCACCGATTGTGCCTTAACCGCACAGGAAAAGTCAGATCCGACCATCAGCCGGGGCGGCGCAGCACGACTGCATAAAAACCGTCGAGGCCGCTCGCGAACGGCGCGTCCATCGTCAGCATGGCCGGCGTGGTGCGCAGCGCGCCCTCCGGCGTTACCGCCGCTTCCAGCCCCGGCCAGTCGGCGGCGACGACCGGAATACGCTCGACGCCGGGCGTATCGGCCAGAATCCGGCTCACGACCGCCTCGCCTTCCAGCGGATCCAGCGAACAATTGGAGAAGACGACCCGGCCGCCGGGTTTGACCAGCGTCAGCGCATGGCGCAGCAGCCGCTCCTGAACCCCGGCCAGCTTGGCGATATCCGCCTCGTCCTTGACCCAGAGCACATCCGGATGGCGACGCGTCGTGCCGGTGGAGGAGCAGGGGGCGTCGAGCAGGGCGACGTCGAACAATTCCTCGCTGCGGAAGTCGCCGGCATTGGCCTCGATGGTCTTGGCCTTCAGCTTGAGGCGTTCCAGATTGCGCTCCAGCCGCTTCAACCGGCTGGCCGACATGTCAAGCGCCGTCACCTCGGCGCCGGCCAGGATGAGCTGCGCGGTCTTGCCACCGGGAGCGGCGCAGAGATCGACGGCGGTCTTACCCGTGAGATCGCCGAACAGCCGCGCTGGCAGGCTGGCGGCGGCATCCTGCACCCACCAGACGCCGTCCTCGTAACCCGGCAGCGCCGTGACGGAACCATCGAAGCTGGCAAGCCGCACGCCGCCGGTCGGCAGTACGGCGCCATCGAGCTTTCCGGCCCAGCCGGCCACATCCGATTTCACCGTCAGGTCGATGGCGGCGGGCGTCAATTGCGCCTCGGCGATGGCGCGGGCGGCGTCCTTGCCATAGGCGGCAACGAGGCGCTTGAAGAACCAGTCCGGCATGGCCGGCACGTCCTTCACCCGCTCCAGAATATCTGCTTTCTCGCGGCTCATGCGCCGCAGCAGCGCATTGACCAGCGCGGCGAAACGGCGATTGCGCGGATCGGCATTGGCCTGCTCGACGGCGAGATCGACGGCGGAATGATCGGGCACGTCAAGATAGAGGATCTGCGCCGCCGCGACCGTCAAAACATGTTTCAGCGCCCGCGCGCCCTCCGGCAGCGGCGTCTGCAGCAGCGAGGTAATGGCGGCGTCGATGCGCGGCAAATGGCGCAGCGCCGTGTTGAGGATGGCGCGCACCAAGGCACGGTCGGCATCGTTCAGCGCCTTGTAGGCGGGATTGCCGTTTTCGGCATCCAGCATGCCGTCCAGCGAGGTCTTGCGGTCGAGCACGGCGGCCAGCAGCTTGGCGGCGGCGGCGCGCGACGCCTCGCCCGGCTTCAACGGCGGCGCTTCGCGGCGTTGGCTGGCGGGGGCAGGGCGCTTGCCGCTTTTCGCGGGACGGCGGGGGGTTTCAGACGTCAAGACCATGGACCTTTCGGCGGTTGCGAACCACCGCGACCCCATCCGGTCGTGGGCACGGAGCGCGATTTGCGGGAGGGATTAGCAGACGGCGCCGTCGGCGTCGAGGCGGCGGGCGCAAACTCGCCGGCCATAGCCTGGAGCGCGGCGATGCGGTTTTCCGTGTTGGGATGGGTGGAGAACAGATTGTCCATGCGCTCGCCGGAGAGCGGATTGATGATGAACATATGCGCGGTCGCCGGATTGCGCTCCGCATCCGGATTGTGGATCTGCTGCGCGGCACCGGCGATCTTGCCCAGCGCCGAGGCAAGCCAAAGCGGATTTCCGCAGATCTCGGCGCCGCGCCGGTCGGCGGAATATTCGCGCGTGCGGCTGATCGCCATCTGCACCAGCATGGCCGCCAGCGGCGCGACGATGCTTGCGATCAACACACCGATGATACCGAGCCCGTTGCGATTGCCGTCGCGGTTTCCGCCGAACAGGAAAGCGAAATTGGCAAGCATCGAGATCGCGCCGGCGAGCGTTGCCGTGATCGTCATGGTCAGCGTATCGCGGTTCTGGATATGCGCTAGCTCATGCGCCATGACACCCGCGACCTCCTCAGGCGTCAGCGCCCGCAAAAGCCCGGTCGAGGCAGCGACGGCGGCATTTTGCGGATTGCGGCCGGTGGCGAAGGCGTTCGGCTGCGGGCTGTCGTAGAGATAGACGCGCGGCATCGGAAGGCCGGCATTTTTCGAGAGGTCGCGGATGATGCCGAAGAATTCCGGCGCATTGCGCTCGTCGATCTCCTGCGCCCGGTAGGCCGAGAGCACCATGCGGTCGGAATTCCAGTAGGAGAAGAAATTCATGCCCGCTGCGACCAGGAAGGCGATCATCATGCCGCTGCGACCACCGATCAGATATCCGACGCCCATGAACAGGGCCGTCATGAAGGCCAGCAGCATGGCCGTGCGCATCAGGTTCATCGATCTCTCCAGCTAGAGCTTCGGGGCGTCTTCCAAAACCGGTTTCCACTTTCAGGCGACATGCTTTGTTTGGCATGTCGTTATCCTGAAACCGGTTTCCACTTTCAGGCGACATGCATTTTTGTTTGGGCATGTCGTTATCCCGAAACCGGTTTCCTCTTTCAGGTGACATGCCCTATGATTTGGCGATCGCGACGCGTTTTTCAATATTTGCATGAGGCCATGCCATGGCGGACAATACAGCCGATAACGATAATATCGAACGGGAAGACGCAACCGGCCCGGGCGGGCGGCTCTTGTCTCCTGCCGCGCAGCGCGCGCTGAAGGAAGCCGAGGAACGCAGACAGGCCGCGACACCCAGGGAGCAGCCGGTCGAACATGGCGGTCGAGGCGGCGCCGACCCCGCCCGTTTCGGCGATTGGGAGATCAATGGCCGCGCCATCGACTTCTGATGGCCACCTGCACCAATAAGTAGAAATTCCTATTGACGACCCCATGATTTAGGAATTATATCCTAGGTCATAGTTTTTTCAATCCGCTCCATCCTGACCCTAGTCGCTCTCACTGCCACTGCAGGGCCGCTGGTTGCCCGTGAGGATCGCATCGCCGGTCCGGTGGCGGCGGATATCCTGCGCGTCGTTGATGGCGATACGCTGCTGGTCGAGGCCAAGCCCTGGCCACAGCAGCGCGTCGAGGTCTATGTGCGGTTGCGCGGCATCGACACGCCGGAACTCAACGCTGCCTGCCCGGTCTTGCGCGAGCGCGCCAAGGCCGCAAGGCAGGCTCTGATCGACATGGCCGGCGAAACCGGCACGGTCTGGCTGCGCAATATCGGTGGCGACAAATATTTCGGCCGCATCGTCGCCGACGTCACCTTCGCCGATGGCCGCGACCCGGCGCAGGATCTGCAAGCCGCCGGCCTCGCCGTCGCCTATGACGGTGGCCGCAAGCCGGCTATCGATTGCGCCGCGACTGGCGCGGTGGAATAAAAAAGGGCCGGAGAAATCCCCGGCCCTTTGTGTTTCATCTCAAAAACCTTACGCGGCGTCGGCGCGGTTCTGGCGGTTGGCGATCAGGTCATCGACCACGCCGGGGTCGGCAAGCGTCGAGATGTCGCCGAGTGCACCAAAATCGTCCTCGGCGATCTTGCGCAGGATGCGGCGCATGATCTTGCCGGAGCGGGTTTTCGGCAGGCCGGGCGCGAACTGGATTTTGTCCGGCGTTGCGATCGGGCCGATTTCCTTGCGCACATGCTTGACCAGATCCTGGCGCAGCGCCTCGTTGCCTTCCTCACCGGCCATCAGCGACACATAGCAATAGATGCCCTGTCCCTTGAGGCCATGCGGATAACCGACGACGGCGGCCTCCGACACCAGATGGTGCGAAACCAGCGCCGATTCGACTTCCGCCGTGCCGAGACGATGGCCGGAAACATTCAGCACGTCATCGACGCGGCCGGTAATCCAGTAATACCCGTCCTCGTCGCGGCGGCAGCCGTCACCGGTGAAATACTTGCCTTTATAGGTGGAGAAGTAGGTCTGGATGAAGCGCTGATGGTCGCCATAGACGCTGCGCATCTGACCCGGCCAGCTATCGGTGATGCAGAGATTGCCGTCGGTCGCCCCTTCCAGCACCTTGCCCTCGCCATCGACGAGTTGCGGCTGGACGCCGAAGAACGGACGCGTCGCCGAGCCCGGCTTCAGATCCGTGGCGCCCGGCAGCGGCGTGATCAGGATGCCGCCGGTTTCCGTCTGCCACCAGGTATCGACGATCGGGCAACGGCCTTCGCCGACGACGTTGTGATACCATTCCCAGGCTTCCGGATTGATCGGCTCGCCGACGGAACCGAGCAGGCGCAGCGACGAACGCGACGAGCGTTTCACGAAGTCGTCACCGGCGCCCATCAGGGCGCGGATCGCCGTCGGCGCGGTGTAGAAGATGTTGACCTGATGCTTGTCGATGACTTCCCAGAAACGACCCTGATCGGGGAAGTTCGGCACGCCTTCGAACATCAGCGTCGTCGCCGCATTGGAGAGCGGGCCGTAGACGATGTAGGAATGGCCGGTCACCCAGCCGACATCCGCCGTACACCAGTAGACGTCGCCGTCATGGTAATCGAAGACGTATTGATGCGTCATCGAGGCATAGACGAGATAGCCGCCCGTCGTGTGCAGAACGCCCTTCGGCTTGCCGGTGGAGCCCGAGGTATAGAGAATGAACAGCGGATCTTCCGCCTTCATCTTCGCCGGCGGGCAATCCGGCTTTACCGTGGCGATTTCCTGATGGTACCAGATGTCGCGGCCCGGCGCCCAGCCGATCTTGCCGCCGGTGCGGCGCACGACCAGAACCTTGTTGACGACAACATGATTCTTGGCGGCAATATGGATGGCGGTATCGGTGTTTTCCTTGAGCGGGATCGGCTTGCCGCCGCGCACGCCCTCGTCGCAGGTGATGACGAAGGTGGATTCGCAATCCACGATGCGGCCGGCCAGCGAATCCGGCGAAAAGCCGCCGAAGACCACCGAATGCACCGCGCCGATACGCGCGCAGGCGAGCATGGCGTACGTGGCTTCCGGGATCATCGGCATATAGATGGTGACGCGATCGCCTTTCTTCACACCATGTTTCTTGAGCACGTTCGCCATGCGGCAGACGGCGTCATAGAGCTGGTTGTAGGTGATCTTCTTGTCGACGTAAGGATTGTCGCCTTCCCAGATGATCGCGGTCTTCTCGCCATGCGTCTTCAGATGACGGTCGATACAGTTATAGGAGACGTTCGTCAGACCGTCTTCGAACCACTTGATCGCGACCTTGCCGGTAAAGGAGGTGTTCTTGACCTTGGTATAGGGCTTGAACCAGTCGATACGCTTGCCGTGCTTGCCCCAGAAGCGATCCGGATCCTCGATGCTTTCCTGATACCATTTGCGGTAGGTGTCGCCATCGATAAGGGCGCGGCTTTTGGCCGATTTCGGGACCGGATAAAGCTTGGCTGACATGAACTCCTCCTCCATGTAGATGCCTGAAAGTCTGTATGCGCGCCTTACATAGCAGGTCAACCGCCGCCCGCAATTAGACGAAGGTCATTTGCCTTTGAAAGAATTGCAATTCTGCGACAATATCGCTATAGAGCGTCCATAACTCCCGGAAATTGTGGTCAACGCCACGTCCCGCGACACCGGCGCGGGCGGACAGAAGGACTATATCCATGGCTCAACAACTGCTCATGCCGAAGGCGACCGCCATCTGGCTGGTCGACAACACCGCCTTGTCTTTCGATCAGATCGCGCAATTTTGCAAACTGCATCCGCTCGAAGTGAAGGCGATTGCCGACGGTGAAGCGTCGCAGGGCATCAAGGGCCTCGATCCGATCGCAACCGGCCAGCTTTCGCGCGAGGAAATCGCTCGCGGCGAAGCCAATCCGAACCACAAGCTGAAGCTGTCCGACCCGAAAGTCCGCGTTCCGGAATCAAAGCGCAAGGGCCCGCGCTACACCCCGGTTTCCAAGCGCCAAGACCGTCCGAACGCCATTCTCTGGCTGGTGCGCAACCATCCCGAACTGAAGGATGCGCAGATCTCGCGCCTCGTCGGCACCACCAAGTCGACCATCGAGCAGATCCGCGACCGCAGCCATTGGAACTCGGCCAACCTGACGCCGATGGACCCTGTGACGCTTGGCCTGTGCAGCCAGATCGACCTCGACTTCGAAGTGGAAAAGGCATCCAAGGGCCGTCCGCTGCCAACCGCTGCCGAACTCGGCGCGACGCTGCAGCCGGCACAGGAGACCGAACGCTTCAGCTATCAGGACGACCGCGAGGAAGAGAAGGAAATCGACGCCGATGCCGTCTTCGCCAAGCTCAAGTCGTTGAAGTCGACCCGCACGGAAGACGAGGACGAAGACGAGCGCTACTGATCGCCGTCCTCAAAGCGTTTCCGAACGGAAAACCGGTATCCACTTTTCCTGGAAATGCTCCAAGACCCGCAAGATACAAACCCGGCACGCAGCTCGCGCGCCGGGTTTTTTATTGCCATCGATCAAGAAAGCGTGAAGCCGCGCTGGCGCATGACGTCGCGGATTTCATCGAGGATCGCCGGATCGTCGATGGTCGCCGGCATCTTCCACGGCAGGCCATCGGCGATCTTCTGCATCGTGCCGCGCAGGATCTTGCCAGAGCGTGTCTTCGGCAAACGCTGGACGATCATGACCGTCTTGAAGGCGGCGACCGGTCCGATCTCGTTTCGAACAAGCGATACGACCTCGCGCTCGATATCTTGCGACGTGCGCGTCGTCTTGTTCTTCAGCACGAGAAAACCGCAAGGGATCTGTCCCTTCAGCGCATCGGCGACGCCGATCACGGCGCATTCGGCGACATCGGAGTGCATGGCGCAGACCTCCTCCATCGCCCCGGTCGACAGCCGGTGGCCGGCGCAATTGATGATGTCGTCGGTGCGAGCCATGATGTAGACATAACCGTCGTCATCGACATAACCGGCATCGGCCGTCTTATAGTAGCCGGCGAATTCCGTGAGACACGCGCTTCGGAAGCGCTCGTCGGCATTCCAGAAGCTGACGAGATTGCCGGGCGGCAAGGGCAGGCGGATGACGATGTTGCCGAGCGTGCCGGGCGAAACCGCATGGCCCTCGTCATCAAGCACATGGATGGCATAGCCCGGCATCGGCACGGTCGGCGAGCCGTACTTTACCGGCAATTGCCCAAGGCCCAGCGGATTGGCGGCAATCGCCCAGCCGGTTTCCGTCTGCCACCAGTGATCGATGACGGGAACGTCGAGCATGCGCTCGGCCCATTTGATGGTTTCCGGGTCGGCGCGCTCTCCCGCCAGGAACAGGGCGCGAAAACCGGAGAGATCGTATTGGCCGATCAATTCGCCGTCCGGATCGTCGCGGCGGATGGCGCGGAAGGCGGTGGGGGCGGTGAACAGCGCCTTGACGCCGTATTCGGAAATCACCCGCCAGAAGGCGCCGGCATCCGGCGTTCCCACAGGCTTGCCCTCGTAGACGACGGTGGCATTGCCGGCCAGCAGCGGCGCATAGACGATATAGGAATGGCCGACCACCCAGCCGATATCCGAGGCCGACCAGAACACCTCGCCCGGCCTCATGCCGTAGATATGCTCCATCGACCAGCGCAGCGCCACCATATGCCCGCCATTGTCGCGGATGACGCCCTTGGGCTGGCCGGTGGTGCCGGAGGTGTAGAGGATATAGAGCGGATCAGTCGCCTTGACCGGCGTGCAGGGCACGCGTGTGCCCTTTTCCTTTTCAGCCGCGACCAGCGTGGCGAAATCGACATCGCGGCCAGGTTTCATCGCCGCCTCGCATTGCGGACGCTGCAGGACCAGGCAATGGCGCGGTTTTTCGCGCGCCGCCGCGATGGCCTGGTCGATCAGCGGCTTGTAGGCGACGGTGCGGCCGGGCTCCAGCCCGCAGCTTGCGGCTATCACAAGCTCGGCGGCGAAATCGTCGATGCGGGTCGATAGCTCATGCGCGGCAAAACCGCCGAACACCACCGAATGGATCGCCCCGAGCCGGGCGCAGGCCAGCATCGAAAACACCGCTTCCGGGATCATCGGCATATAGAGGATGACGCGGCTGCCCCTGCCGACGCCGAGCCCCAACAGGACCGCGGCGACGGCCTCGATTTCCCGCTGCATTTCGGCATAGGTATAGCGGCGCTTTTCACCGGCCATCGGGCTGTCATAGATCAGCGCCGTCTCGTCACCGCGCCCGGCCAGGACATGCCGGTCGACGCAATTGTGACACGTATTGGTCTCGCCGCCGGCAAACCATTGCCCGTAGACGCCCATTTCCGGGTCGAAGGCAGCATCGAACGGCCGGAACCAGTCCAGTGCCTCAGCCGCCGCGCTCCAGAAACCTGTCGGATCCTGCTCCCACGCGGCATAGGTTTCGGCATATCTGCTCTGCATGTCTTCCTCCCGGCTGCCGGCTTCTCCCAAAGCTCAGCATCCTGTATCGGAAGAAAAGGCGCAAATGGAAAGTCAGACCAAAGCTCTAAGCCGAAAGGCGAAGTATCATACCAACCTGCGGGGATATTGACCGATTGCGCCGGAGCGATTTTTGCCGCCGGCAAGGCGAAAACCACAGTCGGACCAGAAGGTCCGGCGAGGATTTTCAACGCGGCGGGCGACAAAAAGCGCCCGGCCCTCCGGGCGGGCCGTCGGCCCGCGCAATCGATCAATATCCCCGCAGGTTGGTACTAGCGCGTCCCGAAAATCGCCGAGCCGACGCGTACGCTGGTGGCGCCGAAGGCGACCGCCGTCTCGAAATCGCCGGACATGCCCATGGAGAGCCGTTCGACGCCACATTCGACCGCCAGCATGGACAGCAGCGCAAAATGCGGCCCCGGATTTTCCTCGGCCGGCGGAATGCACATCAGGCCCTCGATATCGAGGCCGAGCTCCTCGCGGCAAAGCTTGGCGAAGGCGACGACATCGTCCGGCGCAATGCCGGCCTTTTGCGGCTCCAGCCCGGTATTGACCTGGATATAGAGGCGGGGACGCCGCCCCTGGCGGCCCATTTCCTCGGCAAGCGCCCGGGCGATCTTTTCGCGGTCCACCGTCTCGATGACGTCGAACAGCGCCACCGCGTCCGCCGCCTTGTTGGATTGCAGCGGCCCGATCAGGTGCAGCTCGATGCCGGGCGTTTCCGCCTTCAGCGCCGGCCACTTGCCTTGCGCTTCCTGAACGCGGTTTTCGCCGAACACGCGCTGGCCGGCAGCGATCACCGGCTGGATGGCATCGGCGTCGAAGGTCTTGGACACGGCGACCAGCGTCACCGCGCCTGCCGCGCGCCCTGCCTGCCGCTCGGCGGTCTCGATCCTGCCCCTGACTTCCTGAAGCCGCTCCTGAACGTCCATCGCTCTTGTCCCGCTTTCGATTTTCAAGGCTCCTGCCTAGCCTCAGATACCGCCTTTGCCAAGGCATGCAAGGCGCTGATTATCGCACCGCGATAAAGATAAAACCCTTCCGCAGGCCACAAAACTTGACGCTTGGGCGGTTTCATGGTGAAGGTCACCCCCAATTCTCCCTGATTTTGGACGATTATTCCCATGGCCACCGAACGTTACAATCCGCGCGACGCCGAACCCCGCTGGCAGGCGAAATGGAACGAAGAAAGCGTCTTCGTCACCGACAACAACGATCCGCGCGAGAAATATTACGTCCTCGAAATGTTCCCCTATCCCTCGGGGCGCATTCACATGGGGCATGTGCGCAACTATGCCATGGGCGACGTCGTCGCCCGCTACAAGCGTGCGCGTGGATATAACGTCCTGCATCCCATGGGCTGGGACGCCTTCGGTATGCCGGCCGAAAACGCCGCCATGCAAAACAAGGTCCATCCCAAGGACTGGACCTACCAGAACATCGCGACGATGCGCAACCAGTTGAAATCCATGGGGCTTTCGCTCGATTGGTCGCGCGAATTCGCAACTTGCGACGTCGATTATTACCATCGCCAGCAATACCTCTTCCTGGATTTCATGGAAAAGGGCCTGGTCTATCGCAAGCAGTCCAAGGTCAACTGGGATCCGGTCGACAACACCGTGCTCGCCAACGAGCAGGTGATCGACGGTCGCGGCTGGCGCTCCGGGGCGCTGGTGGAACAGCGCGAGCTGACGCAATGGTTCTTCAAGATCACCGATTTCAGCCAGGATCTGCTCGATGCGCTCGACACGCTCGACCAGTGGCCGGAAAAGGTCCGCGTCATGCAGAAGAACTGGATCGGCCGTTCGCAGGGGATGAGCGTGCGCTGGGAGATCGTTGCCGGCACCACGCCGGCCGAGACCCACGAGGTCACCGTCTATACGACGCGCCCCGACACGCTGTTCGGCGCCTCCTTCCTGGCGATTGCCGCAGACCATCCGCTTGCCAAGGAAGCCGCCGCCAAGAATCCGGCTATCGAAGCCTTCTGCGAGGAATGCCGCCGCGCCGGCACGTCGGTCGCCGCTCTCGAAACCGCCGAGAAGAAGGGTTACGATACCGGCATCCGCGTGAAACATCCGCTCGACCCGAGCTGGGAACTGCCGGTCTACATCGCCAATTTCGTGCTGATGGACTACGGCACCGGCGCCATTTTCGGCTGCCCCTCCGGCGACCAGCGCGACCTGGATTTCGCCCGCAAGTATGATCTGCCTGTCGTTCCGGTCGTCATGCCCAAGGACGGCGACGCCGCCACCTTCGCCATCGGCAACGAAGCCTATGTCGATGACGGCGTGATGATCAATTCGCGCTTCCTCGACGGTATGACCACCGACGAAGCTTTTGAAACCGTTGCTGAAAAGCTGGGCAGCCAGACGCTCGGCAACCAGCCGCAGGGCGAACGCAAGGTCAATTTCCGCCTGCGCGACTGGGGCATTTCCCGCCAGCGCTATTGGGGCTGCCCGATCCCGGTCATCCACTGCGCCGATTGCGGCGTCGTTCCGGTGCCGAAGGCCGACCTGCCGGTCAAGCTGCCCGACGACGTCACTTTCGACGTTCCCGGCAACCCGCTCGACCGTCACGCCACCTGGCGTCACGTCGCCTGCCCGAATTGCGGCCGCGATGCCCGCCGTGAAACGGATACGATGGATACCTTCGTCGATTCGAGCTGGTACTTCACGCGCTTCACCGCGCCCTGGGAAGACAAGCCCACCGATCCGAAGGTCGCCAGCCACTGGCTTCCGGTCGATCAGTATATCGGCGGCATCGAGCATGCGATCCTGCATCTGCTCTATTCGCGCTTCTTCACCCGCGCCATGCGCGAGACCGGCCATGTGGACGTCAAGGAGCCCTTCAAGGGCCTCTTCACGCAAGGCATGGTCGTGCATGAAACCTATAGCCGCGGCGAAGGCATGCAGCGCGAATGGGTGGCGCCCGCCGACATCCGCATCGAGGAACTCGACGGCAAGCGTCGCGCCATCCATCTGGCCAGCGGCGAAGACATCAAGATCGGCTCGATCGAGAAGATGTCGAAGTCGAAGAAGAACGTGGTCGATCCCGA
>CAMFHE010000056.1 GCA_945952045.1 uncultured Rhizobium sp.
TTGCCGTTGAAATGGCTCCACTTGCCGCAGATCAGCCGGTTGAAGTTCAGCCAGGCCGAGCCGCGCAGATGCCGGGCATTGGTCATCAGCTCGGCGCCTTCCAGCACCTCGGAGAACAGATCCTGGCAGAAATCGATCGAGGCCTGCTGGTCCATCTCGCCGAGACCGTGCTTCTCATAGGCCTCTTCGGTGGTCTCGACGATGAAAGTCGAGGTCTGGTCGTCGAATTTGTAGATATGCGCCTGGAACCAGCCATGCGGCGTCTTGCGGAAATCGAAGGTGAAGGCGTCGAACAGCTTGTTGGTGCCGAGCCAGATATAGCGATTCGGCCGCGTCACCAGATCGGGCTGGAAGACCTCGGTGTAGCGGTTGCGGATCTTCGAGTTGAAACCATCGGAGGCGATGATCAGGTCGGCATCCGGATAGTCGAGATCGGAATTGACGTCGGTCTCGAACACCAGTTCGACGCCGAGCGCCTCGCAGCGCCGCTGCAGGATGTTGAGCAGCTTCTTGCGGCCGATGCCGACGAAGCCATGGCCGGTGGTGCGCTGGCGCGTGCCCTTGAACAGGACTTCGATATCGTCCCAATGGTTGAAGGCGTCCTCGATTTCGGCCGCGCTTTCCGGATCCCAGGCGCGCATCGACACCATGGTCGCGTCGGAAAACACCACGCCCCAGCCGAAGGTGTCATAGGGCCGGTTGCGCTCGACGACGGTGACATGGTGGGCGGGGTGCAGCTTCTTCATCAGGAGGGCGAAGTAGAGCCCGGCCGGGCCGCCGCCGATACAGACGATACGCATTGCCATCTCCTTCCGGCTTGACGCAAGGGTGCGTCGCAATATTTTAAGTTTAAACTATATACGGGCCTGTCCGGTCGTCAAGCCTGAAAGCGAGCCGAAGACAAAATACATGCTTCAGCATATAATGAAAGCGATCCGTGCGGCGCGCCCCAAGCGCAGAACGCCTAAACCATGGGCGAGGGAATTGACATCCGCCGGTTTTACAAAATATGATTTTGCAAATAATGGACGACAGTCCGCACGATAAAAGGGGAATGCCACCATGGCGGAACGGTCATTCGCAAGCGAGGTAGAGGACCTCAAGCTCGGTGAAGGAGAGATCTTTCGCGGCGAGGGGATTCTGGCGATCACCAAGGCGCTCTTGCAATCCGGCGTCTCCTATGTCGGCGGCTATCAGGGCTCGCCGATTTCGCACCTGATGGATGTTCTGGCCGACGCCAAGGATGTGATGCAAGAGCTCGGCGTCCATTTCGAGACCTCGGCCTCCGAAGCGGCCGCCGCCGCCATGCTCTCGGCCTCGGTCATGTATCCGGTGCGCGGCGCCGTCACCTGGAAATCCACCGCCGGCACCAATGTCGCGGCCGACGCCCTGTCGAACCTCTCCTCCGGCGGCGTCACCGGCGGGGCGATGATCATCATCGGCGAGGATTACGGCGAGGGTTCCTCTATCATGCAGGAGCGCAGCCATGCCTTTGCGATGAAATCGCAATTGTGGCTGCTGACGCCGCGCCCAAACCTGCCCTCGATCGTGCGCGCGGTGGAAGAGGGTTTCGAGCTGTCGGAAGCCTCGAATACGCCCGTCATGTTGCAGGTCGGCATCCGCAGTTGTCACGTCCATGGCCAGTTCGTCGCGAAAGACAATCGCCGCCCGGACTTCACCCTGCGTCAGGCGCTGGAAAATCCGGTGCGCGACGTCTCCCGTATCGTCCTGCCGCCCGCCTCCTTCGTGCATGAGAAGGAGAAGCTGGAGCGTCGCTGGCCGGCCGCCGTCGATTTCATCAAATCGCGAAAGATCAACGAGCATTTCGGCCCGGAGAGCGGCGAGGTCGGCATCATCCTTCAGGGCGGGCTCTACAATGGCGTCATGCGGGCGCTGCAGCAGCTCGGCCTTGCCGATGTCTACGGCGAATCCTCCGTGCCGCTTTATGTGATGAACATCTCTTATCCCTTGATCGATGACGAGATCGTCGCGTTCTGCGCCGGCAAGTCGGCGGTGCTGATGGTGGAGGAGGGCGCGCCGGAATATATCGAGCAGGCGCTGAACACGCTGCTGCGCCGCCGCGATCTCCAGACCCGCGTTTCCGGCAAGGATGTGCTGCCGATGGGCGGTGAATACACCGCGCCGGTTCTGGTCAAGGGCATCAAATCCTTCCTCGAAACCCACCAGCGCGTGCTGCTGGGCAACCAGCCGCCGCTGCCCGATCCGACGCCGATCCTGCAGGATCCGAAGATCAAGGCGCTGGCCGAAGTCGTGCCGCCGCGCCCGCCGGGTTTCTGCATCGGCTGTCCCGAGCGGCCGATCTTCGCCGCCATGAAGATGGTGGAGCAGGAGCTGGGGCCGCATCACATTTCCGGCGATATCGGCTGCCACCTGTTTTCCATCCTGCCGCCTTTCAACCTGGGCACGACGACCATGGGGTATGGTCTGGGTCCAGCGGCGGCTTCCGCCTTCAACGTCAAGTCGGACAAGAAGGCGATTGCCGTGATGGGCGACGGCGGCTTCTGGCACAATGGTCTTGCGACTTCGGTCGGCAATGCCGTGTTCAACAAGCAGGATAATGTCATCCTCGTCGTCGACAATTATTATTCGGCGGCCACCGGCGGACAGGACATTCCCTCCTCCCGGGCGCTCAATCCGCGCCGCAAGACCAACAATTCCATCGTCAATGCCGTCAAGGGCCTCGGCGCCACCTGGGTGCGCCAGATCGACCGCACCTATGACGTCGCCAAAATGCGCGACACGCTGCGTGAGGCGCTGACCAGCAAGGAAGAGGGGCCGAAAATCATCGTCGCCTCCTCGGAATGCATGTTGAACAAGCAGCGCCGCATCAAACCGCAATTCGCCAAGGCGGTGAAGGACGGTAAGCGCATGGTCAAGGAGCGCTTCGGGGTCGACGAGGATGTCTGCACCGGCGATCACGCCTGCATCCGCCTCTCCGGTTGTCCTTCGCTGTCGGTGAAACATACCGACGATCCGTTGAAGGACGATCCGGTCGCCGCCATCGACAACAATTGCGTTGGCTGCGGCAATTGCGGAGAGGTCTCGGAGGCCGCCGTCCTCTGTCCCTCCTTCTACCGCGCCGATATCATCCACAATCCGAGCGGCTGGGATCGCTTCGTCGCGGGCCTGCGCGCCCGGGTGATCGGCTGGCTGCAGGCGCGGCGCGATGCTGCCCGCATCGTCTTTGCCGATTGAGGAGGCGGGATCGATGAACGAACATGTGACCATGACCCCCCGCCACGCCACCGACAAGCCGTTGTCGCTCGCCGTGCTCGCCATGGGCGGCCAGGGTGGCGGCGTGCTCGCCGACTGGATCGTGTCGCTGGCCGAAGAAAACGGCTGGATGGCGCAGACGACTTCAGTGCCGGGCGTCGCCCAGCGCACGGGTGCCACGATCTATTACATCGAGATGCTGCCGGCCCGCGAGGGCAAGGCGCCGATCTTCTCGCTGATGCCGACGCCGGGCGATGTCGACGTCGTGCTCGCCGCCGAACTGATGGAGGCCGGGCGCTCCGTGCTGCGTGGTCTGGTGACCCCGGATAAGACGGTGCTGATCGCCTCGACCCACCGCGCCTTTGCGGTGAGCGAAAAGCAGGCGCCGGGCGATGGCGCCGGCAATCCGGTCGTCGTCATCGACGCCACCGATTTCGCCGCTCGCAAGACCATCGCCTTCGATATGGAGACGCTGGCGATCAAGAATGGCAGCGTCATTTCCTCGGCCTTGTTTGGCTCGCTCGCCGCCGCCGAGGTGCTTCCCTTCGCACGACAGGCTTTTGAGGCGACGATCCGCGCCGGCGGCAAGGGCATCGAGGCGAGCCTGCGCGCCTTCGATGCTGCCTATAGCCGCGCCACGAACAAACCGGCCGAGAAGCTTTCCGCCACGCCGGAAAAACGCCTCGACCCGCTGCCGGCCACCGCCGGCCATGCCGAACTCGACCGGCTGCTGTCGCGCATCCGGTCTGATTTCCCGGAAACATCGCAGGCGATGCTGTTTGCCGGCATCAAGCGGCTGACCGATTTTCAGGATCCGGCCTATGCCGGCGAATATCTCGACCGCATGGCGGCGTTGCATGCGCTCGACCGCGCCCATGGCGGCGCGGAGAAGGCCTTTGCCTTCACCGAAAAGGCCGCGAAATATCTGGCCGTCGCCATGGCCTATGACGATGTGATCCGCGTCGCCGACCTGAAAGTGCGCGCCAGCCGCTTCGACCGGGTGCGCCGCGAGGTCGGCGCCAAGGAAGACCAGATCGTCTACATGACCGAATATATGCATCCGCGCATGGACGAGATCTGCGGCACGATGCCGAAAGCCTGGGGCCAGTGGATCGAAAACCGGCCGGGGCTTTTCAAGAAGCTCGACGGCTTCGTCAACAAGGGCCGCCGGGTCAAGACCGGCACGCTGTTCTGGTTCCTCGGGCTCTATGTGGTCTCCGGCCTGCGGCGCGGCCGGCGGGGCACGCTGCGCCACGCGCGCGAAGTGGCGCACCGCGAGGACTGGCTTGCGAAGGCAACGCAGACGATTGGCCGTAATTACGACCTCGCCGTCGAGATCCTCGCCTGCCGCCGATTGGTGAAAGGCTATTCCGACACCCATGTCCGCGGCCTGTCGAAATTCGATCGCGTGCTATCGGCCTTGCCACTGCTGGTCGATCGTGAAGACGGCGCCGACTGGCTGCGCCGTCTGCGTCAAGCCGCCCTTCTCGATGAGGCCGGTACGGCGCTGGATGGGGCGTTGAAGACCGTGGCGACGCTGTAAACGGATTGTCGGGGTGATGGGCAAGCCACCTGCGCAGGCGGCAAATCAGATATCGTGCTTGCGGATATTGTGCAGCACCCGGTGCAGGACCGAGAGAAAGGCGCGGTATTCGTCTTCCTCGACGCCGTCGAACATTTTCAGGAGGCCGTCATACATGTCGGGCCAGACCTTGTCGAAAACGGCGCGGCCTTCCTCGGTGATGGTGACGTCGCGCACCCGCATGTCCTCGGCGCGCGGCTGGCGACGGATGAAACCCTGTTCCTCCAGCGAATCCAGCGTCCGGCTCATGGTCGATTGCTCGGTGACGGCGAAGACAGACAATTCGTTGATGGTGACCGAAGGCGTGATCGAGAGGACCGCCAGCGCCCGCATCTTGGCGGTGGACATGTCCATCGCCTTGAGATCCTCGGCCATATTGGCGTTCCAGCGGGAAATGACCCGGTTCATCAGATAGGGCGCAAACTGGTTTAGGCCGATTTCGCCGAGTGTGGGCGCCGGCTCGGCCGTATCCCGCTTGCGCTTCAGCGCCATGCCTGCGAACCGGTCGTCCATGATGATCCCTGAAAAAATCGCCCCGTATGTTCGCTGCTGGTTAACAGAAGAGAGATGTGCCCGCCAGCGCGAAAGCGGGCGGGCGCCGAAGCATTTCCAGGAAAAGGGCGCAGCGGTTTTCCGCCTGGAAATGCTTGCAAGTCGCCAGGATTAGCGGGCGACGAGCGCGAGAGCGCGAACCGGCGAGCCGGTGCCCTTGACGAATTTGAGCGGCGCCGCGATCAGCACCGCGCCCTTGGCCGGCAGCTGGTCGAGATGGCAGAGGCTGGCAAGACCGTATTTGTTGGCCTTGTGCATCAGATTGTGGGCCGGGAAGGGCGGGTTCATGCCGCCGGCGGCGCCCGCATCGGTGCCGATGGTTTCCTGGCCCCAGCCGATGATGCCCTTGGACAGCAGATATTCGATGGCGTCGACGGTCGGTCCCGGCGAATGCGGGCCGTTCTCGTCGGCATTCAGGAAGGTCTCGGTCGAGCCGTTGCGCTTGTACCAGTCGGTGCGCAGCAGCACCCAGCTGCCGGCCTCGATCTCGCCATGCTCGGCTTCCCATTCCCGGATGCTGTCGGCGGTCAGCAGGTAGTCGGCATTCTCAGCCGCTTCCTTCGACCGGTCGATGACGTTGACCGGCGCCACGAAATTCTGCGGCGGAATGGTGTCGGTGGTGTTTTCGGGATGATCCTTGCCGGTGACCCAGTGACAGGGCGCATCGAAATGGGTGCCGGTGTGTTCGCCGAGTTCCAGCCAGTTCCAGGCCCAGAAAGGACCGTTCTCGTCGTATTGCGAGATGGTGTGCACCTTGACGTTGGGCGTGTTCTTGCCGAATTGCGGCGGCAGGTAAAGAACCGGCGTATCCGGCCCGAGCGGGGCGGAAAGGTCGACGACCTTGACGGCGCCGGACAGGAGCGCGGAAGCGAAACCGGAAAGCGTGGCAGCTGAAGTCATTGGATAGTTCCCCATGATTTGACCCGTCATGTCTGCCGTCCAGCGCGATGCCGGCTTCCTCACGCGGCAGACCATGGCGTTGTCCCGAGCCTATGAGACAAAATATGAAAATGCAACAATCGTCATGACGCCGTTCATGCAAACAGCCGCTATACAGCAAAGTTGCGGATGTGCATTCTATGCAAATGCGGATGATTGCCGGACATGGGCCGATCCCTCGTGCCGAATGCATTCTAATTTAGGCCGCGCGCTTGTCATTTCGAGGCCCAATCGCTAGCTCTGCGCTAAACCTTGAAGGTCCGGAAAACAAACAATGGTGCAAAAGGTCAGTCTGGGCCGCCTGAAACTTGGCGATTTTCGCAATTACGCCGAGCTGTCCCTCGCTTTCGATCCGCGCCATGTGGTGCTGACCGGCGATAACGGCTCCGGCAAGACCAACCTGCTCGAAGCCGTCTCCTTTCTGTCGCCGGGCCGTGGTCTGCGCCGCGCGACCTATGACGATGTCGTTCGCGTCGGCGCCTTGGGCGGCTTTTCGATCTTCGCCGATGTCGAGGGTATGGAAGGCGAGGTGGCGATCGGCACCGGCACGGAAAGCGTCGAAGAATCCGCCGCCCGCAAGCTGCGCCTCAACGGCACGCAGGCGCGCACCATCGAGGAACTGACCGATCATCTGCGCGTGTTGTGGTTGACGCCGGCCATGGACGGGCTGTTCACGGGCCCCTCCGCCGACCGCCGCCGCTTCCTTGATCGGCTGGTGCTGTCGCTCGATCCGGCGCATGGCCGTCGCGCCAGCGATTTCGAGCGCGCCATGCGCAGCCGCAACCGGCTGCTCTCCGAAGGCCGCTTCGATCCCTCCTGGCTGACCGGCCTCGAAAGCCAGATGGCGAGCCTCGGAATTGCCATGGCGCTGGCGAGACAGGAGATGCTCGGACTGCTGACGCGGCTGGTGGCCGAAGGGGGCGACGGAACGCCCTTCCCGACGGCGGCGCTGACGCTGTCCGGTTTCCTCGACGGCCAGTTCGATAGGCCTGCCGTCGATCTCGAAGAGACCTATGAGCTGATGCTGCAGGATAGCCGCCACCGCGATGCGGCGGCCGGGCGCACGCTGGACGGTCCGCACCGCGCCGACCTGCTGGTGCGCCATGCGTCCAAGGATATCGAGGCCGAGCGCTGCTCGACCGGCGAGCAGAAGGCGCTGCTGATCGGCCTCATCCTCGCCCATGCCCGCCTCGTCGCCAACATGACCGGCCATGCGCCGGTGCTTCTGCTCGACGAGATCGCCGCCCATCTCGATCCCGGCCGCCGTGCGGCGCTGTTCGATCTCGTCGACGGCCTGGGTGGCCAGGCCTTCATGACCGGCACCGATGCCAGCCTGTTTTCGGCGCTGGGCGAGCGGGCGCAGTATTTTACGGTCTCCGGAGGAACCGTCGCTCGTTGAGCTGGCGTTTGCTTGCGCCCGGTGCGGTGCTATAGCTGGCGCATGGATACGCTCAGCCCCGAAGAAATCGATCGTTACAAACGCCATATCCTGCTGCCGGAAGTCGGCGGCGCCGGCCAGCAGCAGCTGAAACGCGCCCGCGTGCTTGTGATCGGCGCCGGTGGGCTCGGCGCGCCGATCCTGCAATATCTGGCTGCCGCCGGCGTCGGAACGCTCGGCATCGCCGATGACGACCGCGTCTCTCTCTCCAACCTGCAGCGGCAGGTGATCCACGATACCGGCACGATCGGCGAACTGAAATCGCAAAGTGCCGCCGATGCCATCGCCCGGCTCAATCCGCATGTGACGACGGTTCGTTTCGAGGAGCGCTTCTCGCCGGAGACGGCGGCGATGCAATTGTCCGGCTTTCACCTGCTGATCGACGGGTCTGATAATTTCGACACGCGCTATGCCGCCGCCGATGCGGCGGAAGCGGCGCGCATTCCGCTGGTGACAGGCGCGGTCGGGCGTTTCGACGGGTCGCTGACGGTGCTGAAACCCTATGAGACGGGGGCGGACGGAACGCTCTACCCAGCCTATCGCGATCTTTTCCCGGAAAAGCCGCCGGAAGGTCTGATCCCGGCCTGCGCCGAGGCCGGCGTCATCGGTGCGCTGACCGGCGTCATCGGCACGCTGATGGCCATGGAAGCGATCAAGCTGATCACCGGCGCCGGCGAACCGCTGATCGGCCGGCTGATGCTCTACGATTCGCTCGCCGGCCGTTTCGACATGGTGAAATACCGCCGCCGCAAGCCGAAGGCGTAAGGGGTCCGCGAGGCCCCTCGTTCACCGCCCCGGCAGGACCCGGTTCGGCGGCCGATGGCCGTCGAAGAAGGTGCGGATGTTGATGATCACCTTGTCGCCCATGTCGATGCGGCCTTCGATGGTCGCCGAGCCCATATGCGGCAGCAGCACCACCTTGTTCTCGTTGGCCAGCCGCACGAGCTTGGGGTTCACCGCCGGCTCGTTTTCGAAGACGTCGAGCGCGGCGCCCGCGATCTTGCCTTCTCTGAGGCACTTGATCAGCGCCGCTTCGTCGATGACGTCGCCGCGCGCGGTGTTGACGATGACAGAGGTCGGCTGCATCAGCGCCAGCCGCCGTGCGGACAAAAGATGGAAGGTCGCCGGCGTCGAGGGGCAGTTGACCGAAACGATGTCGACGCGGGCCAGCATCTGGTCGAGGCTGTCCCAATAGGTCGCTTCCAGCTCGTCTTCCGTCGCTGGGCTGACGCGCTTGCGGTTGTGGTAATGGATGGCGATGCCGAAGGCCTTGGCGCGCCGCGCCACGGCGGTGCCGATGCGGCCCATGCCGATGATGCCGATGCGCTTGCCCCAGATGCGGCGGCCGAGCATCCAGGTCGGCGACCAGCCAGCCCATTCGCCGGGGCGGTCGGTCAGTACCCGCGCACCTTCCGCCAGCCGCCGTTGGACGGCGAGGATCATGGCGATGGTCATGTCGGCGGTGTCTTCCGTCAGCACGTTCGGCGTGTTGGTGACGGTGATGCCCTTGCGGGCGGCCGCTTCCACGTCGATATGGTCGGTGCCGTTGGAGAAGCTGGCGATGAGCTTGAGATCCGGTCCCGCCGCCTCGATGATGCCTTCGTCGATGCGATCGGTGACGGTCGGCACGATGACATCGGCAGACTTGACCGCCGCCAGCAATTCTTCGCGCGAACGCGGCGCATCGTCGACGTTGAGGTCGGCATCGAACAGCTCGCGCATCCGCGTCTCGACGGCATCCGGCAGCTTGCGGGTGAGGTAGACCTTGGGTTTTTTCTTCGCTGTCATGATGGACGCCGGCGCCTTGTTCAGAGGTCTTTAACCAAGTGGGGCGATAATTCTCCCGTTCACGGCATTTTCTATCACTCCCGGTCGCGAAGACAAACAAAACTCGCAAAGCCAAAGCGCAATTTGTGGGATTCTCCGGAAAAGATTAGAAAATACAAGACCATGGCCCCGTGGGATGGAAGCAGTCGAATGAATGTGATGCGTCGTATCGTGCTGAAAGCAGCTGTTGTCCTGCCGCTGTCGCTTGCCCTGATCGCGGGCGGCGTCGAGCTTGCTTCCGCCCAGTCGGCAAAGGGGGCGAGCGGCCTGCCATTGCCGCGATTCGTCAGCCTGAAATCCAAGCGCGTCAACCTGCGCGTCGGACCGAGCACGGATTACGCGACCTCGTGGATGTACACCAAGGCTGGCCTGCCGGTGGAAATCATCCAGGAATACGATAACTGGCGGCGCATCCGCGACGCCGATGGGACCGAAGGCTGGGTCAATCACGCCCTGTTGTCGGGCGAGCGCACCGCGATCGCCGCGCCCTGGATGCGCGGCAAGGGCGAAGCCGTCTATGTCAACATGCGCCGTGACCCGCTGCCGTCGGCCTCGGTCATCGCCAAGCTGGAGCCTGGCGTGGTGTTCACCGTCAAGGAATGCACCGGCGACTGGTGCCATGTCTCTGCAAGCGGAACCGAAGGCTGGGTGGCGCAGAGCGAAGTCTGGGGCGCCTACCCTGGCGAAGCCTTCAAATAAGCGAATGGTGACGCGCAGCGCGAAGCGCTGCGCCCGGAAAATCAGACCAGGCCGGCCTTCTTTGCCGCCTCGGCCAGCGAGGTCATCGGCCGTGGGCCGATCTGCTGGATGACGATGCCGGCCGCCAGGCAGCCAAACCGGCCGCAATCTTCCAAAGAACGACCCTGCGTATAGCCATGCAGGAAGCCTGCGGCGAACAGGTCGCCGGCCCCCGTGGTATCGACGAGCTGGTTGATGGTCGTCGCCGGCACATGGATGCGTTCGTCGCCGCGCACGATCATTGCGCCTTCCTCGCTCATCGTCACCGCCGCCAGCTTGCAATCGGCGGCGATCTTCGTCAGCGCCAGATCGAAATCCTGCGTTTCGTAGAGCGACAGCGCCTCGTCGCGATTGGCGAAGACGATATCGACCGTGCCGGAGCGCATCAGGTCGAGAAATTCATCCCGGTAGCGGCCGACGCAAAAGCTGTCGGACAGCGTCATCGACATCTCGCGGCCATTGGCATGGGCGATGCGGGCGCAATCGAGGATCGCTTCCTTGGCGCGCGGCGGATCCCAGAGATAGCCTTCGAAATAGGTGACCTTGGCCTCGGCCACGACCCGCTCCTCGACATCCTCGGGGCCGAACTCGACGCAGGCGCCGAGATAGGTGTTCATCGAGCGCTCGCTGTCGGGCGTCACGAAGATCATCGAGCGCGCCGTCGGCGCGCCGCCCTGCAGCGGCGCGGTTTCGAAATAGACGCCCTGGGCATGGATATCGTGCTCGAAAATCTCGCCGAGCTGGTCCTTCGCAACCTTGCCGAAATAAGCGGCGCGACCGCCGAAACTGGCGACGCCCGCCGCCGTGTTGCCGGCGCTGCCGCCGGATGCCTCGACCGCCGGTCCCATGCGCGAATAGAGCAGTTCGGCGCGGTCCGCGTCGATCAGGTTCATCGCGCCCTTGGTGATCGCATTGTCGACGAGGAAATCGTCGTCGCAACGCGAGATGATATCGACGATGGCATTGCCGATGGTCAGAACGTCGTAAGTCGCCATGAAAGAGAAAGTCCCGGATAGGTGCGCGCCCCTGGTGTTCCGGGGCTGAAAAACGTTTCGGGCCATGAAGCCCGCCGGTGTCAGGTCATAGCGCATTTCCCGCCATATGGAAGAAAAAATGCGAAACGGCGCCGGCGTAATCTGCTGTCATCGCCACGTCATGGTGCCGGTCTATAGATGTCTCCAAGTTGATCCGGACGAGGACTTCCAAGACCGGAAACCAGAGGCATGATGCCTCACGCAGAAATCAGAGCCCTGACCACGGATGAACTGGCAGCGGCGACGAGGCGCATCGCAGGATGCGCGGCAAAGCAGGGTCCAACAGGCCCTGCTTTCGGCGTTTCGGAGCATGCCCGCCCGAAGCGGAATTGCTTCGGCGGAAAGCAAGACGGCCGACACAAATGCCGAGAGCATGTTCGCTCCAGGCGCTGAGCGGTTACGGCCTTTCCGTTTCGAATGCCGGCATTGGCCTTTGCGGTTCGATCCTTTATGGCCTTGGGTAACTGCCCTGTCGCCAAGGTTCCCGCCCGCCCATGTCCGCCACGCTTTTGAATGTCCTTCCGGTCTTCCTGATGATCCTGCTCGGCTGGCTGCTGGTGCGCCTCGGGCTGTTCAAGGATCAGGTGGGCGAGGCGCTCGGCGAATTCGTCTTCAAGATCGCCGTGCCGGTGCTTTTGTTCCGCACCATCGCGGAAGCGCAGTTTCATGGCGCATCGCCGTTTCGTTTGTGGATCGCCTATTTCACCGGCGTCGCGATCACCTGGAGCGTCGGTCATCTATTGGCCGTGAAGGTTTTCGGCCGCGATTCGCGCATCGGCGTCCTCGCCGGCGTGTCCTCGGCCTTCGCCAACAATGTCTTCATCGGCCTGCCGCTGGTCGGTCGCACGGTTGGCGACGACGGCATCGTGGCGCTGTCCATCCTGCTGGCCGTCCATCTGCCGATCATGATGGTCGTCGGGACCTTGCTGATGGAGCAGGCCGAGCGCAAGGAAAGCGGCGTGGCCGGGCGCGGAGTTCTCGGCGTGCTGCGCCAGGTCGGCGCCAATCTCGTGCGCAATCCCCTGGTCATCGGCCTTGCGGCCGGCATCGTCTTTCACCTGACGGGGCTGCCGATGCCGGCGGTGGCGGCAAACGTCGTCGATCCCATCGCCGGCATGGCCGGGCCGGCGGCGTTGATCTCGCTTGGTATGGCGCTGCGCAAATACGGTATTTCGGGCAATATCGGCATTGCCACCTGCATGTCGGTGCTGAAGCTGGTCTTGCTTCCCGCCAGCGTCTGGGCGGCGAGCCATCTTCTGGGTCTGACGCCGGAATGGACGGCGGCGATGGTGCTGACCTCCTCGGTGCCGACGGGCGTCAACGCTTGGCTGATCGCCAATCGTTTTGGAGTGGGGCACAGCCTTGCGGCCTCGACGATCACCCTGACCACGGCCGTTGGCGCCTTGACCGTCACGGCATGGAGTTTTCTGCTCGCGCATCAATAAACGAGTGCCAAATAAAAATCCGGCTGCGATCTCTCACAGCCGGGTTTTTCGAATGGTCTCTTGGCAGGCCTTAGTTGGTCGCGGCCAGCGTGTCCGGAGCGGCCGGATCGGGCAGGGCGACCGGCGCGTCGGCCATGGTGTGTAGATACAGGATCAGGTTGGCGCGATCTTCTTCGCTCTTCAGACCGGCGAAGCCCATGGCGGTGCCGGCGACGAGCTTCTTCGGGGCCAGCAGGAAGTGGTTCAGGTGATCGAAATCCCAGACCACGGTGCTGCCCTTGGAGAAATCCTTCATGCCGGCCGAATAGGCAAAGCCTTCATGCGAAGCGATCGGGCGATTGACGAGACCATAGAGGTTCGGCCCGGTTTTATTCGGCCCGTCCTTGGTGTCGGTATGACAGCTCTGACACTTCTTGAAGACGGTTTCGCCGGCCTTGGCGTCGGCCTTGCCGAGCAGGGCGGCGATCGGCGTCATCGCTGCCGCAGCAGCGCCGGCGCCAGCGCCTTCGGCGGAAGCCTCTTCGGCGACGATCGTGAAGCCCGGCTTCTCAGGCTTTTCTGCGTGAAAGATGCCTTCGGACGCAATGGACACGGACATCAGGACGAAGCATGTGCCAAGCAGCGCGCCCAAACCCATGTTCATGTAAGAATTCATCTGGACATGCTCCCCTTGCAGCCCGGCGGTCACAGACCGGTCCCATCTTGAAATCGCGCGGAACCTATGTCTTTTGATCCGCAGTTGCAACAGTGATTATCGTTGTCACGATGAGACTTTTTGCCACTTTTCTGCAAACATTAGAAGGCCGGGCCATGAAGAATGCGATTTTCGATGAAACTTTGGTTCTGATCCCCGCACGCATGGCCTCCACCCGTCTTCCCGGCAAACCGCTGGCCGATATTTGCGGACTTCCGATGATCGTTCAGGTTGCTCTTCGGGCCAGGGAGGCCGATGTCGGGCGAATCATCGTCGCCACCGACAGCGAGGAGGTTCGAGCCGCTGTGAGCGCCGCCGGTTTTGAGGCGGTCATGACCGGCGCCCATCATCAGTCCGGCTCGGATCGCATCTTCGAAGCGCTGCAAATCGCCGATCCGGATGGCAAGGTGCGCACGGTCATCAACGTCCAGGGCGATCTGCCGACCATCGAGCCGGGAACGATCCGCGCCGCATTGCGGCCGCTGGAGGAGGCTTCGGTCGATATCGCCACGCTGACGGTCGAGATCGCGGATGAAGAGGACAAGCGCAATCCGAACATCGTCAAGGTCGTCGGTTCGCCCCTGTCCGAAAACCGGCTGAAGGCGCTCTATTTCACCCGCGCCACCGCGCCGCATGGCAACGGTCCGCTCTATCACCATATCGGTCTCTACGCCTATCGCCGCGCCGCGCTGGAGCGCTTCGTCGCGCTCGGGCCTTCCGTGCTGGAAAAGCGCGAATCGCTGGAGCAGTTGCGGGCGCTGGAGGCGGGCATGCGCATCGATGTGGAGATCGTTGACTCCGTTCCGCTCGGCGTCGATACTCCCGCCGACCTCGACAAGGCGCGGGCCATCCTCTCCGCCCGCTCTTCCTCATGATGGATTGATCCGATGATTCTCAAGACCAACCGCATCGCCTTCCAGGGCGATTTCGGCGCCAATTCCGATATGGCCTGCCGCGACATGTTCCCGACCATGGAGCCGCTGCCCTGCCCGACCTTCGAGGATGCGTTCGTGGCGCTGGAAAGCGGCGAGGCGGATATCGCCATGATCCCGATCGAGAACACGATCGCCGGCCGCGTCGCCGATATCCATCACCTGCTGCCGGAATCGCGCCTGCACATCATCGGCGAATATTTCATGCCGATCCGCTTCCAGCTGATGGTGCTTCCGGGCGTTGCCAAGGACGAGATCCGCACCGTTCACAGCCATATCCATGCGCTCGGCCAGTGCCGCAAGATCATCCGCCACAATGGCTGGAAGGCCGTGGTCGCCGGCGATACCGCCGGCGCCGCCAAGCTGGTCTCGGAAAAGGGCGACCGCTCGATGGCAGCCCTTGCGCCGCGCCTAGCCGCCGATCTCTACGGGCTCGACATCATCGCCGAAAATGTCGAGGACACCGAAAACAACGTCACCCGCTTCGTCGTCCTGTCGCGTGACGAGAACTGGACGCCGCGCGTGGCGGCCGACGAAATGCTGGTCACCACCTTCGTCTTCAACGTTCGCAATATTCCGGCCGCCCTTTACAAGGCGCTCGGCGGTTTCGCGACCAACGGCATCAACATGACCAAGCTGGAAAGCTATCAACTGGGCGGCAAGTTCGTCGCCACCCAGTTCTATGCCGATATCGAGGGACATCCCAACGACGCCAATGTTCGCCGCGCCCTGGAGGAGCTGCGCTTCTTCTCGGAAAAGGTCCGCATTCTCGGCGTCTACAAGGGCCACCCGATGCGTGGCGACCTGCAGGTCTGATGGCCGCCGCCGGACAGGCCTATTCCTTGTCCGGTTCGCAGACGCGCAGGCGGTGACCGTCGGGATCGGCGATGACGAAGGTCGGGCCGAAATCCATCACCGTCAGCGGCTGCAGGATTGTGTGACCGGCCGCCTTCCAGTCCTCGAAGGTTCTGGCAATGGCATTGTCGCCCGGCATCATGAAGGCGATTTCGCTGCGCGCTTCGCCGCCTTTGGTCTTCGGTTCGACATTGTCCTGACGCCACAGCCCGAGCGTCACGCCGCCATCGAGCGGGAAGGCGACGAAGTTCGGCGCGGCGACAGCCGGCTCGCGGCCGAGCAGCTTCGTATAGAAAGCGGCGCTGACGGCCGGGTCGTTGACGTAGAGAATGAAGAGGTTGGGGTTGGTCATGTCGATCTCCTTTCGTGTCGATGAAAGGAGACTAGCGCGACCTGCTGACAGATTCTGGCAGCAGCCTACATGTCGGCTTTAATCTTTTGCGTTTCCCGCCATTGCTTGAGCAGCGCGCTGCGCGACGTCCGGTAGCGCCGCCCGGCCGGCGCCAGCGCGCCGATGCGGTCGGTGCGAAAATGGCGAAAATCCTGTCGTAACTCGCACCAGGCGATCAGCACGCGCACGCGTTCGAAAAAGCCGAGCGCGAAGGGCCAGACGAAGCGTTCGCTGGCTTGGCCGCTCTCGTCTTCGTAAGCGAGATGCAGTACCTCGCGGTCGCGAATGGCGGCGCGCACCCTACCGGTATCGATGCGGGCGGGAACCGCTTGTGTCGGCCCGACCAGCAATGTCGAAGCATCCACCTCGGCGCGCATTTCCTCAGGCAGAACGGCGGCGATACGGGCGAGCGCATTGGCGGCGGCGTCGGCCAGCGCCGGATCGCCGCAGCGCCCGACCCAGCGGATGCCGAGCGCCAGGGCTTCGATCTCGTCTTGCGAAAACATCATCGGGGGCAGCATGAAGCCGGGGCGCAGCACATAACCGACGCCGGCCTCGCCCTCGATATCGGCCCCTTGCGCCTGCAGGCTGGCGATATCGCGATAAAGCGTGCGCAGGCTGGTGCCGAGTTCGGCCGCCAGCGCCGCGCCGGTCACCGGACGGCGATGGCGCCGCAGCACCTGCAGCAACGCCAGCAGCCGTTCGGCGCGCGGTGCGCTCATCGAGTCAGCGTTTCCATTCCACCCAGTCGCGAATCAGGCGGTGCGCGATTGCGCCGAGCGGCGGCGTATGTTCGCCGGTGCCGGGAATGCGCTCCAGCATCTCGGCCGCCTCGGTGCGGCTGAACCAGCGGCAATCCTCCAGCTCGTCCTCGTCGCGCTTGACGACGAAGCTCTTCGCCTCGCCATAGCAGCCGATCATCAGCGAATGCGGCATCGGCCAGGGCTGCGAGGCATGGTATCGCACCCGCCCGATGCGGATCGCCGACTCCTCGAACGTCTCGCGGCGCACGGCATTCTCGATGGTCTCGCCGGGCTCGACGAAGCCGGCCAGCGACGAATACATGCCCGGCCCGAAATGCGCGCCGCGCCCGAGCAGGCAGCGCTCGCCCTCGACATCGATCGCCAGCATGATGACGACGGGATCGGTGCGCGGAAAGATCATGTGGCCGCAGGCGGCGCAGACGCGCTTGTAGCCGCCGATCTTCATTTCCATCGCCCCGCCGCAGCGCCCGCAGAAGCGGTTGTCGCGGTTCCAGCTGATCAGCGCCGAGCCTTGCGCGAATTCGCCGAGCAAGGCCTCGTCGACCAGACCGTCGCGGAACAGGCTGCGACCGTCGGTCGGCTTGTAGTGGCTTGCGAGGTTTTCCTCGTCGACGCCGACCGAGACGGCAAGCCGCGGCTCGCCGGTCTTGCGATGGCCGAGCAGGATGGCATTGTCGATATCCGGCTGCAGGTCGGAGAGTTCGTAGAGCGCAAACAGCGGGTCCAGCACCTGCCCGTCATGCTTGAGGATCAGGCGATTGCCGGAAAAGGCAAGGATATGGGCGCCGTCCACGGAGAGCGCCGTCTCGACGCAATCGTCGGCGCGATGTTCCGAATCGCGGGCGAGGTCATTGAGGGCGAAGGCGGTGAGCGCGCTCGGCTCTGGATGGGGAGAATCGGTATCGAACAGGGAACGGATCATGCGGCAAGGGCTTTCAATAGTCGGCTAATGAATTCGTCTTTGATAGCGTCGTCATAGGGTTCGGATGTGCCGAAACCCCAGACGGGTCCGGGCCAGTTGCTATCGCCCTCGGCGCGGGCGATGACATGCACATGCAGTTGGCGCACGATATTGCCGAGCGCGCCGATATTGATCTTTGTCGCATCGGTCACGGATTTCAAGGCTGCGGCGACACGGGTCGTTTCGGAAAGCAGCACGGCCTGATCTTCGGCGGAAAGGTCGAAGATCTCGCTTTTGCCGTTTCGCTGCGGCACCAGCACCAGCCAGGGCCAGCGGCGGTCGTTTTGCAGCCGCAATTGGCAAAGGCCAAGCTCCGCCAGCAGAATGCTGTCGCGGGCCAGTCTTCCATCCAGTTCAAAGCCTTGCACGCCTGTCCTCCTGTTCGTCTCTCTCCTGTTTAGCAGTTTTTTGAAAGGCTGGCTTGCATTTGCTGACGAGATTGCCGATATGTGCGGCGGGAGGTTGGTGGTGGACGCGCCGCTCGCCAACCGGGTCAGGTCCGGAAGGAAGCAGCCCTAACGATCCCGGCACGGGTCATCGTGCCAGCCTCCCACCCTTTGCGTTCCCGGCCCCGGTCGATTTTCGACCGTGAGGCCTGATCAATCCCGGCGGCCAGGAATCATGGAGCGGGGTCACCAACAACGCTTGGCAGGGCGATGAGCGACACCGAACCGAAACAGGCTGAGACCGGCGCGGCATACCGCGTTCTGGCGCGCAAATACCGTCCCAAGGATTTCACCGACCTGATGGTCGGCCAGGAGCCGATGGTCCGCACGCTGACCAATGCGTTCGAGACCGGCCGCATCGCCCAGGCCTATATGCTGACCGGCGTGCGCGGCGTCGGCAAGACGACCACCGCCCGCATCCTCGCCCGCGCCCTCAATTACAAGACCGACAGCGTCGACCGCCCGACCATCGACCTGAAGATCCCCGGCGAACATTGCCAGGCGATCATGGAAGGCCGCCATGTCGACGTGATCGAGATGGACGCCGCCTCGCATACCGGCATCGACGATATCCGCGAGATCATCGAGCAGGTGCGTTATCGCCCGGTTTCGGCGCGCTACAAGGTCTATATCATCGACGAAGTGCATATGCTGTCGACGGCGGCCTTTAACGGGCTGCTGAAGACGCTGGAAGAGCCGCCGGAGCATGTGAAGTTCATCTTTGCGACCACCGAGATCCGCAAGGTGCCGATCACGGTTCTGTCGCGCTGCCAGCGTTTCGACCTGCGCCGTATCGGTGCCTCCGATCTCGTCGGGCTGTTCTCCACCATCGCCGCCAAGGAAGGCATTTCGGTCGAGCCGGAAGCGCTTTCCATGATCGCGCGCGCGGCCGAGGGGTCGGCGCGCGACGGCCTGTCGCTGCTCGACCAGGCAATTGCCCATGGCGGCGGTGCAGTCGCGGCGGAAGCCGTGCGCGCCATGCTCGGGCTCGCCGACCGTGCCCGCATCGTCGACCTGTTCGAGCATGTGGTCAAGGGCGATGTCGCAGCCGCCCTGCACGAATTCGGCGCGCAATACGAGGCCGGCGCCAACCCGGTCGTGGTGCTGACCGATCTTGCCGATTTCACCCATCTCGTCACCCGCTTGAAATATGTGCCCGATTCGGCCGACGATCCGTCGCTGAGCGAAGTCGAGCGCGTGCGCGGCCGCGAATTTGCCGAAACCATCGCCGTCACCACCCTGTCGCGCATCTGGCAGATGCTCTTGAAAGGGATTGGCGAAGTCGAGGCAGCCGCCCGCCCGGCCGGTGCCGCCGAAATGGTGCTGATTCGTCTTGCCCATGCCGCACACCTTCCTTCGCCGGAAGAGGCCGCGCGCCGCATCGCCGAATTCGCCAATGGCGAAGCACCAAGCCGGCCGATGTCCCCCAATGGCGGAAATGGCAATGGCGGCGGGGCGCAGGCTTTTGCGAGCGCCCCGGTTTCCGCTCGCGCCGTCGAGGCCGCGCCCGCTCGTTCCTCCGGCTCGGTGACCATGCTGCGTCCATCCGCAGCCGCCGCGCCGGCTGCGGAGCCGATGGCGGTCGGCCGGGTCGAAGCGCCGCCGCAGGCGAGCGAGCCGAAGGTCAAGGTCTCGTCGCTGGCCGATATTTCCGAACTCTGCACCAAGAACCGCGATTTCAAGCTCAAGGCGCAGATGCGCGCCTTCGTGCGGCCGGTAAAGCTGGAGCCGGGGCGGCTGGAAATTTCCCTGGTGCGCGATGCGCCAAAATCCATGGCTGGCGACCTGCAGAACCGTCTGCAGGAGTGGACCGGCATCCGCTGGATGGTCATCCTCTCGCGCGAGGAAGGTGGGCCGACGCTTGCCGAGCAGGAGGAAAGCGCCCGTGAGGCCCGCCTCGTCGATGCGAGGCAGGATCCGGATGTGGCGGCGATCCTGTCGCGCTTTCCGGGCGCGCGCATCACCGACGTGCGGGTGAGGGCGGCCGAGACGGAAGACGAGGACGTCACCGAGGCCCCCGCCGTTGCCGAATCCGCCGAGGGGGATATCCTGCCCGGCGACGATATCGAATTCTAATTTAATTCAGGAGGCAAGACGATGCGCGACATCATGGGCATGATGGGCAAGGTCAAGGAAATGCAGGCCAAGATGGAGCAGATGCAGGCGGAAATCGCCGCGCTCGAAGTCGAGGGCCGCTCCGGCGGCGGCCTCGTCACCGTCCGCCTCAACGGCAAGGGCGAGATGCTCGGCCTGAAGATCGATCCGTCGCTCGCCAAGGAAGACGAGCTGGAGATCCTCGAGGACCTGATCGTCGCCGCCCACAAGGACGCCAAGTCCAAGGCGGATAGCGAAACCCAGGAAAGAAGCAAGGCGCTGACCGCTGGCCTGCCGATCCCCCCCGGCTTCAAGATGCCGTTCTAAGTCGGATCAAACAAAGACCCGCCCCGGCCAGGGATTGATGCCGTCGCGCAGCCACAACAAGCTGTCGATCCAGAAGCTCGATCCATGCCGGGCATGGAACAGGTCGAAATGGCCGACCCTTGCAACGCCGAGGTCGGCCGGTTCCAGCATCACCTTCAGCCGCTCGGCCGAGGTGTAGTAGGACAGCGCCCGGTTGACGGCGCTGTGTGTCGCGAAGGGATCGTCGGAAACGCTGAGCGCCAGCATCGGCGCCTGCACCGCGGCGAAGCGATCGAGGATCGTGGTTCGCAGCGGCTGTTTCATCCGCGCCTCCATGCGGCTTCCGCGAAAACTCCATTCCAGCGCAACGCCGGCCGGCAGGTCTTCCAGCCAGCCGAGCCCACGCCCGGGAAAGAAGCCGAGCGCCAGCGTGATCGCCGGCATCGCCACATGCCATTTCAAAAACAGCGACAGCCGGTCCTTGCGGCGGTAATCCGGCCAATAGGCATATTGCGCGCCCACCGTCAGCAGCCGGGAAATGCGCGCCGCACTCGGCGCATAGCCGGGTAAAAACCCGCCGATGCTGTGGCCGACAACCAGCGGATCGCCGCCGCCTTGCGCCAGCGCATGGGCAAGCGCCGCCTCGAAATCCTGTTCGCCCCATTGCCGCCAGGTGAAGCCCGATCCCCTCAGTCGTCCCGCCGGGCGCGACAGGCCAATGCCGCGATAGTCATAGGTCAGCACCGCAAAGCCATGCTCGGCGAGGAAGGCGGCGTAGCGATGGTAATAAGCGGCCTTCACCCCAGTCGCCGGATTGATGATGACGACGGGATTGCGGGTGGCGCCCTCCGTGCCCCACCAATGTCCTCTGAGCACCACGCCATCGGCGCATTCGAATTCGGTTTGCCTGCCGTCCATGCCCTTGTCTCCTGGAGCGGCAATCTAGCCAGAGGCGGCGCTTGTGTATACTCACTGGTCAGTATACTTTTGGCGCATGACCCAGATCTCCACCCGTGAGCGCATCGTCGAAGCGGCCAACCGCCTGTTTTATCGCGAGGGCATCCGCGCCGTCAGCGTCGATGCGGTTGCGGAAGAGGCTGGCATCACCAAACGTTCGCTCTATTACCATTTCAAGAGCAAGGACGATCTGGTCGCCGCCTATCTCGACCACCGCGACCAGCCCAATCTCGATGCCTACAGCAGGTGGTTCGCCGAAGCGGAGGGTGACGTGGCGACCCGCATCGCCGCGATCTTCGAAAAGCTTGCCGGGCGGGCCGAGCGTCCCGGCTGGAAGGGCTGCGGTTTCCTGCGCACCTCGGCGGAGCTCGCCAACCTGCCCGGCCATCCGGCGCTGAAACGCGGCGCGGCCCACAAGAAGCGCATCGAGGACTGGCTGGCTTCCGTGCTTCGCGACGCGGGACGGCCAACGCCCGAAACGACGGCGCGGCAGATCGCCCTGCTGCTCGACGGCAGTTTTTCCGCCGCCATGCTGCATCGCGACGCCTCCTATTTCCGCACTGCCGGTGCCGCCGCTCGCGTATTGTCCTCTTGACCGCACCGCTTCGGCGGGCGCAGTCTGCCGGCCTTGTGGAGGAGAGATCATGACGCTGTCTTCATTGCTGGTCTTTGCCGGCGCGCTGCTGGTCGCCGCCGGATCGCCGGGGCCGAGCATCGCGGCGCTGGTCGCCCGGGTGATCGCCAAGGGGTATCGCGATGTTCTGCCCTTCCTGATGGCCATGTGGCTGGGCGAGGTGCTGTGGCTCAGCCTCGCCGTCGCCGGCCTCGTCACCATTGCCGAAAGCTTCCATACGGTCTTCGTCGCTATCAAATGGCTGGGCGTCGCCTATCTGCTCTATCTCGCCTGGAAGATGTGGTTTGCGCCGGTCAAGGTCGAGGATGGGTCGCTGCCGGAGCGCGATTCCGCCGGCCGGCTGTTCGTTGCCGGGCTGACGGTGACGCTCGGCAATCCCAAGATCATGATGTTCTACGTGGCGCTGCTGCCGGCGATCATCGATCTCGCCGGCGTGACGCTGGTCGGCTGGGGCGAACTGGTCGCCACCATGCTGGTGGTGCTGGTCGCGGTCGATTTCTTCTGGGTGGCTCTGGCGGCAAAGGCCCGAACGCTGCTGCGCAGCGAGCGCGCCGTGCGCTTCGCCAATCGCACCAGCGCCGGCCTGATGGCAGGGGCTGCGGCGGCCATTGCCACGCGCTAGACTTCGAGCCGATTGCGCAAGCGTTCGGCAATCGGCGCGGCCAGCATGCGGGCGCGTTCTTCGTTGGAAACGCGACCGTAAGCTGCCATCATCCGCGGGATGGGAATGCGTTCCCCGGCATAGGGTAACAGCGCCACATCCATGCCGGCCTCGACGAAGCCGCCCGCGATCACCCGCGCATAAATGCCCGGCCGCGCGACCTGCGCAAAGCGCTTGACGATCTGGGGATCGCCCATCCAGGCCGCCAGCGTCGCGCAGGGCATGCGTGGCGCCGTCGCTTCCAGCACGATATCGCCAAAGCTGAAGCGGTCGCCGACCGCGACATCGCCGTTTTCCAGCCCGGCGATGACGAGGTTTTCGCCAAAACTGCCGGGTGGCAGGTCGCGGCCCAGTTCTGTCCGCCACCAGTCGAGAGTGCGTTCGCCCTCGATCAGGATCGCCTGATCGGGGCCGCCGTGATGTTTCCTGTTGCAGACCTTGTCGCCGACGAGGCCGAGGCGGTCGATCATGACAGGGCCGCCGACGGCGCGCTTGTCGATGCCGCTGCGATAGGATTTGCCGGGCAGCTTTTGCGAGGCGCCGATGCAGACGGCGGTGATTTTCATGCGGCTTCTCTCATCCAGATCATTTCTTCAGGTTCAAACATGGGATAAAAGCGCGGCCATGGCAAAACGAGTCACCGGCCCGGAAATCGAAAAACTCATCCAGCTTCTGGCGAAAGTACCGGGTCTCGGGCCCCGGTCGGCGCGGCGCGCGGCGCTGCATCTCGTCAAGAAGAAGGACCAGCTTCTCGGCCCCCTGTCGCAGGCGATGGGCGAGGCCTACCAGAAGGTGCGCATCTGCTCCACCTGCGGCAATGTCGATACGATCGACCCCTGCACGGTCTGCACCGATATCCGCCGCGACCAGTCGGTCATCATCGTCGTCGAGGATGTCTCCGACCTCTGGGCGCTGGAGCGGGCCGGCGCCATGAACGCCGCCTACCATGTGCTGGGCGGCACGCTGTCGCCGCTTGATGGCGTCGGTCCTGACGACCTCAACATCCGCACGCTGGTCGACCGGGTGCAGGCCGGCGGCGTGCGCGAGATCATTCTCGCCGTCAACGCCACCGTCGAGGGCCAGACGACGGCCCATTACATCACCGACCAGCTCTCCGGGCTGGAGGTGAAGATCACTCGCCTTGCGCATGGCGTTCCCGTCGGCGGCGAGCTGGATTATCTCGATGAGGGCACGCTGACGGCGGCGCTGCGCGCCCGGACAGTGATCTGATTTTTGCGCGGAGGGTCGATGCGCACGCTATTGAAAACATTGTTGATCTGCGGTCTCGCGCTCCTGCCGCTGCCGGCCTTCGCGCTCGACAAGGCGGCGGTCGAAAAGCAGTTCCATGGCTGGGTCGAGACCGAGATCTGGCCGCAGGCGAAAGCGTCCGGCGTTTCGCGCGCCAATTTCGACGCCGCCTTTGCCGGCGTGACGCTGAACTGGGATCTGCCCGATCTCGTGCCGCCCGGCACGAAGCCGCCGAAGGAACAGGCGCAGACGCAGGCCGAGTTTTCCGCGCCGGGCGGCTATTTTTCCGAAAAGCGCCTGAGCGCTCTCGCAGCGACCGGCAAATCGCTGGCCGCCACCCATGCCTCGACGCTGAAGCGCATCGAAAAGACCTATGGCGTGCCGGGCTCGGTGGTGCTGGCCATCTGGGGCCGTGAAAGCGGTTTTGGCGCGGCGAAAATCCCCTATTCGGCGGTGCAGGTGCTGGCGACGAAAGCCTTCATGTCGACCCGAAAGGACATGTTCCGCACCGAACTGATCGCCGCGCTGCACATCATCGACGGCGGCGACGTGGCGCCTTCGGCGATGAAGGGCTCCTGGGCCGGCGCCATGGGCCAGCCGCAATTCATGCCGACCAGCTACCTCAAATATGCCGTCGATTTCGACGGCGACGGTCATCGCAACATCTGGACCTCGGTGCCGGATACGCTGGCATCCATCGCCAACTATCTGGTCAAGAAGGGCTGGAAGCCCGGTCGCAGCTGGGGCTATGAGGTGACGATCCCTGAAAACGTCTCCTGCGCGCAGGAAGGGCCGGATCTGGCAAAACCGCTGTCGGCCTGGACCGGCATGGGCATCACCCGCATTTCCGGAAAAGCCTTCCCAACGAACGAGACCAAGGCAGAAAGCATGATGCTGCTGCCCGCCGGCCGCCACGGCCCGGAATTCATCGTCTCGCCGAACTTTTACGTGCTCAAGGAATACAACAATTCCGACCTCTACGCGCTGTTCATCGGCAATCTCGCCGATCGCATTGGTGGCGGTTCCGGTCCGTTCAAGGCGCAATGGGGCGATGTCGGCAAGATGCTGCGCTCGGACGTGCTCGCCATGCAGAAGACGCTCGCCGCCAAGGGCTACGACGTCGGCAAGGTCGATGGGCTGCCGGGTTACAAGACCCGCCGCTCGCTCGGCGACTGGCAGGCCAAGAGCGGACTTGCAGCGACCTGCTATCCCGACGAATCTCTTAAGAAACGGCTGAAATAAAGCAATTCCAGCAAAAGTGCGAAGCGGTTTTGCGTCCGGAATTGCGCCGGGAGAAAACCAATTCCAGCAAAAGTGCGAAGCGGTTTTGCGTCCGGAATTGCGTGAAAACATGCCGGTCCTTGCAATTTGCGCCGGCTCGGCGTATAGGAGCGTCAAATTCTTGATCGTCCGATGAAGAGTGGGCCCGGAAGGACCCGCTCTTTTTTGTTACCGCGATCAGCACTATCTATCGTTTACGGGAGAGATCGCTTGGCCGATATCCAGGCTGAAGACGCCAATGAACCGCGGCTGATCGTCGAGACCGGCATCGACCGCCGGATCGCCGAGATCATCGAACCGGTCATCGTGCCCATGGGCTACAAGCTGGTGCGCGTGCGCCTTCTCAACCAGAATGGCTTGACGCTGCAGGTGATGGCCGAGCGCAACGACGGCACCATGACCGTCGAGGATTGTGAAGAGCTTTCGGTGGCGATTTCGCCGGTGCTGGATGTGGAAGATCCGGTCGACAAGGCGTATCATCTGGAAATGTCGTCGCCCGGCATCGACCGGCCGATGGTGCGCAAGTCTGATTTTTCGCGCTGGCAGGGCCATATCGTCAAGTGCGAGACCTCCGTGCTGCTCGACAACCGCAAGCGGTTTCGCGGCAAGATCGCTGAAGTCGATGCCGATGGCTTTACGCTGGAGCGCGACCAGGTGGCCTATGGCGAGGCCCCGCGCGTCGTGATCCCGTTCAACACCCTGGCCGAGGCCAAGCTGGTGCTGACCGACGATCTGATCCGCGACGCGCTTCGCGCCGACAAGCTGGCCAAGGCGGAAGCCGCCAACCAGAACGAACAGAGTGACGACGAGTAATTTTCGACAATCCCCGCGGCCCGTACGAGGGGTCCGCGATTGATTTGGCTGATGGAGAACGAGAATGGCAGTCAGTGCGAACCGGCTTGAACTTCTGCAGATCGCAGATGCTGTCGCGCGCGAAAAGGTAATCGACCGCGAGATCGTGCTGGCCGCGATGGCCGACGCCATCCAGAAGGCGGCGCGTTCGCGCTACGGTTCGGAATCCAACATTCGCGCCGACATCAATTCCAAGACCGGCGAAATCCGCCTGCAGCGTCTGCTGGAAGTGGTCGAGCAGGCCGAAGACTATTCGACCCAGATCCCGCTTCTGCTCGCCCGCGACCGCAATCCGGACGCCAAGATCGGCGATTTCATCGCCGATCCGCTGCCGCCGATGGATTTCGGCCGCATCGCCGCCCAGTCCGCCAAGCAGGTCATCGTGCAGAAGGTGCGCGAAGCCGAGCGTGATCGCCAGTTCGACGAGTTCAAGGACCGCGTCGGCGAAATCGTCAACGGCACCGTCAAGCGCGTCGAATACGGCAACGTCATCGTCGATCTCGGCCGCGGCGAAGGCATCGTGCGCCGCGACGAGATGATCCCGCGCGAAAACGTCCGCTACGGCGACCGCATCCGCGCCTTCGTCTACGACGTGCGCCGCGAGCAGCGCGGCCCGCAGATTTTCCTGTCGCGCACGCATCCGCAGTTCATGGTCAAGCTCTTCACCATGGAAGTGCCGGAAATCTACGACGGCATCATCCAGATCAAGTCGGTCGCTCGTGACCCCGGTTCGCGCGCCAAGATCGCCGTCATCTCCAACGACAGCTCCATCGATCCGGTCGGCGCCTGCGTCGGTATGCGCGGTTCGCGCGTCCAGGCGGTCGTCGGCGAATTGCAGGGTGAGAAGATCGACATCATTCCGTGGTCGAACGAGCCGGCGAACTTCGTCGTCAACGCACTGCAGCCGGCCGAAGTCGCCAAGGTGGTTCTCGACGAGGATTCCGAGCGCATCGAAGTCGTGGTGCCGGATGAGCAGCTGTCGCTGGCCATTGGCCGTCGCGGTCAGAACGTCCGTCTCGCCTCGCAGCTCACCGGCTGGGACATCGACATCATGACGGAAGCCGAGGAATCGGAGCGCCGCCAGAAGGAATTCAACGAGCGCTCGAAGCTGTTCATGGATTCGCTCGACGTCGACGAAATGGTCGGCCAGGTTCTGGCCTCGGAAGGCTTTGCCGCCGTCGAGGAACTCGCCTATGTCGATCTGCAGGAAATCTCCTCGATCGACGGGTTCGACGACGACACTGCCGTCGAAATTCAGACCCGTGCCCGCGAATATCTCGACCGCATCGAGGCCGAGATGGACGAGAAGCGAAAGAAGCTCGGCGTTGCCGACGAACTGCGCCAGATCGACGGCATCACGGCCCAGATGATGGTCGCGCTCGGCGAGGAAGGCATCAAGACGATCGAGGACTTCGCCGGCTGCGCCGCGGATGATCTCGTCGGCTGGTCGGAACGCAAGAACGGCGAGACCAAGAAGTTCGAAGGCGTGTTCTCCAAGTTCGACGTTTCGCGCGTCGAGGCTGAAAACATGATCGTGCAGGCCCGTCTGGCCGCCGGCTGGATCACCGAGGAAGAACTGGCGAGTCAGCAGGTCGAAGAGACCGAAGGCGAAGCCGGCGATGAAGCGGGCGACGAGCAGGACGCATGATGGCCGGGCCATTGCGCAAGCGCGAGGGCGACGATGATGCGGCCGGTGACGAGGTGAACGGTCGCATGTGCATCGTCACTCGCGAAAGCGGAACGCCGGAAACGCTGATCCGCTTCGTGGCCGGACCCGACGGTTCCGTCGTGCCCGACCTGAAGCGCCAGCTTCCGGGTCGCGGCTGCTGGGTCAAGGCCGAGCGGGCGCTGGTGGACAAGGCGGTGGCGAAGAAACTTTTCGCCCGCGCCCTGAAGACCGATGCGACCGCTGCGGCCGATCTCGGCGCGACGGTGGACCGGCTGCTCGCCGCCAACCTGGCCGGCATGATGAACCTCGCCCGCAAGGCCGGCGGTTTCATCTCCGGCTCGGCCAAGGTCGATGCGGCGGTGCGCTCGGGCGAGGCTCTGGCGGTGTTCCACTCGCTGGATGCCGCAGCCGACGGTGTGAGAAAGATCGATCAGGCCCGCAAGGCCTGGCACCTCGGAATGGAAACCGAGGCGGAAATTCCCTCGTTTCGCTTCTTCACGGATGGCGAAATGCAGGAACTAATGGGTCAGAATGCTTTTATCCATGCTGCGGCGCTTGCAGGGCAGGCGGGTGAAGGTGTAGTGAAGCGCGCAAACCTGCTCGAACAGTACCGCAATGGCGGTCAGTCCCGGGCAATTGGCGTCGCTGCCCAGACAAGACAATGACGCGGTCACCGGCGGGTGCCGGTCGCGACTTCGAGTTTAAGGTATGTAAAGACAGGGTCTGATGTCGCATCCGTCCCTGCCCGAAGGAACAGGAACGGAATGACCGACAACAACGACGACAAGACAATCAGCGCACCGGGCAAGAAAACCCTCACCCTGAAGCCAACAGGTGTGACGCAGGGTACGGTGCGTCAGGATATGGGTCGCGGTCGCACGAAAGCGGTGGTCGTCGAAACCCGCAAGCGGCGCCCCATGCGCCCCGAAGACGAAAAGCCGATCACGCCGGTGACGAGCGCGCCAGCTCCGGCCGCACGTGCGCCCGAGCCGCAGGCGAGCCAGCCTGCGCGGCCCGCGCCGCAGCCGCAGCGCCCCCATCAGCCGAGCCACCAGCAGCGTCCGCAGCCGCCGCGTCAGGACCGTGACCGCGACCGTGACAACCGGGATCGCGATCGCGACCGTCCGCGCGGCCAGGTGCTGCACGGCCTGTCGGCCGGCGAAATGGAAGCTCGTCGCCGCGCCTTGATGGAAGCGCAGGCGCGTGACATCGAGGACGCCAAGCGTCGCGCCGAGGAAGACGCCCGCCGCAAAATCGAGGAAGAACAGCGCGCCGCCGAAGCAGCTCGCGAGGCCGAAGAGCGCCGCCGCGAGGAAGAACAGCGCCGCGCCGCCGAAGCTGCGGAAGCGAAAGCCGCTCCGCGCGTCGAGCCTGCCGTCGCCCAGGCGCCGGCTGTTGCCCGCACCGATAGCCCGGCGCCTGCTGCGCGCCGTCCCGACGCCCGTCCGCACGCTCCGCGCCCGCAGGCGCCCGGCGCCGTTCCGCCTTCGGACGGTGCACCTGTGCGTCGCCGTACCGGTGATCAGGAAGACGCTCGTGGAGCAGGCGCTCCCCGTGGCGGTCTGCCCGCCGCGCGTGGCAAGGTCGTGCGTCCGGAACCGGCAAAGCCCGCTCCGCGCGCCAAGACCGAGGAAGAACGCCGTCGCGGCAAGCTGACGGTCGGTGCCGCCAGCGTCGACGACGACGGTTCGACCCGTGGCCGTTCGATGGCCGCCATCCGCCGCCGTCAGGAAAAGTTCCGCCGCAGCCAGATGCAGGAAACCCGCGAGAAGATCGCGCGTGAAGTCATTCTGCCGGAAACGATCACCATTCAGGAACTGTCGCAGCGCATGGCCGAACGGGCCGTCGATGTCATCAAGTACCTGATGAAGGAAGGCCAGATGATGAAGCCGGGCGACGTCATCGACGCCGATCTGGCAGAACTGATCGCCGGCGAATTCGGCCACACGGTCAAGCGCGTCTCCGAGTCCGACGTTGAGGAAGGCATCTTCAACATCTCCGACGAGGAAGGCGAAATGCAGTCGCGTCCGCCGGTCGTGACCATCATGGGCCACGTCGACCACGGCAAGACCTCGCTTCTGGACGCCATCCGCCATGCAAACGTGGTGGCGGGCGAAGCCGGCGGCATCACCCAGCATATCGGCGCCTATCAGGTCGAGCAGAACGGCCAGAAGATCACCTTCATCGATACGCCCGGCCACGCCGCCTTTACCGCGATGCGTGCCCGTGGCGCGCAGGCGACCGACATCGCCATTCTGGTGGTCGCCGCCGACGACAGCGTCATGCCGCAGACGATCGAATCGATCAACCACGCCAAGGCGGCCGGCGTGCCGATCATCGTGGCGATCAACAAGGTCGACAAGCCGACGGCCGATCCGCAGAAGGTTCGCACGCAGCTCCTCCAGCATGAGGTCTTCGTCGAATCCATGGGCGGTGAAGTGCTCGACGTCGAGGTCTCTGCCAAGAACAAGACCAACCTCGACAAGCTGCTCGAGGCCATCCTGCTGCAGGCCGAAATCCTCGACCTGCGCGCCAACTCCAACCGTACCGCCGAAGGCACGGTCATCGAAGCCGAGCTCGACCGCGGTCGTGGCGCCGTCGCCACGGTTCTGGTCCAGAAGGGCACGTTGCGCCCGGGCCAGATCATCGTTGCCGGCGACCAGTGGGGCCGTGTGCGCGCTCTGGTCAACGACAAGGGCGAACACGTCAAGGAAGCCGGCCCGGCGACCCCGGTCGAGGTTCTCGGCCTGTCGGGCACGCCGGCGGCTGGTGACAAGTTCGCCGTCGTCGAGAACGAAAGCCGCGCTCGCGAGATTTCCGAATATCGCCAGCGTCTGGCCCGCGACAAGGCCGCTGCCCGCCAGTCGGGTTCGCGCGGTTCGCTCGAACAGATGATGACGCAGCTGCAGTCCTCCGGCATGAAGGAGTTCCCGCTGCTCATCAAGGGCGACGTGCAGGGTTCGATCGAAGCCATCATCGGTGCGCTCGACAAGCTGGGTACCGACGAAGTTCGCGCCCGCGTCGTTCATTCGGCGGTCGGCGGCGTCACGGAGTCCGATATTTCGCTGGCCGAGGCCTCGAATGCGGCGATCATCGGCTTCAACGTCCGCGCCAACAGCCAGGCTCGTACACTGGCCGAGCGCGAGGGCATCGAGATCCGCTACTACAACATCATCTACGATCTGGTGGATGACGTGAAGGCAGCGATGTCGGGCCTGCTCTCGCCGGAACGCCGCGAAACCTTCCTCGGCAATGCGGAGATCCTCGAGGTCTTCAACATCACCAAGGTCGGCAAGGTCGCGGGCTGCCGCGTCACGGAAGGCAAGGTCGAACGTGGTGCAGGCGTCCGTCTCATCCGCGACAACGTCGTCATCCACGAAGGCAAGCTCAAGACCCTCAAGCGCTTCAAGGACGAAGTCTCCGAAGTGCCGGTCGGTCAGGAATGCGGCATGGCCTTCGAGAACTACGAAGACATCCGCGC
>CAMFHE010000057.1 GCA_945952045.1 uncultured Rhizobium sp.
GGGTCAGCACCTTGCCGGCATGCTGCACGAGGATGCGCAGGATGTCGTATTCCTTTGGCGACAGTTTGATCTCGTGGCCCTCAACTCTGACGATGCGCTTGACGAGATCGACGGTCAGATCCCCCGTCTGGAAGACCGGCTTTTCGCCCTGCGTCTGCAGCCGGTGGCGCAATGCCACGCGGATGCGGGCGACGAGTTCGTTCATGCCGAAGGGTTTGGCGATGTAATCGTCGGCGCCGATTTCCAGCGCCTTGACGATGCCGGCCTCGTCGGTGCGGCTCGACAGGATGACGATCGGCAGGTCCAGCCCTTCGGCCCGCCATTTCGCCAGCAGGTCGTGGCCGCCCATATCCGGCAAGCCGAGATCGAGGACGATGAGGTCGGGCTGTTCCGATTTCACCATCTCCATGGCGACCTTGGCGTTCATCGCTTCGCTGACGACATAGTCCTGCGTCGAGAGACCGACGCGCAGCAGCTTGCGGATCGGCGGTTCGTCGTCGACGATCAGGATGCGCACGGCGGTCTTGGTCATCTCAAGTCTCCTCAGTCGTGGCGTTCCGGCAGGGTAAGGCCGGCGCCGCCGGCCGGGACCGGCAGGCGGATGGTGAAGACGGCGCCGGGGCGCTCCTCACGGTTTTCGGCGCGGATGCTGCCGCCCATCGCCTCGACGAAACCGCGGCAGATGGCAAGCCCGAGCCCCGTGCCGGCGCGCACATGGTCGCCTTTGCGTACCCGGTAGAAGCTGTCGAAGATGCGTTCGAGATCGTCGGGCGGGATGCCCGGCCCCTCGTCGATGACCGCGAGCAGGACGGAGGAACCCTCCCGCCAGCCGTAAAGGGCGATGACCGTCTCCGGCGGGGCATATTTGGCGGCGTTGTCGATGAGGTTGAACAGCACCTGCTCGAACAATACGGGATCGACGCGGACCATCGGCAGTTCGGCGGGAATGGCGACCTCGATGCGATGGCGGGCGGTGATTTTTGCCGCGCGCGACAGCGCCGTGCCGACGATATCGCCGACGAAATGCAGCGCGTAATTCGGCTCCATGGCGCCGGCGCCGATGCGGGTCATGTCGAGCAGGTTGGAGATGAAGCGGTTCAGCCGCTCGGATTCGTCGACGATGGTGGCGACGAGATCGGCGCGAACATCCTCGGGAAACTCCGCCCCGAAATCCTGCAACGTCCCGGCCGAGCCCATGATGGCGGCGAGCGGCGTCTTGAGGTCGTGGGAAATGGAGGTCAAAAGCGCGGTGCGCAGCCGGTCGGTCTCGGCGGCGAGTTTCGCCTTGTCGACATCGGAGACGAGCTGGATGCGCTCGATGGCCAGCGCCGCCTGATCGGCCAGCGCATCGAATAGCCGCTGCTGCTCCGGCGTCAGCAACGGCCCTTGCTTGTCGTTGTCGAGGCCGATGACGCCGACCGCCTCGCGGCCGGTGCGCATCGGCAGATAGAGGCGTTTTGCGCCGGGCAGCGTATCGGCGGCGCGGCCGGCCGGGCGATTGTGCTCCCAGGCCCATTTGGCGGCAGCGATATCGGCATCGACGAGCGTATCGTCTGGCGGATAACCGGCCTTGACGGCGATGGAGCCGTTTTCCGGCAGCAGGATGACGACGCGTACCTTCAGCATCGAGGCAATCTGGAAGGCTGTCGCCCAGAGCACGTCGTCGAGCGTGCCGGTTCCGGCCAGTTTTTTGGAAAACAGATAGAGGTCTTCGGTGGTGCGCGCCCGCTGCCGGGCCGCCGCCGCCTGCCGTTGCACGGCGGCGGTCAGGTTGGAGGCGACCAGCGCCACGCCAAGGTAGAAGAACAGCGCCACCAGGCTTTCGGGATCGCGCACCGTCAGCGTGTAGCGCGGTTCGAGAAAGAAGAAATTGAAGGAGAAGGCGCCAAGCAGCGAGGCATAAAGCCCCGGCCCCAGCCCGCCGCGCACCGCCGCTGCCAGCACCGCCATGAGGAAAACCAGCGCCAGGTTGCGCACGTCGAGCGCCTGATCGAGCATGATGCCAGCGACGATGGCCAAGGCGACGAACAGCGTCGCCTTGAGATAGGGTTTCAGGCGGAAAGGGGGAGGCGGCTGCGCCGTCCGGACGCCGCGCTGCGGCTCCTCACCGGCATTGCCGGAAATGACATGGATGCTGAGATCGCCGGCATGGCGGATCAGGTCTTCGGTGACCGAGCCTTGGAAAAGCTGCCGCCAGCGCGGTTTTTGCGGCCGGCCGACGATGACATGGGTGAAATTGTTGGCGGTGGCATAGACGACGATCTCGCGCGAAGGGGCGAGCGCCGGCAGGGTCACCGTCTCGGCGCCGAGCTGTTCGGCAAGGCGCATGTTCGCGGCCAGCCGGTCCTTCAGCCGGTCGGGCAGCATGGCCGCCTGCGGCGTTTCCAGATGCAGCACCGTCCAGGGGGCGCGCAGCCGGTCGGCCTGGCGGCGGGCATAGCGCACCAGATTGGCGCCGCCCGGGCCGTGGCTGAGGCAGACCAGCACCCGGTCTCCCGCCGCCCACGGGCCGGAAATCGCATGCGCCTGCATGTGGTTGAGCAATTGCTCGTCGACGCGCTGGGCGGTGCGGCGCAGCGCCAGCTCGCGCAGCGCCGTCAGGTTGCCGGGCGAGAAATAGTTCTCGATCGCGGCCCGCGCCGTCTGCGGCACATAGACCTTGCCGTCATGTAGCCGCTTGATCAGGTCGGCGGGGGTGATGTCGATGATCTCGACCTCGTCGGCCCGGTCGATGATCGAATCCGGCACTGTCTCGCGCACCCGTACCCGGGTGATCTGGGCAACGACGTCGTTCAGGCTCTCGACATGCTGGATGTTCAGCGTCGAATAGACGTCGATGCCGCGCGCCAGCAGTTCCTCGACATCCATGTAGCGCTTGGCATGGCGGCTGCCCGGCGCATTGGTGTGGGCGAGTTCGTCGACCAGCACCAGGGCCGGGCGGCGGGCGAGGATGGCGTCGAGATCCATCTCCTCCAGCGTCTGGCCGCGATAGGCGACGGATTTGCGCGGGATGATTTCGAAACCGTCGAGCAGCGCCTGGGTTTCGCGCCGCCCATGGGTCTCGACGACGCCGATGACCACATCGACGCCGTCGGCATGCCGCGCCCGGCCGGACATCAGCATCTCATAGGTCTTGCCGACGCCGGGGGCGGCGCCGAGGAAGATCTTGAGCCTGCCCTGCGCCTCGCGCTCGGCGCGCTCCAGAAGCGCGTCCGGCGAGGGTCTTTGCAGCGTGTCGCGACTGTCGTCGGGCATGGGGTTTCCTGTGTGGCCGGCTGTGGCGTGACCCAGCCTTCCTATTTAGGACTTGCTTTCGTCAAGGGCCATGTTGAGGGCGAGCACGTTGACGACCGGTTCGCCGAGCACACCGAACTCGCGGTCCTCCACATGCTTTTCGACCAGCGCCTTGAGGGCGGCCTCGTCCATGTTGCGGGCTTTCGCGACGCGCGCCACCTGGAAATAGGCCGCTTCCGGCGAGATATGCGGATCGAGGCCGCTGCCTGAGGCGGTGACGAGATCGGCCGGCACCGGCATATCGGGGTTTTGCGCCTGTGCCGCTGCGGTATCGGCTTTTACCCGGTCGATCAGCTTGGCGCTGGTCGGGCCGAGATTGGAGCCGGAGGAGGCGCTCGCATTGTAGCCGTCGCCGGCCGCAGATGGGCGGCCGTGGAAATAGCGGTCGGAGGTGAAGGCCTGGCCGATCAGCGTCGAGCCAACGACCTTGCCGTCGCGCTCGATCAGGCTGCCATTCGCCTGCGCCGGAAACAGCGCCTGCGTTATGCCGGTCATGCCGAGCGGATAGGCAAGGCCGGTGATGGCGGTGGTGGCGAGGATCATGACGAGCGCGGCGCGAAGCTGTTTGAACATGATATTGATTCCTTTACTTAGGCGAGGCCGATGGCGGTGATGACCATGTCGATGGCCTTGATGCCGATGAAGGGCACGACGATGCCGCCGAGGCCGTAGACCAGCAGGTTGCGGGAGAGCAGCGCGCCGGCGCCGACCGCCCGGTACTTGACGCCCTTCAGCGATAGCGGGATCAGGGCAATGATGATCAGCGCATTGAAGATGATCGCCGAGAGGATGGCGCTTTGCGGATTGGTCAGCCCCATGATGTTGAGCACGCCGAGCTGCGGATAGAGGGCCAGGAACATCGCCGGGATGATGGCGAAATATTTGGCGATGTCGTTGGCGATCGAGAAGGTGGTCAGCGCCCCGCGCGTCATCAGCAATTGTTTGCCGATCTCGACGATCTCGATCAGCTTGGTCGGATCGCTGTCGAGGTCGACCATGTTGCCGGCCTCGCGGGCGGCGACCGTGCCGGTGTTCATGGCGACGCCGACATCGGCCTGGGCAAGGGCGGGCGCATCGTTGGTGCCGTCGCCGCACATGGCGACCAGCTTGCCCTTGGCCTGTTCCTCGCGGATGAGCTGCAGCTTGTTTTCGGGTGTCGCCTGGGCGAGGAAATCGTCGACGCCGGCTTCGGCTGCGATGGCGGCGGCCGTCATCGGATTGTCGCCGGTGATCATCACGGTGCGGATGCCCATGCGGCGCAGTTCGGCGAAACGCTCGCTGATGCCGCCCTTGACGATGTCCTTGAGCTGGACGACGCCGAGCAGCCGCCCGTCGCGGGCAACGGCGAGCGGCGTGCCGCCGGCCTTGGCGATTTCCTCGGCGATGGTCTTCACTTCTGCCAAGCTATCCGTGGCGGCGCGCAGCGACAGCGCCGCATTACCGCTGGACACCGGCAGCACCGAACCGACATAGGCGAGCACCGCATCCACCGCGCCCTTGCGGATCGCGGAACCGTCGAGATCGACGCCGCTCATCCGCGTCTGGGCGGTGAAGGGGATGAAGGTCGCATGCAGGCTGCCCATGTCGCGGGCGCGGATGGCGTATTTCTCCTTGGCGAGCACGACGATGGAGCGTCCCTCCGGTGTTTCGTCGGCCAGCGAGGCAAGCTGGGCCGCATCGGCCAGCTCTTCCGCCGTGACGCCGGAGACGGGGCGGAATTCGGTCGCCTGACGGTTGCCGAGCGTGATCGTGCCGGTCTTGTCGAGCAGCAGCGTATCGACGTCGCCGGCAGCCTCGACGGCGCGGCCGGACATGGCGAGCACGTTGAAGCGCACCAGCCGGTCCATGCCGGCAATGCCGATGGCCGAGAGCAGCGCGCCGATGGTGGTCGGGATCAGCGTCACGAACAGCGCCACCAGTACGATGATCGGGATCGAGCCGCCGGCATAGGCAGCAAAGCTCGGGATCGTCGCGGTGGCCAGCACGAAGATCAGCGTCATGCCGGCGAGCAGGATGTTGAGGGCGATCTCGTTCGGGGTCTTCTGGCGCTCGGCGCCTTCGACCAGCGAGATCATGCGGTCGAGGAAGGTCGAGCCGGCAGCCGCCGTGATACGCACGCGGATCCAGTCGGACAGCACCTGGGTGCCGCCTGTCACGGCCGAGCGGTCGCCGCCGGATTCACGGATCACGGGGGCGGATTCGCCCGTGATCGCCGCTTCGTTGACCGAGGCGACGCCCTCGATCACCTCGCCATCGGAGGGGATGATGTCGCCGGCCTCGACGATCACGACATCGCCGACCTTGAGGCTGGTGCCGGGTACGCGCTTGAACTGCGTGCGGTCGCTGCCGGTCAGCAGCTTACCTTCAGTTTCCGTGCGGGTCTTGCGCAGCGCATCGGCCTGCGCCTTGCCGCGCCCTTCGGCGACGGCTTCGGCGAAATTGGCGAACAGCACGGTAAACCAGAGCCAGAGGTTGATCTGGAAGGAAAAGCCGAGATTGCCGCCGCCGGTGACGAGATCGCGGATAAACAGGATCGTGGTCAGCACCGAGACGGCGGCAACGACGAACATGACCGGATTGCGGGCGAGCGTGACCGGGTTGAGCTTGGTAAAGGCAGCGCCGATTGCCGGCACGAGGATGCGAGGCTCTAAAATGCTCGCGGATTTTACGTGGGCCATGGGAGGACTCCAGAATTGTACAGGCTTAGAAGGTCGTGCCGTTGAGCCCCACCAGGTGCTCGACGACGGGACCGAGCGCCAGGCCGGGGAAGAAGGTCAGGCCGCCGACGATCAGGATCGTGCCGACCAGCAGGCCGACGAACAGCGGGCCGTCGGTCGGGAAGGTGCCGGCGGAGGCGGGCACCGTCTTCTTAGCAACCAGCGAACCGGCGATGGCAAGGGCTGGAATGATGACGAGGAAACGGCCGATCAGCATGCCGAAACCGAGCGTCACGTTGTACCAAGGCGTATTGCCGGTCAGGCCGCCGAAGGCCGAGCCGTTATTAGCGGCAGCCGAGGTATAGGCATAGAGGATCTCGGAGAAGCCGTGCGGGCCGGCCGTGCCGATGGAGGCGACCGCCGAGGGCAGCACGGTGGCGATGGCGGTGAAGACCAGCATGGCGAGCGGCAGGCAGAGGATCGCGAGCACCGCCATCTTCATTTCCTTGGCCTCGATCTTCTTGCCGATATATTCCGGCGTGCGCCCGACCATCAGGCCGGCGACGAAGACGGCGACGACGATGAACAGCAGGATGCCGTAGAAACCGGCGCCGACGCCGCCGACGATGACTTCGCCAAGCTGCATGTTGATCAGCGGCACAAGGCCGCCGAGCGCCGTGAAGCTGCCATGCATGGCATTGACCGCGCCGCAGGAGGCCGCCGTGGTCACCACCGCAAACAGCGACGACAAAGCGATGCCGAAACGCACTTCCTTGCCCTCCATGTTGCCGCCGCCGAGGCCGAAGGCATGCATCAGCGGGTTGCCGGCCGCTTCCGCTGAGTAGGTGACGGTGACGCCGGCGAGGAACAGAACCAGCATGGCGGCAAGGATCGCCCAGCCCTGGCGCGGGTTGCCGACCATGCGGCCGAAGACATTGGTCAGCGCCGCGCCGATGGCGAAGATCGACACCATCTGGATCAGGTTGGAAATCGCATCCGGGTTTTCGAAGGGATGGGCGGAATTGGCGTTGAAGAAGCCGCCGCCATTGGTGCCGAGCATCTTGATCGCCAGCTGCGAAGCGACCGGGCCGACCGCGATGGTCTGTTTCGCGCCTTCCAGCGTGGTAGCCTCGATATAAGGCCCAAGCGTCTGCGGCACGCCGAGGAAGACATAGACCAGCGTCAGAACGATGCAGAGCGGCAGCAGCAGGTAAAGCGTCGCACGCACCATGTCGACCCAGAAATTGCCGATGGCCTTGCCCGAGGCGCGCGAGAAGGCGCGGATGAAGGCGATGGCAATGGCGATGCCGGTGGCGCCGGACACGAAATTCTGCACCGTCAGCCCGGCCATCTGCGAGAGATAGGACATCGTGCTTTCGCCGCCGTAGTTCTGCCAGTTGGTGTTGGTGACGAAGCTGACGGCGGTGTTGAAGGAGAGGTCGGCGGGAACGGCGCCCATGCCGGCGGGATTGTAGGGCAGCCCCGCCTGCAGGCGCAGCAGCGCGTAAAGAAGAAGGAAGCCGGCGAGGTTGAAGAGCAGCATCGACACCGCATAGGCGCTCCAATGCTGTTCATCGCGCTCGCCGGTGCCGGCCAGCACATAAAGGCCGCGCTCCACGGGAACGAGGAGCGGCGAGAGGAGTGTGCGCTCGCCCGAGAAGACGCGGGTCATGTAACCGCCGAGCGGTTTGACAAGGGCAAGGACGATCCCGCAGAAAAGCAGGATCTGCAACCATCCGATGAGGGTCATGGGTTCAAACTTTCAGGACCACACGCTCAGAACCGCTCGGGGCGGATGAGGGCATAGGTGAGGTAAAGGGCGATCAGCACGGTCACAGCGCCGCTGAGGACATAGTCGAAGGTCATGGCTCGTCCCCTCAAAGCCTGTCGCAGACGCGCGTATAGGCAAGGCAGAGCAGGAAGAACCCCGCTGCCGTGCCGAGGAGAAGGATATCCGTCATGGTCGTAACTCCTGTCGATGACTGGGGAGCCGGGCCTGCGACGATGGCTGGCCTGCAGCTTCCGTTGCCCAATATGCGGCCGGACGCCATAGGGGTTCGAGAGGAGGGGGAGGATGGAAATATAGGAATTCCATAGGAATTCCGCCGCGGCGATGTGGCGAGCGTTTTGGGATTGCGCGAGAAAAATTTTCCGTCACAATTGCGGCGGTCTTGGTGGAGGAGCCAATGCGCCGACAATTTTCGCATGCCGACCAGGTTTACGCGTCCACGCAATCCGCTGGCGCAAGCTCATCGATCGTCGCCTCCTGGCGGCGTTGCATGACCATGCATCGGCTCGCGCCCGAGGAGAAGCGGCTGCCGCAGCGTGTCAGCGAGCAGGAGTTTCGCTTCGCCGTCGAGCGCTCCGGGCGGCTGGTCGCCGAGGCGTCGGCTGAAATCGACCGGCTGTTCCTGACCGTGGGGAAGGCAGGTTTCTGCCTGCTGCTGACCGATCGCGACGGCATTGCGCTGGAGCGGCGCGGGGCGGCCGGCGACAACAAGGATTTTCACGATCTCGGCCTCTGGACCGGTTCAGTCTGGACCGAGGCAAGCATTGGAACCAACGGCATCGGCACGGCGCTTGCCGACGACCGCGTCGTTTCCATCATCCGCGACCAGCATTTCTTAAGTGGTAATACCGATCTCAGTTGCACCAGCGCGCCGATCCGCGATCACCGCGGGCAGCTTGCAGGCGCGCTCGACATTTCCACCTGCCGTGAGGATGTCGACGAGACGACCTTGTCGATCCTGTCGCAGACGGTGCGTGACGCCGCCCTGCGCATCGAGCTCAACCTGTTCCGCAGCGCCTTCGCCGGCGCCCGTTTCGTACTGGTGCCGACGGAAACCGGCGCTGCCTCGGCACTGCTCGCCGTGGATCGCAACGACATCGTGCTTGGCGCCACCCGTTCGGCGCGCATGGCGCTGAAGCTGGACGACCAGCGCATCGCCGCCGGCCTTCCCGCCGCCGATGCGCTGCATGAACAGCGCGGCGATGGCGAGGCTGATCTCGTCGAGTCCGAACGCGCCGCGATCCTGCGCGCCCTGTCGCGCGCCAGCGGCAATGTTTCGCAAGCCGCAATCACGCTCGGCATGAGCCGCGCAACGCTTCACCGCAAGATGAAGCGGCTGAACCTTGGCGGACGGGCGGCCTGAGCGCGAGGGTTTGCGTCCGGCAACTGTCTCAACCCTGCGACACTGTGCGGTGCAATATGGCCTGGACGGTCTATCGTTTCGGCGTCCGGCTTTGCACACTCCTTCCATCGGGTTCGCTTCAACGCGGCCCGCCAACTCCGGGAGGATGACATGCTGCATCAGAAAATCGTCGAGTCGCCGTTCAAGCTGAAATACGGCAACTTCATTGGCGGCGAATGGCGCGAGCCAATTGCCGGCCGTTATTTCGACAATGTCACGCCGGTCACCGGCGGCAAGCTCTGCGAAATTCCGCGTTCCGACGAGAAGGATATCGACGCCGCTCTCGACGCCGCCCATGCGGCCAAGGACAAGTGGGGCCGCACCTCGGTCACCGAGCGCTCCAACATCCTGATGAAGATCGCCCAGCGGATGGAGGACAAGCTGGAGGTGCTTGCCCAGGCCGAAACCTGGGACAACGGCAAGCCGATCCGTGAAACCATGGCGGCCGATATTCCGCTCGCCATCGATCATTTCCGCTATTTCGCCTCCTGCATTCGCGCCCAGGAAGGCTCGATCGGCGAAATCGACAACGATACCGTCGCCTATCATTTCCATGAGCCGCTTGGCGTCGTCGGCCAGATCATTCCGTGGAACTTCCCGATCCTGATGGCCGCCTGGAAGCTGGCGCCGGCACTGGCCGCCGGCAATTGCGTGGTGCTGAAGCCCGCCGAACAAACGCCCGCCTCGATCCTCGTCTGGGCCGAAATCATCGGCGATCTCCTGCCGCCCGGCGTGCTCAACATCGTCAACGGCTTCGGCCTCGAAGCCGGAAAGCCGCTGGCCACCAGCCCGCGCATCGCCAAGATTGCCTTTACCGGCGAAACGACGACGGGCCGGCTGATCATGCAATATGCCAGCCAGAACCTGATCCCGATCACGCTGGAACTCGGCGGCAAGTCGCCCAATATCTTCTTCGCCGACGTCATGGCCGAGGATGACGATTATCTCGACAAGGCGCTCGAGGGCTTCGCGATGTTCGCGCTCAACCAGGGCGAGGTCTGCACCTGCCCGAGCCGCGCGCTCGTGCATGAATCCATCTATGATCGCTTCATGGAAAAGGCCGTCAAGCGCGTCGAGGCGATCCGCCAGGGCAATCCGCTCGATCCGCAGACGATGATCGGCGCCCAGGCCTCATCCGAGCAGCTCGAAAAGATCCTCTCCTATCTCGATATCGGCCGCCAGGAAGGCGCCAAGGTGCTGACCGGCGGCGCGCGCAACGATCTCGGCGGCGAACTGGCCAGCGGCTATTACGTCAAGCCGACGATTTTTGCCGGCCACAACAAGATGCGCGTCTTCCAGGAGGAAATCTTCGGCCCGGTCGTTTCGGTCGCCACCTTCAAGACCGATGCCGAAGCGCTGGAAATCGCCAATGACACGCTCTACGGCCTCGGCGCCGGCGTGTGGACCCGCGACGGCAATCGCGCCTATCGCTTCGGTCGCGATATCCAGGCCGGTCGCGTCTGGACCAATTGCTACCACGCCTATCCGGCCCATGCGGCTTTCGGCGGCTACAAGCAGTCCGGTATCGGCCGCGAAACCCACAAGATGATGCTCGACCACTACCAGCAGACCAAGAACATGCTGGTCAGCTATAGCCCGAAGGCGCTCGGTTTCTTCTGAGAAGAACCTCCCAAGCACTCTTCTCAACGCTCGCCCGCCCCCGGTTGCCGGGGGCGGGCACATGGCTCTATACCCTTGATTGCAAGCTTTTCCGGGACATGCTTTGGGAGGAAAAACATGGAACCGACCGTCAATGGCGAGCCGCGTGTGCTCGCCACCGACAGCGCGATCGCGCTGATTGCGGAGATCCGCCGGGATTATCCGGAGATCCTGTTTCACCAGTCCGGCGGCTGTTGCGACGGCTCGTCGCCCATGTGTTATCCGGCGAACGAATTCCGTGTCGGCGAGACCGATGTGAAGCTCGGCGAGATCGGCGGTGTGCCGGTCTATATCAGCGGCAGCCAGTTCGAAGTGTGGAAACACACGCAGCTGATCATCGACGTCGTGCCGGGACGCGGCGGCATGTTCTCGCTCGACAACGGCCGTGAAAAACGCTTCCTCACCCGCTCGCGCCTGTTTGGCGGCGGCGAGGCCTGCGCTGTGCCGTCCGTCAACGCCGCGCGGTCATAAACCGGGCGAAGGTGCTTTGCCGATTGTCTTTTGCCCATGCTGCCGAAGCATCTACGGCAAACAACAGGAAGACGATAGGCCTCGGTTTCCAGCCGTTCCGCACGCCTGCGGCATGCGGCGCAAGGATCATCTTCGCCTGCCGGAATGTTAAAGGTATATGACGCAATGGACTGGATCAGGGCCGGGACGCCCTATTGGACGCGACGCGCATCGATGCGAAACGATGCCGGTGCGATGGCGCTATATGTGATGCGCACCAAGCGAGGTTTATAGCTCGCGGACCGAGGTTAATCATCTCGGCTTGTTCACCTTCAGCTCGCGTCTGTTGCCGAGACTTGCGCTAACGCCTTGGCGCGCGTTTCGCTGCAACGACAGCATCGCTTAAAATCCGGGCATCGATTGACCTTCAAGCCGTGGATGCCGCTTCCGCGCACAGATTATGGAATGCTTCGAACGCGATGACTTGTATTGGCGCCGGCTTTTATCGGCGTGAACGCACAATCCGCAGCATCGCCAATTCTCGCTTGTCCAGGCACGGCCTCTGCCGCTTGACGATCATTCAATATACATTATATAATAATATATATTGTTGACCGCGTGGAGCGAAACCCGATGCGTATCGTCGAGATTACCGACAAGCTGTCGGTTGCCGAACAGCCTGAACCGGCGGACTTTGGAGAGCTCGCGACGAGGGGCTTTGCCGCCGTCGTCAACGTCAGACCCGACGGTGAGGATATCAGGCAGCCCGGCAATGAGGCAGAAGCCGCTGCCGCCCGTGCAGCGGGTGTCCGTTATGCCTTTGTTCCCGTCACCGGCGCGACGATAACGAGGGCTGATATCGGCGCCTTTCAGCGGTTCCTGACGGAAGAGGACGGTTCCGTCCTTGCCCACTGCAAAAGCGGGACACGTGCGCTGACGCTTTACGTGCTCGGCGAAGTCCTCGCCGGACGAATGAAGCGCCAGGACGTAGTGGATTTCGGTAACGGGTTTGGCTTCGATCTGTCTGGCGCGGTGCGCTGGCTGGAACGTGAGGAAGGCCGCCTGCCGGTGGTAAAAGGTTTCTACGAAACCCGGACCGGCAGCATACAGTATGTCGTCAGCGATCCGGTGACAAAGGCCTGCGCCATCATCGACCCTGTTCTCGATTTCGACGAGAAATCCGGCGCGACCGCCACCGTGCATGCCGACGCCATCCTCGCCTACGTACGGGCCGAAGGACTACGGGTCGAGTGGATTTTCGACACTCATCCGCACGCGGATCATTTGTCGGCGGCCGCTTACCTGAAAGCGAAGACCGGTGCGCCAACGGCAATCGGGTCGCATGCAAAAGATGTCCAGGCGCTGTGGAAGGGCATTTACAACCTGCCGGAGTTTCCTGCTGACGGCTCCCAGTGGGACCGGCTGTTCGAGGATGGCGACACCTTCAAGCTGGGCGGAATCGACGGTCGGATCCTGTTTTCGCCCGGCCATACGCTTGCCTCCATCACCTATGTGATCGGCGATGCCGCCTTCGTTCACGACACGCTGTTCATGCCGGATTCGGGCACTGCGCGCGCCGACTTTCCAGGAGGAGACGCACGGTCTCTGTGGGCCTCGATCCAGCGCATCCTCGCATTGCCGGAAGAAACCCGGCTCTTTACCGGCCACGACTACCGGCCGCATGGGCGCAACGCGAAATGGGAAAGCACGGTCGGCGAGCAGATGCGCACCAACCTGCATATAGCCGGCGTGGACGAAGAGACTTTCGTGAAACTCCGTGAAGCCCGTGACCGGACGTTGCCGATGCCGAAGCTGATCCTGCACGCCCTGCAGGTGAACATGAACGGCGGACGGCTGCCGGAGCCGGAGATCAACGGCAAGCGTTATCTCAAATTCCCGCTCGACGCCTTGGAGGGCGCGCCATGGTGATGGGGCCTGACAATTTTCGCGGGGCGATGTCGCCCGAACAGATGGCAAGCCGGGCGGGTGACGTCGCATCGCTCCTGAAGACGCTGGCGCATCCGGTCCGCCTGATGCTCGCCTGTAAGCTTGCCGAAGGCGAATATTCGGTTGGAGAGTTGCAGGAAAAGCTCGACATCCACCAACCTACGCTGTCGCAGCAACTGGGGGTCCTGCGCGAAGCGGGCGTCGTCGAAACCCGGCGCGAAGCCAAGCAGATATTCTATCGGTTGACGCAGGAGAAGGCGGCCCAGCTCATTCAGGCGCTTTACGGCATTTTCTGCACGCCGGAGGATGTTGCTTGATGACTTACCTTCCTTCTTTTCTCGGCGGCATGCTGATTGGGCTGTCCGCCGTGCTGTTGCTGCTGCTCAACGGCAGGATCGCCGGCATCAGCGGTATTCTCGGGCGTCTTCTGGGAGGGCATGCTGTCGCGCTCAACGTCGCTTTCATTGCCGGCCTTGTCTGCGGGCCGATCCTCTACGCACTTGTTTTCGGCGCCACTCCGGCGATGACAATATCGGCCTCCTGGCCTCTCACCATCGTTGCGGGGCTACTCGTTGGCATCGGCACGCGCATGGGCTCCGGTTGTACATCCGGCCATGGCATTCTTGGCCTTGCACGTTTCTCAAAGCGCTCGTTCGCGGCAACGATCATCTTTCTTGCCGCAGGCATGGCGACGGCTACGACGATGGGAGCGTTGGGATGGGCGGCTTGACCCTTGCGCGCCTTGCGGTTTCGCTGATCGCGGGGGGAATCTTCGGTTTCGGTCTGTCATTGTCGCGGATGATCGATCCAGCCCGCGTTCTGGGCTTCCTTGATATTGCCAGCGGACACTGGGATGCAAGTCTGATGTTCGTCCTCGCTGGCGCGGTGCTGGTTGCGGTGCCCGGTATGATGATCCAGCGGCACATGGCCCGGCCTGTACTCGATGACCAGTTCCATCTGCCCGCGAAAACGGCCATTGATACGAAACTTGTGGCCGGATCGGCCATCTTCGGGATTGGCTGGGGGCTTGCCGGGTTCTGCCCCGGTCCAGCCCTCTCTGCGCTCGCGATGGGATTGTGGCCGGTTATTCTTTTCGTCCTCGCCATGGCTATCGGTATGATCCTGCACGATCGGCGGCTTGTGCGACGTCCGTTATGACAGCCAATTCCATTATTGCAGCTGTCGGTTCCGGCGGCGTGGTCGGGTTCACGCTCGGGCTGATCGGAGGAGGCGGGTCGATTCTCGCCACCCCGCTGCTTCTTTATGTCGTCGGCGTTGCAAATCCACATGTGGCAATCGGAACGGGGGCGCTTGCCGTTTCTGTCAATGCCTACGCCAATCTCCTCAACCATGCCCGCAAGGGACATGTGTGGTGGCGATGCGCGATCGTCTTCGCTTTGATCGGCACTGTCGGCGCCATGCTGGGGTCCAGTCTCGGCTTGCTGGTCGACGGCAAAAATCTGCTGTTCCTCTTCGGCCTCGTCATGGTCGTCGTGGGATTTCTCATGCTGCGTCCACGCCGCGACGCTGGAACGCGGTTGCGTCCGGTCGATCTGCGCATGTGTCTCGTGACCGCCGCGGCAGCCTTCGTCGCCGGAGCGGCATCCGGCTTCTTTGGCATCGGCGGCGGGTTTCTGATCGTGCCGGCTCTGATCTTCGCCACCGGCATGCCGACCATCAGCGCCGTTGGCTCCTCCCTGCTTGCTGTGGGAACCTTCGGCCTTGCCACCGCGATCAACTATGCCACAGTGGGCCAGGTGGAGTGGGTGCTGGCTGCGGAATTCATCCTCGGCGGTATATTGGGTGGTGCGTTTGGCATGCTGCTGGCGACCCGGTTGTCGAAGAGCAAGTCAGCATTGAATCGGATTTTTGCTGTACTGGTGCTGGCCGTTGCAGTGTATGTCATCTTCCGGAACGTTCCACAGTTGACGTAAAGACGCTATGCCCTATCGCAAGCGGCGGACCCTCTGCGCCATTCAGGCGGGGTAGGCTCTCTTTGAAATGAATCGATGATAAATCCAGGCGATCAGAACCAGCGTGATGGTTCCCGCCAGGATCGGCAGCCCCAGGAACGACCAGCCCGCCCCCCCGAGAATGACGACGAGCGGATCACCGCCTGCCGGTGGGTGGAGCGTACCGGTGAACTGCATGACGGCAATGGCGAGCCCAACGCCGATCCCCATCGCAACCACACCGCTGCCGACAAAGGTCAGCACCAGCAGGCCGACGAAAGCCGATAAAAGATGCCCGCCGATCACGTTGCGCGGTCGCGCAAGCGGGCTTTGCGGGATTGCAAAGAGAAGCACGCAACTCGCGCCGAAAGGGGCGATCAGCAAAGTGTAATGCAAACCTTGGGTCAGGCTGGCCAGGAGCCAGATCGCCAGGGCGCCGCCAAGGCCGGAGATAAGGGCGGGAATGGCGTTTTTCGAGACATGCTGCAGGAAGGCTTCCGTCGGCGAGACGGTCTGGGCTGTTTCGGTATCTGAGGACATTCATCAACTCCGCAAGGGCATTGGCCCGCGCAAGTGAGGTTGCGCGGGCCAGCATATCGATCAATTGACCTTCTTGAACTTGGCGGCCTCTTCGGAGCCGCCGGTCGCATTACCCTTGGAATAGGAATGGGCACCGGTACCGGCCAGGCCGCCGCCCTGGACGATCAGGTACTCGTCACGGATCGGGCGCCCCTCGAAATAGCATTCGAGGATCTCGCGCGTTCCGGCAGCGTAACGGGCCTGAGCGGAGAGCGACGTGCCGGAGATATGCGGCGTCATGCCATGATGGGGCATGGTGCGCCACGGATGATCCTGGGGCGCCGGCTGCGGGAACCAGACGTCGCCCGCATAACCGGCCAGCTGGCCGCTTTCGAGCGCACTGGCGATCGCGTCACGGTCGCACAGCTTGCCGCGCGCCGTGTTGATGAGGTAGGCGCCGCGCTTGAAGCGCTTCAGCGTCTCATCGTTGACCATGTGCTCGGTTTCGGGATGAAGCGGGCAATTGAGCGTGACGACGTCGCAGGCCTCGTAGAGCTCCTCGCGCGTCGCGTGCCACGTCAGATTCAGCTCCTTCTCAACCGCTTCCGGCAGGCGATGACGGTCGTTGTAGTGCAGATGGACGTCGAAGGGTTTCAGCAGGCGCAGGACGCGCAGTCCGATGCGGCCGGCGGCAACCGTGCCGACATGCATGCCTTCGACATCGTAGGAGCGCGCCACGCAGTCGGCGATATTCCAGCCGCCCTTGATGACCCAGTTGTAGGAGGGGATGTAGTTGCGCACGAGGCCGAGGATCATCATCACCACATGTTCGGCGACCGAGTTCGAATTGCAGTAGGTGACTTCCGCGACGGTGATGTTGTTGTCGATGGCGGCCTGAAGATCGACGTGGTCGGAACCGATGCCGGCGGTCAGGGCGAGTTTCAGCTTCGGCGCCTTGGCGATGCGCTCGGCCGTCAGATAGGCCGGCCAGAAGGGCTGGGAGATCACGACTTCGGCGTCGGCCAGATGCTTCTCCAGCTCGGACTCCGGGCCATCCTTCGAAGACGTGACGACGAGCTCATGCCCCTGAGATTCGAGGTACTTGCGCAAGCCGAGTTCGCCGGAAACGGAACCGAGAAGAGTGCCGGGCGTAAAATCGATGGCCTTCGGTGTCGGCAGAGACTGACCGTCGGGGTATTTTTCCAGTTTCGGAAGGTCGTCACGGGCATAGGAGGTGGGATATCCGTCGATCGGATCGTCGTAGAGAACGCAGACAACTTTGGCCATGAAAATTCCTTTCAGTCGTTGAGACAGCCAGATACCCACCTGCGAGCGGTTCGCACGCACAGGTTCTCAAGCCTGATCGAGATGTCAGGCAACCCAACCGAACGGCCGGGCGAGATGTCGGGGCTCCCTCCCTGGATGCCTCGGATTGAGCGAGGTGTCTTTGTCAGACGACCGCACCATGCACCCGCCTGATGGCCCTCATCCAATGGAAGTTTTTTACGAATCGATAGGCGCTTCCAATGAAGCTGCGGCGCACCAATAGGTGGGCCGAATAAGTTCAAAGGGTTCAGCTTGAAGATGCGCTGGAGAGACCAGGTTTTTCGCGATGCAAAACCGCCAGAAATCTGAACCTTGCCACCGAGGTCATTATCCAGCTGGACGGCTATTCAATTTCGCTCAGGACCGGATACACCACTTGCGTGTGCAAGCTGGGCTATTCCGCGGCCTTCAGGGGAACCAGCGCGACGTCCGTCGTATAGTTCTCACGCATAAAGTTGATAAAGTTGTCCTGGAACTGGCGGGTATGGGCATGGGCCAACTCGTCCGCAAGTTCGACGTTGCGGTCACGAATGGCGTCGAGCATCTGGCTGTGCTCGTCCGTCAAAAGATAGCCTTCATGAGTGCGCTCAAGGTACTCGAAGTGCAGGTGAAGCATGCGCTGCCCCTGGGACAGCAGCTTCTCGTAGAATGATGCAAGATACTGGTTCTTGCCCGCATAGGCGATCGCCATGTGGAATTCCTTGTTGGATTCCGACATGGCCAGGTGGTTGCCGGTCTTGACCGCGGCGGCGAACGCCTTGTCGCGTTTGGCAATCACCTTCAAATCGGCATCGGTTCGCAGCGTCGCCGCCAATCGAGTGTTCATCCGCTGCGCGATATCCAGCGCCTCGACATATTTGGGGAACGCTACAACATCGATCGGGGAGACGATCGTGCTTCGGTTTGCGAGGGTGACGACAAGCTCGTCGGACCCCAAGCGAATCAGGGCTTCGCGGACGGGTGCGCGGGACATGTTGAAGCGTTCGGCCAGAGTCATCTCGTCGAGAAGTTGTCCAGGCGGCAGCACGAGGGCAAGGATCTCGTTCCGCAGCGTTTCATAGACGCTCCTCGATCCGGTTCCCCGTACGCGTTTCACTTCAGCCTCATCAGACACTTAGATACCCTTCTTTCGCATTTGCCGCATTGGGCCAGAAAATCCGGCTGCCTGCAATGTAATATTTCGGCTTGACTTTGTCGACACGCTGTTGACATGATGAGTTCAGTCGACACGCAGCCGACATGAAAAGCAATAGAAACGGCTTCAGCCGACGAGTGGAACAACGCGCTTCGCGCACAGCAAAGAGGAATGCCGATGCTTTCGAAGATGATAACGTCCGCCTTGCGGGCGATGCCCGCGCTCGCCCTGATGGGAGGCCTTTCGTTGACCGCCGCACACGCCCAGACCGCCGAAGGATACTGGCAGGGCGTGCAGAAGGCAGGTGTGTTGAAATGCGGCGCGGCCGTCGCCCCGCCTTACATCATGCGCGATCCGGCAAGCGGCGAATACTCAGGCTTCTACGCAGATCTTTGCCGAGAGTTCGCCGACGCTCTCAAGGTCAAGCCTGAGTTCGTCGATACGACCTGGGACAACATCGTGGCGGGCCTACAGGCGGGCAAATGGGACGTCTCCCTGGCGCTCAACCGTACTCCGGCCCGCGCCATGGCCGTCCAGTTCTCGATCCCGGCGATGGAGTACCAGATTTCTCTCGCCTACAATAAGAGCAACCCGAAGATCCCGCAGGGCGCGACGTCCGTCGCTGACATCGACAAGGCTGGCGTCACGCTTGCCGTCATGTCGGGAACGGCCCAGGACAAGGCCATCTCGGCCGCCGTCAAGACCGCCACGATCATGCGCCTGCCTGGCAATGACGAGACGCGCCTGGCGCTGACCTCCAAGCGTGCGGACATCCTGGTCGACGCCTCCGACACCAATCTGCTCCTGACGCAAGCGAACCCCGATTGGGCGGTCGCACTCAGCCCGACGCCGGCGCTTGCCAAGCAGGGCGTCTCCTTCGGCCTGCCGCACAACATGTCTGCCGCCGATGTCGAAGTTGTGAACATCTTCCTTGAAGAGAAGGTCGCGACGGGTCACGTCGACGCGCTGATCAAGAAGGCGGTCGATCAGGTCCTGAAGGGCTCGAACTAACATCGCCAGCAGCGCCGACGTCCAAGCGTCGGCGCTGTCCCGCACTCGATGTAAACCGAGATCGGCCATGACCATGTCTTTCAGTCTTCCTCTCGTAAAAATACAGGCATTGCACAAGAGCTACGGCGATGGCGCCGTTCAGGTGCTCAAGGGTATCGATATCGAAATGAAACCCGGCGACCGGGTTGTCGTCATCGGTCCGAGCGGCGGCGGCAAGAGCACGCTTCTGCGCGTCATGATGGGTCTCGAAAAGATCGACAGCGGTTCGATCAGTTTCGACGGCAAGCCGTATATTTCTTCGCAAGGGCACGGCAAAAAGACCTTGATCGACACAAACGTCCGTCGTTCGATCGGCATGGTTTTCCAGCACTACACGCTCTTCCCGCACCTCAGCGTCATCCAGAACTTGATGCTCGCGCCTTGCAAGGTGCGGGGCGAACCGAAAGCCTCGGCGCAGGCCCGTGCGCAAGCTCTCCTTGAGCGTTTCGGCCTGGGTGCGAAATCAAAGGCCTATCCGGCCCAGCTATCGGGTGGCCAGAAGCAGCGGGTCGCCATCGCGCGCGCCCTGATGCTCGATCCGAAGCTGATGCTGTTCGACGAGGTGACGTCCGCGCTCGACCCGGAACTTGTCAGTGAAGTCGAGCAGGTGATCATGCATCTCGCCTCGCAGAACATGCCTATGATGATCGTCACGCATGACATGTGGTTCGCCAAGAACATCGCGTCCCGCGTCATTTTCTGTGCCGGCGGCGTCGTCGTCGAAGACGGTCCGCCCGAACAGGTGCTCGGCTCTCCGAAGGAGGAGCGAACCAAGGAGTTCATCGACCGCGTTTTCCACATCAAGCAATAGGAGGCGGCGATGAACTACACATTCGACTTCAACTCCATTTCCATTGCACCGCTTCTGCGGGGACTGGCGGTATCGCTTGAGCTGACGGTCGCTGCCAACATCATCGGCGTCATCGCCGGCTTCGGCCTCGCCCTGCTGCTGATGAGCCCGTACCGGCTCCTTCGCATGCCGTTCATGCTCTTCGTCGAGTTCTTCCGGTGTACGCCGGCGATCGTCCAGATCGTGTGGATCTTCTACTGCGTGCCCATGCTGTTCGACGTCTTTCTCGATCCAATCACGATGGGGGTGATGGCGCTCGGGCTGAACCTGACGGCCTTCAACGCCGAGGCTTACCGTGCGTCGATCCAGGCGGTTCCCAGGGAGCAGCTCGACGCCGGGATCGCGCTGGGGCTCAATTCCTGGCAGCGCATTCTCTACATCGTGTTTCCGACCGCGTTCCGCGCCTCTGTCCCGGTCCTTCTGACGAACGGGATCGTGATCTTCCAGCAGAGCGCGCTCGTCGCCATCGTTGCGATCGCCGACCTTATGTACGAGGCGAAATCGCTCGCAACGGAGACATATCGTCCGATCGAAACCTTTACCGTGGTGGCGCTCATCTACTTCGCCGTTTCGTTCCCCGTCACCCAGATCGTCGGCCTGCTCGAGCGCCGCCGCCAGCAGCTCGCAAGCTAGGAGGTTCGCGATGTCGCTTGATTTCTCCGTCCTCGCAAGGTTCGAACACGCGCTTCTTCTGGGGCTGATGACAACCTTGCAGCTTACAGCGGTCTGCATCGCATTGGGATGCACGCTGGGCTTCCTCTTAGGCCTTGCACGCACATCGCGCAGCACCGTTCTCCGCCTCATCTCGGGAACTTACGTCGAGTTCTTTCGTGGCACGCCCGTGCTCATCCAGCTTTTCTGGATCTTCTTCTGCCTTCCGCTGATCCTCGGCGTCGAACTCTCGAATTTCGCCTCCGGCGTCATCGCCCTGACGCTCTACATGGGGGCAATCACCAGTGAGACGTTTCGCGCCAGCTTGAAGTCCATCGGGCCGGAGCAGAGGGATGCATGCGTCGCCCTCGGTCTGCCGTCACGGGTCCAGGTAACCAGCGTCATTCTTCCGCAAGCCGTTCTGCGCGCAATCCCGACCCTTCTGTCGAATTGCGTCAGCCTCTTCAAGGAGAGCGCACTGGTCTCGGCGGTCGGCATGGCAGACCTGATGTTCGTTGGTCAGAACATCTCAAACAACACGGCCCGGCCGGTCGAAGTCCTGACCGTGGTCGCTCTCGTCTACTTCGTCATCGCATTCCCGCTGACGCGAGCAGTAACGCTCGTTGAGGGACGCATTCTCAAGAAACTCGTACTCTAGCTGCCCGTTACAGGAGAATAATTCCATGAAACTTTCCGGCGTCATGCCCGCTCTCATCACCCCGTTCGACGCGAATGGCAAGGTCGATTTCAAGGCCTACGAAAAGCACCTGACGGCGCTTCGAGCCGCTGGCGTCACAGGCTGGGTTCCGATGGGCTCGACCGGCGAATATTCGGCCCTGTCCAACGACGAGCGCGTGGAAGTGCTGAAGTTCGTGAAGGACTTCGCGAACGACGGAGAGATCCTGATCGCCGGCACCAACGCGCCGGCCACTCGCGAGGTCATCGAGAACACATTGAAGGCCAAGGAGATCGGCTACGACACGGTTCTGCTCGCAACGCCGTTCTATACCCGTCCGACCCAGGACGAACTCCTGGCGCACTTCAAGACGGTGCTGACAGAAACCGACGTCAACCTGGTCCTCTACAGCTATCCCTACAAGGACGGCGTCGAGATCGGCTTCGACATTCTGGATGCGCTCGCCGACGATCCGCGCGTTCTAGGGATCAAGGAAAGCTCCGGATCGCTCCAGCGCGCGATCGACATCCATTCGCGCTACAAGGGCCGTATCGAGCTCGTGTCCGGTTCGGACGATATCGCTCTCGACTTCATGTTCTGGGGTGCGGACTCCTGGATCTGCGGTCCGGCCAACTGCATGGCCAAGGCCTGCGTCGACCTCGACCGGACCTTCCGCTCGGGCGACCTGAAGGCAGCACGTGAGAAAATGATCGTCCTCTATCGCGCGATGAACATCCTCGAGAGCGGGAAGTTCGTGCAGAAGGTGAAGTACGGTTGCGAGCTTCAGGGGCTGCCTGTCGGTATCACCCGCGCTCCGCTCGGAGAGCTGACGGCCGACGAGAAGGCCGAGTTCAAGGCTGCGATGCAGCCGATCCTGAACTGGTAAGAGAGACGGATGGCCGGAACGGAATCTCCGGCCATCTCCCAAGACCGAGGAGTTGACGTGTCTCAAACCATCGTCGTCGGCGCCGGGATCATCGGCACAGCAATCGCCTACCAGCTACAGCGTCGTGGCGAGACCGTGGTCCTGCTGGATCGCAACGAGCCGGGGACGGGCGCGTCCTACGGCAACATGGCGAGCATCGCCGTGACCGAGTTCATGCCCGCATCCCGACCGGGGATCTGGGCGCAGATGCCGGGATGGATGATGGATCCCGAAGGACCGGTTCGGATTCGGCCCTCCTACATGCCAAAGCTCATCCCGTGGTTCCTGCGGTTCATTTCCGCCAGCCGTCCCTCCAGGCTCCGCGAGCTGGAGGCAGCCGGCGCGGTGCTGTGCCGTCGCGTCTACGAAGACCTGGACGCACTTCTCGTCGAGACCGGCCTCCAGCATATGATTTCTGCAGAGGGATGCCTCAGCGTCTACACCGACGAAGCCGAATTCAAAGCCGATCGCGAACATATCGACATTCTCGACCGCTTCGGCTTCCGTTACGAAGTGTTGGCTGGCGATGCCATTCGCGACCTCGAACCGGCCATCACCACCAAGATCGGCAAGGCGGTCCTCTTCCCGGACAACCGTTCCATCGCCAATCCCTACGCGTTCGTCGTCGCACTTGCCGATCAGTTCAAGAGGCTGGGCGGTTCTGTCCAGTCCGGAGAGGTCGTGGGCTTCGATCACGAAGAGGGCGGCGTCAGTGCCGTGCGCTTGAAGGACGGGCGGCAGGTTCAAGCGGGCAGGGTGGTTCTTGCCGCGGGCGCATTCACCGGCCGTCTTTCGGCGATGCTCGGCGAGCCGATACCGCTCGAGACCGAGCGGGGCTACCATACGCAAATCCAGATGCCCGGCGTTTCCATGCGTCACTCTCTCATCTGGCCGGCGCGCGCCTTCATGGTGACGCCGACCGCGGGCGGCATCCGTGTCGGCGGGACGGTCGAGATGGCGGGGCTCGACGCCGCTCCCGACTACCGCCGTGCGAAAGTGCTGGTGAAGCGGGCGAGGGAAGCGCTCCCCGATTTGAAAGTGGAAGGCGCCACGGAATGGATGGGCCACCGGCCGGCCATGCCCGACACGGTGCCGGTGATGGGCCGGTCGGCCAAGCGGAGCAATGTCTGGTACGCCACGGGTCACGGGCATCTCGGCCTGACTTACGGGGCCACGACAGCCCGTCTGATGACCGATCTCATGACGGGCGCGATGCCGCCCATCGACATGAAACCCTATCGCGTCGACCGGTTCTGAACCGGCTGCGACCAACGAAGGCAAGGGAACTGACAATGCGAACCGAACTCTACATCGATGGCAAGTGGGTGAAGCCGGTCAAGGGCGGCTCTTCCACCGTGACGAACCCGGCGACCGAGGACGTCATCCAGACGATCGCGTCCGCCACGGCCGAAGACGTCGATATCGCGGTAAAGGCCGCTCGCCGGGCGTTCGACAAGGATGGCTGGCCCAAGCTCACGGGACGGCAACGCGCCAAATATCTACGCGCGATCGCCAATGGCATCCGCGCCCGCCAGTCGGAAATCGCCAAGCTCGAAGTTCTCGACAACGGCAAGCCGTTCCCCGAGGCCGACTGGGATATCGCCGATGCTGCCGGCTGCTTCGATTTCTACGCAGGCTTGGCGGAGGAGCTCGACAGCAATCCCGAAGAAATCATCTCGCTCCCTGACGACCGCTTCACGTCGAAGGCTGTGAAGGAACCGATCGGCGTCGCCGGGGCAATCATCCCGTGGAACTTCCCGCTGCTGATGGCCGCCTGGAAGGTGGCCCCGGCGCTCGCTGCAGGTTGCACGATCGTTCTTAAACCTGCCGAACTGACGTCGCTCACAGCCCTCGAACTTGCTGCCGTTGCGGATGAGGCTGGCCTGCCGCCGGGCGTTCTCAACGTGCTGACGGGTTCCGGCTCCGTCGCCGGACAGGCAATCATCGATCACAAGGGCGTCGACAAACTGGCCTTCACGGGTTCAGGCCCGGTAGGCTCCAAGATCATGGCCGCCGCTGCGCGCGACATCAAGCGCATCAGCCTTGAACTGGGAGGCAAGTCCCCGTTCGTCGTGTTCGAGGACGCCGACATCGACGACGCCGTCGAGTGGGTCATGTTCGGCATCTTCTGGAACCAGGGACAGGTCTGCTCCGGCACGTCGCGCGTTCTGGTTCAGGATAGGATCTACGACCGCTTCCTGGCGCGGTTGGTCGAGGAGACGAAGAAGATCAAGATCGGCAACGGGCTGGACGAAGGGGTCCTTCTCGGACCGTTGGTCTCAAAGAAGCAGCATGAGAATGTCGTTGCTGCGATCGAGGGCGCGCGCAAGGCCGGAGCGACCGTCGCCTGCGGCGGCGAACGTCCGGAAGGCTTCGACAAGGGTTACTATCTGCAGCCGACCATCCTCACCGACGTGCCGCTCGACAGCGACGCCTGGATCGAGGAAATCTTCGGCCCAGTGGTCTGCGTCAAACCGTTCAAGACCGAGGACGAGGCGATCGAACTTTCGAACGATTCCCGTTTCGGTCTCGGCGCGGCCGTGATGTCGAAAGATCACGCCCGCGCCGAGCGGGTCGCCGCGGCCTTCCGCGCCGGCATCGTCTGGATCAACTGCTCGCAGCCGACCTTCACGGAAGCGCCATGGGGCGGCTACAAGGAATCGGGTATCGGCCGCGAACTTGGACGCTGGGGTTTGGACAACTACCTCGAGACCAAGCAGATCACCCGGTACGTGACCGACAAGCCTTGGGGCTGGTACATCAAGTGAGGCCCCCAAGCATGGAATTCGGAACACACCTCGACCTTCTGCTGGTTCATTGCCAAGGGGAGCTTGGCCACGTTCTCGTCGGCGGCGCTCCGGAGATTCCCGGAGCGACCATGCTGGACAAGATGAACCACATCAACAATGTGGACGACAGTCTGCGCCGGTTCGTCACCTTCGAACCACGCGCCAACGTCGCCATGTCGGTCAACCTGCTCGTCGCTCCCACGCGGCCTGATGCCGACGCCGGCTTCATCGTGCTTCAGGCCGATCGCGCCCATCCCATGTCGGGCAGCAACTGCATCTGCGTCGTGACCGCCCTTCTTGAGAGCGGGCGGGTCACGATGGCCGAACCGGTGACGACGGTCCGTCTGGACACGCCCGCGGGCTTGATCGTGGCCCATGCCCGTTGTGAGAACGGGCGATGTATCAGCGTCAGCCTCGACAACGTGCCGAGTTTTGCCGAACTGCTAGACCACGAGATCGACACCCCGGAATGGGGCCGCGTCAAGGTCGATATCGCATTCGGCGGCGTCTACTACGCCTTGGTGGACGTCGGCCGCGTCGACTTGACAATCGCGCCCGAGAATGCCCGAAAGCTCTCCGAGGCCGGGATCGAACTCAAACGGATATTGTCCGACCAGGTGAAAGTGTCGCATCCGACGCTTCCAGGCGTGAACGAGATTGCCTACGTCATGTTCCGCGACATGGAGCCGGACGGCGCCATACGCACTTGCACCACGCTCCAGCCGGGACGCGTCGACCGCTCCCCATGCGGTACGGGAAGCTCGGCCAACCTCGCGACACTTTACGCACGGGGTCTGGTCACGGTGCGCGACGCGCGCACCTCCCGATCGATCATCGGCGGCGAGTTCATTGCCGAAGCAATCGGAGAGACAGAGATCGGCGGCCGCAAGGCTGTCCTGCCGCGTATCACCGGACGGGGCTACGTCTATGGCCGCACGGAACTGCGCGTCGAGGAGGACGACCCGTTCATGACGGGTTTTGCGCTGTCGGACACGTGGGGGCCGCAGGTCGGCCTCCTAAGATGAGGTGAGAGATGACCAGGGCACTCGCAGGACAGAACATACTGGTGACCGGTGCTTCCGGCGGCATTGGCGCGGCGATCGTCAAGCAGCTCTCCGCGGAAGGGGCTCGGCCGATCATTCACTATGGCCGTGACAAGAGGAGCGCCGAGGCGCTGCTTTCCGAAATCGGCGAGCAAGGTTGGATCGCACAGGGTGATCTATCATCAGACGTCGGTCCGTTCGAACTCTGGGAGAAGTCCCTGGCAATGGCGGGACGAATCCATGCGCTTGTGAACAATGCCGGGATACGGACCGAAATTTTGATCGACGCTTCCGCTTTTGACTGGAAAGCCGCGTGGCAGCGGGAATTCCAGATCAATTTCTTTGCCGCCGCCGATCTCTGCAAGGAGGCCGTCCGGCACTTCAAGTCGAACGGCGGCGGCCGGATCGTCAACATGGCAAGCCGGGCAGGCCAGCGCGGCTATGCGGCAGACGCGATGCCCTATGGATCGTCGAAAGCGGCTCTCGTCAATCTGACGAAGTCGATCGCTCGCAGCTTCGGGTCCGACGGCGTGACCGCCATTGCGATCGCGCCGGGCTGGGTCCGGACGGAGATGGCGGAGGAGTTCATCGCGGCGCACGGAAAAGCCGCGGCCGTATCGGACATTCCGATTGGCGAGATGGCCGAACCGAGCGAGATCGCCGAACTCGTGGCCTTCATTCTAAGGCCGGGACAGGCGTCGCTCAACGGCGCGACGCTCGACGTCAACGGCGGAAGCTACATCAGATAACGAGGAGAAATGCCATGAAGAGGTTCGAGAAAAAAGTTGCGATCGTGACGGGCGCCGGCGGCGGCATCGGGTCTGCGATCGCCCGTCGTCTGGCGGCGGAAGGCGCTTTGGTCGTGGTCACGGACGTGAATGAAGACGCCGCTGGAGACGTTGCAGAGGGTATAAAGGCTGAAGGCGGCGCGGCAACCGCGATCGGAGCCGACATTTCGAAGAAGGGGTCCTGCTTCGATCTGGTCGCCAAGGCGTTCGCTCTCAATGAGAGGATCGATGTCCTCGTCAACAATGCCGGCATCAACCGGCGCGGAAACCTGTTGTCACTGTCCGACGAGGACTGGGACATCAGCTTCACAGTCAACCTCGACTCGATGTTCCACCTATGCCGTGCCGTGCTGCCGCATATGATCGCGAGGGGTGGCGGAGCGATCGTTAACACCGCATCGCAGTGGGGCCTCCATCCTGCCCCGAACCACATCGCCTACAACACGACCAAAGCCGCTGTCGCCGCGTTCACGCAAAACCTCGCGCGCGACTACGCCCCGGACAAGATTCGGGTGAATGCCGTGTGCCCCGGCGAAATCCACACGCCGATGCTCGAAGCTGGCGTCATCCGCTCGGGCCGCACGATCGCCGATCTCGACAAGCTCGTGCCCTTTGGCCGGATCGGCAAGCCTGACGAGGTTGCAGCGCTGGTTGCGTTCCTAGCCTCCGATGAGGCCGCATTCATGTGCGGTTCGCTGGTCGAAATCACCGGGGCACAGGCCGTGGCCTGAACTTTCGCAGTCGTGGCTGACGGCATAGCCGATAAGCAGCGAGCACATTCGGCTGTTTCCGATGTGTTCGGCCGGCGAGGAACGTAGGACACGGCGAGATTATTGGATATGTGCGAGGGCATTCCGGTGAACACGTGTTCGCCGGAATTGCCCTAGCTTTTTGTTTTTACGCATTTCCGAGCGCCAAACCGCTACGCACTTTTGCTGGAAATACTCTCGATCGCCTGATCCATGATGAGTATGGCGTGTGGAAAACGTCGAATTTATCGAGGCGCCATATCGTGTTTATGAAATATATTTCATATGATGAATTATATTGACTAAAGCTCCCTCTTGCCCTTTAGTGTGCTCATCGAACTTTGAGGAGAAAGTTCGGTTTCAACGCGATCAGCGGCGTCCGTGCGACGCCCTCGGGCTTTTGGGAGGGGCTTCGGCCTCGAGGAGGAATCTTGCGCAAATTTATCGGCTCGACCGCCATGGCGGTTCTTGCAACCACGCTTCTTGCCGGCACCGCTGCGTCTGCAGCGGACAATCCGTTCCGTTGCAAGCCGGGCGAGAAATACGTGATGAACGTGATGGTCTCGGGCGTGGAATACTGGTTCCCCGTCTATGAGATGTTCAAGCAGGCCGGCCAGCAATTCGGCTGCGAGACGGAATATACCGGCACGCCGGAATATGACGTCAACAAGCAGATCGCCAGCTTCGACCAGGCGCTGGCGCAGAACCCGGCCGGGATTCTCGTTCATCCGATGAATTCCGATCCGTTCATCGAGCCGATCAACCGCGCCATCGACCAGGGTACGGCGGTCGTCACCTTCGCCGCCGACTCGCCGCTGTCGAAGCGCGTTTCCTTCATTACCTCGGACAACACCCGCGAAGGCATCTATGCCGCCGACGCGATTGCCGAGAAAATGGGTGGAAAGGGCGAGTATGCGGTGCTTGAAAATCCCGGACAGGACAATCACGACAAGCGCATCGCTGCCTTCATCGGTCGCATGGAGGCGAAGTGGCCGGATATGAAGCTTGTCGGCCGCGCAGCCTCCAACCAGGATCCGACGAAGGCTTATCAGGGGCTTTCGAGCATCATCCAGGCCAATCCGAACCTCGGCGCCGTCTTCATGCCGGAAGCCAATTCGGCGATCGGCGCCTCGCAAGCCAGCAAGGAAAACGGCGGCAAGGTGCTCGTCATGTGCGCGGACGTCAACGCCAACATTCTAGACATGATCAAGGCCGGCGAAGTTTTCGGCTCGATCAATCCGAACCAGGGCATGCAGGGCTATATGGGCTTCATGCTGCTCTGGCTGGCCAAGCATCCCGAGCTGATCGACCCGATGAACGATGCGAAGCGTTCCGGCTTCAACCCGATGAGCATTCCGGTCGTCGATAACGGGCTTTCGATCGTGACTGCCGAGAATGCCGACGACTTCTACTGGGACAAATACCTGAAGCGCCGCGGCACCAAGGGTATCGAGGAGTAACCTCTCAAGGCATGCGCCATCCGCGTCATGCGGCGCGGGTGGTGTCTTACGGAGGAGGAGGAGAAGATGGCCGAACCGGTTTTGTCGATCCGCGGCGTTAGCAAGCAATTCGGCGCTGTACAGGCGTTGACGGATGTCGACTTCACCCTCGAAAAGGGGGAGGTTCATGCGTTGTGCGGCGAAAACGGCGCCGGGAAATCGACGCTGATGAACATCATTGCCGGCGTTGTGCAGCCGACCGAGGGAGAGATCCGCGTCGATGGCAAGGCCGTGCGGATATCCTCGCCTGCCGCCGCGCAATCGCTCGGAATTGGGCTGGTCCACCAGGAAATCGCGCTTTGCCCGGATGCGACGGTCGCCGAAAACATGTTCATGTCGGCCACCAACCGACGCCGCTCGCCCTTCATGAATTACCGGGCGCTGGAACGGGATGCGCAGGCCGTGATGAACCGGCTTGCCGCCATCGACGTCCGCCGCAAGGTGGCCGACCTGCCCATCTCCAGCCAGCAGCTCGTCGAGATCGCCAAGGCGCTGACACTCGACTGCCACGTGCTGATTTTCGACGAGCCGACTGCAGCCTTGACGGAAACGGAGGCGCAGCAGCTTTTTTCAATCATTCGCGATCTCAAGGCGAACGGCATCTCGATCATCTACATCAGTCATCGCATGGCCGAAATCTTCAGCCTCTGCGACCGGGTGACCGTCTTCCGCGATGGTCGCTATGTCTGCACCGATGGCATCGTGGATATCACCCCGGATGACGTGGTCCGTCGCATGGTTGGCCGCGAGATCACCCAGCTCTACCCGGACAAGTTCGGACCGGCCGACGGCGCGGGCGAGACGATCCTGAGCGTTGACGCGCTGAGCGACGGCGAGCGGTTCCATGATGTGTGCCTTGATGTGCGCAAGGGTGAAATTCTCGGCATCGGCGGGCTCATCGGCTCCGGCCGCACGGAGATCGCCGAAGGCATTTGCGGGCTTCGGCCGCGGACAAAGGGCACCGTCCGCCTGCGTGGCAAGCCGCAGGCGATCAATGCCTATGCGGATGCGGTCAAGGCTGGCATCGTTTATCTCTCGGAAGACCGCAAGGGTTCCGGCGTGTTCCTTGAGATGTCAATTGCCCAGAACATCTCGGTCTTGAATCTCAAGGCTTTTACCAATCGCGCTGGCCTGCTGAACAGTCGCGCCGAAGCCGCCCTGGCAGCGGATTTCGCGCGCCGGCTTGGCGTGCGCATGGGCGGCGTCGAGGCTCCGGTCAAATCCCTGTCAGGGGGCAACCAGCAGAAGGTGGCGATTGCAAAGCAGCTCGCCGTCGCGCCGACGGTCATCCTGATGGACGAGCCGACACGCGGCATCGACGTCGGCGCCAAGACCGAGATCCATCGCCTGTTACGGTTTTAATGGTACGGCGACCTCCGAGATCTACACTATCCTCTTCGTCGGCAGCGTCAGATGTGTATAAGAGACAG
>CAMFHE010000058.1 GCA_945952045.1 uncultured Rhizobium sp.
GTCGAACTTCGACTTGGTGACCGAGTCGTTGACGTTGATCGCCGGGAAGGGCAGCAGGCCCTTTTCGGCAAGCTGATAGAGGCGATGCACGCCCGTGGTGGTTTCTTCGGTGACGCCCTGGATAGCGTCGCGCTGCTTGGTGAACCAGCCGGGCGAAGCCTTGAGGCGCTTCTTGATCTGGGCGACGAGGATTTCTTCCTCTTCAGAACCCGGATTGGACAGAACGTCCTCGCCGGCTTCGGCGCGGGCGCCGAGCAGGATGTACATGGTGGCGTCGCCGCCATCGTCGAGGATCATGTTGGAAACGCCGCCGTCTGCCCACTGGAAGATCTTGTCGGTGTATTCCCAATACTGCTCCAGCGTCTCGCCCTTGACGGCGAAGACAGGAACGCCGGTCGCGGCGATCGCGGCGGCGGCATGGTCCTGCGTCGAGAAGATGTTGCACGAAGCCCAGCGAACTTCGGCGCCGAGCGCGGTCAGCGTCTCGATCAGGACGGCGGTTTGGATGGTCATGTGCAGGGAGCCGGAGATGCGGGCGCCCTTCAGCGGCTTGGAGGCGCCGAATTCGCTGCGGCAGGCCATCAGGCCCGGCATTTCGGTTTCGGCGATGTCGAGTTCCTTGCGACCGAAATCGGCAAGGGCGATATCGGCGATGATGTAATCCTTGTCAGTGCTCATGAAGCGCTCCCGCTGGGTCTGGCCATCGTCGCATTCGTCAAAAATGCGGACGCGGCAATTCCTTCCGTCGAAACGGACGATGGGTTGCGTCTATCAGGATTTGAGTGTCAAGGCAATAAGGATATAAAGAAGTCTTTATGTCTTTATATCGCGCAGATGCGTGGCAAGGCCGTTTACATCTCTTCGCCGAAGCGGTCGCGGATCAAGGCGTCGATCGCCTCCAGCGCCTCGGCGGCCTGGTCGCCGCTGGCGTTGACGAGAATGGTGGTGCCGGGGCTGGCGGCCAGCATCATCAGGCCCATGATCGAGGTGCCGCCGACGGTCATGCCGTCCTTGGAAACCGTGATCGTGGCGTCGTAGCCGTCGACCGTCTGGACGAACTTGGCGGAGGCGCGGGCGTGCAGTCCGCGTTTGTTGATGATCAGCAGTTCCCGCGAATGCGACATGTCGGTCCGTCGTTCGTCCATTATTTGCCGCTGAGAACGCGGCTTGCCACATTGATGTATTTGCGCCCGGCTTCGGAGGCCTCCACCAGCGCCTTTTCCATATTGTTCTCGCCGCGCACGCCGGCAAGCTTGATCAGCATCGGCAGGTTGACGCCGGCAATGACCTCGATATGGCCGCTGCTCATCGCCGAGATCGCGAGATTCGAGGGGGTGCCGCCAAACATGTCGGTCAGAATGACGACGCCGAAACCTTCGTCGGCCCGTCCGACCGCGTCGAGGATATCCTGACGACGCTGGTCCATATCGTCTTCCGGGCCGATGCAGATCGTCTCGATCAGCTTTTGTGGACCGACCACATGCTCCACGGCATGACGAAACTCTTCTGCCAGCTTGCCATGAGTGACAAGCACAAGTCCGATCATGATTATTCTGCTCCCTGCATACGCAAACAGGTGGCTGAGATATCGCAATGCAACAATCTCGTCCACCGTCGGGGGTGCATCTTGGCAGCGAAAAGCCGAAGTGCAAGCCTAAAAGAGTTCCTCAAGCCCATGCTCCGGGCATCAGGAGGACGCTTTGCCGTTAAACGGAATGAAGGCGCCGAGCATTGCCAGCGGGTCGGGCGCGGTCGCGGAAAGACGGATCAGCGGCAGGATAGCCTCCGGTGTGAGCTCCAGATCCTGCGCATCGGGCGGTAGTCGCTCGGCCTCGGCAAGGTCGACGGGAAGCACGGCATGATGCAGAACGGCCGGCGCCAGCGTCTCCATGGTGACGATGCCGCTGCCGCGCAATTCGATCATGCCGGCGATGGTGGCGGGCGGGCGGGCGAGCACCTGGCCGCCCCGCACCGAAATCATCACCTGGTCGTCGGCGACCAGCGCCGAAAACAGCCCCATGCGCCGCGCCGCCGCGAGGCAAGCGAAGGCGAGGGTGGATTTGCCGCTGCCCGAGGGACCGACGAAGATCAGGCCTTGCGTGCCGATGACGATGGCGGTGCCGTGGACATTGGTTTCGGGCACGTCACAGCACCTGCTCGGCCGGCAGGGTCAGCGTGAAGCGCGCGCCGCGCACCGCGCCGTCCTGATCGATGATGTTTTCCGCCTTCAGCGTGCCGCCATGGGCTTCGGCGATCTGGCGGCTGATCGACAGGCCGAGGCCGGAATTCTGCCCGAAGCCTTCGGATTCCGGACGGTCGGTATAGAAACGTTCGAAGATGCGATCGATATCCTCCGCCTGGATACCGGGACCGTTGTCCTCGACGACGACGGTGCAGCGGCTGCGCGAGCGCGACAGGCGCACCGAGATACGGCCGCTGTCCACGGGGACGAAGGAGCGGGCGTTCTCGATCAGATTGGTGACGATCTGGCCAAGCCGCAGGTCGTGGCCGCTGACGGTGAAGCCGGCCTTGACGCCGGGCTTGCGGTCGATTGCCAGATCCACCGCCACCGGCTTCTTGCTCGAGCGGATCTGGCGGGAAATTTCCACGAGATTGCCGAGCAGGATTTCGAGGTTCACCGATTTGGCGTCGGAGCGCGCAAGTTCCGCATCGAGGCGCGAGGCGTCGGAAATGTCCGAGATCAGGCGGTCGAGACGGCGCACGTCGTGCTGAATGATGTCCATCAGCCGCTGCTTCGACTCATCGCTGCGCGCCAGCGGCAGCGTTTCGACGGCGCTGCGCAGCGAGGTCAGCGGGTTCTTCAACTCGTGGCTGACATCGGCGGCGAAACTTTCGATGGCGTCGATTCGGTCATAGAGCGCCGTAGTCATTTCGCGCAGCGCCACCGAGAGATTGCCGATTTCGTCCTGGCGGACGGAGAAGTCGGGAATTTCCTCACGCGTCTTTGCCCCGCGCCGCACGCGTACCGCCGCTGCCGCCAGACGGCGCAAGGGGGTGGCGATGGTCGAGGACAGGAGCAGCGACAGGACGACGTTGACCAGCGTCGCGACGCCGAACACGCGCATGATCGCCAGACGTTCGGCATGGACGATCTTGTCGATATCGCCGGCCTGCGTCGAAAGCAGCAGCACGCCGAGCACGGCGCGAAAACGCTGGACGGGCACGGCGACCGAGACGATCAGTTCGCCCTTTTCGGTGACGCGCACGACCGCGCCGCGCACGCCGGTCAGCGCATTCATCACTTCCGGATAGATCGAGCCGTCGCCGCCGGGCATTTCCTTGTAGAGCGGCAGATTGCCGGGCTGCAGGATCTTGTTGAACCAGCCGGCCGCCCAGGCGCCCCAGCCGGCCTGCTCGTCCTCGACCGGCGGCAGGTCGAAGCGCAGCACCTGTCCGCGCGAATAGAGGTGGCGCGAATCGAGCAGCAGGTTGGCATCGGCATCGAAGATGCGGGCGCGCGTGCGCGTTGGCGAGATCAGCCGGCGAAGGACCGGCGCAACACGCTCGGGGTCGATGGGAAATTCCAGATCCTCGTCGTTGGGGATCGGGGTGATGCTCTGTCCCGCCTGCAGCTCCAGCAGTTTTTCCGGGTCGATGGTGATCGAGTTGGTATCGACCGAGGCAGAGGCCGAAATGGCGCCGGCGATGATTTCGCCCTGGGTCAGCAGGCTTTCGACGCGGGCGTCGATCAGGCCTTCGCGGAACTGGTTGAGATAGAGAATGCCGCCGACGAGAACCAAGAGGGCGGCGAGATTGAAGAACAGGATGCGGCGCGTCAGGCTGGAAAAGACGGCATTGCCGAAGACGCGACGGATCAGCGTGAAGGGATGCGCCCAATAGCGCCGGCCGCCGCGCTGCGGGGCCGAGCCTTCATTGTCATCGATATCGCTGTCCAACGGCACGGTTGCCAAGTCGAATGCCTCCCGCAACGGCGTCTCTCATATCGCCGCCGTTGCGTGCACGAAAATATCTGCGGGGCTCAGGCTGCTTCGCGGAAGCGGTAGCCGACGCCGTAGAGAGTTTCAATCATATCGAAGTCGTTGTCGACGATTTTGAACTTCTTGCGCAGCCGCTTGATGTGGCTGTCGATGGTGCGGTCGTCGACATAGACCTGCTCGTCATAGGCGGCGTCCATCAGCGCGTCACGGCTTTTCACCACGCCGGGGCGTTGCGCCAGCGAATGCAGGATGAGGAACTCGGTCACCGTCAGCGTCACCGGCTCGCCCTTCCAGGTGCAGGTATGACGTTCCTGATCCATGACGAGCTGGCCGCGTTCGAGTGAGCGCGATTGCTGCGGCACGCCGGGCTTCGGATTGGCGGCGGCCGCTGCTGCGTTTTCCCGGTTCTGCGCGCGGCGTAGCACCGCCTTGACACGTTCGACCAGCAGGCGCTGCGAGAACGGCTTGGTGATGAAATCGTCGGCGCCCATCTTGAGGCCGAACAATTCGTCGATCTCCTCGTCCTTGGAGGTGAGGAAGATCACGGGCAGATCCGACTTCTGGCGCAGGCGGCGCAGCAGTTCCATGCCGTCCATGCGCGGCATCTTGATGTCGAAGATGGCAAGCTGCGGCGGCCGGGCCAGGAGGCCGTCGAGGGCGGAGGCGCCGTCCGTATAGGTCTCCACCTTGTAGCCTTCGGCTTCCAAGGCAATCGACACCGACGTCAAAATATTCCGGTCGTCGTCGACGAGCGCGATGGTGAGCATGATCAGGTCTCCGTCTATATCTGCCGTCGCCAAAGGGGCACGCATCGGGGCGCGGGCACAATGGCGATTGCGCGCTTCATGGGGATAAAGGTGGAACAAATTGTGGCAAAGGGGAAGGGGCAACCGTGAGAGGCGCGCAAAGCCAATCCTGATCAGGCCGGGATTTGGCGCGATATGAACAGCGATGTAAACGATTTAAATGAAAGAAATTTTTTTTAAATCGATTAATTTATTGATTTTGCTATATTTTTCCAGAAATGATATTGTCATGTTTTAAATCTCCTCCTATTTTCGCGACAGATTTCAATCAGCGTAATGCTGACGGAGGATGAGCAGCATGCAAGAATTCGGCGTTCATAACCTCGATCACACGATCGAAAAGGCAGGTCTCGGCGGCGCCGCGCATGTCTATTACAACCTCACCGAAGGCCTGCTTTACGAAGAGGCGATTCGTCGCGGCGAGGCGGAACTGACCGCCGACGGCGCGCTTCGGGCCCTGACCGGCCAGCACACCGGCCGCTCCGCCAAGGACAAGTTCGTCGTCCGTGACGACGAGACCGAAAACGTCATCTGGTGGGACAACAACAAGCCGATGTCGCGCGCCCATTTCGAGGTGCTGCACAAGGACATGCTGGCGCATGCCGAGGGACGCACGCTGTTCGTGCAGGATCTCGTCGGCGGCGCCGATGTCGGCCATGCGCTTCCCTCGCGCGTCGTCACCGAATTCGCCTGGCATTCGCTGTTCATCCGCAACCTCCTGATCCGTCCGGAGCGTGAGGCGCTGGCCGGCTTCGTGCCGAAGCTGACGATCATCGACCTGCCGAGCTTCCGCGCCGATCCCGAGCGCCATGGATGCCGCACGGAAACGGTGATCGCCTGCGACCTGACCAACAATCTGATCCTCATCGGCGGCACGTCCTATGCCGGCGAGATGAAGAAGTCGGTCTTCACGGTGCTCAACTATCTTCTGCCCGCCAAGGGCGTGATGCCGATGCACTGCTCCGCCAATGTCGGCCCGGCCGGCGATACCGCTGTGTTCTTCGGCCTGTCCGGCACCGGCAAGACGACGCTGTCGGCCGATCCGGCCCGCACGCTGATCGGTGACGACGAGCATGGCTGGAGCGAAGAGGGCGTCTTCAATTTCGAAGGCGGCTGCTACGCCAAGACCATCCGCCTCTCGGCCGAAGCCGAGCCGGAAATCTACGCCACGACCAAGCGTTTCGGCACGGTTCTGGAAAACGTCGTGCTCGACGAGGAGCGCCGCCCGAATTTCGACGACGGCTCGCTGACCGAAAACACGCGCTGCGCCTATCCGCTGCATTTCATCCCGAATGCATCGGCCACCGGCCGTGCGCCGCACCCGAAGACGATCATCATGCTGACCGCGGATGCCTTCGGTGTGCTACCGCCGATCGCCAAGCTGACGCCGGAACAGGCCATGTACCACTTCCTTTCCGGCTACACCGCCAAGGTCGCCGGCACGGAAAAGGGCGTGACCGAGCCGGAAGCCACCTTCTCGACCTGCTTCGGCGCGCCGTTCATGCCGCGTCATCCGGCCGAATACGGCAATCTGCTGAAGGAACTGATCGGTCGCCACGACGTCGATTGCTGGCTGGTCAACACCGGCTGGACCGGCGGCGCCTACGGCACCGGCCGCCGCATGCCGATCAAGGCGACGCGCGCCATGTTGGCCGCCGCCCTCGACGGCACGCTGAAGACCGCTGATTTCCGCACCGACGCCAATTTCGGCATTGCGGTTCCGCGTTCGGTTGCCGGCGTCGACAGCGCGCTGCTCGATCCGCGTTTGACCTGGAGCGACGCCAAGGCCTATGACGCACAGGCTCGCAAGCTGGTGGACATGTTCGTCGCCAACTTCGCCAAGTTCGAGTCTCATGTCGACGGCAAGGTTCGCGATGCGGCCCCGGCCGTGCAGATCGCCGCCGAATAAGCATTTCGTCCGTTTCCAGCGCGGAATTACGCTGAAAATTCGATGATTCACGTGAAACCCGGGCGCGAAAGCGGCCGGGTTTTTGCTGTCGGCGCCGGTTTGGCGGATTGCGTGGAACCGGCAGATGTTTTACGCGGTTGCATCGGCAAGGACAAAGACAGGCCCGGCCATGGCAAGCGAACCGCTCTATATCGACGACCGCATCACGATTGCGGGCTGGGAACTGACCGAGCAGTTCGTGCTGGCGGGCGGCGCCGGTGGTCAGCACGTCAACAAGGTCTCGACCGCCGTCCAGCTCTTTTTCAACATCGCCAATTCGCCGGCGCTCAACGAGCGCGTCAAGCGTAACGCGCTCGTGCTTGCCGGCCGGCGCGCCTCCAAGGACGGCACGCTGATGATCGAGGCGAGCCGCTCGCGCAGCCAGGATCGCAACCGCGAGGAGGCGCGTGAACGTCTGAAGGAATTGATCCTCGAAGCCGCCAAGCCGCCGCCGCCGCCGCGCAAGAAGACCAAGCCGACCCGCGGCTCCGTCGAGCGGCGGCTGAAGGAAAAGGCCGGCCGTTCGGACGTCAAGAAGATGCGTGGCCGCCCGTCGGGTGGGGAGTAAAGCATTTCCAGCAAAAGTGCGCAGCGGTTTTGCGTCCGGAAATGCGGCAAACAGGAAGCATTTCCAGCAAAAGTGTGAAGCGGTTTTGCGCCCGGGAATGCGGCAAACAGGAAACATTTCCAGCAAAAGTACGCAGCGGTTTTGCGTCGGTGTATGGCAGGCACAAGGGATCGGACTCCGGCTAAGATGAGCGATGCGAAGAAACCGATGATCGTCTTGCCGGGCGGCGTGCGCCACTATCCCGGCTACCTCGACCGCGCCGAGCAGGAAGCGCTGGTCGAAGATATCCGGCAGGTGGTTTCGGCCGCGCCGCTCTATGTGCCGGTCATGCCCCGCAGCGGCCAGCCGATGTCGGTGCGCATGACCAATTGCGGATCGCTCGGCTGGGTGACGGATCGCGAACGCGGCTACCGTTATCAACCGATGCATCCGGTGAGCGGCGCGGCTTGGCCGCCAATGCCGCCGCGTTTGCTGGAAATCTGGCGCCATGTCGGCAAAACGCCGCTCGATCCCGAGGCCTGCCTCGTCAATTTCTATTCTGATGAGGCGCGTATGGGCCTGCATCAGGACCGCGATGAGAAGGAATTTTCAGCGCCCGTGGTGTCGATTTCGCTCGGCAATGCCTGCCTTTTTCGCATTGGAGGGCTGGATCGCAAGGACAAGACATCCTCGGTAAAGCTCGAAAGCGGCGATATCGTCGTGCTCGGCGGAGAAAGCCGGCTTGTGTTTCACGGCGTCGACCGCATCTATCCCAACACGTCGACGCTGCTGAAGAATGGCGGCCGCATCAATCTCACCCTGCGGCGGGTGAATCCGGCTCAATAAACGCGTTCAGAGTTTGCGCAGTGCGACCGTCTCGATCAGATGGTCGGTGCCCTTGCGCAGGATCAGGTCGGCGCGCGGGCGGCTCGGCAGGATGTTGCGGCGCAGGTTCTTCAGGTTGATGTTCTGCCACAGGCCTTCGGCCGTCTCCAGCGCTTCCTCCTCGCTGATCGAGGCATAGCGATGGAAGTAGGAGGTCGGGTCGCGGAACGCCGTCTGGCGCAGACGCATGAAGCGCGTCACATACCAATCGTGGATACGACCTTCCTCGGCATCGATATAGATCGAGAAGTCGAAGAAGTCCGAGACCATCGGCACGATCTTGCCGTCGGCCGGCAGATCGCGCGATTGCAGAACGTTGATGCCCTCGAAGATCAGGATATCGGGCCGGTCGACGGTGCGGAATTCGTCCGGCAGCACGTCATAGGTCATGTGCGAATAGAGCGGCGCCTGGACGTTTGGCTGGCCGGCCTTGATCGCCGACAGGAACCGCAGGATGGCGGTCGTATCGTAGCTTTCCGGAAAACCCTTGCGGTTCATCAGATTGTCCCGCTGCAGGATCGCATTCGGGAACAGGAAACCGTCCGTGGTGATCAGATCGACCTTCGGGCTCGACGGCCAGCGCGCCAGAAGCTCCTTCAACACGCGGGCGGTCGTCGATTTGCCGACGGCCACGGAGCCGGCGATGCCGATGACGAAGGGGGTTTTCACCGCGCCGGAGAGATTGAGGAAGCGGTTGCGCTGCTGAAACAGCAGTTGCGAGGATTCCACATGCGAGGACAACAGGCGCGACAGCGACAGATAGATGCGCCGCACTTCGTTGAGATCGATCGGGTCGCCAAGGGATCGGAGCCGATGCACTTCATCGGCGGTCAGGGTCAGCGGCGTATCGGCCCGGAACTTCGCCCATTCGTCGGAGGTGAAGAAATGGTAGGGCGAAAAACTGTTGGCCTGGAAGTGATCGAGCGCTTCGGGCACTGCGATATCCTTGGTGACGATCGTCATGACGGTTGCCGGCTTGCCTTTTCCTTCAAACCGGATTGGCCGGTTCGCCGTTCCAGCTCGGCCAGAACCTCATCGAGCGGGATATCGGCGATCTTGAGCACGACGAGCAGGTGGTAGAGAAGATCGGCTGCTTCGTATTTGAGATTGTCGCGGTCGTCGGCAATGGCGGCGATCACGGTTTCGATCGCCTCTTCGCCTAGCTTCTTGGCGGCCTTGGCCTGGCCGGCAGCCACCAGTTTCGCCGTCCAGGATTCCTCGGGCGCCGCCTTGGCGCGCTCCGCAACGATGGTTTCCAGGTCGGAAAGGGAAAATTCGCTCATGTTCGGGCCTCAATCCAGCCGCATGGGAATGCCGTGTTCAGACATATAGGTTTTGGCTTGACCAATGGTGAATGTTCCGAAGTGAAAAATCGAAGCCGCGAGCACCGCCGTCGCATGGCCATCGCGCACGCCGGCGACGAGATCGTCGAGCGAACCGACGCCGCCGGACGCAATCACCGGCACGCGCACGGCATCGGCAATCCGTCGGGTGAGTTCGATGTCGTAGCCGCTCTTGGTGCCGTCGCGGTCCATCGAGGTGACCAGCAATTCGCCCGCACCGCGTTCCACCATCTTGATGGCGAACTCGATGGCGTCGATGCCGGTTTCCTTGCGGCCGCCATGGGTGAAGATCTCCCAGCGCGGCGCCTTACCGGCCTGCGAGACACGCTTGGCGTCGATGGAAACGACGATGCACTGGTTGCCGAACTTGTCTGCCGCTTCGGCGACGAAATCCGGATTGTTCACCGCCGCCGAGTTGATCGACACCTTGTCGGCGCCGCAGAGCAGGAGCTTGCGGATATCGGATGTCGCGCGCACGCCGCCGCCGACCGTCAGCGGCATGAAGCAATGTTCGGCCGTGCGGGTGACGACATCGAAAATCGTGTCGCGATTGTCCGAGGAAGCGGTGATGTCGAGGAAACAAAGCTCGTCGGCGCCGGCGGCGTCATAGGCCTTGGCCGCTTCGACTGGATCGCCGGCATCTATGAGATCGACGAAATTCACGCCCTTGACGACGCGGCCGTCCTTGACGTCGAGACAGGGGATAACACGGGCTTTGAGGGTCATTTACGCGGCCTCCCTTGCGGCCTTGATCAGCGCCAAGGCTTCCGCAGGATCGATGCGGCCATCATACAATGCGCGGCCGGAAATTGCGCCTTCCAGCTTGGCGGCGTCGGGCTGCAGCATCCGGCCGATATCGTCGAGCGAGGCGAGGCCGCCGGAGGCGATGACCGGAATGGACACGGCATCGGCCAGTTCCAAGGTCGAGGCCCAGTTGATGCCGGCGAGAATCCCGTCGCGATCAATATCCGTGTAGATGATCGCGGCGACGCCGGCGCCCTCGAATTTCTTCGCCAGTTCGATGACGCCGAGTTCGGAGCCTTCCGCCCAGCCCTCGACCGCCACCTTGCCGCCCTTGGCGTCGATGCCGACGGCGACTTTGCCGGGAAAACGCTTGCAGGCCTCGATGACGAGCGCGGGATCGCGCACCGCCACCGTGCCGAGAATGACGCGGGCGAGGCCGCGCGTCAGCCAGCTTTCGATATGCTCGAGCGTGCGGATGCCGCCACCGAGCTGTACCGGGTTCTTGGTGGCCTTCAGGATGGCGTCGACCGCATCGCCATTGACCGACTGGCCGGCAAAGGCGCCGTTCAAATCAACCACATGCAGCCATTCGAAACCTTGGGTCTCAAAAGCTTTCGCCTGGGCTGCGGGATCGGGATTGTAGACGGTCGCCTGGTTCATGTCGCCGAGCTTCAGGCGCACGCATTGGCCGTCCTTGAGGTCGATGGCGGGGAAAAGGATCATGTCTCTTTGACCTCGGTTGCGGGTTACGGCGCCCAGCGCAGAAAATTGGCGATCAGGTCGAGGCCGAGCTTCTGGCTCTTCTCGGGGTGAAACTGCGCGCCCGCCTTGTTGTCGCGGGCGACGAAGGCGGTCATCGGCCCACCGTAATCGGTGGTGGCAATGACCTCTTCCTCATGGGACGCAGCCAGATGATAGGAATGCACGAAATAGGCATGCAATCCGTCCGGCCCGGTCGGAATGCCGTCGAAGAGCGGATGGGCGTGGGCAAGCGTCAGCGTATTCCAGCCGATCTGCGGGATTTTCAACGTCGGATCGGCCGGCGTCATTTCGACGACATCGCCGGCAATCCAGCCGAGCCCTTGCGTGATCGTCTTTTCCAAGCCGCGCGACGACATGAGCTGCATGCCGACGCAGATGCCGAGGAAAGGCCTCGCCTTCGTCTCGACCGCCTCGACGAGCGCCTCCGTCATGCCGCTGACGGCATCGAGGCCGCGACGACAATCGGCATAGGCGCCGACGCCGGGCAGCACGACGCGATCGGCGATGGCGACGTTTTCCGGCCTGTCGGTCAGGTCGATATGGGCATCGATGCCGGCCTCGCGGGCAGCGCGCTCGAAGGCCTTGGTCGCCGAGCGCAGGTTTCCGGAACCGTAATCGATAATTGCGACGCGCATTCAGCGTCCTCCGTCAAAATCAAACAGGCCAAGCGCCGGATTGGCGGCGCGGCGGATGCCGTTGGACGCGGGCAGGGCGTTCCAGTCGGGGGCCGATGGGGTCGTAACCGCTGTCGCCGCATCGTTGAAATAGAGCTCTTCCGCCCCGTCGATATCGTCGGCGACGACGATGCCGTCGAGCGTCCAGCCCTTGCGTTCGAGATCGCCGACGACAAGGCTCGGGCCTTCGAGCGCCACGAGGATGGAGAGCGCCAAAGCCAATGCTGAGCCGGCGAAGAAAAAGCCGGATTGTTCGGCGATAGCGCCGGCCAGACCCTGCAACACCAAAGCGAGAACGCCGGCGAGCCAGAGCCGTTTGCTTAGCAGCCAGAGGCCCGGAAACAGAAAGGCGATGAACGAAAACGCGTCACGAACGAAACGGGTGCGGGCGTGATCGGCTTCCGGCCCGCCCGGCGGCGTCAAGACGAGATAGCTTGCCATGTCGTTGCCTTGTCCCGTTTGTCACGGAAGAAATCAGACAAGCGTGCCCTTCGTGGAAGGAACGCGCCCTGCCTGGCGTGGATCGATCTCCGTCGCGGTGCGCAGCACGCGGGCGACGGCCTTGAAGCAGGTTTCGGCGATGTGATGGTTGTTGGCGCCGTAATGGTTCATCACATGCAGCGTCATGCCGGCATTCTGGGCCAGCGCCTGGAAGAATTCGCGCACCAGTTCGGTGTCGAAGGTGCCGATCTTCGGGGCGCTGAACGTGACGTTCCAGACGAGGAAAGGGCGGCCGGACAGATCGACGCCGGCCTTGGTCATCGTCTCGTCCATGACGAGGTCGAGCGAGGCGTAGCGGGTGATGCCGCGCCGGTCGCCCAGCGCCTTGGCGATGGCCTGGCCGATGGCGATGCCGGTGTCTTCGACCGCATGGTGATCGTCGACATGCAGGTCGCCCTTGGTCTCGATCTCCATGTCGATGAGCGAATGTCGGCAAAGCTGGTCGAGCATATGGTCGAAGAAGCCGACGCCCGTGGAAATCTTGGCGATGCCGCTGCCGTCGAGATTGACGGAGACGGAAACCGAGGTTTCGTTGGTCGTGCGGGAAATGCTCGCGCTACGGCTTTGCATGTGATCGGCCATCGCAGACTCCACTGATATACGATTGCCGCTCCCATATCAGGCACGGCCCCAAGAATCCAGCGCGAAGGGGCAAAAGCGGTACGCTTGTAGAGATGGGAATGTGACGGCGCGTTTTCAACGGATTGTAATCGCGAAGACACCGCTTACATAGGCCTCAAACGCTGCCGTTTCCGGTGGCAGGAAGGGCCGGCCCCGCCGGCGGAAAAGGTGTTCGATGACAACGATTATTACGGTTCGAAAGGGCGGCAAGGTCGTGCTGGCAGGCGATGGCCAGGTCAGCCTCGGCCAGACGGTGATGAAGGGCAATGCCCGCAAGGTGCGTCGCCTTGGCAAGGGCGACGTGATCGCCGGTTTTGCGGGTGCGACGGCAGATGCCTTCACGCTTCTGGAGCGCCTCGAAAAGAAGCTCGACCAGTATCCCGGCCAGCTGATGCGCGCCGCCGTCGAGCTTGCCAAGGACTGGCGCACCGACAAGTATCTGCGCAACCTCGAGGCGATGATGATCGTCGCCGACAAGACGGTGACGCTGGCGATCACCGGCAATGGCGACGTGCTGGAGCCGGAACATGGCGTCATGGCCATCGGTTCGGGCGGCAATTATGCGCTCGCCGCGGCCCGCGCCCTTGCTGAAACCGACAAGACGGCCGAGGAAATCGCCCGCAAGGCCCTCGAAATCGCCGCCGATATCTGCGTCTATACCAATCACAATCTGGTGGTCGAAACGCTCGACGCCGAATAACTTCTTCTTTTGAGGCGATTGCCGCTTTCGGGATCGCCGGAGACAGACGATATGACGACTTTTTCTCCCCGTGAAATCGTGTCCGAACTGGACCGTTTCATCATCGGCCAGCATGAGGCCAAGCGCGCAGTGGCGATTGCGCTGCGCAACCGCTGGCGCCGCCAGCAGCTCGACGCGGATCTGCGCGACGAAGTCATGCCCAAGAATATCCTGATGATCGGCCCGACCGGTGTCGGCAAGACCGAGATCTCGCGTCGCCTCGCCAAGCTTGCGGGCGCGCCCTTCATCAAGGTCGAGGCGACCAAGTTCACCGAGGTCGGTTATGTCGGCCGCGACGTCGAGCAGATCGTGCGCGACCTCGTCGAGATCGGCATCGGCCTGGTGCGTGAAAAGAAGCGCGCCGATGTGCAGGCCAAGGCGCATGCCAGCGCCGAGGAGCGCGTCCTCGATGCGCTGGTCGGTTCCACCGCGTCTCCCGCCACCCGTGACAGCTTTCGAAAGAAGCTCCGCGACGGCCAGCTCGACGACAAGGAAATCGACATCGAGATCGCCGACAGCGGCTCCGGCATGCCGGGCTTCGAAATTCCGGGCATGCCCGGCGCCAATATCGGCGTGCTGAACCTGTCCGACATGTTCGGCAAGGCGATGGGCGGCCGCACGAAGAAGGTCAAGACGACCGTGCGCGACAGCTACAAGGAGCTGATCCGCGACGAGTCCGACAAGCTGATCGACAATGAGGCGATCCAGCGCGAAGCCGTGCGTTCGGTCGAGAATGACGGCATCGTCTTCCTCGACGAAATCGACAAGATCGCCGCCCGCGATGGCGGCATGGGCGCCGGCGTTTCGCGTGAAGGCGTGCAGCGCGACTTGCTGCCGCTTGTCGAAGGCACGACGGTTTCGACCAAATATGGGCCGGTGAAGACCGATCACATCCTCTTCATCGCGTCGGGCGCCTTCCATGTCGCCAAGCCGTCCGATCTTCTGCCGGAATTGCAGGGCCGCCTGCCGATCCGCGTCGAATTGAAGCCGCTGACCAAGGAAGACTTCCGCCGCATCCTGACGGAAACCGAAGCCAGCCTCATCCGCCAGTATATCGCGCTGATGGGCACCGAGGATCTGAAGCTCGAATTCACGCCCGATGCCATCGACGCGCTGGCCGATGTGGCGGTTCACCTCAACAGCTCGGTGGAAAACATCGGCGCCCGCCGCCTGCAGACGGTGATGGAACGCGTGCTCGACGAAATCTCGTTTGCGGCACCGGATCGGGGCGGTCAGTCGGTTGTCATCGACGAGGCCTATGTGCGCGAGCATGTCGGCGACCTCGCCCGCAATACCGACCTGTCGCGGTTCATTCTGTAAAAGCATTGCCGGAAAAGTGCGAAGCGGTTTTCCGGCAGGAATGCGTAAAAGCTTAAGACCAAACCAGCGGCGCTTCACGGATTCATAATCGCGTGAAGCGTTGCCGGCATTGCCGAACGGCACTCGACAGCCGGGCCGGTTCCTCGTATGGAGTGGCCCGCTGGCTTGACACGTCCCGATCCGTTCGGCCTTTGGCGCGCGCGCCGAATGCCTTTTTGCCAAGGATCGGCACCGCTTGAAGGAATGCTGACATGCGGCGCTTTGCCTTTTCCCTGCTGATTTCCTGCGCGATGCTTGCGCCGACGCTGTCGCATGCGGCGACCATGGTGCCATCGGGCAATCGCAACTCCGAGCAGCCGGCGATCCCCGGCGCTTCCATGCGCCGCACCAAGGCCGGCAAGACAACCTTCGACCAGAAATACGAGAAAATCCGCGACCTTCTCGCCTCGGACAAGAAGTTGATCTCCAAGATCAAATCGACCGCAAGCGCCTATGGCATCGCGCCGATCCATATCGTCGGGGCGCTGGTCGGCGAACACACCTATAATGTCGACGCTTATGACCGGTTGCAGTCCTATTACGTCAAGGCCGCCTCGTATGCCGGCAACAACTTCCGCTTCGCCTATGACGGCGAATCGATTGCCGATTTTATCAAGCGTCCGGAATTTTCCGACTGCAAGGGTGATTCCTACGAGTTGTGGACCTGCCGTGAGGATATCTGGGAGGCGAAATTTCGTGGAAAGACGGTCGGCGGCAAGAGCTATCCCGACAATCGCTTCAGCGCTGTCTTCTTCCAGCCCTTCTATGCCGGACAGACATTCGGCCTCGGTCAGGTCAATCCGCTGACGGCGCTGATGATGTCGGATCTGGTGTCGCGCACGTCGGGCGTACCGAAGCTCGATGAAAACGACGCCGGCGAGGTCTACCGCGCCATTATGGATCCGGATCTGTCTCTTGCCTTCGTGGCCGCCATCATCCGCAAATCCATCGACGATTATCGCAAGATCGCCGGCATGGATATTTCGCGGAACCCGGGCGTGACCGCGACGCTTTACAATATCGGCAATTCGAAAGCCCGCGCCCGCGTGCTTGCCGCCAAGAATGCCGGCGGCGGGACCGTCTGGCCGGAAGAGAATTATTACGGCTGGCTCATCAACGACAAGCTGGCCGAGTTGCAAAGCCTGCTCTGACGGATCCTGACAGGGATCGGCCGGGCGGATGAGGAAAGGCTGATCCTATGGACATGCGCCCCGATCCCTTCGAGCCGCCGGCGCCGATCCCGCGCAGCACGCCGCCGTCGCGGCTGGAGATCGTGCGCACCGTCATGCGCAATCCCCTCGAACTCTGGGGCGTGCCCTCCTACACGCTGCCGTGGATCTACACCGAGTTTTTCCGCGAGCGGACGTTGATCGTCAACGATCCCGGCCTGATCCGTCATGTGCTGGTCGACAATGTCGGCAACTATTGCATGTCGGAGATCCGGCAATTGCTGCTCCGGCCAATCCTGCGCGACGGACTGCTGACCGCCGAGGGCGAGGTATGGAAACGCTCGCGAAAGGCCATGGCCCCGGTCTTCACTCCGCGCCATGCCCGGGGTTTCGCCGGCCAGATGCTGCGCCAGTCTGAACTCTATGCGCAGAAATACCAAGGGTCGGACGGCGCGATCCACGATCTCTCGGTCGATATGACGGAACTGGCCTTCGCCATCCTGTCGGACACGCTGTTCTCCGGCCAGATCGCCACCAAATCCGAAAAATTCTCCGACGATGTCGATCAGCTGTTGCATCGCATGGGCCGCGTCGATCCCATGGACCTGTTGCGCGCACCGCCCTGGGTGCCGCGCCTGACCCGCATCGGCGGGCGAAAAGTGTTGGCGAAATTTCGCGGCATCGTCGCCGATACCATGGCGATGCGGCTGGAGGCGATGCAGCGTGATCGCGCCAGCGTTCCCGGCGATTTCCTGACGCTGCTTCTTGAACAGGCCGGCCCGGATGGCCTGACCATGGACGAGATCGAGGACAATATCCTCACCTTCATCGGCGCAGGCCATGAGACCACGGCCCGGGCGCTGGCCTGGACGCTTTATTGCGTCGCCAACACGCCGGATTTCCGCGACAGGATGGAAGCGGAGATCGATGCGGTTCTGGACGAGGGCGCCGAGCCGGTCGATTGGCTGGACCGCATGCCGCATGTGCGCGCGGCCTTCGAAGAGGCGCTGCGGCTCTATCCGCCGGCCCCCTCGATCAACCGCGCCGCCATCGAACGCGACAGCTGGACGAACCCCGAGGGCAAGACGCTGGTGATCGAGCCCGGCGTCACCATCCTCATCATGCCCTGGACGCTGCATCGCCACGAACTTTACTGGGAAAAGCCGCGCGCCTTCCTGCCCCAGCGGTTTCTGCCGGAAAACCGGGGAAAGATCGGCCGTTTCCAGTTCCTGCCCTTCGGCGCCGGCCCGCGCGTCTGCATCGGCGCGACCTTCGCGCTTCAGGAGGCGGTTATCGCGCTTGCCGTGCTGATGCGCCGCTTCCGTTTCGACGTGACGCCGGATACGCATCCCTGGCCGGTGCAGAAACTGACGACGCAGCCGGCTAAGGGCCTGCCGATGCGGGTCAGCGCAAGGCTGAGCGCGTGAACAAATGTTTCACGTGAAATTATCTTCGAGCATTTGTCGCTTGCCGGCCATCGTCTCCCTGTCCTAACAGCGTAGGGAATAAAAACCTTTCATCGTTCAGGGATGACAGCGCGTGACCTCGCAATACATGCTCGGCATCGATACCGGCGGCACCTATACCGATGCGGTTCTATTCCATGAAACCCAAGGCGTCGTCGCCAAGGCGAAATCGCTGACGACGAGGCACGATCTTGCCGTCGGCATCGCCGGCGCCGTTCATGCCGTGCTGGAGCAGGCCGCCGCCCCGGTTTCCGCCATCAGCCTCGTCTCGCTATCGACGACGCTGGCGACCAATGCGCTGGTCGAAGGGCAGGGCGGCCGCGCCGGCCTCGTGATGATCGGTTTCGGCCCCGAGGATCTGAAGCGCGACGGTCTTGCCGAAGCGCTCGGAAACGATCCCGTTATCTTCGTGCCTGGCGGTCATGACGTGCATGGCAACGAGACGCCGCTCGATCTCTCCGTGCTCGACGCGGCGCTGCCGGATCTGGCGAAAAACGTCTCCTCCTTTGCCGTCGCCGGCTATTTTGCCGTGCGCAATCCCGCCCATGAAATCCGCGTGCGCGAGCGTATCCGCGAGATCTCGCACCTGCCGGTCACCTGCAGCCATGAACTCTCCTCGAAGCTCGGCGGCCCGCGCCGGGCACTGACGACGCTGCTCAATGCCCGGCTTGTGTCGATGATCGACCGTCTTGTCGGCGCCTGCGAGGATTTTCTGGTCCGTCACGGCATCGATGCCCCGATGATGGTGGTGCGCGGCGACGGCGCGCTGATCGCCGCCAGCGAAGCCAAGGTGCGCCCCATCGAGACCATTCTCTCCGGCCCAGCGGCGAGCCTCGTCGGCGCGCAATATCTGACCGGTCTCGACAATGGCGTCGTCTCCGACATCGGCGGCACCACAACGGACGTCGCTGTGCTTGAAAACGGCCGTCCGCGCCTCGATGCCGAAGGCGCGGTGGTCGGCGGCTATCGCACCATGGTCGAGGCGGTCGCGATGCGCACCTACGGCCTCGGCGGCGATTCGGAATTGCATGTCAACGATCGCGGCCTGACCGCCAGCTTCAAGCTCGGGCCGCGCCGCCTTCTGCCGCTCAGCCTTGCGGCGGCGCTGCATGGCGATGCTATCCTCACCGTGCTCGAACGGCAGAAACGCAGCCCGCATATGGGCCGCCATGATGGGCGCTTTGCGGTGCGCACCGGGGTTCCCGATCATCTGGCAAGTGGCTTGCAGACCGGCGAACAGGCCCTGTTCAACCGCATCGGCAAGGTGCCGGTGGCGCTGGAGGATCTGCTGACCTCGACGCCGCAAAAGGCGACGCTTGATCGTCTCGTGGCCCGCGGCCTCGTTCATCTCTGCGGCATCACCCCTTCAGACGCCATGCATGTGCTCGGGCGTCAGGCGCAGTGGAACGCGGACGCCGCAAGGCTCGGCCTGGAACTCGCCATGCGCATCAAGGACGGTAGCGCAAGGCCGATTGCCGCCACGCCCGAGGAATTGGCCGAAAAGATCGTCGCGCGGCTGACGCGCCAGTCCGGCGAAGTCATCCTCGCCGCTTGTCTTGCCGAGGATGGCGCCGAGATCGATCCGTCGAAATCCAATGCCGTCGATCGCGGCTTGCGGCGCACGGAAGGCATCGTCCGTTTCACCGTCGCGCTCGACCGGCCGCTGATCGGCCTCGGGGCGTCCGCTCCGGTCTATTATCCCGCGATCGCCGAACTGCTGGGGGCCGAATCGGCCATTCCCGCTGATGCCGATGTCGCCAATGCCATCGGTGCGGTGGTGGGCCAAGTGCGCGCTTCGGCTTCCGTCTTCGTGACCGTGCCGGAAGAGGGCATCTATATCGTCAACGGCGCCGGCAGCAGCGTCCGGCTTCTCGATGAGGCGGAGAGTTTTGCGCTGGCGCGGGCGCGGGCAAGCGAAGCCGCTCTTGCACAGGCGCGCCAGAACGGCGCGGCCGATCCGGTCGTCACCCTTCTTGAGGACATCGCCGCACCGGAGATCGAAGGCCAGCGCAAGCTGGTCGAAGCCCGCTTCATCGCCACCGCCAGCGGCCGGCCGCGCATCGCCCATCACTGATTTGCAAGGCCGGACGGGATTGTTTCCCGTTCGGCGAAAATCTTTGTCATCCTTGCCGAATTGACTATCAATCATGCGTGCGCATTTTGGCATGATGAGACTGATATCGACAGGAGAGGCATCATGAGCCGCATCGACAAATTTGGACTGGCGATTGACGCCGCGCTGCATGATTTTCTCGTCAATGAAGCGCTGCCCGGCACCGGCATCGACGCCGAGCGCTATTTCGAGAATTTTTCGGCCATTGTCCATGATCTTGCGCCGCGCAACCGCGCGCTGCTGGCCAAGCGCGACGACCTTCAGGCCAAGATCGACAGCTGGTATCGCGACAACGGCGCGCCTTCCGACATGGACGCCTATCAGGCCTTCCTGCGCCAGATCGGCTACATTCTGCCGGAAGGCGACGATTTTTCGGTCAGCACCACCAACGTCGATCCCGAGATCGCCACCGTCGCTGGACCCCAGCTCGTCGTGCCGGTCATGAATGCGCGTTATGCGCTGAATGCCGCCAATGCCCGCTGGGGTTCGCTCTATGACGCGCTCTACGGCACAGACGCCATCCCCGAGACCGATGGCGTCGAAAAGGGCAAGGGCTACAATCCCAAACGCGGCGAAAAGGTCATCGCCTGGGCGCGCGCCTTCCTCGATGACAGCGTGCCGCTCGTCGATGCGCGCTGGAGCGATGTCGGCGGCTTTGCCGTCGAAAACGGCGCTCTTGTCATTCGCGGTCGCGATCACAGCCGAATCGAGATGCAGGATCCGGCCCAGTTTGCCGGATATCGCGGCGATGCCGCCAAGCCGACCCATATCCTGCTTGCCAAGAACGGCATTCATTCCGAACTGGTGATCGACGCAACGACGACGATCGGCGCAGCCGACCCCGCCCATATTTCCGATGTCAGGCTCGAATCGGCGCTGACCACGATCATGGATTGCGAAGATTCGGTTGCCGCCGTCGATGCCGAGGACAAGGTGACCGTCTACCGCAACTGGCTCGGCCTGATGCGCGGCGATCTCTCGGAAGAGGTCAGCAAGGGCGGCAAGACCTTTGTCCGCTCGCTCAATCCCGATATCGACTATTCCGCGCCGGATGGTTCCACCTTCCTGCTGCGCGGCCGCTCGCTGATGCTGGTGCGCAATGTCGGCCACCTGATGACCAATCCGGCGATCCTCGACCGCGACGGCAACGAGGTGCCCGAGGGCATCATGGATGCCGTCGTGACCGGAATGATTTCGCTCTACGACGTCGGTCCGAACGGCCGCCGCAAGAATTCGCCGGCCGGCTCGATGTATGTCGTCAAGCCGAAGATGCACGGTCCGGAAGAAGTCGCTTTCGCTAGCGAACTCTTCGCCCGCGTCGAGGATGCCGTCGGCATGGCCCGCAACACCATGAAGATGGGCATCATGGACGAGGAGCGGCGCACCACCGTCAACCTCAAGGAATGCATTCGCGCTGCGCGCGAGCGCGTCGTCTTCATCAATACCGGCTTTCTCGATCGCACCGGCGACGAGATCCACACCTCGATGGAAGCCGGCCCGATGATTCGCAAGGGCGACATGAAGCAGGCCGCCTGGATTTCGGCCTATGAGAACTGGAACGTCGATATCGGCCTGGAATGCGGCCTGTCCGGCCATGCGCAGATCGGCAAGGGCATGTGGGCCATGCCCGACCTGATGGCGGCGATGCTGGAGCAGAAGATCGCCCATCCCAAGGCCGGCGCCAACACCGCCTGGGTGCCGTCGCCGACCGCGGCGACCCTGCACGCCACCCATTATCACCGCGTCAACGTCGCCCGTATCCAGCACGGCCTCAAGGACCGCGCCCGCGCCAAACTCTCCGACATCCTCTCCATTCCTGTCGCTGTCAGGCCGAACTGGACGCCGGAAGAGGTGCAGCGCGAGCTGGACAACAATGCGCAAGGCATTCTCGGCTATGTCGTGCGCTGGATCGATCAGGCCGTCGGCTGCTCCAAGGTGCCTGACATCAACGACATCGGCCTGATGGAAGACCGCGCCACACTGCGCATCTCCGCCCAGCACATGGCCAACTGGCTGCATCACGGCGTCGTCACGCAGGCGCAGATCAAAGAGACCATGCAGCGCATGGCCAAGGTCGTCGATGCGCAGAATGCGGGCGACCCGCTCTACCACCCGATGGCCGCCGATTTCGACAATTCCGTCGCCTTCCAGGCTGCCCTCGACCTGGTGCTCAAGGGTCGCGAGCAGCCGAACGGCTACACCGAACCGGTCCTGCACCGCCGCCGCCTGGAACTGAAGGCGAAGAGCGCCTGATCGGAATGATCCCGGACCCTTTCTTGAGGGGCTGGCGACATGGAATGAGACCGTTGCCGCAAAACCCTTCTCCCCTCGGGGGAGATAGGCAAGCGGCAGCGGGATGAGGGGGATGCCGCAGGCACATATGAGTGAGGCTGCTCGGCTTCGCTGCCCCTCATCCGGCCCTTCGGGCCACCTTCTCTCCAAGGGTAGAAGGGTCTTCAGCACCTGAATGCCCATCGTGAATCGTCTGTATTGACCCGAATCGGGAATGTGGACGGGTTGGCCGTTGGTCTTGCCGCAGTTGTCGCCGTCCCGCATTCTGACACCCGATTGTCAGTTTTATCAGGGATCACAGGACATGACGGCTCCGCTTTCCTTTCTCGGCCTTCCGAATCACCTCGCCGATGGCGGCACGCCGGGCATGGTGATCTTTTCCGCCGGCCATGGCAGCACCTATCCCGGCAAGGACAGCAGTCCCTATGCGCTCGCCGCCGATGCGATTCGCGCCGCAAGCCAAGGGGATGCGCCGCTTGTGGCGCATTGGGATTTCGATCTCGGCGGCCCGTTATTTGACGGCAAGCAGACCTCCTGCATTGATGCCGGCGATCTGCAGACCGTCATGCACGACAATGCTGGCAACCGCGCCCGCATCGAGGCGAAGACCCGCGAAATTCTGGCGTCAGGCGCCGTGCCGATCCTGCTTGGCGGCGATGATTCGGTGCCGATTCCCTTTTTCGCCGGCTTTGCCGATCACGGCCCGATCTGGATCCTGCAGATCGACGCCCATATCGACTGGCGCGACGAATTGCAGGGCGAACGCTTCGGCTATTCCAACCCGATGCGCCGGGCAAGCGAAATGGCCCATGTCGCCGGCATGGTTCAGGTCGGGCTGCGCGCCGTCGGCAGCGCAAGGCATGCGGAAATCGAGGCGGCGCAGCGCTATGGCAGCCAATTCGTCACCGCGCGCGAGGTTCATGCCCAAGGCGTCGAAGTGGCGCTGCGGCATATCCCCGAGGGCGCGCGGGTGGTGGTGACGCTGGATTGCGACGGTCTCGACCCGGGCATCATGCCGGGCGTCGCCGCACGCACCCCCGGCGGGCTGACCTATACGCAGGTGATCGACCTGATTGCCGGCCTCGGCAAAAAGGCAACCATCGCCGGCTTCGACCTCGTCGAGCTTTATCCGCCGGCCGATATCGACGGCATTTCGGCGATCACCGCCGGTCGCCTGCTGACCAATGCGATCGGCGCGATCGCCCGGCAGCGGGATTGAAAGTCCCAAACGCAGACTGCCGCTGAGCCCGATAAGGCCAGCGGCAGTCTGGAGAATTCCAAAAAGAAATGGCGGATCGCTCCGCCATGCTTTTACTGGATAACGATGACCTTGTTGCTGCGGCCCGGACGGACGCGCTTGTAGAGGTCGATGATATCCTGGTTCATCAGGCGAATGCAGCCCGAGGAAGCGGCGGTGCCGATGGAAGCCCATTCCGGCGTGCCATGCAGGCGGAACAGCGTGTCCTTGCCTTCCTCGTTGAAGAGATACATGGCGCGCGCGCCGAGCGGGTTGGTGAGACCAGGACCCATGCCGGCTTCGACATAACGCGCGACATCGGGACGGCGCTGCGCCATTTCCTTCGGCGGATGCCAGGTCGGCCATTCCTGCTTCCAGGCAACATAGGCTTCACCGGCCCAGGCAAAGCCCTGCTTGCCGACGCCGATCCCGTAGCGCACGGCCTTGCCGCCCGGCAGGATGTAATAGAGATGGCGCTCGCGCGTGTTGACGATGATCGTGCCCGGGCGTTCCTTGCTGTCATAGCTGACGATCTGGCGGCGGAACTGCGGCTTCACCCGCTCCACCGGAATGGCCGGCAGGGTATAGCCGGCGTCGGTCACCGAGCCGTAGGCATTGTCGAACAGCTCGGCGGTCTCGGTCTTCTTGACGTCGGGCTTGTCACCCTTGTCGGCGGATTCGCTCGTCGTCGAGCATCCGGCCAAAGCGAGCGTTGCCGCCAGGCCAAGCGCGGTCATTGCAGTGCGGAGGCGCATGGAATTCTCTTGAAAATCTGCTGCTGAATCGAGGTTCTTTCGAACCATCTTTGATTATGGTTTATTTTCGATTAAATTTGCCTTGGCAAGCTGCTGCTGTGCAGCAAATTCAATCCGTGGCGCAAATTAAAACCCCATGGTTTTTTTGCAACAGCCGACGGCACCGGGAAAAGCTTATCCAGTGACGATTGTTTCCGTTTACAATAACAATCCGTTAATCGACGGCCGCCAGTCGGATCGCGCCATGATGGTGCGTCGCGGCGTGCAGATTCTGATGCGGGAAATGCGCCTGTCCGTTCTGCCGGAACTGTCTCTGTCGAGCGGCCGGCGCGCCGATTTGATCGCGATTTCGGAAAAAGGCGAGATCTGGATCGTCGAGATCAAGACGTCGATCGAGGATTTTCGAGTCGACCGCAAATGGCCGGATTACCGTCTGCATTGCGACCGGCTGTTCTTCGCCACCCACAAGGACGTGCCGCTGGATATCTTCCCCGAGGATTGCGGCCTGTTCCTGTCGGACGGCTACGGCGCGCATCTCTTGCGCGAGGCGCCGGAACATCGCCTGCCGCCGGCGACGCGCAAATCGGTGACGCTGAGCTTTGCCCGCGCCGCCGCCGAGCGTCTGCTTCTCGCCGAATGGGCTGCGGGCAAACCGATCGGAGACGGATGAATCCTTGCCGATCGCATGTCCAAATGGAAAGCCGAGCACCGGTTTCCCTGGAAATGCTTACTTCGGCGCGCGCTTGGCGAGGATACGCTGCAGCGTGCGGCGGTGCATGTTGAGCCGGCGGGCGGTTTCAGAAACGTTGCGCTCGCACATTTCGTAGACCCGCTGGATATGCTCCCAACGCACGCGGTCGGCCGACATCGGATTTTCCGGCAGTTCGGCGCGCTCGCCCGGCCGCTGGGTCAGTGCCGAGAAAATCTCGTCGGCATCCGCCGGCTTTGCCAGATAATCCAGCGCGCCCAGCTTCACCGCCGTCACCGCCGTTGCGATATTGCCGTAGCCGGTCAACACGATGATATGCGTGTCCTCACGGCGCAAACGGATCTGCTCGATGACGTCGAGACCGTTGCCATCGGTCAGCCGAAGATCGACGACCGCGTATTTCGGCGGACGCGCCTTGCACTTGGCGATGCCTTCCGCGACGCTCTCGGCGGTTTCCACCTGAAAGCCGCGCGTTTCCATGGCGCGGGCAAGCCGGCGCAGGAACGGCGCGTCGTCATCGACGATCAACAGGGACGGATCGGGTCCGATATCGTCATGGCCACCTTCGGTAGGCTGCGGTGTCGCTGGCATCTTTTCGGTCATGTCGCTGTTGCTCGTGCCTTGCGGAAAGAAATCCGGAACATTTCCCTGGAAATGCTCCCTCGTCTTGATATGTGTTTGGTTATGGCCGCTTCAATCGCGAGGGTAAAGCCTTTCCTGCGTAAAACGGACCGGGCGGAACGTCATGTCGCATCCGCCGCCCGGCGGTCGCCGCCTTCCATCAGGGCGCGCGGCCACAGGATCTTGACCCGCGCGCCCTGACGGTTCTCGAAAGTGAGCCGGGCGCCCGAGCGCTCGAGCAGCGTCTTGGCGATGAACAGCCCCAGTCCCAGCCCGCCCGCCGTCGCATGGCGCGGCCTTGAGGTCACGTAAGGCTCGCCGATCCGGTCGAGAATATCGGGCGCATAGCCTTCGCCATCGTCCTCGATGGTGACGATCACCTCCTGCACGGTATGCTCGACGGTGACGGTCACCTTCGAGCGCGCATAATCGACGGCGTTTTCGATCAGGTTGCCGAGACCGTAGAGAATGGCGGGATTGCGCTGGCCGACCGGTTCGCCGGCCCGGCCGCTCTTTTCGATCAGTTCCAGGCGGATGCCGAATTCCCGGTGCGGCGCAATCACCTCTTCCATCAGCGAGGAAAGCGGCAGCCGCCGCATATGCGCCTCGTCGCCGGAAGACAGCGTCGCCAGCCGCCGCAGAATGTCGCGGCAGCGCTCGCTCTGGCTGCGCAGCAGATGAACGTCTTCGCCGAAACGCTCGTCATTGCCGAGTTCGCGCTCCATTTCCTTGGCGACGACGCTGATGGTGGCCAGCGGCGTGCCGAGTTCATGCGCGGCTGCCGCCGCCAGCCCGTCGAGCTGCGACAGGTGTTGCTCGCGCTGCAGCACCAGTTCGGTCGCCGCGAGCGCATCGGAAAGCTGCCGCGCCTCGTTGGAAACGCGATGCACATAAAAGGCGGCAAAGGCCATGGTCGAGACGATGGCGCTCCACACGCCGAGCTGCAACACCACATGCACCGACATTTCCCGATCCGAATACCAGGGCAGCGGGTAGGGCGAAAAGGCCATCACCGTCGTCGCGATCATTGCAAAGACGATCAGCGCGATGGAGTAGCGCAGCGGCTGCGATGCAAAGGAAATGATGACCGGCACGCAAACCAGCGGCGCGAAGGGATTGGCAAGGCCGCCGGTCAGGCAGAGCAGGGCGCTCAATTGCAGCAGGTCAAGCCCGAGCAGTGCGAAGGCGGCTTGCGGCTCCAATCGGTACGTTGCCGGATAGCGGATGGTCAGATAGGCATTCACCGCCGCCAGCGCCGCGATCAGCAGGCTGCAGGGGATGATTGGCAACGGAAATTTCAGCCAGGACGCGACGATCAGCACGGTCAGCGTCTGGCCCCCGACCGCAAGCCAGCGCAGCCAGATCAACGTTTGCAGGCGCAGGCGTCGGCTTGAGGAATGATGATAGGGAGTTTCCCTGTCGACCGCATCCGTCATGATTTTCGAAACCCTTTCCAGCCGACACTATAGAGCGCCATAGTTTGCAGCGTTTTCGCTTCAGGCGATATGCGCTGCATCAAAAGACCGCATCATGTACCACGCGGCTTGGCCCGTGTCGTCGGCGCGGCATCCGCCGGGTCTTCCGGCCAGGGATGGCGCGGATAGCGCCCGCGCATGTCGGCGCGCACGTCTTTCCAGGAACCGGCCCAGAAGCCCGGCAGATCGCGGGTCGTCTGGATCGTCCGGTGCGCCGGCGAATGCAGGTCGAGCAGCAAAGGACGGCGTTCGGCCCCGACAGTCGGATGCTGCTTCAGCCCGAACAGTTCCTGCACGCGGATCGCCAGCACCGGCTCCTCGCCGTCATACTGGATCGGATGCCGCTGCCCGGTCGGCGCCTCGAAATGCGTCGGCGCCAGACGATTGAGGTCGCGCTGGATGTCGTGCGGCACCAGCGACATCAGCCCCTCCGTCAGGCTTCCGGCCGTAATATCGTCAAGGCCTCGCGCATTGCCCTGGAAAGGCATAAACCAGTCGTCGAGCCGGGCGATCAACGCCGCATCGCTCATATCCGGCCAGGGTTCGCCACTGCCGCGATGCAGGAAGCCGATGCGGTCGCGCAATTGCCGCGCCTCTTTGCTGAACGGCAGCACGTCGAGGCCGAGATCGCGCACGCCTTCGGCCAGCGCCCGCGCCGCCCTTTCGCCGGTCGGGCGCGGAAGCGGCGATTCGTCGAAGATGATCGCGCCGAGCCGCGTGACGCGCCGCGCCCGCACCTGCCGCGAGGCCTTATCGAAGAAGCCCTGATCCTCCTGGATAATGGCGCCGGGCAGATGCGCCTCGACATCGCCGCGGGAAATTTCCGCCGCCGCCAGAATCCGCCCCTGCGCGGCGCGGCCGGTCAGGTCTGCGATCACCAGCATCGGGCTCGCCGCCAGTCTTTCGGTTTCCTGCAGTTCCGCGCCACGGCCATTGGCCATGACATAACGCCCGCGCCCACCGCGCTGGCTGGCGATCCGGTCTGGAAAGGCATGCAACAGCAAAGAACCGGGCAGGGCGGGAAGCCCATCCCCTCTGCCGCCACCCGCCTGCGCCGCCAGCTTCTTGGCCAGTTGCCGCGCGGCTTCGGCCCGCCCACCCTTTTCATTGCGGAAACGGCGCAGCCGGTCTTCCAGGTCAATGCCGCTGCCGCCGGCCCCCTGTTCGGTCAACAGAACCGCCAGCAGCGCCGCCTCTTGAGCTTGGCCCTCTTTCGCTGCCGCCAGAACCATGGACGCCAGTCGTGGCGGCAAGGCCATGTCGCGCATGCGTTTGCCTTGTGCCGTCAGCGCCAAGGCGTCGTCGAGCGCACCCAGCAGTTTGAGCAGCGCGCGGGCTTCGGCAAGCGCTGCCGGAGGCGGTGGGTCGATGAAACCGAGACTTGGCGGATCCTGTACGCCCCAATGGGCAAGGTCGAGCGCCAGCCCGGAGAGATCGCTGGAAAGAATCTGCGGTGGCGTGAAGGCCGGCAGCGCCGCCGTTTGCCCCGTATGCCAGAGGCGGATGGCAATGCCCGGCTCGGTTCGCCCGGCACGGCCGGCGCGCTGGTCGGCGGAGGCGCGCGACACCCGCACAGTCTCCAGCCTTGTGATGCCGGTCGCCGGTTCGAACACCGGCAGGCGCTGCAAACCGCTATCGATAACGATGCGCACGCCGTCAATGGTGATCGAGGTCTCGGCGATCGATGTGGCGAGCACGATCTTGCGTTTTCCCGCCGGCGCCGGCCGGATCGCCGCATCCTGCTCAGCTTGAGAGAGGTTGCCGTAGAGCGGCGCGATGATCGTATCGGCATCGATCTTTTCTTCCAGCAATGCCGCTGTGCGCAAAATTTCGGATTGGCCGGGCAGGAAGGCGAGGATCGACCCGCCATCCTCGCGATGCGCCGCCCGGATGGCCCGCGCCACGGTTTCCCAAACCGGCTCGCCCGCAGGTCGCTCCTGATGGCGGATTTCGACCGGAAAACTCCGCCCCTGGCTCTCGATGACTGGGGGCCGATCGAGAAGGGCGACGACGCGCTCGACATCCAGCGTCGCTGACATCACCAGAATACGCAGGTCGTCGCGCAGGGCCGAGCGTATGTCGAGCGCCAGCGCCAGACCGAAATCCGCATCCAGCGAGCGCTCGTGGAATTCATCGAAGATAACAGCCGCGACGCCGGACAATTCCGGATCGTCCAGAATCATCCGCGCAAAAACCCCTTCGGTCACCACCTCGATCCGCGTCTTGGCCGAAACACGATTATCGAGCCGCATGCGATAGCCGACGGTTTCGCCAACAGATTCACCGAGCAGCGAGGCCATGCGGCTCGCCGCCGCCCGCGCCGCCAGCCGGCGCGGCTCAAGGAGAATGATCTTCCCGTCGCCGCGCCAGTCCTGATCGAGCAGCGACAACGGCACAAGCGTCGTCTTGCCCGCGCCTGGTGGCGCCGACAGAACCGCGCGGCCCTCTTGCGCCAGGGCCGTGGCGATATCCCCAAGCACAGAGGAGACAGGCAGCTGCGGCAGGTCAATCGTCATTCGGGCGGCTCATATATACACAAGGGATAGGGGCGGATGATCCGCTGCGACTATGCGCATTTCCATAAAGCGGGTCGATTGCCAAGAAAAGCGCAAGGCTCTCCATGCTGCCTCACACGTTTCCCGCTCGTCAAAATTGTCAGCGGAAAATTTTGACCATTTGGACTAGAATTTTCCTGGCGCAACGATCCGGCGAATTCGCGATGGAGAGCGCATGTGGAGAAATATTTGAAATTAATCAAACAAAATCAATATGTTACCACATTATCTCATTTTTTTGACATTGGTGTGTTGACTGTTTGGGTGGGGTG
>CAMFHE010000059.1 GCA_945952045.1 uncultured Rhizobium sp.
CCGACTTGGCGAGACCGGCGGCAAAGGCGTTGACGAGGATGTTGCCGTTATAGCGAGCATCGAACTCGACTTCGCCACCAACGGTCGGAACACCAAAGGAATTGCCGTAACCGCCCACACCGGCAACGACGCCAGAAACCAGATGGCGGGTCTTGGGATGATCCGGCTCGCCAAAGCGCAGCGCGTTCATTGCCGCGACAGGACGCGCGCCCATCGTGAAGACATCGCGCAGAATGCCGCCGACGCCGGTCGCCGCGCCCTGATAGGGCTCGATATAGGAGGGGTGGTTGTGGCTCTCCATCTTGAAGACCACGCAATCGCCGTCATCGATATCGACGACACCGGCATTTTCGCCCGGCCCCTGAATGACGCGCGGACCCTTGGTCGGCAGGGTGCGAAGCCACTTCTTCGAGGATTTGTAGGAGCAGTGCTCATTCCACATCGCAGAAAAGATGCCGAGCTCGGTGAAGGTCGGCTCGCGACCGATCAACGACAGGATACGTTCGTATTCGTCAGGCTTGAGGCCATGGGCGGCGATCAGTTCCGGCGTAATCGGACGGGTGTTGGAAACGGTCATGGGTCTCTGGCATCCATTCGCTAGAGCAAGTTGCGCAAAAGGGTATAGCGGTTTTGCAAGAACAACATGCGATAAAACAAATAGCCAAGGCGCAGCAAGCCACGCTTTGGGATTTTGCCGTCTCTTTAGCGCAAGCTTGCCAGTGGCGCGACAGGAAAATCAAGCGCCGGCAGCATTCTTCAGCGAATGTCGTATAAGCTCAGAACTTGTAGCCGATCTGGATGCCGGCGCGGGTGATGCCATTGTTGGGCCGGCCGCACAGATTGGCATGCGAGGAATGTTCGAGCTGGGCGAGAACGCGCCAATTTTCCGTCACGTCATAACCGACGGCAGCATATTCGCGAAACAGCGCCCGGCAGCCGAGGTAAGGGCCGGATTCGGTATAATCGCGCAGATTTCCGTTGTGGATCATGCCGCCGAAGCCGGCTTCGACGAACAGCTTTTCGGTAACCTTGGCATCCCAGGCGAAGCCGCCGAAGACCATACTGGTGTCCTCGCTGTGGCCGGCGACGGTGCCGCCGATGAAGACACGCGGCCGCAGCAGCTTTTCCTTCCATCCCTGGGCCAGCTCGCTTTCGAAAGGATCGAAGAACATGGTCAGCTGGTAGAAGCTGCCATCTTCCCTGTCGGAAGCGGACACCTGCGCACCGAAACGCAATTCATCGAAGAAAGGCTCTTGCGCGACTGCCATCGCGGCAGATACCAGAAGCCCTGCCGCCACCGACGCCATCGTCAATGCGGCGCGAAAGCCGCTCCTGCAAATTGCCATTCCCGTCGATCCTTCGAATCAAACATCGCAATTGCGAAGCGTCAAAGTGATAACAGTATGGTTAATGATGGGTAAATTGCAGGGCAGCAACAGTCAGGCATAACTGTCGTAGCCGGCCCCGCCATTCTCCAGAACGCGGCGCAGGATTTGGAAGCCGCGCTCGGCCTCGGCGATCTCGGGCGTGGAATAACCGATGCGGACGCGGTGATAGGCCCGGTCGGATCGACCTGCCTTGAACTCGTCCTCGTCATCGATCAGCACGCCCTCGCGGAAGGCTGCATTCTTGAAGATGCCCGACAGCCATGGATCGGGCAGTTTCAGCCAGAAAAAGGGCACGCCGGGGCGAGACGCGAACTCGTAGCCCTCGAACACGCGCTGCACCAGCGCCTGACGGCGCGCGATCTCGGCAATCGACCGCCGGCGCATCTCGAAAGCCTCGCCCGTCATCGCCAGTCTTGCGCACAACTCGCCCAGCATGAACGGCATGCCGCCAGTAACCATCTTGTGGGCATTGCTGACGCGCTGGCTGAAATGCGCCGGGCAACTGACCCAGCCGCCTCGAATACCGGCGGCGACCGATTTGGAAAACCCGCCGACCACGAAGGTTCGCTCCGGCGCGAATTCGGCCAGGAGCGGCGTTTCGTCGTCCGTCATCGCGCCGTAGAGATCGTCCTCGATCAGCGTGACATTGTATTTGCGCGCCACCTCGGCAATCGCCTTGCGGCGCTCATAGGACAGCGACACGACGGAAGGATTGTGTGCGGTCGGCATCAGGAAGGCGAGCTTTGGATGCTGCTGTGCGCATAGGCGCTCGAAATCGTCGGGGTTCAGCCCCTCGGCGTCGGCTTCCGCAAGAATCGTGCGACGTCCAATCAGGCTGGCGCTTCGGCTGATGCGTGAATAGGTCAAATGCTCGAAGACGATCTTGTCGCCCGGAGCCGTGATCGCCGCGATCACCGCCATGATCGCCGCATGAGCGCCGAGCGCCGGAACGATGGAATCGGGCGAGGGGCGCCAGTTTCCGCGCGCCAGCCAGCGCGCCCCAGCCTCGAACCAATGGGGCGGGAAGATTCGGGTATAGCTCGTCATGTCATGCGGATGCTCGCGCATGATCGCCGACATGGTCTCGGAAATCGTCTCCGCCTGACCGACGTCGGGTGCTGCCGTGGTGTCGAAGCGCAATACGCCGGGCTCGGCATCCGGCAGTTTCGAGCGCGACCACGACGTGCGGATCGGATCGACCGGCGTCGTTGAATTGGCCCGCGACGGCGCCAGCACATAGGTGCCGCGCCCGACCTCACCGCTGACGAGCCCACGCTCATGCACGAGAGAATAAGCGCGACCCACAGTCCCGATGGTGACGCCGATATCGAAGGCAAGATTGCGTTGCGGCGGCAATTTCGCACCGGCCGCCAGCGTCCCGTCCGCGATCGCCGTTTCGATCTGGTCCGCAAGCCGCACATAGATCGGGCCGGTGCCCGTGGAAACATCGGGAAGCCAATTTGTCATGGTGGCAATTTCTATATTGTGCGCACAGATATGTCAATTGTACTGAATTGTCACCGTCAACGATTTCAGCGGCGAGTCAGCAATTAGGTGCAATATGGCGAACATCGACCGTTACATTGAGACAATCGATACAATTTATCCGGATGGCTATGCGCGGGAATCATTGTTCCGCGATGCCGGAGACATGCTCAGCCCTGGTCCTGCCACGTCGGCGCGAAACTGGGGTGGTCGCCTGCTGACGGAAATTCGTAACTGGTACAGCAAGCGCAACACGCGCGCCGTCCTGCGTGAACTGACGGATAACGAACTTCGCGATATCGGGCTGACACGCGCCGAAGCGCGGAAAGAGGTTTCAAAGTCCTGGTTCTGGGATTGACGGGTTTTCCCCGCCTGTAGCGCATCGTGCCGCCGACCCGAACGGCAATTCGCTTGCCTGAATGGATACGGTGCGATGCGCTACTTTTTTGGGCCGGGTGACATGCAGACGCCGCGTTTCAAATAGAACGACAGCTCAAGCCTCGCGGAGATAAGGACCGGTCAGCAGCCTTTGCCGCCAGCCGCCCAGCGATTGACATCCTTGGTGATGCGCGAAGACAGGCCTTCGTTCATCAGCGGCCCGAAAGCATCGAGCTTGGCCGGATTGCCTTCCGCCTGGACGACGAGAAGCGGACGCGATTCCGGGCTGTGGCTGTGCACGAGCAGAATGCGCGGCCGGCCGGAGAAGGAATTCAGTTCCGGCGCCAGGCGATAGGGCTTGAAAGCGGCATCGCCCGATTTGAACCAGCAGGCATTTGCGCCCAGCGCCACGCGCTCCATCATCGGCAGCGCCGCACGGCTGGCGCCAACCGGCGCCGGCGCCGGCCGCGACTGACAGGCCGCCAGCGCAAAGCCAGCAACCCCAAGGCACACGGCATTCAAGATGAAACGGCGGTGATTTTCGGCGCGCATGGCTGCTCCCGCTGAAATAAGACGTTCCGCCGCTTCTAGGCGAAGAAGGTTAAGCGGCGATTACGTCGAGCGCCGAAGCGAAGATGCCGCGGCCATCCGAACCGCCATGGGCGGATTCGATCAGGTTTTCCGGATGCGGCATCATGCCGAGCACGTTGCCCGCCTTGTTCACGACGCCGGCGATATCGTCGATCGAGCCGTTCGGATTGGTGCCGTCGGCGTACTTGAAGACAATCTGGCCATTGCCCTGCAAGGCGGCCAGCGTCTCGGCATCGGCGAAATAATTGCCGTCGTGATGGGCGACAGGGCTGCGGATCACCTGACCCTGCGCATAGGCGCGGGTAAAGTCGGTGTCGGCATTGACCACCTGCAGCTTGATTTCCTTGCAGACGAATTTCAGCGAGGCGTTGCGCATCAGCGCGCCCGGCAGCAGGCCGGCTTCGAGCAGGATCTGGAAGCCGTTGCACACCCCAAGAACCTTGACGCCCTTTTCCGCCTTTTCACGGATAGCTTGCATTACCGGCATGCGCGCGGCAATCGCGCCGCAACGCAGGTAATCACCATAGGAAAATCCGCCGGGAATGACGATCAGGTCGACATCGGGGATATCCGTTTCCGTCTGCCAGACGGTGACCGGAGCCTTGCCGGAAATCTTCGTGAGCGCGGCGATCATGTCGCGATCGCGATTGAGACCGGGGAGTTGTACGACGGCGGACTTCATGGGTGCGGTTCAAACCTTGCTTGTGCTTCTGCCAATTCGCGGAGTTCGACGCGGCCGGCGAAATCGACACCATATCGGTTCATCGACAATCGCCGGCTCCGCAACGCTCAGTCGAGGGCGATAGTATAGTTCTCGATGACGGTATTGGCGAGCAGCTTTTCGCACATGGCCTTCAGGTCGGCCTCGGCCTTGGCGCGGTCATCGCCTTCAAGCGCAAGATCGAAAACCTTGCCCTGGCGCACCGGGCCGACGCCCGAAAAACCGAGCGCGCCGAGAGCGCCTTCAATGGCTTTGCCCTGCGGATCGAGAACGCCATTCTTCAACGTGACTGTCACGCGTGCCTTGATCACAACTCTACCCCTTGAGATTACTTGACCGGTACGAATTTACTTGACGAGGACCGGGCCAGTGCCGCGCACGGGCTCGTTTTCATTGATGATGCCGAGACGACGCGCCACTTCCTGATAGGCCTCGAGCAGACCGCCGAGATCCTGGCGGAAGCGATCCTTGTCGAGCTTCTGGCGCGTTTCGATATCCCACAGACGGCAGCTGTCAGGCGAGATTTCGTCGGCGAGGATGATGCGCATCATGTCGCCTTCGAACAGGCGGCCGCACTCGATCTTGAAATCGATGAGCTGGATGCCGACGCCGAGGAAAAGCCCGGTAAGGAAGTCGTTGACGCGGATGGCGAGCGCCATGATGTCGTCAAGCTCAGCCGGGTTGGCCCAGCCGAAAGCGGTGATGTGCTCTTCCGAAACCATGGGGTCGTCAAGCGCATCCGACTTGTAATAGAATTCGATGATCGAGCGCGGCAGGACGATGCCTTCGTCGATGCCGAGGCGGGTCGCGAGAGAGCCGGCGGCGACGTTGCGCACGACGATCTCAAGCGGAATCATCTCCACTTCCTTGATCAGCTGCTCGCGCATGTTCAACCGGCGCAGGAAATGCGTCGGGATGCCGATCTTGTTCAGCTGGGTGAAGAGGTACTCGGAAATGCGGTTGTTGAGCACGCCCTTGCCATCGATGACATCGTGCTTCTTCTTGTTGAAGGCTGTCGCATCGTCCTTGAAGAACTGGATCAACGTGCCCGGCTCAGGTCCTTCGTAGAGGATCTTGGCCTTGCCTTCGTAAACACGGCGGCGACGGTTCATGATGTTTTCTCTGTTGTTGGCGCCCTTGGGACAAGCGCGTGGTACGTTCTTAAAGCGGTCCCATAAAGGAAAAGCGCGCAATTCACAATGCCGGGCGGGCAGGCTTGTTGGCCAAATCCGTGGACCGCTCGGGCCGAACGCGGGAATCGCGTCGGCGACATCGCCATTGTTCTCGACGAATTTTACCTTTCTAAGACCACTCCTGTGTAAATCGCCGTCTCCGGTTACTGCAACCCGCGTCGATGACGATGTAGCCTATACGGTAAAGCCTGCGCGACGCTGGTAACGGATACCCGATCACCCAAACTACGCATTGCACAATCGCCGGCGATTTGTTTAATGAATCGAAGTACCGATCTGATACGGGAGACAATACGCATGAGCATGGACGATCGCGAAAAGGCTTTTGAAAACAAGTTTGCCTTCGATCAGGAGCTGAAGTTCAAGGCGGAAGCGCGCCGCAACAAGCTGCTGGGCCTGTGGGCCGCTGAACTCATCGGCCGCAAGGATGCCGACGCCTATGCGCGTGACGTCGTTGCCGCGGATTTCCTCGAAGCCGGTGACGAGGACGTCTTCCGCAAGCTTCGCGCCGACCTCGATGAAGCCGGCGTCGCCATCAGCGATATCGATCTGCGCGCCAAGATGACCGAACTCCTGGCAGTTGCCGTGGACCAGATCCAGAACGGCTGATCGCCGCTCAGCGCCACTTTTGATGATCGATCAGGCGCGCAACAGATTTCAAGTCGCGCGCCTGATGCGTTCCCGGAGTTCCAGAACCGCATTGGCGCCTCCGCGCCAGCTTTCGGCCCTGATAAAACCCTCGACATCGGCAAAGGGCATCGGACGGGCAAGCCCGTATCCTTGGAGGATGTCGCAACCCGCCTCCCGCAGGATGCGGATGTGATCGGCGCTTTCCACGCCTTCGGCGGCGACGTGAATGTTCAACGCCCGGCCCATCTCGACGATCGCGCCAACGAGCTTCCGCTGCTCCGCCGAACTGTCGATGGAATTGATGATCTGCCGGTCGATCTTCAGCGTACTCGGGCTGATGCGCATCAGGCTGACGATCGAGGCGTGACCGGTTCCGAAGTCGTCGATCTCGATGCCTATGCCGAGCTTGCGCAGCCGCTCCAGGTTGGAGATGACGCCCGAATCGCAATTGTCGAGGAAGATCGTTTCCAGAAGCTCGAACGATACGCGACCCGGCCTAATCTTCAGCCGCCGCAGTTTTGAGGTGAGGGCGGGATCGTTGAGGCGACGGGTGGAGACATTGACCGAAATCTTCGGCACGGTCAGTCCGCGGCTCTCCCAGACGTCGAGGTCCTTGAGCGCTTTTTCCAGAACCATGGCGTCGATGGTCGACACGACGTCGAGATCGTCGGCAATCGCCAGGAAATGATCCGGCGTCAGGATGCCACGCTCGGGGTGTCGCCAGCGCACCAGCGTCTCGACGCCCGCCACATCCAGCGTGCGGGCATTGAATTGCGGCTGGTAATAAGGCACGAACTGGTCCTGCTCCAAAGCCTGCAGGATCTCGTCGGCGATCTTCTTGTGGCGAATGATCTGGTTCTGCGTGTCTTGCGAAAAGAACTCGTGGCGGTTGCGGCCGCGATTCTTGGCACGGTAGAGCGCCACGTCTGCATTGAGCAATATCTGCTTCGCATTCGCCTCGACGCCGCCACAGACGGCAATGCCAATGCTGGCCCCGAACCTGATCTTGTGGCCTTCGAAGGCGACGGGCTTGCACAATTCCCGAATGATGCGGTCGGCAAACAGCGCCAGCTTCCGCTGCGTTCCGTCTCCGCGCGTCAGCACAACGAATTCGTCGCCGCCGATACGGGCAACGAAATCTTCCTCGCGAATGTTGGCGCGCAACACGGACGAAGCATGCTGCAGCATCATGTCGCCTGCCAGATGCCCCAGCGTGTCGTTGATCTGTTTGAACCGATCGAGATCGATATGCAAAACGGCAAGATTGCCGCCGGTAATGTGGCATTCCGCCGCCCGCATCTCCAGCATCTCATCCATGTAGCGCCGATTGGGAAGGCCGGTCAAAAAATCGTGCAGCGCGTTGTGTTCGATGCGCGCGCGCGTGATTTCAAGTTCGCGGTAACGCGTTTCCGCCAGCGTCTTTGCGTTCAGCAGTTCCTGTCGTAGATTGACGTCGGCCGTAACATCCCAGTTCGCGCCGAGCAGATAGCGTCGGCCGGTATTCTTATCGGTGAACACGACATTGCGCGAACGGATATGGCGAACGACGCCGCCTTCGAGAAGCACGCGATAATCGTTTTCGAACTCGCCGTCATGCTCCACATGCATCGCCACGCGTTTCAATGTCGCTTCTCGGTCGTCCGGGTGAAGAAGCGATTCCCACAGGATCTCCGGCTTGGTATTCGCCGTGCCTTCCATGCCGAACATCTTCAGCAGGCCGTCGTCCCAGTGAACGGTGCGATCCTGCAGATCGGCCTCGAAGACGCCGATCTTCGAGATCGACAATGCCAGTTTCAGCCGGCGCGACATGCTCGCCAGCAATTCCTCATCCATCTTGCGGGCGGTGATATCGGTATCGGTGCCGACAACGCGCAGGGGATTGCCGTCGCCATCCCATTCAACGGCCGCACCGCGACATTCGATCCAGACCCAGCCGCCCTTGCGATTGCGCTCTCGATACTGGAAGACCGCATAATCCGGATCGCCACGGTTCTGGCGGCGGATCGCATCGATGACATAGGCGCGGTCATCGGGGTGAACGAGCAGGATCCAGTCGTCCATTCCCTCGTTCAGCAACTCGTTCGGCCCGATACCGCGCAGCGCCCGCCAGGTTTCGGAGTAATACATGACGCCAGCGCCATAATTCTGGTCCCATACCCCGAGGCCGGAATTGGTCAGCGCATCATGCCAGCGCCGTTCGCGCATGGCGAGATCCTGCGTCTCGCGCTTGAGATGGGAGATATCGGTTAGCGCAACGAGACACGCGGCATCGCCATCGATCGGCGAGACAGAGGCCGACACCCAAAAGGCGCCGCCCTGCAGCCGGAATTCAGCATTCTCACCGGAAATCCCGTCCTTCAACCACTCCAGCAGACGCAAACGATCATCGGAGGAAACCAGTTCCGTCAGGTTGGCGGCCGTCGCGGCACAGCCGTCGGCAAGGCGGAAAAAAGCTGTGTTGGCGCGAAAAATGTCTCCATTCAGAGAGACAAGGACCATGGGCACAGGCGCTGAAGCCAACAGATCGAAGCCGCCATCCGGTAGACCGGTAACGTTTCTCCCTGCCGCGCCGATGTCAGATCGGGATGGTTGTATATCCATTCTCGCCTCGCTTGCATTCAAGTCTGAGGCGATCACATTAAATTTTGATGAATCCCTTTCCGCTTCGGACGTTCTCTCAAAAAACGGTAAACAAATCAGCCTTGCAACCGGCCGAGGAAATGCCCGAACACCATAGAGCCTTCCGGCCATGGTCCGTGACCCGATGCCGCGTCGATGGCCCCGGATTCACCGGCATCGACGACAAGCGAACCCCAGGCCGCACCGAGCGCCTCGGCATGCTCGTAAGAGCCGAAGGCATCGTTGCGGCTGGCGACAATGACGGCAGGGAAGCGCAACGGATCGCGCGGATATGGACCGAAGTTGGAAATTTCAGGCGCCAGCGTCCGCTCCTGCGACAGATCCGGCGGCGCCACGAAGAATCCGCCGGCAACGCCTTCCTTCATTTCATGGGCGGCATGAATGGCAGCCGCAACGCCAAGGCCGTGACCGATAAGCACAACGGGGCGTGTCGCAAGCCGCGTTTCCGCAACGATGCGCTCGACCCAGACATGACGATCGGGGTTCATCCAGTCGATGCCGCTGACGAGGCGAGCGGTGCTGAGCTTTTCGGCCCAGCGGCTCGACCAGTCGTTGGCTGCCGCGCCACCGCGTCCGGGAACGATGAGGATATCGGTTTCAGACGCTTTCATGGCTTTTCCATTCCAATGTGGCGAGGCAATCGGGATCCGTTCGGATTATTCGCCGAACACGCGCTTGAAGATCGTGTCGACATGCTTTGTGTGGTAGCCGAGATCGAACTTCTCGCGGATATCGGCTTCGGAAAGTGCGGCGCGCACTTCGCTGTCGCCGAGAAGTTCCTCAAGGAAGTCCTTGCCGTGTTCCCAGACCTTCATGGCGTTGCGCTGCACGAGGCGATAGGCATCCTCACGCGATACGCCGGCCTGCGTCAGCGCCAGGAGAACGCGCTGCGAATGCACGAGGCCGCGGAACTTGTCGAGGTTGCGCATCATGTTGTCGGGATAGACGACCAGCTTTTCGATGACGCCGGCCAGACGGTTCAGCGCGAAATCGAGGGTGATGGTCGTGTCCGGGCCAATGCCGCGCTCGACGCTCGAATGGCTGATATCGCGCTCATGCCAGAGGGCGACATTTTCCATGGCCGGCGTGACCGCCATGCGCACGAGGCGGGCGAGGCCGGTCAGGTTTTCGGTCAGAACGGGATTGCGCTTGTGCGGCATGGCCGAAGAACCCTTCTGGCCCGGCGAGAAGAACTCTTCCGCTTCCAGAACCTCGGTGCGCTGCATGTGGCGGATTTCGATGGCGACGTTTTCGATCGACGAAGCGATGACGCCGAGGATCGCGAAGAACATCGCATGACGATCGCGCGGAATGACCTGCGTCGAGATCGGCTCGGCAACGAGGCCGAGCTTGGCGCAGACATGCTCTTCGACGCGCGGATCGATATTGGCGAAAGTGCCGACGGCGCCGGAGATCGCGCCGGTAGCGATTTCGGCGCGCGCAGCAACGAGGCGGGCGCGGTTGCGATCCATCTCGGCATAGAAGCGGGCAAGGGTCAGGCCCATGGTCGTCGGCTCGGCATGGATGCCATGGCTGCGGCCGATACGGATGGTGTCCTTGTGCTCATAGGCGCGGGTCTTGAGTGCGGCAAGCACCCGGTCCATGTCGGCGAGCAGGATATCGGCGGCGCGCACCAGCTGGATGTTGAACGTGGTGTCGAGCACGTCGGACGAGGTCATGCCCTGATGCACGAAACGGCTGTCCGGGCCGACGAATTCGGCAAGATGCGTCAGGAAGGCGATGACGTCATGCTTGGTGACGGCCTCGATCTCGTCGATGCGGGCGACGTCGAAGGTGGCCGAGCCACCCTTTTCCCAGATCGTCTCGGCGGCGGATTTCGGAATGACGCCGATATCGGCGAGCGCGTCGCAGGCATGAGCCTCGATCTCGAACCAGATGCGGAACTTGGTCTCGGGAGACCAGATGGCGACCATTTCCGGGCGGGAGTAACGCGGGATCATCTCTTCATCGCTTTCGTTTTGCGGCAATTTGCGCCCGCTTTATCAAACCGGGCCGATAATCTCAATGCATCAGGGCTCAATGCATCCGCTTCGCCAGATAAAGGCTGACGCCGATGAGAAGCATGAATCCGAACGGCAGATACAACCTCAAGCCCAGCACCAGGAACTGATAGGCAGCAGATGCACTGGTGAACACGAACTGAAAGGCCCAGATGCGTGTGCCGAAGGGCGCATGCCATTGCGCATAGAAGCTGCGGTAATCGAGCGCGAAAAAGCCGGCGGTGATCAAAACGGTCGCAACCGTCAGCGCCAGAAACATCGCCGCAAAGCGCCGCTCGGCCAGCCTGTGTCCCATGAATGGCCGGGCCATCGGCAAGGCGATAATCCAGGCGACGAGGCCACCGGCGAAATACAGAAAGAGCAGTTCGCTCAGATGCGACGTTTCCAGCCGAAAGCGCAGGAAGAGTCCGCCGAACGCGCAGAGCGCCATGGCGACGCCCCAGGCGGGGGCGCCGAAAATCCATAGCCGCGTTGGGAATGCCGGGCGCGTGGAAACCGCCGACAGCGGGCGTGGTTTCACCTACGCCCTTCCTCAGCCTTGGCGCGCAGACCATCGATGGTCTTGCGATAATCCTCGGCGCCGCTGCCCTTGAACACGGCCGAGCCGGCAACAAAAACGTTGGCGCCGGCGCGTGCGACATCGGCAATCGTATCGACGGTAATGCCGCCATCGACTTGCAACTCGATCGGGCGCGCGCCGATCATCGCCTTGACGGCACGGATCTTGTCATAAATCGCCGGAATGAATTTCTGGCCACCGAAACCGGGATTGACGCTCATGATCAACACCAGATCGACATCGTCGAGAACGTTTTCGATGACCGACAGCGGCGTCGCCGGATTGAGCGTCACGCCGACACGCTTGCCGAGCGCACGAATGGTCTGCAGCGAGCGATGCAGGTGAACGCCGGCCTCGGCATGAACGGTGATGCTGTCGCAGCCCGCCTTGGCGAAGGCTTCCAGATAGGGATCAGCCGGCGCGATCATCAGGTGGCAATCGAACATCCGGTCGGAATAGGACCGCAGCGACTTGATGACATCGGGGCCGAAGGAAATATTCGGTACGAAATGACCATCCATCACGTCGAGATGGATCCAGTCGGCGCCCGCTGCCGTCACATCGGCGACTTCCTGCCCGAGTTTGGCGAAATCGGCGGCGAGGATGGAAGGGGCGATACGGATCGGCAGGGTCATGGTGGGCTTTCCGGAAATGCAAGAGAGAGACGAAGGGATTGGCGGGCGTCTCGCGCCGGTCAATCGGTTTTCGGCGCCGGCGTGACGAAGCGGCCGCCGCGCCATTCCAGCACCTTGTAGGGATTGTCGGTCGTTTCATGCCGATCGGTGAAGCGCACCGGCCCGATTGTCGTATCGAAGGCCTTCATGGTCAGAGCCTCGATCAGCGGCTTGTTTTCGCTGGCGGCAAGGCCAAGCGCCGCACTCGCAATCGTCGCGGCGGCATAGCCGGGCATGACGTAGCCTTCCGGCTCGACATTGGCATTGCGGAATGCCTTGACCAGCTCAGTATTGCGCGGATCTGCCGACCAGTCGGGCAGGGTGACGGCGCGCACGCCATCGGCAAGCGCCAGCGGCTGGTTGGCCGCGTTCATCGCATCGCCGCCGAGAAGGTCGAGGTCGATACCCTCCGCGCCCGCATCGCGTGCGATGATGGCCACATCCGAGCGGTCGCCGCCGACGAAAACACGGGTGACGCCTGCCTTTGCAAGCCGGCGCACAAGGCCGATCTGCTGCTCCTGGCCCGGCCGGTAGGTATCGACGAAGGCCGCCTTCAGCCCCTTGTCTTCAAGCGCATTGCGGATCGCTTCCGTCAATTCGCGGCCATGGATCGTCCCGTCCTCGATCAGACCGAGCGGCTGGCCGGACCATTCGCTGAGAATGAAATCGATGATGCGCGCGGCTTCGGCGTTGTCCGAAGGCGCCAGCCGGAACAGCGGCCAACCGTTCTTCAGCGCATCTTCCATCAGGATCGTCGCGCGCACGGAGACGGTAATCGCCGGCACTCCGGCATCCTTCAGCGCCGGAAGGATCGCTTCCAGCGTTTCGCTGCACAGGAAACCGACGGCAACGGCGGCCTTGGACTGGGCGATCTGGTTTTGAACAGCGGTATTGTCGCCGTCGGCGGTGCAGGGTTCGTTGACGATGACGGGCGTATTTCCGTCCGCATTGATCTTCGCCACCGCGCCTTCACGGATCTGCTGGCCGAGTGTGGCGAAAGGGCCGTCCGTCGGCGCAACGACGGCAATCGGCACGCCGGCTGCTTGGGCGGCAGCGCCGGTCAGGGCAAAAGCCACGGTCAGGCTTATGGTCAGCGGCAGGCGCGGCGTCGAAGACATGTCGTTCCAGCAAGGTTCCGGCAATTGATCTCGTCCCGTTCCTTATTGTCTGCAAGGGCCTTCCCGTCAAAGGAAAACCGGGGGCGGGGATGACGAAACTTTACCGTATCCTCGAAAAACAGATGCATCGAATCCATATTTTGGGCAGAACACGCCAAGAGCGCCTTCCGGCGCCGAGGAGACACAGCGTTTTGAGTCCTATCATGCCAGAGCCGGCGACACTCGAGCCGGCGCTCTATCGCGACGCCATGAGCCGCTATGCCGGCCATGTCCAGATCGTCACCACCGCGCTCGACGGCATCCGCCGGGGCGTGACGATCACGGCCGCCTGCTCGGTTTCGGATAATCCCGCGACGGTGCTCGTCTGCCTCAACAACGGCAATCCCAACAACGCCATCTTCTTCGAGGCCGGCCGCTTTGCGCTGAATACGCTGGCGCATGACCAGATGGGACTTGCCGACGCTTTTTCCGGCCGCATGGCCCTGGATAGCGAAGCCCGCTTTGCGCTTGCGCAATGGCTGGAAATGGCAACCGGTGCGCCGGTGCTCCAAAACGCGCTCGCAGCCTTCGATTGCCGCACCATGGATATCAAGGTGACACAGACCCATACCGTGCTGTTCGGCGCGGTCGAGGCCATCCATTTCGGCGACAAGCGGGAATCGCTCATCTATCTGGACCGCGCCTATCACGCGCTATAAGCTCGTCTCCATATTGGAGGAGCCATGCCAGACCATCCCGCCCTGCCGGCCTCTATCGACGAGACGATCGCCCTGCTTGGCGATCACGACTATATTACCGGGCGCGCGCTGGCGACGGTTCTGTTCCTGGCGTTGAAAATGAAGCGGCCGCTGTTCCTCGAAGGCGAGGCCGGCGTCGGCAAGACCGAGATCGCCAAGATTCTGTCGAAAGCGCTCGACCGCCCGCTCATCCGCCTGCAATGCTATGAGGGGCTGGACGTCGCCTCCGCCGTCTACGAATGGAACTATCCGGCGCAGATGCTGGAGATCCGGCTGTCCGAAGCCGCAGGAACCACCGATCGCGCCCGCATCGAAAGCGACATCTTTTCCGAACGTTATCTCATCCGCCGCCCGGTGCTGCAGGCAATGGCGCAGGAAGGCGAGCGCGCGCCCGTCTTCCTCATCGACGAACTGGATCGCACCGACGAAGCGTTCGAAGCCTTCCTGCTCGAAGTGCTCTCCGATTTCCAGGTGACGATCCCCGAACTCGGGACGATCCGCGCCAGCGAGCCGCCGATCGTCATCATCACCACCAACCGCACCCGCGAGATCCACGACGCGCTGAAGCGCCGCTGCCTGTATCACTGGCTGGATTACCCAGATGCCGCGCAAGAGCTGTCGATCATCCGCCGCAAGGTGCCGGGCTGCAACGAAGACCTGTCGCAGCAGATCGTCGCCTATGTGCAGAAGCTGCGTACGTTGGACCTGTTCAAGAACCCCGGCGTTGCCGAAACCATCGATTGGGCAACGGCGCTGACCGAGCTGGATCGGATGGCGCTCGACCCGGAAACCATCTCCGACACGCTGGGCGCCCTGCTCAAATATCAGGATGACATCGCCCGCATCCAGGGCGGCGAGGGCGCAAAGGCTCTGGCCGAGGTGAAGGCTGAACTGCGCGTGGCGGGATGAGCCGGCCATGACCGTCGAGGCATCCAGCGATGGCATGATCCTGCCGGCCCTGCCGCCGGGCGACGGGCGGTTGGCCGACAATATCGCCTTTTTCGGCCGTGCGCTCCGCAAGGCCGGGCTGAAGATCGGGCCGGGGGCGATTGCCGATGCGATCCTCGCCATCGAGGCCATCGGCATCGGTTCGCGTGAGGAATTTCGCGCGGCGCTTGCCGCCGTCTTCGTCAAGCGGCACGAGGATCTGCCCGTTTTCGAAGAAGCCTTTCGCCTGTTCTGGCGCTCGCGCAATCTGGTCGAGAAGATGATCGCGATGATGTCGCCGGTGGTGCGCGATGCCAGCGAGCGCGAGCGCGTCAAACCCGGTTCCGCCCGCGTCTCCGACGCCCTGTTTGCCGAGCGTGAACGCCAGGCCCCGGTGCGCGAGGAGCCGGATATCGAAGTCGATGCGCGCTTCACCGCCTCTGAGCGGGAAATCTTTCGCCGCATGGATTTCGCCCAGATGTCCGCCGCCGAAATCACCGCCGCCAAGCGGGAGCTGTCAAAGCTCACGCTGCCCTTCGACGAAGTGGCGACCCGGCGTTTCGAGCGCTCCGCCCGCCACCGCCTGTTCGATCCGCGCGCCACGATGCGCGCCAGCCTGCGCTCCGGCGGCGGGCTTATGCTGCCGCGCTATCGCCAGCCGAAATTCATCCATCCGCCGCTGGTGATCCTCGCCGATATCTCCGGCTCCATGAGCCAGTACACCCGCATCTTCCTGCATTTCATGCATGTGCTGACCGAGAAGCGCCGCCGCGTGCATACCTTCCTGTTCGGCACGCAACTCACCAACGTCACCCGCCAGCTTCGCCACAAGGATCCCGACGAGGCGTTCGAGGATTGCGCCCGCAAGGTGCGCGACTGGTCGGGCGGCACTCGCATCGGCGAGACGCTGCATGAGTTCAATCGCTTGTGGTCGCGCCGTGTGCTGGGGCAGGGCGCCGTGGTGCTGTTGATCACAGACGGGCTGGAGCGGGACGGCACCGAACAACTCGAAACCGAAATTGACCGGCTCCACCGTTCCTGCCGGCGGCTGATCTGGCTCAATCCGCTGCTGCGCTTCGAAGGCTTCGAACCGCGGGCGCGCGGCGTGCGCGCCATGCTGCCGCATGTGGACGAGTTTCGCTCGGTACACAATCTTGCATCGCTGGGCGACCTCGCTCAGGCGCTCAGCGGCGCGCGCAGCCGGGATGCCGATCCGCGCCGCTTTCGTTAGGGTGTTTTCGCCTTTCTTCAAAATGCGAAAATGCTCTATCACTTTGTTTCAGGCACTTCCGCAGGGAAAACCTGCTACCTACATTTCGGGGAAATGCTAACGAGTGGGGTAAGGCCGTGGACGAAATGGCAAGAACGGATCCGTTGACGGTCGCCGAACGCTGGAAAAGCGAGGGCCGGCCGGTCGCGATCGCCACCGTCATCGAAACCTGGGGCTCGGCCCCGCGCCCGGTGGGAAGCCACCTAGTGATCGATGCGGAGGGCAATTTCCACGGATCGGTCTCCGGCGGCTGCGTCGAGGGCGCTGTGATCACCGAAGCGTTCGATATCATTGAAAGCGGTCAGTCCCGCATTCTCGAATTCGGCGTTGCGGATGAAACCGCCTGGCGCGTCGGCCTCTCCTGCGGCGGCCGCATCCGCGTGTTTGTCGAAAGGCTGGATTGATGCGCCTCGATCATCTCAAGACCCTCAACGCCGCCCGCGCCGAGCGCCGCGCCATCGCCTTCGTCTCCGATCTGGCGGATGGAACCGACCGGCTGTTTACCGAACGCGATGCGCCCGAAGGCGCGTTGGGGGAAGCCCTGCGCGCCGCCTTCCTCTCCGGCAAATCCGCCGCTATCGAGGTTGAGGGCCGCAGCCTGTTCGTCAACGTGCATGTGCCGCCACCGCGCATCGTGGTGATCGGCGCGGTGCATATCAGCCAGTCTCTGGCCGTGATGGCCAAGCTCGCCGGCTTCGATCTCACCATCATCGATCCGCGCACCGCTTTCGCAACGCCGGAACGTTTTGCCGATGTCGACCTGATTGCAGACTGGCCCTCGGATGCGCTGGCGGAAAAACCGCTCGACGCGTTCACTGCGCTCGTCGCCGTTACCCATGATCCGAAGATCGACGACATGCCGCTGGCGCAGGCCCTGAAGACCGGCTGTTTCTACGTCGGTGCCCTTGGCAGCCGTAAAACCCATGCCAAGCGGCTGGATCGCCTTGGGGATGAAGGATTTTCACAGACAGAACTCGCCCGTATCGCTGCCCCCATCGGCCTCGATATCGGCGCGGCGACACCGGCAGAAATCGCCGTTGCCATCCTCGCCCAGATCATCCAGGCATTGCGCCGCCGCTCGCTCGACCGGGGTACGGCCACATGAAATACGGTCCGGTCGATGTCGATGACGCCGAAGGTGCGATCCTTGCCCATTCCGTCGCGCTGAGCGAGGGCCGTCTGTCGAAAGGCCAGATGCTCGGCGCCTCCGACATCGAAAAACTGCGCGCCTCCAAGATTGCTTCGGTACTCGCAGTCCGGCTCGAAGCCGGAGACCTTCGCGAAGACGATGCCGCCCGCCAGCTCGCCGCAGCCATCGCGCCGGATCACCTGCGCTTCACCGAGGCGACGACCGGCCGCGTCAATATTCATGCCAGCGTCAACGGCCTGTTCGTCGCCGATAAGAACGCCGTCGATCGTTTCAACCGCATCGATCCGGCAATCACGCTCGCCTGTCTGGCCGATCATGTGCCGGTGCGCTCGGGCGAGATGGTCGCGACGATTAAGATCATTCCGCTTGCGGTGTCCTCCTCTGCCGTCGCAGCCGCACAGCAGGCGCTGGCAGCCGCAACGGCTTTCGAGGTCAAGCCATTCGCGCCGCGCGACGTGACGCTGATCGCCACCACCCTTCCATCCCTGAAACCCTCGACCATGGACAAGACACGTCGCATCCTCGCAGAGCGCCTGTCGCTGTCGCAAAGCCGCATCGTTTCGGAAATCCGCACGCCGCACCGGGTGGAAGACGTCGCCGAAGCCATCGGCAAGGCCTTGCAGGTCGGGCAAAGCCATACGCCGATGCTGCTGATCTTCGGCGCCTCCGCCATGGCCGATTTCGATGATGTGATCCCCGCCGCCATCCGCGCCGCTGGCGGGCGCGTCGAACATGCGGGCATGCCGGTCGACCCCGGCAACCTGCTGGTGCTTGGATGGATCGGCGAGGTGCCGGTCATCGGCGCGCCGGGCTGCGCCCGCTCGCCAAAGGAAAACGGCTTCGACTGGATTTTGAACCGTATCCTTGCAGGAGAAACGCCGACCTCCAGCGATATCACCGGCATGGGCGTCGGAGGCCTGTTGATGGAAATCCCCACCCGGCCACAGCCGCGCGAGACTGCACATCACGATGCCGCAGAGATCGACATCGGCATCGTCCTGCTCGCCGCCGGCCGCGCAAGCCGCATGGGAATCGACGGACCGCACAAGCTGCTGGCCGAATTTTCCGGCAAGCCTTTGGTTCGTCACGTTGCGGAAACGGCGCTGGCCACCCGCCCGGTGCAACTCGTCACCGTCACCGGTCATCGCGCCGCGGAGATCGAGTCGGCATTGACCGGGCTTGCGCTTGAAACCGTTCACAACCCCGTCTTCGCAGGCGGCATGGCAAGTTCTCTGGTTACCGGCCTCTCGGCCGAGGGCATGATGGAGCGGGACGGGCTGATGGTGCTGCTGGCTGACATGCCCGGCGTCACCGCCGATGACCTGACGGCGCTGATCGACGCTTTTCGCGCGGCGGAAGGGCAGGCCATCGTGCGCGCGGTCTCGAACGGAAAGCGCGGCAATCCGGTCATCCTGCCGCGCGCCACCTATGCGGAAATCCTGAAATTGCAGGGCGACATCGGCGCGCGACACATCGTCGAAAACAGTGGCCTTGCGGTCATCGACATCGAGATCGGCGCTGCGGCGCATCTGGATGTGGATACGCCCGAAGCTGTCATCGCTGCCGGCGGTATCCTGAAAGGTTAGCCATGGACAAGGACGCTATCGAGGAGATGTTTCAGGCGCTCGGCGAGATCACCATCCGCCGCATGTTCGGCGGCAAAGGCATCTATCACCTCGGCCGAATCGTCGCTATCGAGCTGCGCGGCGAGCTGATGCTCAAGGGTGACGCCGAAACGGCTGAAGAAGTGGAAGAAGCCGGCGGCCGGCGCTGGACCTATGACGGCCGCAACGGCAAGCCCGTCGCCATGCCCTATTGGACGATCCCCGAAGGCGCCTATGACGATCCGGACGAGATGGCGAAGTGGGTGCGATTGGCCTACGAGGCGGCGCTGAGAGCCGTATGATCGCCAAGCAGATGCTCGACCGCCTTCGCCGCAAAGCGCGACAATGGCTGTGGCAGCTTGTCCAGATCGAACCAGCCTAATTCGGTGAGCTTGTCGGGTTCGGTCAAACTCGGTTCGCCGGAAAAGTCGTTGGTCTTGTAGATCAGCGAAATCCAGTGATGACCATCCGAGGGTGTGACGACTTCGGCATTGCAGAGGAAATCGATACGGCCGAATGTCAGGCCGGTTTCCTCTTCCGCCTCCCGGCGGGCGGCGTCGATTGCGGCTTCGCCATGATCGATCTTGCCGCCGACGATATTCCAGTAGCCAGCCTCCGGCGCTTTTACACGCCGGTAGAGCAGAAGCTTTCGATCACGAAGAATCGCGAGGCCAACCCCGACACCGGGAAAATCGATGCCGGGAAGAGACATCAGACTTTTGCGTTGGCCACGATCAGCATGAAGGCGGGGATATCGTCGCCGAAGCCGACCGGGGTCGGGCCGTCATCCTGGTCGCGGTAACGGTTGCGGCGATCGCGGTTGTCATCATTGGCCGGATAAGGCCGCGCATGACGCGGGGCGTTGTTATGCTTGTTGTCCGCTTTGCGCTCTGTCTTCACGCTCTCGACCTTTTTCTCTGCCTTGACGACTTCATCCGATTCAACCGCATCATCGTTGTTTTTGATGTCGGATTTATGATTGCCGCGCCCGCGACGGCCGCGATCACGATCCCGGTCGCGGTCCTTGTCCTTCTTGCGGTTGCGGCCGCTGTCGTGGCTTTCCATCGGCGCCGGAAGGGCAGAGAGATCGCCGTTGAGCCATTCGATCTGCTGACCCGTCAGCTTTTCGATGGCGTCCATGTATTTGGTGTCGCTCTTGGTCACGAGCGTGAAGGCGCTGCCGGAACGGCCGGCGCGACCCGTACGGCCGATACGGTGGACATAGTCTTCCGCATGGATCGGCACGTCGAAATTGAAGACATGGCTGACATCGGGAATATCGAGGCCGCGTGCGGCAACGTCCGATGCGACGAGCAGCTTGATGTTGCCGTCCTTGAAGTTGGCGAGCATCGTCATGCGCGAACGCTGGTCCATATCGCCATGCAGCGCGCCGACGGAGAAGCCGTGACGGTCGAGCGAACGGAACAGATCGGCGACATCACGCTTGCGATTGCAGAAGATGATCGCGTTCTTCAGTTCCTGCTGCTCACGGATGAGATCGCGCAACACGGCACGCTTCTCGTAATCCTTGTTGTGCGAAGCGACGAGGCGCTGCGTGACGGTTGCGGCGGTGGAGGAGGGCTTGGCCACCTCGACGCGCTCCGGGTTCTGCAGGAAGCGATCGGCCAGCTTCTGGATTTCCGGCGGCATGGTGGCCGAGAAGAACAGCGTCTGGCGCGTGAAGGGGATCATCTTGGCGATGCGCTCGATATCCGGGATGAAACCCATGTCGAGCATGCGGTCGGCTTCGTCGATGACGAGGATCTCGACGCCGGTCATCAGGAGCTTGCCGCGCTCGCAATGGTCGAGCAGACGGCCGGGCGTGCAGATCAGCACATCGGCGCCACGCTCCAGCTTGCGGTCCTGTTCGTCGAAGGACACGCCGCCGATCAGCAGGGCGACGTTCAGCTTGTGATTCTTGCCGTATTTTTCAAAATTCTCGGCAACCTGCGCCGCCAGCTCGCGGGTCGGCTCCAGAATGAGCGTTCGCGGCATGCGTGCGCGTGCGCGGCCTTTTTCCAGAAGCGTCAGCATCGGCAGCACGAAGGATGCCGTCTTGCCGGTGCCCGTCTGCGCGATGCCGCAGATGTCACGCCGCTGCAGGGCAGGCGGGATCGCTCCCATCTGGATGGGCGTGGGCGTGGTGTATCCGGAGTCAGCGACCGCGGAAAGGACTTTCTGGCTCAGGCCAAGATCAGCAAAACTGGTCAAAGGGGATTCTGTATCCGGTCAGTTGGGGACAACTTGGGTGGAATCGTCTCGATATCCATGTAGTTGCTGGGCGGCATAGTCCCAAAATGCCGGCAAGTCAAGGAAAGCAGCCGATTTGCAGGCCCGCAGAGTTAAAGGCAACGGTAAACGTGCCGTTTTCGATGAGCCGAAATGAAACAGGGCCTAAAAACCGCGTTGACACGGGACGGGACGCCCTTGACAGCAGCGTCTCACAAATAGGCAAGCAGCCGTCGGCCGGCATTGAGAAAAGACATCGGATCGAGCGCCTGGCCATTGCGCCGGACCTCGTAATGCAGATGCGTTCCGGTCGAGCGCCCCGTACTGCCGGCAAGGCCGACAACATCGCCGGGATCGACCTTGTCGCCCACCTTCACGAGCACACGCTGCATATGCCCATAGCGGCTCGAAAGACCATTGCCATGGTCGATTTCGACCATATTGCCATAGCCGCCGGACGGGCCGGCGACGGTCACCACGCCACCGCCGCTGCAATGAACGCGCTCGCCGCTTTCAAATCGGAAATCGATGCCGGAATGCATGGCGAGACGACCCAAAAACGGATCGGTTCGGTTTCCAAAGCGGCTGGTGATGGCTTTTTGTGGCGCGGGATTGGCGAAAGGAAGAACGGTGGCGATGCCCCGCGCCGCATCGAGCCGTTTCAGGGCAATGTCGAGATCATCGATGGAGGATTCGAAACGATCGGCCGGCTGCGGCTCGATGAAAGGGCCGCCGACGGCGTCATCCTGATCGGTCGTGCTCGCCATCTGGGTCTTTTCAGCCGATTCGACATTGACGCCGCTGCGGCGAAGAATGTCCTCGATGGCGCCGGCCTTGTCGTCGGCAGACGAGGTCAGTTGCTGAAGCTGGGTCAGTTGATCGCGCTCGATGGTTTTCAGGGACAACGTCACCTTGGAAAACATGCGGTCGGCCCGGTCGGCGACGGTTTCGTTTGCCGGCGCGTAGGCAAGGGCGCTCGGTTGCGCCTCCGGCGTTTTCCCGGCCGTCATCAGGCCTTCGATCGCCTTGATCCCGCCGGTGACTTCTGCCTTGCGTTCGGGATTGAACGCCGGCACCGGAACGTCCGTCGCCGGCAAGCCCTGTTCTTCCGCCTTGTCGAGCAGCGTGCCGATGCGGCTGTGGCGCGAGGTCAGCGCCATCTGCTGCTCCATCAGCTTGTCGACTTTCTCTTCAACCACCTGCTGGTCGAGAAGCTGGCGGGAGGTGACGCGATCCACCTGGGCCCGCAACGCTGCGATCCGATCTTCGTATTCGTGCTGCATGCGCGCCTGGCGAGCCATGGTCGCGCCGATCAGGTCGTCGCGCAGAACCAGATAGGAAGTCGCCAGCAGGTAACCGATGGTGACAGCGCCCGCGACACAGGCGCCGAGCGCAACCATCCAGGGCCGAACGGTCATATGCCGCACCCGATCGCCGCTGGCGAGGATGAGGATATGCTTCTCGGCGCGCTTTCCGAATACGCGATTATCCGGCCGGTTGGTCACGGAGCTCTCCCACGGGCTGCGCCTATCGCGTCAGTCATGGCAGATTACACACCGTTAAGGTTAACGACTGGTTAACTTCGAAAGGTTTGGAAGGTGGAACTTCAACTGCTGGTCGATGTCAGCGCGCGATAGAAAGTCGGCGTCAAACCGGCTTCAGCGCGGGCGATATCGTTGAATGGCGCCTTCAGCGACCCGCGGAAATTGGCGCGCACAAGTTGCTGGAAGGCGGCGGCCGGATCCTTGCGCTCGCGGGCGCAGAGAAAGCGGAACCACTTCGCCCCCACAGCGACGTGGCCCTTTTCGTCGTTGTAGATGACGTCGAGGATAGCGGCGCTCTCCATATCGCCGGTTTCGACCATCTTCGCCTGCAGCGAAGGCGTGACGTCGAGGCCGCGGGCTTCGAGAATCAATGGCACGACGGCGAGGCGGGCGGTCAGATCGTTGCGGGTCGAATGGGCAGCCTGCCACAAGCCGTCATGGGCGGGCAGGTCGCCATAATCGGCGCCGAGCTCGCGCAGTCGGTCGCGCACCATTCGGAAATGCTTGGCCTCCTCATAGGCCACCTGCATCCATCCGTCGAAAAAGGAAAACGGCACACGTTCGCTGGCGAATCGCGCAACGATATCGAGCGCCAGATCGACTGCGTTCAGCTCGATATGGGCAATGGCGTGGAGCAGCGCGATTCGGCCCTTCAAGGTGTGAAGGGAGCGCTTTTCCATATGTCTGGGCGGCACGAGATCGGGCTTGGCGGGGCGGCCGGGCCGATCGGGCAGTGGCGGATCGAGCGGCGAGCGCAAAGACAGGCGGCGTTCGAACCATCGCGTGGCGGTTTCCTGCGCGATCTGCGTTTTCAGATCGAGATCGGCGGCGAGAATCGCCAGCGTCGCGCCTCCGCGCAGCGAGGTCGGCCGCGCGGCTTCGATCACAGCCTCGCTCATGCCGAAAGCTGACGGGTGGCGGCGAGCACCTCTTCGGCGTGGCCCTTGACCTTTACCTTGGGCCAGATCTGCGCCACTTTACCGTCCTTGTCGATCAGGAAGGTGCTGCGCACGACGCCCATATAGGCGCGTCCATACATGCTCTTTTCCTGCCAGACACCGAAACCTTCGATGGCCTGGCGTTCGACATCGGCAGCCAGCGGAATGGTCAACGCCCGCTTGCTGACGAACTTGTCATGGCTCGTCACCGAATCGGGGGAAATGCCGATGACAACCGCGCCCGCGTCCTCGAAAGCGGCGGCAAGACCGGAAAAGTCGATCGCCTCGGTGGTGCAGCTCGACGTATCGTCCTTGGGATAGAAATAGACGACGACCGGTCGGCCGCGAAATTGCGATAATGAAATCGTGCCGCCGCCATCGCGGGGCAGGTTGAAATCCGGCGCCTGATCGCCAATCCGCAATTCAGCCATGGGGAAACCTTTCTTATGCCGATTTTTTGAAAGACGAATGCCGTGTTCCATATATAGTCGCGCACGCATCTGGCCAATCCGGTCGCGAGACTTATTCGATACTTACGGGAGATCGTCATAGCAACGGCAGAACGCGGCAGGCAGACGCCCGGGCAGGAGGCCGGCGTATCGGCGCCACCGGTCGAAATTCCGGCGGCGGAGTCGAGGCCGCACGCCATGGGCAAGCGACGGCGGCGTTTTCCCCTTCTGCGACGCCTCGGCCAGCTATTCTCCGGCCTGGTGATGCTGGCATTGCTGATCTTCGGCGGCGCGATTGCCGCCATCGAGACCGGCATGTTCGACGCGACCTTGAATGAGCGCGCCCAGGCGGCGCTGAACGACGCGCTCGGCCCGCGCTTCAGCGCCAAGGTCGGTTCGACGGCGATTCGCCTGACGGCGGACGGCAAGCTGGCGCTCGAAGCACGGCATGTGGATACGATCGACATCGCCACCGGCCAGCACATGTCTCAGGCCGCCTCGATTCGCCTGGCGGTCGATCCTCAGGCGCTGTTCTCCAGACAGATCGCCGTCACGCATATGGAAGCTGACGATATCGAGGTCGATGCGACCCTGCTACCGTCCGGCAAGCCGCTCGATCTCAAGGCACTGCGTGTCGACCAGGTGCCGGCGGCACTCGAAAGCCTGTTCCTGCAACTGGATACGCTGGGCGGCATCGTGGCCCGCGCACGAACCGACAGCGTAGCAATCTCGTCGATCTCGCTGATCGTGCCGGCAGGCGGCGAAGAACCCCTGTCGATTGCGCTGCAGGATCTGGACCTCAAGCGCAATTCGGAAAACGGCCTGTCGCTGGAGGGCAAACTGACCATCGATGACGTTACCTCCACGCTTTCGGCGCAGCTGGAAACGCAGGGCGATGTGACCCGCGGTTTCCATGCCTTGATCACGGACGTGCCGCTGACCCGCTTCCTGCTGGAATACGACAATGACGGCGATCCGCATGTCGGGCTGGATGGAAGGGCGCGTCTGGAGCTTTCCGCAACACGCGCCATCGAGGATACGCCGCCGGCCCTGTCGCTGAAGGCGGATATCGATAACGCCACCTTCTATTCCGATTCGATAGACCAGAGCCTCGACAAGGCCGATATCAGCGCGATCTACGATTTCGCCAAGGATACAATCGAGTTCCTGCCATCGCGGCTGCAATTCGGCGGCACCTCCGTGCCGTTCACGGCCGGGCTGATCGATCTGGACCGCCTGAACCCGCAATCGGCGCAAGGGTTCGGCATCGATCTTCTCGTCAGCGACGGCGTGTCGGCGCCGGCCGGGACGGGCGTCGGCCCGCTTGCCTATGGCGCGCGTGTCACCGGACGATATGTGACCGGCATCAAGGAAATCCAGCTCGAAAAGATGGCCGCTTCGACGCCCATCGGCACGCTGGCGGGCTCGATGGTGATCCGCTTCAAAGGCGCTGGCTCGCCGGAGATCAGTTTTGGCGCACAGTCGCCGAAATTGCAGACCGAGGCGGTCAAGCAGATGTGGCCCTTCTGGATGGGCGCCAAGGCGCGCAACTGGGCGCTGGCCAATATCTATGGCGGCACGATAACGAATGCCTCGATCTCGGTCTTTATCCCGCAGGGGCGTTTTCCCAAAGGCGGCGGCCCGTTGCATCTCAATGAAAACGAGTTGAACATCGGCTTCGACATGACCGACGGCCGCGTCAACATCACCGGCGACATTCCGCCGCTGCGCGACGTCAACGGGCGCTTCGACCTGATCGGTCCACACCTCAATGTGACGGTTGAGAATGCCGAATCCTACTTTCCGTCTGGAAAATCGGTGAAGGTTCTCCCCGGCAGCCGTTTCTCTGTCCCGCAGGCGTATGACAAGCCGCTGATGGCCGAAGCCGCTCTGTCGTTGGCGGCCAAGGCCGATGCAGCGACAGAGCTGGTGACCTTCAAACCCATCGCCGTGCTCGACCGCACCGGCTTCCAGCCCTCCGACTTTTCCGGCGACGTCAAGGCGACGGTCAAGGGCCGTTTCGGCATCATCCGCGACCAGAACCCGCCGCCGCCGGACTGGAAGGTCAATCTCGATCTCAACGGCGTGGATCTCGGCAAGACGGTCGAAGGTCGCAAAATCACCGGTCTGGACGGGACGCTCGATCTCGACCCTCAACGCGCGGTCTTGAACGCCGATGGCAATATCGATGCGGTCCCGGCGACCATCCATATGGTCGAACCCATCGTCAAAGGCTCGGGCATCAAGCGCGAGCAGGATATTTCGGCCACGATCAGCGAGGAACAGGCCCGCAAACTGACGCCGGGTCTTGGCGATATCCTCAAAGGCACGACCAAGGTCGATGTGTCGCTGCTGGATGACGGTCGCCGCGCCGTCAAGGCGGACCTGACGCGCGCCACGCTTTCCGTGCCGTGGATCGGCTGGACCAAGGGTAGCGGCATTCCCGCCAGCGCTGCCTTCGAGCTGAATTCCGGCGCCGGCGAGCAGGTGACGCTCGATGATTTCGATATCAGCGGCGACGGTTTCGGCGTCAGCGGCAAATTGAACTTCAATAAGGCAGGCCTCGTCTCCGCAGCCTTCGATCGCGTCAAGCTGGCGGCTGACGACAATTATTCACTGTCTATCAAGCGCAGCAAGGCGGGATATGCGATCAACGTCTCGGGCCGCTCGGCCGACATTCGACCGGTCATCGCTCGGCTGCGCGCCAGTACGACGGGCGGCAAGGCAGACAAAACCTCAAAGGGCGGCGATCTCGGCAGCGCCAGCGTTCGCGCCGATCTCGACAGCGTCATCGGCTACAACAACGAAAAGATCAGCGACGTGAAGCTGGACTTTACCTCACGCGGCTCGAAGGTTGGCGCGGTCAATTTCTCCGGCGTGACCGATAGCGGCCAGGCCGTTGTCAGCGAGTTGCTCGGCAATGGCGAGGGCAACACCGTGCGTCTGACCACCGGCGATGCCGGCTCGGTGGTTCGCTTTCTCGATCTCTACAAGCGTATGCAGGGCGGACTGCTGAACCTGCAGATGCGCTCATCGGCCGATGGCGGCGCCTGGGCCGGCAATATCGATATCCGCAATTTCAACCTGGCGAACGAAGAGAAGCTGCAATCCATCGTCTCGACCCCGGTCGGCAATGACGGCCGCAGCCTCAATCGCGCCGTGCGCAAGGATATCGACGTCAGCTCGGAAAAATTTTCGCGTGGCTTTGCCCGCGTTATCCTGCGCGGCGGCAGCATCGGCATCGAAAACGGCATCCTGCGCGGCACCCAGGTTGGCGCCACCTTCCAGGGCACCTTCCGCGACGCGCGTGGCAACATGGACATGACCGGCACCTTCATGCCGGCCTACGGGCTGAACCGGCTGTTTGCCGAATTGCCGCTGGTCGGCGCCATCCTCGGCAACGGCCGCGACCGCGGCCTGCTCGGCATCACCTTCCGCCTTCAAGGCAAGTTCGAAGAACCGAAGCTCGCCATCAACCCGCTCTCGATCATTGCACCCGGCGTCTTCCGCCAGATTTTCGAATTCCAGTAAGCGCAAACGAAAACGCCCGCCTCCGATGAAGGAGACGGGCGCTTTTCATTCGCTTGTTCGCCGCATTCAGGCCGGGCGAACGAGAATGTGCTTCTTTTTACCGAGCGACAGCTTGATCACGCCATCGGCGGTCACTTCGCCCGAGCCTATCAACTGGCGTTCGTCGGATACCGCCTTGTCGTTGATCTTCACCGCGCCGCCCTGCACATGCCGGCGGGCCTCGCCGTTGGAGGCGGCAAGCCCGGCGCGGACCATCAGGGCCAGAAGGCCGAGGCCAGCTTCCAGTTCGCCGGCCGAAATTTCGACGCTCGGCAGATTGTCCGAAAGCGCGCCTTCCTCGAAGGTCTTGCGCGCGGTTTCCTCGGCCTGTTCGGCAGCGGCGCGGCCATGCAGGATGGCGGTGACTTCGGTCGCCAGCACCTTCTTGACCGCATTGATTTCCGAGCCGCCGGCCGCGGACAGTTTCGCGATCTCGGCCATCGGCAGCGTCGTGTAGAGCTTCAGGAAGCGGCCGACATCGGCATCCTCGGTGTTGCGCCAGTATTGCCAGAAATCGTAAGGTCCGAGCATGTCGGCATTCAGCCACACAGCGCCGTTCAGCGACTTGCCCATCTTGGCGCCCGATGCGGTGGTCAGCAGCGGCGACGTCAGCGCGAAGAGCTGCGGCGTCCCCATACGGTGGCCGAGATCGATGCCGTTGACGATATTGCCCCACTGGTCAGAACCGCCCATCTGCAAGCGGCAGCCATACCGCTTCGACAGTTCGACAAAGTCGTAGGCCTGCAGGATCATGTAGTTGAATTCGAGGAAGGACAGCGACTGCTCGCGGTCAAGACGCGTCTTGACGCTGTCGAAGGACAGCATGCGGTTGACCGAGAAGTGGCGACCGACATCGCGCAGGAATTCGAGGTAATTCAGGCTGCGCAGCCAATCGGCATTGTTGATCATCATCGCATCCTTCGGACCCTCACCGTAATTGAGGTAGTTCGAGAAGACGCGCTTGATCGAGGCGATGTTGTCCTCGATCGTATC
>CAMFHE010000060.1 GCA_945952045.1 uncultured Rhizobium sp.
AGCGATACATGTTTTCGTGCACGAGACCGGCAAAGCCGGCAAGCTTGCGCAAAAGCACCGTCATGGCATGCGTGGCGTCGTCGCCGGGCTGGATCTGCGCGTGAAAGCGGCGCGCGGTCTTGGCGAGATCGTTCAGCGCCAGCCAGCCATCCGGCGAGAAGCGGTCGCGGATATTGCTTGCCGAATAGACGGCGCTGTCGATGTTGGCGAGCAGGCTTTCGGGAACGGCAGACGCCGTATCGATGTCGAGAGCGGCGAGATAGGCGCTGACTTCGGCCAGTAGCGGCTGCTTCGGATCGGCATATTCGGCATAGCGGGCGTTCCAGGCGCGCAGGATGCGCAACGCCCCTTCTGCACGCTCGATATAGCGGCCGAGCCAGAACAGGTTGTCGGCAGCGCGGCTCGGCAGGCTGCCGGGCATCAGCCGGGTAAATTCGGTCTCGGCCGGCAGAAGCGTCGCGCGCGCGACCGGCTTGTCGGAGACGATCCAGACGTCGGCGGCACTTCCGCCCGCCTGCATGGCGATGGCGGCGACGTCGTCGCCGGCGCCGATGCGGGCAAAGCCGCCCGGCATGATTTCCCAGCCATTGGCAGTCCGGGCGGCGAAGATGCGCAGGCTCATCGGGCGCGGCGTCAGCTTGCCGTCGACCAGCGCCGGGGTGGTGGAGAGCGTCACCGCCTCCTGGCCGACCAGCTTGGCGCCGTCGCTTTCCAGCCAGTCGCCGATCGACAGCTGCGCTTCGTCGGTGAGCTTGGCGCCGAGCACCGACTGGCCGTTGTCATCGAAGAAGGGCAGGCGGGAATAGGCGGGGCCGATCACCATCTTGCCGATGTTTTCGGCGACATGGGTGCGTTCGCTTTTCTGGCCGCACCACCAGGTGGCGACCGAGGGCATCGACAGTTCCTCGCCGAGTAGGTGGCGACAGATGTTCGGCATGAAGGCGAGGAAGGCGCGGGTTTCGAGAATGCCGGAACCGAGCGCATTGACGATCAGCACCGAGCCGGCGCGCAGGGCCTCGACGATTCCGGGCGTGCCGATATGCGAGGTCTGCTGCAGCTCCAGCGGATCGGCATAGGCGGCGTCCAGGCGCCGCCAGAGGACGCTGACCGGCTTCAGGCCGGAGACGGTGCGGACCATGACGCGATTGTTGACGACGGTGAGGTCTTCGCCCTCCAGCAGCATGAAGCCGAGATAGCGGGCGATATAGGCGTGCTCGAAATAGGTCTCGTTGGCGGGGCCGGGGGTGAGAACCGCGATGCGGTCGTCGGCGCTGTGCTTGCCGGTCTGCAGCGTATCGCGAAACGCGCCGAAGAAGGAGGCGAGGCGATGGACATGCAGCTCGGCATAGATGTCGGAGAAAGCGCGGGTGGTCGCGACGCGGTTTTCCAGCGCAAAGCCGGCGCCCGAGGGCGCTTGCGTGCGGTCGGCCAGCACCCACCAGTTACCGTCAGGACCACGACCGATCTCGAAGGAGCAGAAATGCAGGTAATGGCCGCCGACCGGCTTGACGCCGACCAGCGGACGCAGGAATTCCGGATTGGAGGCAACCAGCGCCGGTGGCAGGAAACCGTCGCGCACCAGCCGGTTTTCGCCGTAGATATCGGCGACGACCGCTTCGAGCAGATTGGCGCGCTGCACGAGACCGCTGACGATCGCCTGCCATTCCCTATCGTCGATGAGCACCGGAATATGCGACAGCGGCCAGCTGCGCTCGCCACTGCCCTCGGCGCCATAGGCACGATAGAATACGCCGGCATCGCGCAGATAGCGGTCGGCGCGGGCCATGCGTTCGTTCAGCTCATGCGTCGACAGGCGGTTGATCGAGGACAGGAGATGTTGCCAGACCGGCCGCACCTGGCCGTTGGTATCGACCATCTCGTCGGCGACGCCGGGCAAGGCGCGATAGCCGAAGGCGGGATCGCCCGATCCAGCCAGCGCACTCGACCTCCGTCCCGTCGCCGGTTTTTTCGCCATTTATAATCCCTGCGGCCGGCGCAGGTCGAGCGTCAGCGGGAATTCCGGAGAAACGGTTTCCTGCATCAGCGGATAAGAGCCGGCTGTATGTCCCCAAGGCTCGAAACGGGCGAGGCGTCTCGCCTCCGCTTCATTGCCGTTTACAGGGAAAGTCTCATAATTGCGGCCGCCCGGATGGGCAACATGATATCGGCAGCCGCCAAGCGAACGCCCGCTCCATGTGTCATAAATGTCGAAGGTCAAGGGCGTATCGACCGGCAGCACCGGATGAAGGCCTGAGGCCGGATGCCAGGCTTTGAAACGGACGCCGGCGACCGAATCGCCGGCCTCACCCGTCTGACGCAAAGGCACGGCGCGGCCGTTGCAGGCGACGCGGTAACGTTCGGGATTGTCGGTCTTCAACCGCACTTGCAGGCGCTCGACCGAGGAATCGACGTAACGCACCGTGCCGCCGGGCGCGCCTTCCTCGCCCAGAACATGCCAGGGCTCGAGCGCTTGGCGGAGCTCGAGCTGCGTCTCGCCATATTGCACCTCGCCGCAGAAGGGGAAGCGGAATTCGAGCTGGGCGGCGAACCATTCCGGGCGGAAGTCGAAGCCGTTCTGGCGCAGATCGGCGAGAACGTCGAGGATATCGGCCCAGACGTAATGCGGCAGCATGAAGCGGTCGTGCAGGCTGGTGCCCCAGCGCACGAAACGGCCTTCGAGCGGATTGCGCCAGTAGCGCGCGATCAGCGCCCGCACCAGCAATTGCTGCGCAAGGCTCATGCGCGCATTCGGCGGCATTTCGAAGCCGCGGAATTCGACCAAGCCGAGGCGGCCGGTCGGCCCGTCCGGCGAAAACAGCTTGTCGATGCAGATTTCCGAGCGATGCGTGTTGCCGCTGACATCGGTGAGCAGGTTGCGGAACAGGCGATCCACCAGCCAGGGCAGCGGCGGCTGGCCTTGGCCCGGCGGCGGCACCTGGGCCAGCGCGATTTCCAGCTCGTAGAGCCCGTCATGGCGGGCCTCGTCGATGCGCGGTGCCTGGCTGGTCGGGCCGATGAACAGGCCGGAAAACAGATAGGACATCGACGGATGACGCTGCCAGTGTAGCACCAGGCTTTTCAGCAAATCCGGCCGGCGCAGGAAGGGGCTGTCGTTCGGATTGGCGCCGCCGACCACGACATGGTTGCCGCCGCCGGTGCCGGTGTGGCGGCCGTCGATCATGAACTTGTCGGTGCCGAGCCGCGTCTGGCGCGCCTCCTCGTAGATCGCGGCAGTCGTCTCGACGCACTCCTGCCAGGAGGATGCCGGATGGATATTGACCTCGATGACGCCGGGATCGGGCGCGACCCGGATGACGTTGATGCGCTCGTCCTGCGGCGGGGCATAGCCTTCGATATGGACCGGAAGCCCGAGCGCCCTAGCGGCGCGTTCGGTCGAGGCGATCAGGTCGAGATAATCCTCGACGGTGACGGTCGGCGGCATGAAGACGCATAGCCGTCCGTCGCGGGCTTCCACAGACAGGGCGGTGCGCACATGGCCGCCGATCTCATCCGAATAGCCGCCGGTCTGGCCGGGCTGCGGCTGTTGCTTCTCGGAAAACGGCTCGAAATGCGCCGCCTGCAAGGGGCGGCCGCCATCGGCGCGGAAATCGGGCAGGTTCTCACGTGCAACCGTGGGATCCAGCGGGTTGATGTAGGGGTATTGCGCAGGCGGGATGAAGGCGAGCGCGGAGAGCGGCAGGCGATAGCCCACCGGGCTGTCGCCGGGAACGAGGAAGAGGCGGCCGCGTCGGGTCGTCCACTTTTCGCTTGCCCAGCGCCGGCCGCTGGCGCGCGCATTCCAGGCCTGCACCGGCATCACATAGCCGGTCGGCCGCGTCAGGCCGCGCTCGAAGACGCGGGCGATGCGGGCGCGATCCTCGGCGTTTTCCAGCTTGGAATTGGCCGGATCGACGTTTTCCGGCAGGTTGGCTTCTTTCACCAGCCATTCGGCCGGGTCCTCGAAGGCGGGCAGGACATGGTCCGTGGGAATGTCGAGCTCGCCGGCAATCGCAGTCAGCAGTCGGCCGGCATCCTCTTCCGTTACCTTGTAATCGGTTGCCTCACGGGCGACGAGATCGTCGTTTTCCCAGATCGGCATGCCGTCCTTGCGCCAGTAGAGCGAGAAGGTCCAGCGCGGCAGGGATTCGCCGGGATACCACTTGCCCTGTCCGTAATGCAGGAAGCCGCCCGGCGCGAAGCGTTCGCGGAGGCGACGGATGAGGCTATCCGCCTTGTCGCGCTTGGTCGGACCGACGGCATCGGTGTTCCATTCGGCCGACTGGAAATCGTCGATGGAGACGAAGGTCGGCTCGCCGCCCATGGTGAGCCGCACGTCCTGCGCCTGCAATGTGCGGTCGACCTGGCGACCGAGTGCATCCAGCGCTTCCCAGGATTCGTCGGAAAAGGGCTTGGTGATGCGCGGATGTTCGGCGACGCGCGTCACCTTCATGTCGAAATCGAAATCGGTCTTGGCTTCGCCGCTATAGCCGCCGGAAATCGGCGCCGCGTTCTTGAAATGCGGGGTGGCGGCGAGCGGGATATGGCTTTCGCCGGTCAGAAGCCCGGAGGTCGGGTCGAGGCCGACCCAACCGGCACCGGGGAGATAAACCTCGGCCCAGGCATGCAGGTCGGTGAAATCGACTTCGGTGCCGGACGGACCGTCCAGCGCCTTCAGATCCGGCGTCAACTGGATGAGGTAGCCGGAGACGAAGCGGGCGGCGAGGCCGAGATGGCGCAGGATCTGCACCAGCAGCCAGCTCGTATCGCGGCAGGAACCCTTGGCGCTGACGAGCGTCTCCTCCGGCGTCTGCACGCCGGGCTCCATGCGGATGACATAGCCGATCTCGCTTTGCAGGCGGGCATTCAGCCCGACCACCATATCGACCGTGCCCTGCTCGGAGCGATCCAGCGTCTTCAGGAAGGCCGCGAGTGCAGGGCCGACCGGCTCGGTCTGGCGATAGATCGAGAGATCGTCGGTCAGTTCGACGGGATAGTCGAACGGCCATTTCGTGGCGCTGTCCTCGACGAAAAAGTCGAAGGGATTGTAGACCGTCATGTCGGCGACGAGATCGACCTCGATCTTCAGCTCGGTCACCGGCTCGGGGAAGACGAAACGGGCGAGGTAGTTGCCGTAAGGGTCCTGCTGCAGATTGACGAAGTGGTTTGCCGGCGTGACCTTCAGCGAATGGCTCAACACGCGGGTCTTGGAATGGGCGGCCGGCTTCAGCCGGATGATCTGCGGCCCGAGGATGACCGGCTTGTCATAGAGGTAATGGGTGAGGTGGTAGATGCTGGCCTTGATGGACATCGTGCTGCTTGCCGTTCCCGTTTCGCCGTTTTGGCGCTTGTTATGACGGGGTCGATCTTGTGCAATGCAGCGCAAGAAAGCAAGGAAGAATGCCCGGCGCGATTGTCGCCTTGCGGTGTCGCGATTTCAGGCCTACCTCCTTGGGAAACCGGGTTCGTTTCGAGGAGGATGCGACGCATGGCGACGGTGAAATTGTGGAGCGATGCGGAGGCCGAAGCTCATCCGCAGGTCAAGGCGGTGTTCGACGACATCCGCGCGACGCGCAAATCCGATTTCGTCAATAATTTCTGGCGCGGACTGGCCAACGACCCGCCGCATCTCAAGCGCATCTGGGAGCAGCTGAAGGCAATCATGATTGCCGACGGCGCCATCGATCCGCTGACGCGGGAGATGATCTATATCGCGGTGTCCACCGCCAATGGCTGCAGCTATTGCATCCACTCGCACACGGCGGCGGCCAAGGCCAAGGGCATGAGCGATGCCCAGCATGGCGAACTGATGGCGATCATCGGGCTTGCCGGGCAGACGAACCATCTGGTAACGGCCATGCAAATTCCGGTGGACGATGCGTTCCAGGTGCAAAGCTGACGCCACGGCCGGGCGGTTCGGGAGCGACAGACACATGCGCCATATCCTCATTATCGGCATCGGCTCGGGCAATCCCGAGCACCTGACCGTCCAGGCCATCAATGCGCTGAACCGCGCCGACGTGTTGTTCATCCCGACCAAAGGCGCGAAGAAGGCCGATCTCGCCAATGTAAGGCGCGATATCTGCGAGCGCTACGTCACCAACCCCGAGAGCCGGACGGTGGAATATGCCCTGCCGGTGCGCCGCGCCGAGGGCCAGAGCTATCTCAGCGGCGTCGACGAATGGCATGCTGCGATCACGGCGATCTATGTCGATCTGTTCAGTCGCGAACTTGGCGATGACGGCGTCGGCGCCTTCCTCGTCTGGGGCGATCCAATGCTCTACGACAGCACCATCCGCATCATCGAACGGGTGAAGGCGAGCGGCAAGGTGACCTTCGATTTCAGCGTCATTCCCGGCATCACCAGTATGCAGGCGCTGTGCGCCTCCCATAAAATTCCGCTGAACCTCGTCGGCAAGCCAGTGGTGATCACCACCGGGAGGCGGCTCGCCGAGCATTTCCCTGGCCTCGCCGAAACCGCCGTCGTCATGCTCGATGGCGAGCAGGCGTTCAAGGCGGTCGAAGACGCGGATGCGATGATCTATTGGGGCGCTTATCTCGGTTCGCCGGACGAGATCGTCATCAGCGGCAAGGTGCAGGCGGTGAAAGACCGCATCCTCACTACACGCGCCGAAGCGCGGGAGCGGCATGGCTGGATCATGGATATCTATCTGCTGCAGAAGGGCGCGGATTTTGACGATGAAAGCAATTCCAGCAAAAGTGTGTAGCGGTTTTGCGTCCGGAATTGCGCAGGAAGATGTGACCGGGCGTCGCATCTTGATCTGCCGCAATCGCTTTCGTGTCGCGATAGCATAGCCGAGACGGGTAAAAACCCGTTATCATAGGCCTGTCATGACCGAATGTAGCCCGATCGATTTCAACACGGCGGCGATCGCCTCGACGCGGCGCGGCGTTTGCCCGGCGCTGGACGCGCCGATGCAGACCGGCGACGGCCTGCTGGTGCGCCTGCGCCCGCTGGACAGCCGGTTGACGCCCGCCGCCTTCGTCGCCATCGCCGAAACCGCCGCCCGCCACGGCAACGGGCTGCTGGAGGTGACGGCGCGCGGCAACCTGCAGGTGCGCGGGCTGACGGTGGCGAGCGCTCCGCTGTTTTCGGCCGAGATTCTGGCGATGGACATGCCGCTTGCGACCGGCCTCGCCATCGAGACGCCGCCGCTTTCCGGGCTCGACCCGCAAGAGATTGTCGATGCCCGGCCTATTGCGGATGCCTTGCGCGCCCGCGTTGCCGAGCATGAGCCGGCGCTGTCGCTGGCGGCAAAGCTGTCGATCACAGTCGATGGCGGCGGGCGGTTTTCGCTGCACGACGTTTCGGCCGATATCCGGCTGACGGCCTTGCCCGGCAATTGTTGGGAGATCGCGCTTGCCGGTGATGGCAGCACGGCAAAGCCGGTGGCGCGTTTGGACGCAAGCGAGATCGTCGATGCGGTCATGGCGTTGCTGAACGCGCTGTCCGCCGGTGGACGCCGGACGCGCGGGCGCGATCTGGATGTCGGGGAATGGCGGTCACGATTCGGGTTTGCGGAAGACGGGCAGGGGGTGCCGGAACGAACGGTTCCGCCACCGGCCGGAATTCACCTATGGGACGGCTTTTCCACCCTCGGCGTCGCCTTGCCCTTCTGCCAGATCGAGGCGGCAGCGCTGATCGCCTTCCTGCGCGAGGCGGAAACGCTTGGCTGTGACGAAATCCGCCTCGCGCCGGACCATGGCTTTTTCCTGATCGGCATCGCACAGGCGCAAATGCAGGCCGCGCGGGATGCGGCGGCGGCGCATGGCTTTGTCGTCGATCCCGAAGATCCCGCCAATCATATTGCACTCTGCGCCGGCGCGCGCGGCTGCGCCTCCGCCTTTTTTGATACGCACGCTCTGGCGCGGGCCTTGATTGCGGCTGCGCCGGCCCTGCTCGACGGTTCGCTGACCTTGCATGTCTCCGGCTGCGTGAAAGGTTGCGCCCATCCGGCCGCCGCAGGTCTGACGCTGACGGCAGCGCCAACAGGCTACGCGCTTGTCGTAAATGGCTCCGCATCGGGCTCGCCAGAGGCGTACATCGCTGCTAAGGACGTCACCCATGCGATTGCGCGTCTCGCCTCGCTGGTCGGCACCGCCAGGCGAACCGATGAGACGGCGGCGGACTGTCTGCAGCGGCTGGGCAGGGATGCGATACGGGAAGCGGTGCGACAGGACAGGGAATGACAGACTACGATTATATCCGGCAAGGCGATGCGATCTATGAACGCTCCTTCGCCATCATCCGCGCCGAGACCGATCTTTCGCGCTTTTCCGAGGCGGAAGCGGATGTGGCGGTGCGCATGGTTCATGCCTGCGGCCTCACCGAGGCCGCGCAGCATTTCGTCTTTTCGCCGGATTTCGTCGGTTCGGCGCGGGCCGCATTGCAGGCCGGCGCGCCGATCTTCTGCGATGCGCAGATGGTGGCGCATGGCGTGACCCGCGCCCGTCTGCCGGCCAATAACGAGGTGATCTGCAGCCTGAGCGATCCGAAGACAGCGGAGATCGCCAAGGAAATCGGCAATACCCGCTCGGCCGCCGCGATCCGCCTCTGGGGTGAGCGCATGGCCGGCGCCGTGGTCGCCATCGGCAATGCGCCGACCGCGCTGTTTTATCTGCTGGAGCTTCTCCGTGATGGCGCCCCGAAACCGGCGGCCATCCTCGGCATGCCCGTCGGTTTCGTCGGCGCGGCCGAATCCAAGGATGCGCTGGCGGAGAACTCCTACGGCGTGCCCTATGCCATCGTGCGCGGCCGGCTCGGCGGCAGCGCTATCACGGCGGCGGCGCTGAATTCGCTGGCGAGGCCGGGCCTATGAGCGGCGTCGCTCTAGGGCGTCTGATCGGCGTCGGCACCGGCCCCGGCGATCCCGACCTGCTGACCGTCAAGGCGGTGCGCGCGCTGGAAAGCGCCGACGTTCTCGCCTATTTCGCCAAGGAAGGCCGGCGCGGCAATGCCCGTCCCATCGTCGAAGGCATCGTGCGCGCGGGCATTCCCGAACTGCCGCTCTATTATCCGGTGACCACGGAAATCGACAAGGAAGAGGACGGCTACAAGAGCCAGATCACCGCCTTCTACGACGCGTCTGCCGCTGCCGTCGCCGAACATCTTGCGGCCGGCCGCACGGTCGCCATCCTCAGCGAAGGCGATCCGCTGTTCTATGGCTCCTACATGCACCTGCATGTGCGGCTTGCCGCGCGCTTCCCGGCCGAGGTCATTCCCGGCATCACCGCCATGTCCGGCTGCTGGTCGATGGCCGGCCTGCCGATCGTGCAAGGCGACGACGTGCTGTCCGTGCTGCCCGGCACCATGCCGGAGGCCGAATTGCAGCGCCGCCTGTCAGATACGCAGGCCGCCGTGATCATGAAGGTCGGGCGCAATCTCGGCAAAATCCGCCGGGCGCTTTCCGCCGCCGGCAAGCTCTCCCAAGCCGTCTATGTCGAGCGCGGCACCATGGCCAATGCCGCCATGATCCCGCTGTCCGAAAAAACCGGCGACGAGGCCCCCTATTTCTCGCTGGTGCTGGTCGCCGGCTGGCAGGACCGGGCGCGCATCGAAGAACTGGCGAGGGCGGCATTGTGAGCGGCATCCTCTATATCGTCGGCACCGGCCCCGGTAGCCCGGAACAGATGACGCCGGAGGCGGTGCAGGCCGTCGAGGCGGCGACGGAATTTTTTGGCTACGGCCCCTATCTCGACCGTCTCGCCTTGCGCGCCGACCAGCGCCGCATCGCTTCCGACAATCGCGAGGAGCTCGACCGGGCGCAGGCCGCCCTGACGCGGGCGGCGGCGGGCGAAAAGGTTTGCGTCGTCTCCGGTGGCGATCCCGGCGTCTTCGCCATGGCGGCGGCGGTTTGCGAGGCCATCGACAACGGGCCTGATGCCTGGCGCGACATCGAGATCGTGGTGACGCCCGGCGTCACCGCCATGCTGGCGGTCGCGGCCCGCAGCGGCGCGCCGCTCGGCCATGATTTCTGCGCCATCTCGCTATCGGACAATCTCAAGCCCTGGGATATCATCACGCGACGGCTGCGGCTGGTGGCCGAGGCCGGGCTGGTAATCGCGCTCTACAATCCGATCAGCAAAGCGCGCCCCTGGCAGCTCGGCGAAGCTTTTGTCCTGCTGCGTGACATCCTGCCGGCGACGACGCCGGTGATCTTCGGTCGCGCCGCCGGCAGGCCGGACGAAAACATCCGGGTCATGCCGCTTGAAACAGCCGATGCGGCTGTCGCCGATATGGCGACCTGTGTCATCATCGGCTCGCCGGAAACCCGTGTGATCGCGAGATCCGGCCGCGCCGATCTCGTCTATACGCCGCGCTTCATCGCCGGAGACAAGAGGTGAGCGATCCGGTCGAGCGCTTCTTCGGCCGTCGCCACGGCCGGAACGTCGGCCGGATGCCGGCGCTCGACCATGATCACCTCAATGCCCAGCGCCCGGGCGGCGGCGATCTTGCCATAGGTCGCCTCGCCGCCGCTATTCTTGGTGACGACGACGTCGATCCTTTTCTCCGTCAGCAAGGCGCGTTCGTCAGCCTCGTCGAAGGGGCCGATGGAGAGGATGTAGTCCGCTTGCGGCACGGTCAGCGGCGGCTCGACCGGATCGACGCTGCGCACCAGATAGGCGTGTTGCGGGGCGCGGTTGAAGACATGCGCTTCCTGCCGGCCAATGGCCAGAAAGATGCGGCGCCGGGCAGCGCCCAGCGCATCGACGGCGGCTTCGAGATCGGGTACGCGCGTCCAGCGATCACCGGGCTGTTCGTTCCAGCCGGGGCGGCGCAGGGCGAAAAGTGGCGTGCCCGTGCGCGCCGAGGCCTCGGCCGCATTGGCGGAAATTCTGATCGCAAAGGGATGCGTGGCGTCTATCAGCAGATCGATGTTTTCGCGCTTGAGATAGTCGGCCAGTCCGTCGACGCCGCCAAAACCGCCGCTGCGCACCGGCAACGGCATGGCCTTCGGCTCGGCCGTGCGGCCGGCCAGCGACAGGGTGGCGTCGTAGCGCGGATCGCCGGCGAGACGCGCGGCGAGCTGGCGGGCTTCGGTCGTGCCGCCAAGGATGAGAATACGGTGGGCTGCCATGTCTGATGACCTCAAGAAGTGGCTGACCATTATCGGGATTGGCGAGGATGGTCCAGCCGGTCTCGGCGATGCCGCAAAGGCGGCGATTGCCGCCGGCAAAATCGTCTACGGCGGCGCGCGGCATCTGGAACTGGCAGCGCCGCTGATGACGGGCGAAGGCCATGTCTGGCAAAGCCCTTTCGAGCGCTCGGTGGATGATATCGTCGCAAGGCGCGGTCAACCGGTCGTGGTGCTGGCCTCCGGCGATCCCTTCTTCTTCGGCGTCGGCGCGACGCTGTCGCGGCGCATCGACCCTGCCGAAATGCGGGTGATGCCGGCACCCGCCTCCTTCAGCCTTGCCGCCTCGCGGCTCGGCTGGCCGTTGCAGGATGTAACCTGTATTTCGCTGCATGGCCGCCCGATCGATCTCATCCGCCCGCATCTGCAGCCCGGCCGCCGCTTGCTGGCGCTCACGTCGGATGGCGACGGGCCGTCGGCGTTGGCAGCGCTTCTTGCGGAGAGCGGCTTCGGTCAGTCGCGGCTTACGGTTTTGGAGGCGCTCGGCGGGCCGCAGGAGCGGGTGACGCATCATGTTGCCGAGAGTTTTGGTCGCGATGTCTTCCACGCGCTGAATGTCTGCGGCGTCGACGTCGTCGCTGGTGAAACCGCAAGAATTCTGGCGCTGGCGCCGGGGCTGGATGACGGCTTGTTCGAGCATGACGGCCAGATCACCAAGCGCGAGGTGCGGGCGCTGACGCTGTCGGCCCTGTCGCCGCGACGCGGCGAATTGCTGTGGGATATCGGCGGCGGTTCTGGCTCGATCTCCATCGAATGGATGCTGCGCGATCCCGCGATGCGCGCCACCGCCATCGAGCAATCGCCTGAAAGGGCGGCGCGCATTCGTCGCAATGCAGGCAGCTTCGGCGTGCCGGGGCTAACAGTGGTCGAAGGTATCGCCCCGGCAGCACTTGCCGGCCTTGCCGCGCCGGATGCGATCTTCATCGGCGGTGGTGGCAGTGAGGACGGGGTGTTCGAGGCGGCGATTGACACGTTAAAGCCAGGCGGTCGGCTGGTCGCCAATGCGGTGACGCTGGAGATGGAGCAGGTGTTGCTCTCGGCCCATGCGCGGCTCGGCGGCGGCTTGATCCGCATCGATATCGCCCGCGCCGGCCCGGTCGGGCAGATGACCGGCTGGAAGCCAGCCATGCCGGTGACGCAATGGACGTGGCGCAAGCCAACATAAAGTAATTCCAGCAAAGGTGTGTAGCGGTTTTGCGTCCGGAATTGCGCAAAGAAAAAGCATTTCCAGGATAAGTGTGTAGCGGTTTTCCGTCCGGAAATGCGCGCGAAGAATAAGAGGATATCATCATGACAGTGCATTTCATCGGCGCAGGCCCGGGCGCGGCCGACCTCATCACCGTTCGCGGCCGCGATCTCATCGGCAAATGCCCCGTCTGCCTCTATGCCGGTTCGCTGGTCTCGCCGGAGCTGCTGGCCTATTGCCCGCCGGGCGCACGCATCGTCGATACCGCGCCGATGTCGCTGGACGAGATCGAGGCGGAATTCGTCAAGGCTGCGGCCGCCGGCGAGGATGTGGCGCGGCTGCATTCCGGCGATCTCGCGGTATGGAGCGCAGTCGCCGAGCAGATCCGCCGGCTGCAGCAGAACGGGCTCGACTATACCATGACGCCCGGCGTGCCGGCCTTTGCGGCGGCGGCCTCGGCGCTCGGGCGCGAACTCACCATCCCCTCGGTCGCCCAGAGCCTGGTGCTGACCCGCGTGTCTGGCCGCGCCTCGCCGATGCCGAACAGCGAGACCTTGCAGGCCTTCGGGGCCAGCGGTTCGACGCTTGCCATCCACCTCGCCATCCATGCGCTGGACCAGGTGGTGGCGGAACTGACGCCGCTCTACGGCGCCGACTGCCCGGTCGCCATCGTCGTCAAGGCCTCCTGGCCGGACGAGCGTATCCTGCGCGGCACACTTGCCGATATCGTCGAAAAGGTCGCGGCTGACCCGATCGAGCGCACGGCGCTGATCTTCGTCGGCCCCGGCCTCGCCGCCAGCGATTTTCGCGAGAGCGCGCTTTACGATCCCGCCTATCAGCGCCGTTTTCGCGGGCGGCAATAACCGGCGTCAGAGAGCGCCGGTCAGCAAACCAAAACCGGCGACGGCGGCGAGCGCGCCGGCCGAGCGCACCAGCGCCGGGCCGGTGACGGCGCTGGTGCGGGTGATCGCGATGCCGAGCGCAATGCCTGCAACGTGCAGAAGAGCCGTGGCGGCCATGAAGCCGGCGGCATAGCCGAGGCCGCTCGCATCGACCGGCATTTCCGCGCCATGCGCATAACCATGGAAGACGGCGAAAAGGCCGACGATGCCGGCCGCCGCCAGCACCGAGGTTTCGCGCCTGAGCGCCACCATGCCGCCGAGAACGACGACCGACAGCGCGATGCCGATCTCGACATAGGGCAGGGGCAGGCCCGCAACGCCCATCGCGCCGCCGAGCGCCATCACCGCCACGAAGGTCGCCGGCACCAGCCACAGCGCCCGCCCGCCAATCTGCGCGGCGAGCACGCCGACCATCACCATCGCCAGTACATGGTCGAGACCGCCGACCGGATGCATGAAGCCATGGACGAGGCCGCTGGTTTCCCCCACGCCCGTATGGGCGAAGGCGGCGGCGGGCGTCATCAGCGCCAGACCCGCGGCAAGCAGCGAAACAACAGATTTTCTGGCCATGCTTTTTTTCCCTCGTGCAACCGGGCCTTTGCGCGCCCCGGTTCGGCGCGGCCCATCCGGGGTGATTTGTGGCATATCAGCGCGGCGGAGAAAATGCCGGAAGCCTCGCCTACGTCATTTGACGTAGGTCGCTGTCAAAAATCACCGGTCAAAGCTGGGGCCGCGCCTTTGCATTCCTTTAAGGACCCGCTGCCATAGTCAGGGCAAGCGCGATGATTATCGAGTTCGCGCAGTCTGTGATCCCTGAGACCCGGCTTTTCTTTCAGGAAAAGTGCGGGTTTCTTTTTTTGAGCGTACCGCTTTTGCCAAAAGCGACCTATGTGGGCGCAAAAAGCGGGAGTATAGAAAGCGCGCTGCTCTGTTTTCCCCGGAGCGCAAATACTTTAAGCCTCGCTTCTGCGGGGCTTTTTTATTGCCGTCTTCCGGACATGAAAACGGCGGCCGAAGCCGCCGCCGTCGATCGGGCTATCCTCTGCCGATCAGGTATTGCCGCCGCCGGTGCCGGCCCAGCGATGCCATTGCTCCTCGGTGCCGCGAAAGACGTTGAGGTCGATCCGGCCCTTGACGCCATGCGACAGGCCGGAACCCGAATATTGCCAGAAGACCCATTTGCGGCCGGGATAGACCTTGGAGGGATGGGCGGCGACCGAGCGCAGCCAGAAGGGATAGGCCTGGAACGCGCCCTGCAGATTGTCCTCATAGAAATCGGGTGCGGTGTAAATCACCGGACGCTTGCCGTAATGGCGCTCCAGCATGTCCATGAAGACCTGCATCTTTTCGCGCACCTTTTCCGGTGAAGGGCGCTTCTTGCAGCGCGACTCGCCGTTCCATTCCACATCGATCACCGGCGGCAGAGCGTCCGGATCGCGCGGCACGTTGCGGATGAACCATTCGGCCTGTTCGCCGGCGGTGCGGCACCAGTAGAAGAAGTGATAGGCGCCGCGCTTCAGGCCGGCTTCCTTGGCGCGCTTCCAGTTGGTGCGGAACATCGGATCGATGTGGTCGCCGCCGTCAGTCGCCTTGATATAGGCGAAATTGGCGCCCTGCGTGCGCAGTCGCGACCAGTCGATATCGCCCTGCCAGCGCGAGACGTCGACGCCGTGGACGGCGTGGTTGCGCGGCGAGGCGGAGCCGAAATTGATCGGATGGGCGTCACGGAAGCGGTGGGCGTAGATGCGCGAGCGCGGGCCGGCCTCCGGCGACTTGTCGACCGGGAAATTCACCGCCGCCAGTTGCTGCACCGGCTTTTGCGAAGGCATCGGCATGGCGACCGTCTGGGACGACGAAAAGGCCGTGGAGGCTTTCGGGCCGGCGGCCCAGGCCAGTTCCTCGGCCGGTGCGGCCGCGCGCGCCATCTTCCTTGCGGGGGCCCCGACATCGGCTGAGGGCACCGGCGGCGCCACGATGGCGCTGGTCTTTTCCTGTGAGGGAACGGAGGCAAGGCTCTCCGAACCGGAGCGCGAGGAGCAGCTCGTTACCGAAAGGCTGGCGACGAGAAGGACAGTCAAGGCCGATGCACGCATTTGGAACCCATGACGCAAAACTAGAGGGTGACGGCCTGACGCGCCGCCGTGGACCATTCCAACAAAAGCTAACAGGAGATTACCGGGAAAGTTTGAATCCAATGTTTACGCGCAGCGCTCATGGATCGCGCCGATAACCGTAAATCGGCGCGATTGAACGAAAAACGGTGGAAAACAGGCCGTTTTCCACCGTTTGGCATTAACCGTGTCTATCGGAAAAAACGTTATTCCGCCGGCTGCGCCGTCGCGTCATCCCCGGCGATCAACCGAAATCGCGCCAGGAAGCGGCCGAAGAGGACCCCAAGCACGGCTCCGAACGCTTTGATCGCGGCATCCTCGACATGGGCATGGCGGGTGGGGGACAGAAGTTGCAACAGCTCGATTGCGCCGGCCCCGACCACGAGCAGCACCGCGCAAAGCACGAAATGGCGTGGATAGGCGATGACGAACAGCGCGCCGAGCAGCAGGAAGGCCAGCGCCCGGTCGACATTGACGGGCAAGAAATCATGCGGCCGCCAGCCGATCGGCGAGACGGTGACGAAGATGACCGCGAGCAGGCAGAGCCAGGGGGCGAATTTCAACAGGCTCCGGATCATAGTCACCTCGTTGCGGAAGGGTCTGTGGCATTCTGCGTTACCGCCGGAGCGGTAGCTTAAAAGCGTGTTATGCGCCATGGCGGGGCAGGTCAGCGTCGCTTGTTTCTGTTCCGCTCGTTTTCTGTGTCGATTCTGTGGCGCGACCGTCACGCCGCCTTGAGGGCTTCATGTTGGGCCGGTACCGTCGGTGCAACTGTGTCGGCAAGCGACAGGAGGTCATCGACAGCGCCGGCCGGTGCGCCGGTCCGGGACAGTTTTTCCCGCAATAGCGTGGCGATATCGGGAATGCTGTCGCCTTCGGGAATATCCACCGCCTCGCGCCAGAGCTGGATCGCCTCGACCAGAAGCGTGCTCGTCGCGCGGCCGAGGCCGGCGGATTCGAACAGAGCGCGCACGGTCGGGAAACGGCCGCGCTGAAGGATCGCCATGACGCCCGTTGCGCTCATGCCGGACAGCGCCGAAATCGCGGCTGCTGCCTCGTTTATGTTCTGCCGGCAGATGGCGTCCAGAAGCAGCGCCGGAGCGAGCGTGCGGTTGCCGAGAATCGCGGCTGCAAGATCGCTGGCGGCCGCCTGAGGCTCGGCGAGCGCCGCGGGAGCCTGCGGCTCGAAGATTTTCCACTCGCTTTCTGTCTCGCCCATGGTTTCGATGGCGCGATCGAGCGTGGCGGGCGCTTCGCCGGCGCTCCAGCGGTCGCCAAGGATGAGGCCGACGCGGGTTTCCATGTCGAGATCGGGCCGGGCAGAGAGAAGCTTGCGGATGCCTTCGTCCTGGCGCATGCGCTCGGCGATGCGCCGCAGCGCCACGCTCGATATGCTGGCGGTGGCATTTTCCAGAAGGATGGTCAGCTCCGATTCGCTGCCGGTCTCGGCGATGGTCGCGGCAACGACGTCCGAGAGGCTCGGCCTGGCGGCGACGAGCGCGCGCGCCACCAGCGGCCGGGTTGCGAGTATATCGATGAGATCGATATCGGTCAGGACGGGCGAACGCAGGATGACGACGGCGGCGATATCCGGCTCGTCGACGGCAAGGGCGAGAATGATATCTCGGGGCGCCTGTGGGCTATCGGAAATCGCATAGGCGAGCGCCTGGCGCACGGCCGGCGAGCGATCGCTTGCAAGACCTTGCAGCGCCCTGCCGGCGGCGGCGCGCTCCCAGGGGGTGACGCGCGCTTTGAGAAACGCCCGGCCGATGGCTCCGGCTGCACGAATTCGCTCCTTGGCGCCGGATTGCATCGCCCATTCCAGAAATGCCTCTACGATCATCTCGCCTCGCGCCGCATGGGTGTTCGCCAATTCGAAAGCGCCGCAGGACTGCGGCGGTAACCGCAATCGATAGCAGCGCGGACTTGTTCGGAGCTTGTGGGCCTTTGACAAATGCCATGCGTCGAAGCGCGAAGAATGAAGAGGAGGGGAAACGATGCTGCCGGATGGAAAATGATGTGGAGGAGGCCCAGGTTTCGCGGGCCTGAAACCGGCATGAAGCCTGCGCAAGCCTGAAACTGAAAAGGGCTTTCTGTTTCCAGAAAGCCCTTGCTTTTCAGCGAATTAGGATGGTGGGCGTGACAGGGATTGAACCTGTGACCCCTACGATGTCAACGTAGTGCTCTCCCGCTGAGCTACACGCCCATCCGATGAGGCGCATACACCACAAAAGCGCTTTGCCAGTCAACTGGTTTTTTCCGCTTTGTGAAAAGTTTTTTACAAAACCCTTTGTTTTCCGCAGTTTCGCGCGGAAAACATGCGCGCATTCTCGGGCAGCCTGGATCAGGCTGCCAGCAATTTATTGACCTCGTCGACGAGATCGCGAAGGTGGAAGGGCTTGGACAGCACCTTTGCATCCTTCGGAGCCTTCGAATCGGGGTTCAGGGCGACGGCGGCGAAGCCGGTGATGAACATCACCTTGAGGTCGGGATCGAGTTCGGTGGCGCGACGCGCCAGCTCGATACCGTCCATCTCGGGCATCACGATGTCGGTCAGCAGGAGCGAGAAGGGTTCCTCGCGCAGCCTGTCATAGGCGCTGGCGCCGTTGTCGAACGATGACACCTTGTATCCTGCCTTTTCCAGTGCCTTGACCAGAAAGCGGCGCATATCGTTATCGTCTTCGGCGAGAAGGATTTTCTGACTCATCAAAATGGGACCGTTATTCATTGACTGCTGCTTGTACAGGATTGTCCGCCTTGCACCCTAGTGCGACGGGGTAAACATCCCGTGAATCGGGATATTGGCGGATGCGTTTTCGTCGAGGCCGTACTATGGACTTGCCGGCAGGCAACTGGCAACATCTGCGAAGCACCAAGTTTGTGGCATGGTAAAGGCAAAAAGAGGCCAAATGCAGGGATTGCAGAACGAATCCGACCTTTTCGAGGTCAGGGAACCGGAAATCCAGCGCATCCCGTTCGTTTTCAACTCGCCGCATAGCGGCCGCCGATATCCCGTTTCCTTCGTCGAACGTTCGCGCCTCGACCCATCCTCCCTGCGCCGTTCCGAGGACCATTATGTCGACGAACTGTTCGGCGCCGCCACCGACCTCGGCGCGCCGCTGCTGATGGCGCATTTCCCGCGCGCCTTCATCGACGTCAACCGCGAGCCCTACGAGCTCGATCCGCGCATGTTCGACGGCGCGCTTCCGCCCTTTGCCAATATCGGCTCGGTGCGCGTCGCCGGCGGGCTCGGCACCATTCCGCGCATCGTCGCCGAGAATATGGAGATCTATGCCCACCGCCTGCCGGTGGAGGAGGGGCTGGAGCGGGTCGAGACGATCTACAAGCCCTATCATGCGTGTCTTCGCCGGCTGATCGCCCGCACGCATGTGCGCTTCGGCTTTGGTGTGCTGATCGACTGCCATTCGATGCCCGGCAATATCCGCGTCGCCGGCTCCAATCTCAGGCCGGATTTCATCATCGGCGATCGTTACGGCACCAGCGCCTCGACGGATCTCAGCCGCGCCGCGATCGACATCCTCGAAAATCTCGGCTTTTCCGCCGTGCGCAACAAGCCCTATGCCGGCGGTTTCATAACGGAACATTACGGACGTCCGGCGCGGGGATTGCATGCGCTGCAGGTAGAAGTCAGCCGTGCGCTCTATGTCGATGAGACGACGCTGCAGAAGCGGCCGGAATTCGAGGCGGTCGCCGCCGCCATCTCGTCCTTCATGCGGCAGATGGCCGATTACGTGGCGCTCTATGCCGCCGATGCTGCGCTGGCCGCCGAGTGATCCTCAAAAAAAACCGCGCTTTGCGGCGCGGTCAAATCTAGGGAGGAAACACCCAAGGAGGGCATTTACAGTCAGAAGACTGTAAGGAAAATGCTATGTGTGCATCGCACAAATGTCAAGCTGGAATCCAGCGGAAATTGCTGCAATGCCGAAAGCGCCGCCCGGCCATGATTGCTGTTTGCTTTCAAGGGGTTTTCCTCTACTAAAGAGCGAAACCAGTTCCTTTTCGGTGGATCTCCCATGCTTCCTGACCGCGCTTTCTTCAACCGGCTGGCCGATGCGGCCAAGGCCGAGACCCTGCCGCGTTTCCGCAGCGGGATCGATGTCGTCAACAAGCAGGATGGCGGCTTCGATCCGGTGACCGAAGGCGACCGCGCGGCGGAAGCTGCGATCCGCGCCGTCATCGGCGAGCAGTTTCCCGAACACGGCATTCTCGGCGAGGAACATGACAATGTCGGCCTCGACCGCAAGCATATCTGGGTGATCGATCCGATCGACGGCACGCGCGCCTTCATTTCCGGCCTGCCGGTCTGGGGCACGCTGATCGGCTTTCAGGAGGACGGCCGATCGATCATGGGCATGATGGACCAGCCCTTCACCGGCGAGCGTTATTTCGCCGACGGCGAGGCTTCCTGGTATTCCGGGCGGGATGGCGAACGCCAGATCCGCAGCCGCGATTGCGGCGGGCTTGCCAATGCCATCCTGTTTACCACCTCACCGCATATGTTCAACGGCGAGGATGCGCGCCGCTATCGCGACGTCGAAAGCCGGGTGCGCCTGTTCCGTTACGGGATCGATTGCTACGCCTATGCGCTGCTGGCGTCGGGCCATATCGATCTCGTCATCGAATCCGGCCTGAAGCCCTATGACGTGGGCGCGATGATTCCGTTGGTCGAGCAGGCCGGCGGCGTGATGACCGACTGGCAGGGCGGGCGTCCCGAAGCCGGTGGCAACATCATCGCGGCCGGCAGCGCCGCGCTGCATCGCGAAGCACTGGAACTGCTGGCGAAATAAGCCTTTCCGGCGGGAGCGAGGCCGAATTATTCCATCGTCAGCGCGACGCCTGCCTTTTCGGCGTCGCTGCCGGGAATGAAGGCGGCGATGGCGGCGAGCGCCTGCACGCGATACATGTCCTTTTCCTGAAACACCTCATGCCGCGCGCCGGGTACGGGAATCAGCTGTGCGGCACGAAAATGCCGCGACAGGTTTTCCTGGTCGATATAGGGAATGACGCCATCGCGCATCGGCGCGAGGATGAGTGTCGGGATGTGGATCGAGGCGAGATGATCCGGATCGAGGCAGCGGCGAATGGCGCAGAGCGCCTCACGCAGCCAGCGCGCCGTCGGCAGCCCGACCATCAATTGCGGAAAGGCTTCCAGCAAGTGTTCGTTGCGGGCGAACCGTTTGGCATCTGCTGTCAGGGGATTGCCCTCGAACCCGAACTTGATCGTGCCACGCCCCACCTGAAAGCCGCCAAGACCGACAACGCAGAACAGCTTGGCCAGACGCCGCATGGTGCCGATCGACATCTTCACCCCGGCAATGCCGACAAGCGGCGCGCTCAGCACCATGCGCTCTATGCGGCTTTCCAGACGTGGCGCCGCCGACAGCGCCATCAGCGCGCCGGTGGAATGGGCAAGCAGGAAGAAGGGCAGGCGCGTATCCGGCAGCACGACGGCATCGAGAAAGGTAACGAGATCGCGCTCGTAATCGGCGAAGCGGCGCACATGCCCCTTGAGACGATTTTTGGTCAGCCGCTGCGAATCGCCCTGGCCGCGCAGGTCGTAGGTCGCGACCCACAGGCCCATGGCGTTGAGATCGCGAATCGTCTCGAAATATTTCTCGATGCATTCGTTGCGGCCATGCAGCAGGACCACCGTGCCGCGGGCCGGCGAAATTTCGGAGCGGAAGACGGCATAGCGCAGTTTCACGCCGTCATGGGCGGTGAAGAAGCCGACGGTGTGGTTGGCGGGCGCCGGGTTGGCCGGCGTTTCGTGCAGGGTGGCCTCCATCCGGCGCGATCGTCCTTTTTCTGCAATGCGACAAAACAAGACGCCGACGTTAAGCCGTTTCTCCAAAAGAGAAAAGGGGCCGGAGCGCGCGAACAGGGGGAGGGGAGACAGCGCATCCGGCCCATAAAATTCCGGCCGAGGGGGGACATGAACCCGGCCACGAACGATGGGTCTCGTTCGATATGCGATGAATAGCAAGCCGGTGATGAACGACAGCGGAATTGTCCGTTCAGCCGCCGTTCATACGAAAAATGGGGGACGGGGCTTGAAGGCGGAAAAAGCCGTTCCCATCTGTTTTGAGCGGATGCCAAACGGGTCCGCAACCATAAGCTCCTCCATCGCCCAACGCGGGATGCGGGAGCGTCAACCGCACATCGTCGCTTCAAGGAGGACACCATGCGTCACGTCGATTTTTCCCCGCTTTACCGTTCTACCGTCGGTTTCGACCGCCTGTTCACCATGCTGGACAGCCTCGGCCAGCCGGAACAAGCCCAGACCTATCCGCCCTACAATATCGAGCGCACCGGCGAAAACACCTACCGCATCACCATGGCGGTGGCTGGCTTCGATGAAACCGAACTCAGCATCGAGGCGCGCGCCCATGTGCTGACCGTCAAGGGTGAAAAGGCCGACGAGGTCGCCGGCGAAAGCGAATTCCTCTATCGCGGCATCGCCAAGCGCGCCTTCGAGCGCCGCTTCCAGCTTGCCGACCATGTCGAGGTTCAGACCGCTTCGCTGAAGAACGGCCTCCTGCATATCGAGCTTCTGCGCAACATTCCCGAAGCCATGAAGCCGCGCCGCATCGCGATTGCCGCCGAAGCGGTCGCCACGCCGAAGACCATCGAAGCCAAGGTCACCGAGACCGAACCGGCTTCGGTCAACTAAGCTTCACTCTCTCCTCTCGAATGAAACGAGGGCGGCGCCTGCGGGCGCCGCCTTTTTCATATCAAGCTTCGACTGCGATAGCCTCGTTGCGTCGGCGCTGGCTTGCATAGCGCTGGGCGATGATGGCGCAGGCCATGAGCTGGATCTGGTGGAACAGCATCAATGGAAGGACGATAGCGCCGATCGGTTGGCCGGCGAAGATGGCGCTGGCCATCGGAACGCCGCTGGCGAGGCTCTTTTTCGAGCCGCAGAAGGTGATGGCGATCTCGTCTTCCTTGGAGAAACCGAGCAGGCGGCTGCCGAACATGGTGACGATCAGAACCAGGGCCAGGATCACGATGTCGACGACCACGACAGCGCCGAGTTCGGTTGCCGTGAACGTATGCCAGATGCCTTCGATGACCGCATCGCTGAAGGCGAGGTAGACGACCATCAGGATCGAACCGCGATCGACGGGCATCAGGATCTTCTTGCGGGCGCGCACCCAGTTGCCGATCCAGGGCTGGAGAAGCTGGCCGATGATGAAAGGTGCGAGCAGCTGCAGCAGGATCTGTTCCAGCGCATCCATCGAGAAGCCGCCATGGCCGCCCAGCGAAAACAAAAGACCGACCAGCAGCGGCGTCAGGAACATGCCGAAAATATTCGAGGCCGAGGCAGCGCAGATCGCAGCCGGCACATTGCCGCCGGCCATCGAGGTGAAGGCGATGGAAGACTGCACCGTCGAGGGCAGCACGCAGAGGAAGAGAATGCCGGTATAGAGCGTCGGCGGCAGGATGTCCGGCACCAGAAAGCCGACAGACAGGCCGAGCAGCGGGAAGAGGACATAGGTCGCGGCGAGGATCGTCAGGTGCAGACGCCAGTGCAACAGGCCGGCCATGACCACATCGCGCGGCAGGCGCGCGCCATGCAGGAAGAACAGAAGCGCAATCGCCAGCTTGGTCGCCACGCCGAAATAATCCGCAAATACACCCTGCGCCGGCAGCAGCGATGCGAGGATGACGGTGCAGACAAGCAGCAGGGTGAAGGTATCGGGCAGGAAACGGCGCATTTGCATGGTCTCGCAGCAGGGCATTTCCGGCAAAAGCGACGGCCGGCCTGGAAATGCGACAAAACAAGAAAGTGGTGGGGAAGCATTGTGCTATTACGATTGAGGATGCAAGAAATAACAGTCATCACGAAACAGGATAGGCCATGCTCGATCTCGTCCAGTTGCGCAGTTTCGTCACCGTCGAGCAGGCTGGCAGCTTTACGACCGCCGCCGAGCGACTGGGGCTCGGGCAGTCGACAGTGAGCCAGCATGTGCAGCGGCTGGAAGCGTCGCTCGGCCGGCGGCTGCTGGCGCGCGATACGCATCGCGTCGTTTTGACCGCCGATGGCGAAGCGCTGCTGACCCATGCCCGGACGCTTCTGGCCGTCGAGGGGCAGGTGCAGGCGCTGTTCAGCGATCCGGGTCTGCGCGGGCGCATCCGGCTCGGTGTGTCCGAGGATTTCGTCGGCAGCCAGTTGCCGGCGGTGCTGGAGGCTTTCGTGCGCTCGCATCCGTCCGTCGATCTGGAGTTGACGGTGGCGCTTTCCGGCATTCTCTATGAAATGCAGGACAATGGCGATCTCGATCTGGTCCTTGCCAAGCGGCGCATCGGCAATGATCTGGGCACGCTGATCTATCGCGAGCCGCTGGTCTGGCTGGCGCGCGATCCCGAACAGGCGCTGGCGACAAAGCCGCTGCCGCTGATCGCCTTTCCGCCGCCAAGCGTCACGCGCGCCATCGCCCTGGAAGCGCTCGGCCGCCATGGGGTGACGTGGCGGATCGTCTGTACCTGCGGAAGTCTCAGCGGGCTGACGGCGGCGGCGCGCGCCGGCATGGGCGTACTTGTTCAGCCGCGCAGCATGGCGCCGGCGGGCCTTCGGGAAATCGAGGCCGACGCCTTGCCAAAGCTCGAGGATGTCGAGTTCGTTCTGGTGCCGCGCAAGGATGGCGACAAGGCGCTGATCACAGCCGTCTCAGACGATATTCTCCGACGCATCCGCAGCCTGCGGCTTGGGGAGAGCCGGGGCTAAGCCATGTCCGGGACAGACGCCAAGGCAAAATCACTTATCCGGCGAGGCATTGCAGCAGGCCGTCGACATCCTGTTGTTCGGTGGCGAAGCTGGTGACAAGGCGGATCAGCATTTCGTTTTCGCCGAGCAGGTCGGGCGTTTCGGCCGGCACCGGCCACTCGTAGAAGCGGGCGCCCTTTTCTTCCGCAACGCGCGCGGCATCGCGGGCGACGATCGCGAAGACTTCGTTGGAGACGGTATCCCAGGCAAGCCGGGCGCGATTGGAGGCGCCAAGCCCGGCGCGCAAGCCGTCTGCCATGGCGTTGGCGTGGTGGGCAAGCTCCAGCCACAGTCCGCCCTTGAGATAGGCATCGAACTGGGCGGCGATGAAGCGCGATTTTGAAAAGAGCTGGGCGGAGCGCTTGCGCAGGAAGGGAAGTTCGCGCGCCATGTCGGGATCGAAATAGACCAGCGCCTCGGCACACCAGCAGCCGTTCTTGGTGCCGCCGAAGGAGAGAATGTCGACGCCGCGTTTCCAGGTCATGTCGGCGGCGGTCGCGCCGTCCAGCGTCACCAGCGCATTGGCGAAACGCGCGCCGTCCATATGCAGCGGCAGCTTGCGCTCGCGGGTGACATTGGCGATGGCCTCGATCTCGTCGAGTGAATAGACGGTGCCGATCTCGCTTGCCTGGGTAATGGTGACGGCCGTCGGCTGGCCCTGATGCACGGCGCCGGGCGGGAAGCGGCCGATCTTGGCCTTGAGATCTTCGGGGTCTATCTTGCCGTTTGCGCCGTTGACGGTCGCCAGCCGCAAGCCGCCGGAGAGGAATTCCGGCGCGCCGCATTCGTCGTTCGTCACATGCGCCTCGTTGTGACAAAAGGCGACGCCGCCGGGGCGGGCAAAGCTTGCCAGCGCCAGGGAATTGGCCGCCGTTCCGGTCGCCACGAAAAACACCGAGACCTCGCGCTGGAACAGGTCGCAAAACGCCTCCTCGACCTTCCGGTCGATATCGCTGGTGCCGTAGGCGGAGGCGAAGCGTCCGGATTCCTGAAACAGCCGCTCGGAAATCGCGGGGTGGGCGCCGGCCCAATTGTCGGAGGCGAAAAACATGGATGACGGCTCTTCGGTCTGATGTGAAATGACGGCTTGTTCCAGCGACCTTACGAAATTGCAGCGCCGATTCAACACTGGCGCTGGCTTCATGAGCGGAAAAATCCTTTCGGCAATTATCTTCAAAATTTCGAAGCGATGAAGTAATATAATTGCGCGGCATTTAAATAACCGGCAATCTTCCTGCTCGAAGGGTGAAGAATCTCCATCCTGGCTCTTGCGGCAGGGAAATCTTTCTGGCATAGAGCCCATGAAATAGGACAGGTCTGCTGTCCTATTTCGGCCGGAAAGGGCCGATGCGCTGCCGGATCGCCGGTGGTGGAGGCCTTGGTCCGGTCGAGACTGCAACGCGGCTGTCATGGCTGGCATCCATAGTGACGGATGCCGTGCGTGACGCCGGTCTGCCCGGACTGCGGGCGTGCAAACGGAGAGAAAAGATGACGAAGACGACACCGTCACATCAGATCGGGCATGGCATCGATGGCGCGGCGAACGCGGCCACGAAAACGCCCGCCTTTCCGTCCGGCCTGCCGAAAAAACAGGGCCTTTACGACCCGCGCAACGAGCACGACGCCTGCGGCGTCGGCTTCATCGCCCATATGAAGGGCCAGAAGTCGCACCAGATCGTC
>CAMFHE010000061.1 GCA_945952045.1 uncultured Rhizobium sp.
CCGGCATCACCTTCGTGTTCGTGACCCACGACCAGGAAGAGGCGCTGACCATGTCGGATCGCATCGCGGTCATGTCCGAAGGCAAGGTGCGCCAGATCGGCGCGCCGGACGAAATCTACGATCGGCCGGCCGATCGCTTCGTCGCCGATTTCATCGGCGAGACCAACTTCCTGGAGACGGATGTCGTTTCGGTGGCGGGATCGTCCTCGCGCGTACGCCTGCCGTCAGGTCGCGAGATCGCGGCGCGTTTTCCGGCGGGCATGCAGCCCTCCGGCAAGGTGACGGTGGTCATTCGTCCCGAGCATTCGCGCGCGGGACCGGCCTCGCCGGAGGCGGACATGACCGGCACGATCGAGAACATCGTCTATCTCGGCACCGACACGCACATCCACACCAAACTGCAGAACGGCACGCCTTTCATGGTGCGTCAGCAGAACGCGCGCAGCGGCCCTTGCGGCTATTCGGTCGGCGAGACGATCGGCGTGCATGTCAGCGATGACGTTGCTCAGATCTTGAGGGACTGAGATGGAGGGCAACCACGAAGCCGCCGCGGCGGCCAGAAACAAGGACATCCGCTCCCGCTGGGCGCTCAGCGCGCCGGCGCTGATCATCATCTTCATCGCGGCGGTCGGTCCCCTTTTCGTCATGCTGGTCTACTCCTTCATGGTCAAGGGCGATTACGGCGATGTGCGCTTCGGCCAGTTCTCGCTTGACGGCTGGACATCGGTCTTTTTCCAGCGCGACATTTTCGACGACACGCTGGGGCTTGCTGATGCCCACCTCTCGATCATCTGGCGATCGCTGAAGCTGTCATTCTATACGACGCTGCTGACGTTGATCCTCGGTTTTCCGACCGCCTATTTCATCGCAACGCGCCCGTCGCACACCCGCGAGGTCTGGGTTTTCCTGGTCACCATTCCCTTCTGGACCAACCTGCTGATCCGCACCTTCGCGATGCAGCAGGTCATCCGCAATGAAGGGCTTCTCAACAATGCGCTCCTGTGGCTCGGCATCATCCGCCAGCCCCTGCAGATCATCTATACCGACACCGCCAACTTGTTGGGCATGACCTATGTCTACCTGCCGCTGATGGTGCTGCCGCTCTACGCCTCGATCGAAAAGCTCGATTTCAGGCTGGTGGAAGCGGGATACGATCTCTACGCCACGCGCTTCAAGGTTCTGACGCGGATCGTCATTCCGCTGGTCAAGCCCGGCCTCATCGCCGGTTCGATCCTCGTCTTCATCCCCTCGCTCGGCGCCTATGTCATTCCGCGCGTGCTCGGCGGCGGCAAGAACATGATGCTCGGCAATCTGATCGAGATGCAGTTCGGCGCCGGCCGCAACTGGCCGCTGGGCGCAGCGATGTCGATCACGTTGATGGCGTTGGTGATGGTGGCGCTGATGTTCTACGTTCGCAATGCCTCCAAGAGTGGAGCGGGCCATGTTTAGAAAGCGTTTCGACGTCCGCACGCAGCCCGGCTTCGGTCTGATCACCCTCTTCACCTTCTTCGCGCTCTATCTGCCGATTGCCGCGCTGGTGGTCTATTCCTTCAACAATGCCGACTCCCTGTCGCGCTGGGACGGATTTTCGACGCGCTGGTTCGTGGAGGCCTGGCACAACCAGGCCGTTCAGGATGCGGCCATGCGCTCGATGATCCTTGCCCTTTGGGCATCGCTTCTGGCGACCGTCACGGCGACCATGGCGGCGCTCGCCACCACCCGAACCGAACCCTATCGCGGCCTGAATTTCAAATACGCCATGATCAACCAGCCGCTGATGGTGCCGGAAATCGTCACCGCCGTGGCGCTGCTGATCGTCTTTTCACGCATCAAGGTCTGGACCGGCTATTCCGGCCTCGGCTACCTGGTGCTGGCGCATACGGCGTTCTGCATTCCCTTCGCCTATCTGCCGATCCGCGCGCGGTTGGAAAGCATGGACCTGACGCTGGAACGGGCGGCGGCCGATCTTTATGCCACGCGCTGGCTGACCTTGCGCCACGTGACGCTGCCGCTGCTGCGGCCCGGCATCATCGCCGGCTTCATGCTCGCCTTCGTCATCTCGCTCGACGACGTCGTCATCACGGAGTTCGTCAAGTCCGGCGGACAAGACACCCTGCCCACCTACATGCTCGGGCAGCTTCGGCGCGAAACAACGCCGGAAATCAATGCGATCGCCACGATTTTCCTGGCGCTCTCGACCGCGCTGGTTGTGATCTTCTTCTTCATCAACAGGCGCAAGCAGTAATCTTTTCGCAAACAACGACAGAGAGGAACGACAAGATATGCGATTGATAGCCAAACTCATGACCGCCACCGCGATGACGGCAATCGCCGCCCTCGCCGGCGCAGGCGCCGCCTCGGCGGCCGGCGAACTCAACATCTACAACTGGGGCGACTATACCAACCCGGAACTGATCAAGAAGTTCGAGAAGCAGTTCGACGTCAAGGTCACCGTGACCGACTATGACTCGAACGACACGGCGCTTGCCAAGGTTCGCGCCGGCGGCCACGGCTTCGATATCGTGGTGCCTTCCGCCAACTACGTGCAGATCTGGGTCAGCGAAGGCCTGATCCAGGAAGCCCGTCCGGACCAGATGGAAAACTTCAAGAACGTCGATCCGCGCTGGGTGGACGTTCCCTGGGATCCGGGCCGTCACTACACGGTTCCGTGGCAGTGGGGCCTGACCGGTATCGGCGTGAACACCAAGTTCTACAAGGGCGACATCAACACATCGGCGATCTTCCTCGATCCGCCGCAGGAACTTGTCGGCAAGATCAACGTCGCGCCTGAAATGAACGACGTCCTGTTCGCCACCATCAAGTATTTCGGCGGCCAGTGGTGCACCACCGACAAGGAACTGTTGCGCAAGGTGCGCGACAAGCTGGTCGAAGCCAAATCGAAGTGGCTGGCGATGGACTATTCCGTCACCGAAAAGCTCCCGGCAGGCGACTATGCGGGCGTTTACTACTGGAACGGCGCCATCATGCGCTCGCGCCTGAAGAACCCGGATGTCAAGTTCGGTTATCCGAAGGAAGGTTTCCCCTTCTTCATGGATAGCGTCGCGATCCTGACCGATGCGAAGAACACCGAAAACGCCAAGCTGTTCATGAACTTCATCATGGATCCGGAAAATGCTGCGCTGATCTCCGCCTTCGGCAAATACGCCAACGGCATCAAGGGCTCGGAAAAGTTCATGCCGCCGGAAATGCAGACGGCCCCGGAACTGGTCGTTCCTGCCGAATATGAGAAGGCCGGCGAATTCCTTTCGCGTTGCGAGCCGAACGTGCAGGAACTCTACACGAAGATCTGGACCGAACTGCAAAAGTAAAACAGGTCTGACACGGCAAATGTCGAACCGGGGGACCTCTCCCGGTTCGTCCAAGGATGGCGCGGCCGGCTCGAAACGAAGCCGGATGACAGATTGCGCGCCCATACAGCGGCCATTGTGGAACCGACATGGCGCAACGACCCGGAGGAAATCATGACACGCAGCTTCGTTGAGGCGAACGGCTTTGCGCGCGCCGACGTGACGCTCGCCAACTGGCGCACCGCGCCCTATAACGTCTGGTCTTTCCAGAACGCGCGCGAAATCGTGCCGTCGGCCGAGATTGCCTGCGCGCGGGTGGAAGCCGAAGACGCAGTTTCCAACGCGGACTTCCTGTCGACCCGCATCAAGACCGGAATCGACGGCGCGGATACGGTCGAGGATTTTCTTCGCTATGCCCATACCGACGGTTTCGTCGTGCTGCGCAATGGCAAGGTGGTTGCCGAATATTACGCCCCGCATTCGCATGCGAACGCCCAGCACATGGTGTTTTCGATCAGCAAGTCCCTGACGGCGGTGCTGTCGGGAATACTGGAAGCGCAAGGGCTCATCGATCCCGACAAGCCGGTCAGCCACTACCTGCCGGCAGCGGTCGGCAGCGCCTATGGCGACGCCAGCTACCGCGACGTGCTCGACATGCGCATCAGCCTGGATTTCGAGGAATCCTATCTCGATCCCTACAGCGAATTCGCCCGCTATCGCCGGTCCATGCTCTGGAACCCGCCGATGGAGGGCGCACCGGTGGAAAACCTGCCGGGCTTCCTGATGACGCTGAAAAAGGCTGAGCGCCCGCATGGCGGTCCGTTCAGCTATCTCTCGCCGAATTCAGACCTGCTCGGCCATATCATCGAGACGGTCACCGGCGCGCGTTATGCCGATCTGCTGTCCGATCTGCTCTGGAAGCCGATGGGCGCCAAGAACCACGGCTCGATCACCGTCGATGCCATCGGTTCGCCGCGCACTGCCGGCGGTATCAGCGTCACGGCGCGCGATCTGGCTCGCGTCGGCGATCTTCTGCGCAATGAGGGCGCCATCGGGGGCCGGCAGATCGTGCCTGCGGCATGGGTCGCCGACATGCAGCAGAACGGCGACAAGGAGGCTTGGCAGCAGGGCCGCAACGTCGATCTGCCGAACGGCCGCTATCGCAGCCAGTGGTACCAGTCCGGCGATGCCGACGGCGCCTTTGCGGCAATCGGCATCCATGGCCAGTGGCTCTGGGTGGATCCGTCGACGCAGACCGTGCTGGTCAAGATGTCCTCGCAGCCCGATCCGCTCGGCGACGAGGAGCGCCAGGACAATTTCGCGTTCTTCCGCACCGTTTGCGGCATGTCATTCTAGAGCCTTTTGTTTTTGCCGCATTGTCCGACGCCAAAGCGATCCCGCTTTGGCTGGAAATGCTCTAAGGAAAGCAGGGAACAAGTCGCCCATGTCGACACAGGCCGATATCATCATCCGCAACGGCAAGATCCTGACGATGGACGACGCCAATCCGCGGGCAGAAGCGCTGGCGATCGCCGGCAACAGGATCGTCGCCGTTGGTCGCGAGGCGGACGTCGTCGCGCTCTCCGGCCCCGCCACCAAGGTTATCGACGCCAAGGGCGGCACCGTGCTGCCCGGTTTCAACGAGGCGCATCTGCATATCTTCGGCGGCTCGGTGGAGCTGTCGGAACTGTCGCTGTTCCGCGTCAAGGGTTATGAGACGCTGAAGGCCAAGGTTCTGGAGTATGCCGCCGCCAATCCGGATCTGGCCCTGATCATCGCCCAGAGCGCCGATTACACCATCCTGTCCGACGAGGAGCGCGTCACCCGCCACCATCTCGACTCCATCCTGCCCGACCGGCCATTGCTGATCTTCGCCCCCGACCACCACACGGCCTGGGCCAACACCATCGCGCTGAAGAGGGCCGGCATTCTCGAGGGACGCGACGTCGGCGTCGGCAACGAGATCGTCATGGCCGAAGATGGCCTCGCCAGCGGCGAGCTGCGTGAATCCAACGCCATCCGCCCGGTCTCGGCGCTCGGCAAGACTGGCGGGCGCGAAATGCTCGGCGTCGGCACCGGCGGCGAGCCGGAAAACGTCACCGCCGCCGACCGCGCCGCCGACAAGGAAGTGCTCAAGGAAGGCATGGCCTATTGCGCCTCGCTCGGCCTCACCTCGATCCAGAACATGGACGGCAATCTCTACCAGCTCGAACTCATGGACGAGATCGAGAAGGAAGACGGCCTGCCGGTGCGCGTGCGCATTCCCTTCCACATGAAGAACTTCATGCCGCTCTCCGACCTGGAGACCAAGGCCGCCGCCTGGCGCGCCCGCTTCCAGACAGACCGGCTGAAATCCGACTTCGTCAAGATGTTCATGGACGGCGTCACCGAAGGCGAGACCGCCGTCTTCGTCGACGATTACAGCCACAAGCCCGGCTGGAAGGGCGAAGCGCTGTTTTCCCAGGAGCATTTCGACCAGATCGCCACCGCCGCCGACAAGCTCGGCCTGCAGGTCGCCGTGCATGCCATCGGCGACGGCGCGGTGCGCAGGGTGCTGAACGGCTATGAGGCTGCCGCCAAGGCCAACGGCAAGCGCGACAGCCGCAATCGCATCGAGCATATCGAGGTGGTGCATCCCGACGATATCAAGCGCTTTGCCGAAACCGGCACCGTCGCTTCGATGCAGCCGGTGCATCCGCCGGGCAGCGCCGGCTTGCCGACCGAGCCCTATCTGACCTATATCGGCGAGGAGCGCTGGCCGTACGCCTTTGCCTGGCGGACCCTGGTCGATGCGGGTGCGAAGATCGTCTTCGCCACCGACTGGCCGGTCTCTCCGCTCGACCCGATGAACTGCATCGAGGCGGCGATGACCCGCGAGGTCTGGAAGGACGGCATGCCGGACCAGCGCCTGACGTTGATGGAGACGCTGGCCGCCTATACCAAGGCCGGCGCCTATGTCGAGTTCATGGAAGACCGCAAGGGCATACTGAAGCCGGGTTACCTGGCCGACGTGGTGGTGCTCGGCGGCGATGTCGAGGCGGTCGCTTCCGCCGATCTCGCCGGCGTGCGCCCGGTCAAGACCATTTGCGACGGCCAGATCACCTTCTCGGCCTGAGCGACGCTTTAAAAAGGAGCCGCCCCGGACCGGGGCGGATGCACTTGGATGTTACGATTTCTGATCTTTCACGCGGAGCAGCCCCCCGGACCGGGATAGTGCGCTTGCGCGCAGTCGCTCACCCGCGACGCATGGCGCGTGCCTTGTGAAAATTCAGAAATCGAGTGCGATTTCCGGCCCCGAGAGGGCCATACACCCGGACGCGGGCGCTGATGCCGCCTCCGTCTGATACGGACAATCGGACTTTTCAAACTGGTGCCTTATGGACAACATGACCTATGCGCAGGACTTCCTGCAGAATAATCCCGATATCGAGGTGCTCGAAGCCTTCGTGATCGACGTCAACGGCGTGCCGCGCGGCAAGTGGATCCCGCGCGAGCGGGCGCTCGACGTGCTCACCAAGGGCATGGCCATCCCCCGCTCCGTCTACGCCCTTGACGTCTGGGGCCGCGACGTCAACGCCGCCGGCCTTGCCGAAGGCACCGGCGATCCCGACGGCATCTGCTTTCCCGTTCCCGAGACGCTGTCGCGCGTCACCTGGCTGAACCGGCCGACGGCGCAGGTGATGCTGTCGATGAAGAACACCGATGGCTCCGGCTATTTCGCAAATCCGCGCCAGGTTCTCGCCGATGTTCTCGACCGCTACGCCAAGCTGAAGCTGACGCCGGTGGTCGCGACCGAACTCGAATTCTACCTGATCGACCATGTGCGCTCGGCGCTCGATCCCGTCCGCCCGCCGAACACCCGCGAGGGCCGCTGGCACACCGGCCAGACGCAGGTTCTGTCGATCTCGGAACTGCACGATTTCGAAAACGTCTTCCACGATATCTCGCTCGCCTGCCGGGCGCAGCAGGTCGCTGCCGATACGACGTTGCGCGAAAACGGCCCCGGCCAATACGAAATCAACCTCAACCATGTTCCCGATGCGCTGCGCGCCGCCGATTACGCCGTGCTGCTCAAGCGCATCGTCAAGGGCGTTGCCCGAAAGCATGGCTATGACGCCACCTTCATGGCCAAGCCCTATGGCGAACAGGCCGGCAGCGGCATGCATGTCCATTTCTCGGTTATCGACGAGCATGGCAACAACATCTATGTCGGCGAGGACGGCCCGGCCGAAACGCTGATGCATTCCGTCGGCGGCCTCTTGGCCAATATGGGCGAGAGCATGGCGGTGTTTGCGCCGCATGCGAACTCCTATCGCCGCCTGCGCCCCAGCGAACATGCGCCGACCTATGCCTCCTGGGGCTTCGACAACCGCTCGGCCGCCGTGCGCGTCATCACCACGCCGAAGGCCGCGACCCGCATCGAGCATCGCGTCGCCGGCGCCGACACCAATCCCTATCTGGTGCTCGCCATGATCCTCAATGCCGCACTTGCCGGCATGAAGGAAAAGCTGAACCCCGGCGGGGCGATCACCGGCGACGACCATGCGATCAGCCACGAGCCGCTGCCGACCAACTGGGACTATGCGCTGCAGCAGTTCGCCAAGTCGACCTTCGCCTATGCGACGCTCGGCCCCCGCTATCGCACGCTCTACACGGCCTGCAAGCAGCAGGAACTTTCCGAATTCTCCTTCCGCGTCACCGATGTCGAGTATGACGCTTACATCAGGACGGTATGATATGAACGCCCCCCTTTCCGCCACCAGCATCAATCCCGGGCACGCCGCCTCCTGGTATGCCGCCAGCGCCAACGACCAGGTCGCGCGCCCTGCCCTTGACGGCACGCTGGAGGCCGATGTCTGCATCATCGGCGCCGGCTTCACCGGCATTTCAGCGGCGCTCGAACTTTCCGAGCGCGGCTACAAGGTGATCGTGCTCGAAGGCACCCGCGTCGGCTTCGGCGCGTCCGGCCGCAATGGCGGCCAGATCGTCAACGGCTACAGCCGCGACCTCGAAACCATCTCGCGCCGCTACGGCCCGGAAAAGGCGGCGCGGCTGGGTGAAATGTCACTGGAAGGCGGCAACATCATTCGCGAGCGCGTCGCCAAGTACAATATCGCCTGCGATCTCGTTGCCGGCGGCTTCTTCGCCGCGTTTACGCCGAAGCAGGTGCGCGAGATGGCCGAGCACAAGGCCAACTGGGAAAAGCACGGCCATACCGGCCTCGAAATGGTGTCAAAGGCCGATGTCGGCAAATATGTGAAGAGCGACCGCTATGTCGGCGGCATGATCGACAAGCTCGGCGGCCATATCCATCCGCTGAACCTCGTGCAGGGCGAAGCGAAAGCGGCCGAAAGCCTTGGCGCGCGGATTTTCGAGAATTCGCGCGTTGTCTCGCTGAAGATGGGCGCCAATCCCGTCGTCACCACCGAGCGCGGTTCGGTGAAGGCGAAATACGTGCTGGTCTGCGGAAATGCCTATCTCGGCAAGCTGCTGCCGGAAATCGGCGATCGCATGATGCCGGTCTCCAGCCAGGTGATGGCGACCGAGCCGCTGCCGAAGGATCTGATCGAAAACCTGCTGCCGTCCAATTATTGCGTCGAGGATGCCAATTACGTGCTCGACTATTACCGCCGTACCTCCGACAACCGCTTGCTCTACGGCGGCGGCATCGGTTACGGCGGCCAGGATCCGGCGGATCTGACCAGCGTCATCCGCCCGAACATGCTGAAGACCTTCCCGGAACTGGAGCGCTTCCGTATCGACTATGCCTGGAGCGGCAATTTCGCGCTGACCCTGACGCGCATTCCGCATATGGGCAAGCTGTCGGACAATGTCTATTTCTCGCATGGCGACAGCGGACACGGCGTCACCACCACGCATTTGCTGGGCAAAATCCTCGGCGAGGCCGTCGCCGGCCATTCCGGCCGCTACGACGTGTGGAGCTCGCTGCCGAACTACCCCTTCCCCGGCGGCAAGACGTTTCGCGTGCCGATCACCATGCTCGGCGCATGGTGGTATGGGATGCGCGACAAGCTCGGTATTTAAGCCTCAAGTCGGCCGGCCTCGACGGTCCGCCGCAGCCCCTCGTCCAGCGAAAAGGGCGGGGTCCAGCCCAGCACCCGCCTGGCCTTGCCGGCATCGACGACCAGCGAGCCGAACAGCCGGCGGGTGATCGCGCCGCGGCCGATCAGGCCGGCGGCAAGCCGCATCGCGGAAAGCGGCACCGGCAGCAGCTTCGGCGCCGGTTTTCCGGCGGCGCGCGCGATGCGGGTGACGAGCGCGCCGGTCGAGGGCGCTTCGTCGTCGGCGGCGAGGAAGACGGCATTGGCCGCCTGCGCATGGGTCGCCGCGCGGCAGAGAAGATCGGTCAGGTTTCCGACGTAGATCAGCGAGCGTGCATTTTTCGTCCTTCCGAAGGGCAGCGGCCAGCCTTTCAGCGCCAGCCGCATCAGCCGTTCGAAATTGGCGCTGACGCCCGGACCATAGACCAGCGGCGGGCGGATGACGGTGATCTCCATGCCCGTGCGCCGGCCGAGCGCGAACAGCGCCGCCTCCGCCTCCAGCTTGGTCTGGCCGTAGGCATCTTCGGGGGCCGGCGGCATCTCCTCCGTGAACGGCCGACCGGGTGGCGTCTCCTCGCCATTGACCTTGATCGAACTCAGGAACACGAAGCGGCGCACGCCTGCAAGCACCGCCTGTTCGGCGAGATTGATCGTGGCCTCGACATTGATGGCGCGATAGGCGGCGAGCGGATCGCTTTCCGTCTCATGCATGACATGGGTGCGGGCGGCGAGATGGATGACAGTGTCGATGCCACCGAGCGCTGCGCGCCAGTCGGTCGTCGCGGTGAAGTCGCCGATATCAAGGAACCCGTCCAATGGCCGGCGGCTGACGGCGCGGAAGGCGAGACCTCGCGCCGTGAGATCGTTCAGAAGGGCGCGGCCGACAAAGCCGGTCGCGCCGGTGACCAGGATCATGCTTCCGCTCCTTCGACAATTGCACCCGTGCATAGATAGACGCGGGTGGAGATTGTCGAGCGGAAACTATTCCAGAACCGGTTTTTGCGCCCGCTTCGCACCGATGCCGGTCGCCAGCAGCGAACCGCCGATGACCAGCAGGGCGGCAAGGCCGAGCGTGATCGTCGCGGGCGCTGCGCCGGTCGCGACCAGCAGCGCGGTGGAAATCAGCGGCGCGAGATAGGAAAGCGCGCCGAGCAGCGCCAGATGCCCATGCTTGGTCGCATGGTCCCAGGCAAGAAAGGCCAGGCCAACCGGGCCGAGGCCGAGCGCGACGATGGCCAGCCATTGCTTTGCATCCGGGGTCACCGTGGTTTCGAACAGAAGATGGCAGAGGCCGCCGGCCAGCGCCACCGCGCCGCAGATGCCGACGATCATGCCGCTCGGCGTGCCCTCGAAACGGCGGTTCAGCACGGAATAACCGGACCAGGTGAGCGCGCAGGCGAAGGCGGCGAGATAGCCGGTAATCGCACCGGTGCCGCCGGCACCGCCGTCGCGGCCGGTGATGATCAGCACCGTGCCGGCAAAACCGAGCACAGCGCCGATCACATGCCGCGCCTTCAAGCCTTCGCCCGGTAGCAGCGCCGAAAACAGCACGATGAACAGCGGCCAGAGATAGGCGACGAGGCTGGCCTCGGCGACCGGGGCCGTCTGCAGCGCATAGAAATACAGCGCGTGATAGCCGAAAATTCCGATGAAGGCGGTGAGCCACGGCGCCAAGGGCTGGCGCATCTCAGCAAGCGCCGCGCGCCCGCGCAGCGCCAGCAACCCGAAGCCGCTGACGAAGGCGACGGCGAAGGTCAGCGCCATCAGTTCGAAGGGCGGCAACGCCCCCGCCGTCGCCGTCAGCAGCGCCAAGGCCGCCCAGAGAAGAATGGCGACGATGCCGATCAGGGTCGCGCGCGACCGTCCCGCCTGTGTCATGGTTTTTTGCCCGTCCGTTTCCGTTTGCCCAGCCCATAGGCCGGTTGCGCCGGGACGGCTAGGCGAAAACCGCCGGTTCCTATGCAGAACATGCCGAATGCATGCGACGGAAGGCGGCGGGGGTCAGACCGCGCGACTGGCGCAGCCGGCGCGTCAGACCGCTCTGGTCGCCATGTCCGGTCAGGAAAGCGATTTCGGCGACGGACAGCTTCGTCGCGGAGAGAAGCTCCAGCGCCTTGTCGAGGCGCATCTCGATCAGCGCAGCATGCGGGGCCATGCCGTGTTCGGCGCGGAACAGGGCATGCAACCGGGTTTCGCTGAGGCCCGCCTCGCGGGCGATGTCGCGGATGGCGATCGGCTGGTCGAGCCGGGCGCGCATGAAGGCGAGTGCGCGGTCGAGTGTGCCACTTTCGTTGCCCGCCGGCTCGCCCGTCAGGGCCGCATAAAACAGGCCGCACCAATGGGCGCGCAGCGGGCCGGCGACGGCATCCGTCGTCATGCTCCCAAGAAAATCGATGAGGCTCAGCACCGGCTGGCCGATGGGGAAGAAGGCGGCGCGCGCCAGCCGGTCGAGAGCTGCTTCGCCGAAGGCCGGATCGCCGGTATCGAGCACAACGAAACGGTTTCCGCCCTCGGCGCGAAAGGCATGGCGGGTGCCGGCGGCGATGAAGGCCGCCTGCCGTCCCTCGACCCGCCCGCCTTTGCCGCCGATCTCCAGCTCCAGCGCGCCATGGCGCGGCAGCACGATCTGGTGAAAATCGTGGCAATGCAGCTTTGCCTCGCCGCCATAGCTGCGGAAGCCGAGCCTGTCCTGATCGGGCGTCGTGGGGGTCATCGCGTTTCGTCGGTTGGTTCCAGCGGTTTCTATAGCATGGGGAGCGAGCGCGGTAAAATTCCATGCCTACACATTCAGTTTTGGACGATGCTGTCCTACATAGGAAAACAACAATCGCAGAACGAAAAGGCGCATCCATGACCTCATCTCCCGTCGATCCCCAAAAGCTGGACAAACTCGCCGAAGTCGCCGTCAAGGTGGGCTTGCGGCTGGAAAAGGGGCAGGATCTGCTGATCACCGCGCCGATCGCCGCCATTCCGCTGGTGCGGTCGATCACCAGACATGCCTACAAGGCCGGCGCGGGCCTCGTCACCACCTTCTACAATGACGAAGAAGCGACGCTCGCCCGCTACGCCAACGCCCCCGACGAAAGCTTCGATCGCGCCGCCGGCTGGCTTTACGAGGGCATGGCCAAGGCCTTTGAAGCCAATACCGCGCGGCTTGCCATCGTCGGCGACAATCCGCTGCTGCTCTCCGGTGAAGATGCCGGCAAGGTGGCGCGCGCCAACCGCGCCAATTCGACAGCCTACAAACCGGCGCTGGAAAAGATCGCCAATTTCGACATCAACTGGAATATCGTCTCCTATCCCAGCCTTTCCTGGGCGCGGCAGGTGTTTCCCGATCTGGGAGAAATCGAAGCGCAGCGGGCGCTGGCCGACGCCATCTTCGCCGCCTCACGCGTCGATGTCGCCGATCCGGTCGCGGCCTGGGAAGAGCACAATGCCGCACTTGCCAAGCGATCGGCCTGGCTGAACGGCCAGCGCTTTTCCGCCCTGCATTTCACGGGTCCCGGCACCGACCTGACAGTTGGCCTCGCCGACGGTCATGAATGGCATGGCGGCCAGTCGACCGCCAAGAACGGCATCACCTGCAACCCGAACATCCCGACCGAGGAAGTGTTCACCACCCCGCATGCGCTGCGCGTCGAGGGTCATGTGTCGAGCACCAAGCCGCTGTCGCATCAGGGCACGCTGATCGAGGATATCCGCGTGCGTTTCGAAGGCGGGCGCATCGTCGAAGCGCAGGCGAGCCGCGGCGCGGAAGTGCTCAACAAGGTGCTGGAGACCGACGAGGGCGCGCGACGCCTCGGCGAAGTGGCGCTGGTGCCGCATTCCTCGCCGATTTCGAAAAGCGGCGTGCTGTTCCTCAACACGCTGTTCGACGAAAACGCCTCCTGCCACATCGCGCTCGGCCAGTGCTATTCGAAATGCTTCCTCGACGGCGCGCATCTGACGCCCGAGCAGATCAAGGCGCAGGGCGGCAATTCCAGCCTGATCCATATCGACTGGATGATCGGCTCCGACAAGGTCGATATCGACGGCGTCAATGCCGATGGCAGCCGCGTGCCGGTCATGCGCAAGGGCGAGTGGGCCTGATCGAAACAAAAACGCCGCCGCCTTATACCGGGCGGCGGCGTCCATCCTTGTCGAGCGATGCGGCTCAGTGCTGCAACATTTCCTCGACGACCTGCTTGCCGTCCAGCGAAGCCGGATAATAGGTCGGCCAATTGGTCACTTCCTTCAGCAGGGCGGCGCGGTCTTTGCCCCAGTAGAGATGGTAGTGATCGGCCTTCTCCGGCGCGATCTTGTGGTCGCTGAACTGGACGAAGGCGGGCGCGGCCTCGTCGCCGCTCACCTTCCTGAAGATGAAACGAACGCCGCGATTGCCCTTTTCATAGGTCAGGATTTCCTGGCCGTCGCTGGCATATTGGCCCGTGGCCGGCTTTCCCTCGCGGGTAAACGTCATCTTGTCGCCATCGATGTCGATGCGGTCGACATCGGTCTTGTAGCCGGTTTCATAATAGGCACGGTATTGCGCGACCGTCTTTTCTCCGCCCTCCGCCTTGTGCTCCATGACAGGATCGAGCGTGCCGTCGACGAGATAGGGATAGACCGATTGCCACTGCCCCTGCCAATCGGAAAGCGGGCGGGCCTTGACCTGATCATCCTCGAAATAGCCGTGATAGACGTCCTTGGCATCGGCCGAATGGCTGTGGCTATGGGTCTTGTCGGAGGCGGCGTGAGCGCCTGAGATCGGCAAAATCGCGGCGGCAAGCGCCAGCATGGCAGGGAGGGCAAGGGCCTTGGCACGGCCGGCGGCGAAGAAAATAGGCATCGTCAACCTCGTTCGTTGGCGGAAGGCAGACCTTCCAGATTAGTAATGTAATATCATTACATCGTCTTGACTAACGATCTTTTCCGGCGGCCGCAACCCCGTCTCTGTCGTTTTTCGGTAGGCGCGAGCGCATCATGGGAGCGGATGCGATATTGGTGTCGTCCGAAACCCTCTCCTTCGTCATACTCGGGCCTGTCCCGAGCATCTGCCGAATCATCGATTTTGGAGACGTTTGCGGATCCTCGGCACAAGGCCGAGGATGACGAAAGAAGCGAAGTCGCGATTAAACAGCAAGCGACGCATCCGCATCAGGAGATGCGGATGAAGACGTCTTCATTTCGTTGAGTTTGGGAGGTCTTAGCTCCGCAGGCCTGGCGCTTCCTGGCCGGTGCGCTCGACATATTCGGTATAGCCGCCGCCATACTGGTGGATGCCGTCAGGCGTCAGTTCCAGCACCCGGTTCGAGAGTTCGGCGAGAAAATGCCGGTCGTGCGAGACGAACAGCATGGTTCCCTCGAAATCGCTGAGCGCCTTGATCAGCATTTCCTTGGTGTCGAGGTCGAGGTGGTTGGTCGGCTCGTCGAGAACGAGGAAATTCGGCGGATCGAACAGCATGCGCGCCATGACGAGGCGGGCCTTTTCACCGCCGGAGAGCACCCGGCACTTCTTCTCGATATCGTCGCCGGAAAAGCCGAAGCAGCCGGCGAGCGCGCGCAAGGGAGCCTGCCCCGCCTTCGGAAACGCCTCTTCCAGCCATTGCAGGATGGTGGCATCGCCATCGAGCAAATCCATGGAATGCTGGGCGAAATAGCCGAGCTTGACGCTGGCGCCGATATTGACGCTGCCCTGATCCGGCTCGGCAAAGCCGGTCACCAGCTTCAGAAGCGTCGACTTGCCGGCGCCGTTAACGCCCATGATGCACCAGCGTTCCTTGCGCCGCACCATGAAATCGAGGCCTGAATAGATGTTGCGACTGCCATAGGTCTTGTGGACGCCCTTCAGGTTGACGACGTCTTCGCCCGAACGCGGGGCCGGCTGGAATTCGAAAGCGACCGTCTGGCGGCGGCGCGGCGGCTCGACGCGGTCGATCTTTTCCAGCTTTTTCACCCGGCTCTGCACCTGCGCGGCATGGGAGGCGCGCGCCTTGAAGCGTTCGATGAACTTGATTTCCTTGGCGAGCATCGCCTGCTGGCGCTCGAACTGGGCCTGCTGCTGGCGCTCGTTCTGGGCGCGCTGCTGCTCGTAAAACCCGTAATCACCGGAATAGACGGTCAGCGAGCCGCCGTCGATCTCGATGATCTTGTTGACGATGCGGTTCATGAACTCGCGGTCGTGCGAGGTCATCAGAAGCGCGCCGTCGTAATTCTTCAGGAACTGCTCCAGCCAGATCAGGCTTTCAAGGTCGAGATGGTTGCTCGGCTCGTCTAGCAGCATGACATCGGGACGCATGAGCAGGATGCGGGCGAGCGCCACGCGCATCTTCCAGCCGCCCGAGAGCTTGCCGACATCGCCGTCCATCATTTCCTCGGTGAAGGACAGGCCGGCCAGAACCTCGCGCGCCCGGCCCTCGAGGCCGTAGCCGTCGAGTTCCTCGTAGCGGGCCTGCACCTCGCCATAGCGCTCGATGATTGCATCCATCTCGTCGAGGCGATCCGGATCGACCATCGCCGCTTCCAGTTCGTGCAGTTCGGCGGCGACCACGCTGACGGGGCCGGCGCCATTCATGACTTCGGCAACGGCGCTGCGGCCGGCCATTTCACCGACATTCTGATTGAAATAGCCGATCGTCACGCCCTTATCGACGGAGACCTGGCCCTCATCCGGCTGGTCTTCGCCGGTGACCATGCGAAACAGCGTCGTCTTGCCCGCCCCGTTCGGGCCGACAAGGCCGATCTTCTCGCCGCGATTGAGCGCGGCCGAGGCCTCGATGAACAGGATACGGTGGCTGTTCTGCTTGGAGATGTTTTCGATGCGGATCATGACGTTCGGGGTCCGAATTGTTGCGGCGCAAACTTTGCCTTGGCGCATTTCCGCAGGGAAGACAGTATCGAGGTTTCCCGGAAATGCTTTTCTGCCGCGCCGATAGCATCTTCAGCCGCCAAGCGCCATGGCCCGGCCGCCTTGCCGCTGAAATCCTGTCCCTGAAAATCTTCGAAGCTTAGACGATCTTTCTACGTCACCGCGATGATCGGGTGCGGATTGCCTCGCATCGCGCCTTGCGCGCCGATAGGGTGCGAAGCATATGCTGTTGCTTTTTCTGGAGATTTTCATGAAGCGCCTTTTGCTGATCGGTGTCGCCGCGCTTGCCCTTGCGGGCCAGGCCTTCGCGCAAGCGCCGACCACCCTTCTCAATGCCTCCTATGACGTGGCCCGCGAACTCTTCGCGGCCGAGAACGAGGCCTTCATTAAGCAGCATCCGGGCGTCACCGTCGACCAGTCGCATGCCGGCACCTCCAAGCAGGCGCGCGCCATCGTCGAAGGGCTGGAAGCCGACGTCGTCACCTTCAACCAAGTCACGGATATCGATTTCCTCGTCAAGAACGGCTTCGTTGCGGCCGACTGGCAGAAGAATTTCGCCAACAACGCCTCGCCCTTCTATTCCTTCCCTTCCTTCCTGGTGCGCGCCGGCAATCCCAAGCACATCAAGGACTGGAACGATCTCGTGCGCGACGACGTCAAGGTGATCTTCCCCAACCCGAAGACCTCGGGCAATGCGCGCTACACCTATCTGGCGGCGACTGCCTATGCCAAGGAAGCCTTCAAGGACGATCCGGCCAAGGTGCAGGAATTCGTCAAGAAGATCTTCGACAACGTGCCGGTGTTCGACACGGGCGGCCGCGCCGCCACGACCACCTTCGTCGAGCGTGAAATCGGCGACGTCATCATCACTTTCGAGGCCGAGACCCGCTCGATCGCCAAGCAATACGGCACCGACAAGTTCGAAAGCGTCGTGCCTTCGGTCAGCCTGCTCGCCGAATTCCCGGTCGCCGTTGTCGACAAGGTGGCGGACAAGCGCGGCTCGCGCGAACTCGCAAAGTCCTATCTCGATTTCCTCTACAGTGAGGAAGGCCAGCGCATCGCCGCCGAGTTCGGCCATCGCGTCCACAATGAAAAGGTCGCCGCCGAATTCAAGGACAAGTTCCCGGACATCCGCCTCGTGAATGTCGAGGACGTGTTCGGCGGCTGGAAGAAGATCCAGGAAGAGCACTTCGCCTCCGGCGCCACGCTCGACACGCTCTACGGATCGCGCTGAACCGTAAAAGCGATTGACAGACAAGGAACCCGGCGGCCAAAAGCACGCCGGGTCTTTGACGTTTAAAGCGCTCCCGGTCGCCCGCGTAAAACGCGCCTTCGCGACTGGAAAGCGAGGAAACAAGAGTTGGTGCGGAACGCCCCGACGACGAATGGAAGGAAGACGTCTTGAGACGGAACGTTCTGCCGGGGCTGCGATTGTCGCTCGGCGTCACGCTGTTCTATGTCGGGCTGATCGTCGCGCTGCCGCTGGCGGCGCTGGTGTTCAAGGCGGCGAGCCTGGGACCGGCGGATTACTGGGCGATCGTTTCCTCGCCGCGCGCCGTCGCCACCTATCGCGTCACCGTTCTCTGCGCGCTGGCCGCCACCGTCTTCAACCTGTTCTTCGGGCTGGCGCTCGCCTGGGTGCTGACCCGTTATCGCTTCCCCGGCTGGCGTTTCGTCGATGCGCTCGTCGATCTGCCCTTCGCGCTGCCGACGGCGGTCGCCGGCATTGCGCTGACCGCACTGTTTTCGACAAATGGCTGGTTCGGCGCCGTGCTGACGCCGCTCGGTATCAAGGTCGCCTATACGCCGCTCGGCATCATCATCGCCATGATCTTCACCAGCCTGCCCTTTATCGTGCGCACCGTGCAGCCGGTGCTGGAGGATCTCGATCCGGCGCTGGAAGAGGCGGCGCAATCGCTGGGGGGAAGCGACTGGACGATCTTTCGCAAGGTCATCCTGCCGCTTCTCAAACCGGCGCTGCTCGCCGGCCTGTCCCTGTCCTTCGCCCGTTCCTTAGGCGAATTCGGCGCCATCATCTTCATCGCCGGCAACAAGCCGTTCGAAACGGAAATCACCGCGCTTCTGATCTTCATCCGGCTGGAAGAGTATGATTACCAGGCGGCGGCGGCCATCGCCTCCGTTCTGCTGATCACCGCCTTCTCCATGCTGGCGCTCACCAATTTCATGCAGGCGCGCGCCCTGCGCTACACGGTCAGGGGCTGATCATGCAGGCTGTCAGATCGAAAAAGCCGCCGCGCGTCGGCGATTCCCCTGCAATCCGCCGCACGCTGATCGTTATCACCCTGCTTTTCGGCGCACTGCTGATACTCGCGCCGCTGCTGGTCATCGCGGTCCAGGCCTTTTCCGAAGGCTGGAAAGTCTTCGCCGCCGCCATCCTTCATCCCGATACGCTGCATGCCATCCTGCTGACGGTGGTGACGGCGCTGATCGCCGTGCCCATCAACACCGCCTTCGGGGTTGCAGCCGCCTGGGCGATCACAAAGTTCGATTTCCCCCTGCGGCGACTGCTGCTGGTCGTCATCGAGATCCCCTTCTCGATCTCGCCGATTGTCGCCGGCGTCGCCTATCTTTTCGTCTACGGATTGCAGGGCCTGTTCGGGCCGCTGCTCGATGCGTACGAGATAAAAATCCTGTTTGCGTTGCCCGGCATCGTGCTTGCCTCGATGTTCGTCACCGCGCCTTTCGTGGCGCGCGAGCTCATCCCGCTGATGCAGGCGCAGGGGCGCGATCTCGAGGAAGCGGCGACCTCGCTCGGCGCGTCGGGCTGGCGCACCTTCTTTTCGGTGACGCTTCCGAACATTCGCTGGGCGATGCTTTATGGCGTCATCCTCTGCAATGCCCGTGTCATGGGCGAATTCGGCGCCGTTTCCGTGGTCTCGGGCAATATTCGCGGCCAGACCAACACGCTGCCGCTGCATATCGAACTGCTCTACCACGATTACCAGACGACCGGGGCGTTTGCCGCCGCCTTCATCCTGACGCTGCTCGCCGTCGTCACCATCATCGCCAAGGTGGCGCTCGAACGGCGCGGCGCGGGTCGCCGCCGTCGCGCCCAAATCGTCACCCCCGCCCCGGAGGTCGCCAAGTGAAGATCCGCCTCGAAAACGTCGTCAAGACCTTCGATACCTTCCGCGCCGTGCATGGCGTGTCGCTCGAAATCGGCAGCGGCGAGCTGGTTGCGCTGCTCGGCCCCTCCGGCTCGGGCAAGACCACCATCCTGCGCATGGTCGCGGGGCTCGAATATTCCGACGGCGGCCACATCTATTTCGGCGACCAGGACGCCACCGACATCCCCGTCCGCGACCGCGGCGTCGGCTTCGTCTTCCAGCATTATGCGCTGTTTCCGCATATGACCATCGGCGAGAATATCGCCTTTGGCATGAAGGTTTCGAAGCGCCAGCGGAGCCCGCAGGAGATCGAGGCCCGCGTCGGCGAATTGCTGCGGCTGGTCAAGCTCGACGGTCTGCAGGATCGTTTCCCGGCTCAGATTTCCGGTGGCCAGCGCCAGCGCGTCGCCCTGGCGCGTGCGCTCGCCGTCGATCCCAAGGTGTTGCTGCTCGACGAACCCTTCGGGGCGCTCGACGCCAATGTCCGGCGCGATCTGCGCCGCTGGCTGCGCGAAATCCATGCCGAACTCGGCATCACCACCCTGTTCGTCACCCACGACCAGGAAGAGGCGCTCGATCTGGCCGACCGCGTCGTCATCTTGAATGGTGGGCAGATCATTCAGGAGGGCACGCCGGAACAGGTCTGCCGACAGCCGAATTCCGCCTTCGTCATGCGGTTCCTCGGCGACACCAACAGCCTGAAGACGGTTGTCAGCGGCGGCAAGGCGCTGCTTCCCGCCGGCGAAATCGACGCGCCCGGTTGCCCGGACGGCCCGGCCGAAGTCTTCGTGCGTCCGGGCGATCTCGACTGGGCCAGCGTCGGCGCCGGTATTCCCGCAGACGTGCATCAGGTGCTCGATCGTCCCGGAAATCGCCGCATCATCGCCGCAACGGCGCAAGGGGAAACACTGGAATTCGACGTCGCCCCGGAAACCGCCGTCAAGGCCGGTGATCGCGGTATGGTCCGCATCATCAGGGCCAAGGTGTTTGCGGCCGGCTAAAGCATTTCCAGCCAAAGCGGGATCGCTTTGGCGTAGGACAATGCAGTAAAAACAAAACGATAGAGCATTTCCAGGACAAGCGGATACCGGTTTTCCGGTCAGAAATGCGAAAACACAAAGAGTTAGAGCGTTTTCGCGATTCGAAGAAAAGCGGAAACGCTCCAAGCGTCGGTCACAACGGTATCACCCGGCAGCTTTTTCCGCCTCGTTTCGCAGGTCGTCGCCGAACAGCAGCATGGTCGGGCCGTCATGCTTTGCGGCGCGCTCCAGGGCTGCGGGCAGGTCTGCATAATGGGCGACGACGTCCGTCCGCCAGCCATAGGCCTTGCCGATCGCCTCAAGGTCCGGCGTATAGATGTCGACGCCGAGCGGCGGGATGTTCTGCGCGACCATGTAGGACTTGATCTCGCCATAGCCGTTATTGTTGTGCAGCATCATGATGACCGGCACTTTCGCTTCGGTGGCCGAGGCCAGTTCCGAGACCGAGAACTGCAGGCCGCCATCGCCGACCAGCGCGACGACCGGACGCTCCGGCGCGCCGAGCTTGGCGCCGATTGCCGCCGGTAGGCCGTAGCCCAGCGTGCCGTAGCCGGTCGCCGAGTTGAAATAGCTCAACGGGCCGCCGGAGGCGAAGCCGAGATTACCGGCATAGACGAGCTGGGTGGAATCGCCGACGAAGAGCACGTTTTCCAGCGTGTCGCGCACCTTGGCGAGGATCTTGAGGTCGCCGATCATCGCCGGCGTCAGGTCGGCGGCGCCTGCCTTGCGGGCGGCGGCGGCGCGGGCGGCGCCATCGCGCCTGGCTGGCGTCAGGCCGCCGGAGATCAGCGAAAGTGCTGCCGCGCTATCGGCGACGATGCCGATTTCCGGGGCGCGGGTGCGCATGATCTGGGTCGGATCGATATCGATGCGGATCAGCTTGCCGGGGATCGAGAAGCCGCCATCCTCATACATGTCGTAGTCGGTCGGGCCGAATTCGGTGCCGACGGCGAGAACCACGTCGGCGGATTCGATCAGCTTGCGCGACGACGGGCAGCAGGGCGACAGGGCAATGTTGAGCGGATGTTCGGGCGGCAGGATGCCGCGACCGTTGGTGGCGGCGATCAGCGGCGCATCCAGCGCTTCAACGACCGCGCGCACTTCGCTTGCCGCCCGCGCCGCGCCGCCGCCGACCAGCACCACCGGGGCCTTGGCCGAATTCAGGAGTGCGACGGCTTCACTGATTGCGGCTGCATCGCCGCTGGGGCGCTTCAGGCGCACGACCTTTTGCGGCACGGGAAGGTGATCGGCCGGGGCGAGCATGACGTTGATCGGCAGCTCGATATGTACCGGGCGCGGGCGCTCGCTGTCGAAGACGGCGAAGGCGCGGGCGAGCGCCATGGACAGTTCTTCCGGGCGGTTGACGGTGTAGCTGAAGGCGGAAACCTGCGAAACCAGCGCCTGCTGGTTCGGCAGCTCATGCAGCCAGCCCTCGCCCGAGCCCATGCGGCCATGCTGGTTGACGGTGGAGATGACCAGCATCGGCACCGAATCGCCATAGGCCTGGCCCATGGCGGTGACGATATTGGTCATGCCCGGGCCGGTGATGATGAAGCAGACGCCCGGCTTGCCGCTGGCGCGGGCATAACCATCGGCCATGAAGCCGGCGCCCTGCTCGTGGCGGGGCGTCACATGGTTGACCGAGCTGCCGGCAAGGCCGCGATACAATTCCACCGTATGCACGCCCGGAATACCGAACACCGTGTCGACGCCATAGGCCTCCAGCAGTTTCGTCAGATACATGCCCGTGCTGATCATCTCGCGCCCCTCTCCATGCGGCAATACTTTTGTTATACACGCGTATAGTAGTTGCCGAAACAATGCAAGCAAGCGGAAGTTTCACAGCGCTGCAAGGCCGTCCACGGCGCGCGTGACGATGGTCTCGACATCGGCATTGATGGCGACGGTGACGGTGCCCGGCTCGCCGCTCGGCACCTCCAGCGTCGCCAGCTGGCTGTCGAGCAAGGATAGCGGCATGAAGTGGCCTTCGCGCGCGCCCATGCGTTCGCCCAGAAGATCGCGGGAGCCGTCGAGATAGACGAAGGCGAGCCGGCCACCAGCGGCCGCGCGCAGCCGGTCGCGATAGGCGCGCTTCAGCGCCGAGCAGGACAGGACCAGCCCCTCGCCGGCCTTGAGATGCCGGGCGATCTCGGCGCCGATGGCATCCAGCCACGGCCAGCGGTCGTCATCAACAAGGGGAATGCCCTTCGACATCTTCTCGACATTGGCGGGCGGATGCAGCCGGTCGCCTTCGAGGAAAGCATAGCCCAGCCGCGCCGCCAGCCCCTCGCCGATGGAGGTCTTGCCGGAGCCGCTGACACCCATGACACAGACGGCGGGAAAACGGGATGCGGGCATGGGCTGTCCTTTCAGATTGCGGCATCGGCTTCAGGGCGTCTTGTCCTTCCGGTCGCGCACGACCAGCGGCATGAAAACCGAAAGGAAGAGCAGCCGCAAGACATGATGGCTGCCGACATAGGTGGCATCGACATGCATCATGACGGCCATCGCCGCCATGGTTTCCAGCCCGCCCGGGGAAAAGGCGATGAGCACCGCATTCAGCGGCACACCGGTCAGCCACGAGACCAGCCAGGAGGCCAGGCCCGCCAGCAGAGTGACGAGCAGCGTCGTCACCGCGCCGGCAACGAAGGCGCGGCGCATGGCGAAGAAGGACAGGCCTGAAAAACGCGTGCCGATGACGCAGCCGAGCACGACATAGACCGGTATCGTCATCCAAGCCGGAACGCCGCCGGAGACGAGGCCGCTGATATGGCTTGACACCGACACGGCGACGCCGCCGAGCAGCAGCGCCGCCGGAAAGCGCCAGCGCAGAAACAGCATGCCGACCGCCACCGAGGCGAGGATCTCCGCCGCCAGCACCGCCAGCGGCATGTCGGCGAGCAGCAGCGGCGGCGCGACGCTGACGAGATCGAAGATCTGCACGATGAGCGGCACGATCAGGGTCAGCGCCAGGACGCGCACGCTCTGGATGATCGAGATGGCGGCGATATCGCTCTTTGTATCGGCGCTGAGGCTGATGATGAAACTCAGATGGCCAGGCGAGGCCGCCAGCATCGCCGTGCGCCGGTCATAACCGAAACCGCGCTCCAGCACGGCATAGGCGGCATAAAAGATCACGGCGATGACCGGCATCAGCAGCAGAAAACTTGCCGGCCAGGTGCGCGCCGCCTCGATCACGGCGGGCGTCACGCTGGTGCCCATGGTGATGCCGATCACCACGAAACAGACATTGCGCAGCGCCATGGGAACGCCGAGTTGCAGGCCGGCGAAGCTGGCGATGGTCAGCGCAATCGCCGGGCCGAGAAGATAGGGGGCGGGAAAGGCGGCGAACAGCGCGATGACGGCACCGACCGCGCCGATGGCAAGGGTCAGCGCCGCGCGGCGCGGATCGACGTCTGATATGATAGCCATGCCGCCTCACGCAATTTTGGGGACAAAGCGGCCCGAACGGGTCCGCGTTCCTTTTATGGCAATGGCTTGGGGGGTCAACCGTCAGGGCGGCTGATTATTTCGGAAGGCCCGCAGGAACGGGCCTTCCCTTCGCCTCAGACTTCGCTGCCATCCAGCGGGAAATGGCAGGCGTAGCGATGATTGCCGGTGTCGCCGAGCAGCGGCTCGACCTTGCGGCAATGATCCTGCACCTTCCAGCAGCGCGGATTGAAGTGGCAGCCGAGCGGCGGCTTCAGCGGCGATGGCAGTTCGCCCTGCAGGCGGATACGGTTCTTTTCCCGCTCCGGATCGGCAATCGGCGTCGCCGAGAGCAGCGCGGCCGTATAGGGATGGCGCGGATTGGTGAACACCTCGTCGGAGGTGCCGACTTCCACCGGGCGGCCGAGATACATCACCATGACGTCGTCGGCGATGTGGCGCACCACCGACAGGCCATGCGAGATAAAGAGATAGGCAAGACCCATCTCCTTCTGCAGGTCCATCAGCAGGTTCAGCACCTGCGCCTGGATCGAGAGATCCAGCGCCGAGACCGGCTCGTCGAGCACCAGCACTTTCGGACGCAGCATCAGCGCGCGCGCGATGGCGATGCGCTGGCGCTGGCCGCCGGAGAACATGTGCGGATAGCGGTCGTAATGCTCGGGGCGGAGGCCGACCTTCGCCATCATCGCTTCCGCCTTGCGGCGGCGGGTAGCGGCATCGTCAGACGTGTTGATCTTCAGCGGCTCCTCGAGGATCGCCCCCACCTTCTGGCGCGGGTTGAGCGAGCCATAGGGGTTCTGGAAGACGATCTGCACCTGGCTGCGCAGCGAGGCGTCGCCGATGCGGGCCGGCTTGCCATCGATCAGCAATTCGCCTGCGGTCGGATCCTCGATCATGGTGACGAGGCGGGCAAGCGTCGACTTGCCGCAGCCGGATTCGCCGACGACGGCCAGCGTGCGGCCGGAATAGAGGCTGAACGAGACGCCGTTCAGCGCCTTGACGGTCGCCTCGGGTTTGAACATGCCGCGCTTGACGGAATAAAACCGCTGAAGGTCGCGGCCTTCGAGAACAGCCTGGCTCATGCGTCACCTCCGGCTTTCGCCAGTTCGACAAGCCCCGGATGGTTCTTCGGCTTGCCCTGAATCAGGGGATAGTTGCACAGCGCCAGACCGAGCGAAGCGTCCTGGCGGGTGACGCCGCGGTCGCATTCAGCGGTCGCGAAGGAACAGCGCGGCGCGAACAGACAGCCCGTCGGGCGGTCATGCTGGCCCGGCACGACGCCGGCAATCGACGGCAGGCGCTGGCCGATCTCGGCCCGCTCAGGCAGCGCTGCCAGGAGCGCCGCAGTATAGGGATGATGCGGATCGCGGAACAGTTCGCGAACCGGCTGCTCCTCGACCTTCTGCCCGGCATATTGCACCTGCACGCGCTCGGCGGTTTCGGCCACCACACCCATGTCGTGGGTGATCAGCACCAGCGCCATGCCGTTTTCCTGCTGCAGGCGCGCCAGCAGATCGAGGATCTGCGCCTGGATGGTGACGTCGAGCGCGGTGGTCGGCTCGTCGGCGATCAGGAGCTTCGGATTGCAGGCCAGTGCCATGGCGATCATCACGCGCTGGCTCATGCCGCCCGACATCTGGTGCGGGAAGT
>CAMFHE010000062.1 GCA_945952045.1 uncultured Rhizobium sp.
GAAATGCCGGCGCCGGCCAGCGTGCGGATCGGGCCGGCGGAGATGGCGTTGACGCGGATGCCGCGCGGGCCGTAATCGCTGGCGAGATAGCGCACCGAGGCTTCCAGGGCCGCCTTGGCGACGCCCATGACATTGTAGTTCGGCATGACCCGAACCGAACCGCCATAGGTCAGCGTCAGCATGGTGCCGCCCGGGCTCATCAGCTCGGCCGCCCGCTTGGCGATCTCGGTGAAGGAGAAGCAGGAGATCACCATGGTGCGGGTGAAATTTTCCCGCGTGGTGTTCGCATAGAGGCCCTTCAGCTCGTTCTTGTCGGAAAAGCCGATGGCATGCACGATGAAATCGAGACCGCCCCAGCGCTCCTTCAGGGCCGAAATGACGGTATCGACGGATGCGAGATCCTCGACATCGCACGGCAGCAGGAAATCCGAACCGAGTTCGGCTGCCAGCGGCTTGACGCGCTTGCCGAGCGCTTCGCCCTGATAGGTGAAGGCCAGTTCCGCGCCTTGGCCCGCGAGCGCCTTGGCGATGCCCCAGGCGATCGAGTGATTGTTGGCAACGCCCATGATGAGGCCGCGCTTGCCCTGCATAATTCCCGTCATATGCGATTATCCGTTATAGCGCTGGAAAACGAGCGTCGCATTCGTTCCGCCGAAGCCGAAGGAGTTGGACAGCGCGATGTCGATCTTGGCATTGTCGATGCGCTTGCGCACGATCGGCACGCCATCGAATTCGGGGTCGAGTTCGCTGATATGGGCGCTCTCGCCGATGAAGCCGGCCTGCATCATCAGGATCGAATAGATCGATTCCTGCACGCCGGCAGCCCCCAGCGAGTGACCGGTCAGCGACTTGGTCGACTGGATATGCGGCATCTTTTCGCCGAACACTTCGCGGATGGCGCCGATTTCCTTGGAATCGCCGACCGGCGTCGAGGTGCCGTGGGTGTTGATGTAGTCGACGTCGCCCTTCACGGTCGACAGCGCCTGGCGCATGCAGCGCATAGCGCCTTCGCCCGACGGAGCCACCATGTCGTAACCATCAGAGGTCGCGCCATAGCCGACGATCTCGGCATAGATTTTCGCACCGCGCGCCTTGGCATGTTCCAGCTCTTCCAGAACCAGAACGCCGGCGCCGCCAGCGATGACGAAGCCGTCGCGATTGGCGTCATAGGCGCGCGAGGCGACCGAAGGCGTCTCGTTGTACTTCGAGGACATGGCGCCCATGGCGTCGAAGAGGTTCGACATCGTCCAGTGCAGGTCTTCATGGCCGCCGGCGAACATGATGTCCTGCTTGCCCCACTGGATCATCTCGGCCGCATTGCCGATGCAATGCGCGGAGGTCGAGCAGGCCGACGAGATCGAATAGTTTACGCCGTGGATCTTGAACCAGGTGGCGAGCGTCGCCGAGGCCGTCGAGGACATGGCCTTCGGCACGGCGAAGGGGCCGATGCGCTTCGGGCTGTTGTTCTTCTCGGTGATTTCAGCCGCCTCGACGATGGTGTTGGTCGAGGGGCCGCCCGAGCCCATGATGATGCCGGCGCGCGGATTGGCCGAATATTCGGATTCGGTCAGGCCTGAATCGGCGATCGCCTGCTTCATGGCGACATGGTTCCAGGCGCCGCCCTGCGACAGGAAACGCGCAGCGCGCCGGTCGACCAGGTCGCTCGTATCGATGTTTGGCGCCCCCCAGACCTGGCACTTGAAGCCATGTTCCTTGAAATCCGGTGAGAAGGAGATGCCGGACTTGGCCTCACGCAGCGAAGCCGTGACCTCGTCCGCATTGTTCCCGATGGAGGATACGATCCCCAGACCCGTGACAACTACCCGTCTCATATTCCTGACCTTTTTCTTGAACGTCTCGTAAGGGGGCGGCGCGCCGCCCTCAGGCTTCCTTGTCCTTCGACAGGCCGACGCGCAGGTCGGTTGCCTGATATATGGTTTCGCCATCGGCCTTCAACCAGCCGTCGGCCGTGCCGAGCACGAGACGGCCGCGCATGACGCGCTTGAAGTCGATTCCGTATTGCAGGAGCTTGGTCTCGGGACGGACCATGCCCTTGAACTTTACTTCGCCGGTGGAAAGCGCCATGCCGCGGCCGGGCTCGCCGAGCCAGCCGAGGAAGAAGCCGGTGAGCTGCCACATGCCGTCGAGGCCGAGGCAGCCCGGCATGATCGGGTTGCCCATGAAGTGGCAGGGAAAATACCAGTCGTCCGGCGTCACGTCATATTCGGCGCGGATGAAACCCTTGTCGAAGGCGCCGCCGGTTTCGGAAATTTCGGTGATGCGATGGACCATCAGCATCGGCGGCAGCGGCAGCTGTGCATTGCCGGGACCGAACAGCTCGCCCTTGGCGCATGCGATGATTTCGTCGTAAGTAAAGCTGGACTGTCGTGTCGTCATTAAATTCGTTTCCCTGGCGAGGCTTGTCCGTCGCAGCAATAGAGCAAGTTCAGGGCGAATTGAAGCACAGATCGTCGCTCTTGTCTTGCTGGCCGCGCGGCTTGCCTTTGATCGATGTGCGCCCCCATACAGGAACGGGGCGGAAGGGGCCAGCGACAAATGCCGAAACGGCCTTCTTTGCCGCCGGCGAACGGTAAAACCTAAAACTATTGAAATGCAGTCAAGTAAAAGTTATATCCCAGAGGACTGGGATCTCGGAATCGATGACGCGAAAGACGGAGTTCGACACGCATGACGGCTGAAAACGCCATCACTGTTGAAGGCAGGCTGCGCCGCCACGGGCTGCGCCCGACCCGTCAACGCATCGCGCTGGCCGATCTGCTGTTCGCCAAGGGCGATCGGCATCTGACGGTCGAGGAGCTGCACGAGGAAGCGGTGGGCGCGAACGTGCCGGTCTCGCTCGCCACCGTCTACAACACGCTGCACCAGTTCACCGAGGCCGGGCTGATCCGCGTGCTCGCCGTCGAAAGCGCCAAGACCTATTTCGACACCAACACGTCTGATCATCACCATTTCTTCGTCGAAGGCCGCAACGAGATCCTCGATCTGCCGGTCAGCAACCTGACGATCGAGAACCTGCCGGAACCGCCCGAAGGCATGGAAATCGCCCATGTCGACGTGGTGATTCGCCTGCGTCCCAAGGCGGGCTGAGGTCGCTTTCTTTTTCCCAACCCTCAAGGGCGACGCAAGGCCGCGCTGCTAGACCGGCGCGATATCGTTCGTCTGCCAGAAGGCTTGGTTATGAAACACCGGATTTTCGCGCTGATCGCCGCAGTCTTGCTGGCGTTCTTCCCCCCTGTCGCCTTTGCCCAGCAGGATCTGATCGGGGATCCGGAAACCTTCGAGAAGAAGCATTTCCAGCAGCAATGCACCAACGCCCAGTTCGGCGACAACTATGTCTCGCGCATTGACATCAACAATGACGGCATCATCGACGCCGTCGTCAACGAGGGCGAACTGATCTGCGACGGCGTCAAGGGTCCGGATTGCGATGCCGATGGCTGCCCCTATAATTTCTACCTGCAGGTCAAGGAGGGCGGCTATTTCATGATGGCGACCGCCCGCATCTATGGCTACGACTACATCCGCCGCTACGGCAACATGGTCTTCGTCATGAAGATGCATCCGCGCTTCTGCGACCGCACCGACAGCGCCCCTTGCGAGATGACCGTGCGCGTGCGCGGCACCAAGATGGTGACGCTGTTCAAGAAGTAGCGGAATCCCGCACAGCCGCCAGAGCGCTGTCAGGAAAGCAAGAAAACCGGGCGCTGCGGCGCCCGTTTATTTTGGAAACAGCACGTTGGTGCGGCCGGTCAGGTAATAGGCGAGCAGACCGGTCCATTCGCGCGTCGCGGTCGTCATCAGCTGTGCGTTGAGCGAGGGCTGGGTGAAGTCGAAACCCAGCGTTTCGTCGCCGCGGGTGCGAAAATCGGTCGGCCAGGGCGTCATGTCCAGATCCGCCTTGCGCGTCAGGCCCATCGACCGCGGCATGTGGAAGGCCGAGGTCACCAGCAGGCAGTTCTTCAGCCCGTGTTCGTCGAGAAAGCCTTTCAGGTTCTGCACGTTCTCAAAGGTGGTCCGCGAGGTCGTTTCCTGAATCAGCCGATCCGCCTCGACGCCGAAGGCCGGGAAGAAACGTTCCGCGACCACGGCGTCGCCTTCGTATTTGCCGCTGATCGAACCGTCACCGCCGGAAATCAGGATACGCGCCTGCGGATAGAGCCGGGCGAGCCGCAGCGTTTCGACAAAGCGGTCGCCGGCCTGGTTCAGTTCGAAGCCGCCGCGCAGCGTCGTCACGTCGGTCTCGAACCCGCCGCCCAGAACGACGATGCAGGACAGATCGGCCGGCGGGGCAGGGCGGGGAATGCGATCCTCGAGCGTCTGCAACATGACCGCGCCCGTGGTGGTGAACAGGGTCACGAACAGGACGAGGCCGGAGAGTGTCGCAAGCAGGCCACGCAGACGCCGCCAGCGCACGAGGCCGGCGATCAGGCTTGCGACGATCAGCAGGAAAGCCAGCGACAGGGGCTGGATGACGAGCCAGGCGAGTTTCGACAACAGGAACATGCGTCAGGCGTCCCTCACGTCGTGGGCCGGCCGAAGCCGGTCGGAGCGGCGGGCGACGGGCTGGCCGAACGACGGCGCAAGGCGACGATGCCAACCGCGATCAGCACGCCGACAGCGATGATGCCGATCGCCAGCAGCGGCCGATAGGCGATCCAGCCGATGGCGATGACGATCGGGCCGAGCAGCGCGGTTGCGGCAAAGGCGATCAGCGATGTGCCGAAACCGATGATCGAGCCGACGAAGGGAATGACGTCGGCGATGACGCCGAGGATCGACAGGATGAAGGCGAAGCCGATGAACATGCCGATGAGGCCGCCGGCGCGCACGATCCAGGTGATGACCGTGTTTTCCGTCTTGGCGCTTTCGAACATCTCGTCGGCGGTGCTGTCGCCGGCCGCGCTGAGGAAGAGCTCGCGGCCATTGCTGGTCTTGAAAGGCCGCAGCGTATCGCCACGCTGGGCTGCCACAAAGCTTGCGGAGGCGAGGTCGATGCGCCGATAGGTGATCTTGAGGTCGCCGACCTGCGGTCCGCGCGGATCGTTGCCGACATAGAGAAGGCTGTTCTGAACCTGGACCGTCTGTCCGCCCATGGCATTGCGGAAGGCGGCAAGTGCATCCGGGCCGGGGACGATGGTCTTTTCACTGCCGAGCGCGGCCACACGGTCGCCGGCGACGGTGAAGGCGCCAACGGTCGCCGTCTCGACGGTGAAGTCGGCACTGTCGACGGCGCGTTCGGGATTGTAATGGCCGTCCGGCTGACGGAACTGGCTGGAATCGACGTCCGTGCCGCGCCATTCCTTGGCGTAGTTGTAGGTGGTGACGGTTTCCTCGCTGCCGCCGAGCTTCTTTTCGGATTTGGATTCCGAATGCTCGACCCACTGATACATCTGCACATTGCGCACCAGCCCGACCGCCTTGTCGGCGCGGATGCCGTAGGTGTCGTCGCCGGGCGTGCCGACCGGGGTCACCGGCCCGGAAATATGCACGAGCTTGCCGTCATTGGCCGCATCGACCGCGCCGGCATCGACGGAGACGACGAGACCGGCGCCTTCGACCAGCGCCCGGTAGGTCTTTATCGCCCGGCCCTCGTTCCAGAACAGGAGCACGACCGTGGCGATGACCAGAATGAAGCCGATGACGATACGGGCCAGCGCGCCCTTCAGCCGCGAAAGCCAGGAGGTTGTGGTCGTTTCCGTAAAGCTCATCGGTCCCTCTTCATCCGCTCGGCCGGCCGGCCCGGAATTGGCGTTTTGTATTCCTAGCGCCTGAATCTCAAGGCTTCGTGAAAGACGTTTGCGCTCAGCGCGGCGCGCGATGGCCGAAACGGCGTTGCAGGTGATGGGGAACGATCAGCGTGGCAAGCGCCAGCGTCATGGAAAAGGCGGCCACGATCTTCAACGCCTGTGGCTGCAGCCATTGTCCAAGCATCGCGCCGGCAATGGCGCCGGATACCATGCCGAGCCATGGAATGATCTGGATCGTCCAGTCGAGCCGGCGCTCGCCGAGCAGGAAACGGCCGATGCCGCGTCCGAACCGCGACAGCGCGCCGGTGACATAAGTCAGGCCGATCGGCAGGCCCTCGATATGTTCGACCGTCGCATTGACCATGCCCATGGAGAGAACGACGAGCGCAAACTGCACAACCGGCAGCGATGCGGTCTCGATGAGCGAGGCGAGGCCGAGAAGCAGGCTGACGCAGGCGAGCACGCCGAAAATGCGGCGCGGCGCCAGATGCGCGACGACGACGCCCAACGCATTGCCGGCAACGAAGAGCACGACCGCGAACAGCAGCGTCAGCGCATGCGCAAGATCGTGTCTCGCGAGCGCGATGGCGGCGCGTGTCGTATTGCCGGTCATGAAAGATACGAAGTCACCCGACAGCACCAGTCCGACGGCGTCGGTCATGCCGGCGAGAAACGAAATGCCGGCCACGAGCGCGAGCCCCGTGCCGGTGCGCCGCGCGTGAACGATCCGCCGCCTGCGTTGTCGCGTCATTGTCCGTCCCGGTCCCGTCTGCCGAAGATGCCCCCTGACGCCAAGAAAAGACGCCCGCCCGCCTGCTGTCAATCGCAAGCCCTGCCGTGGTCGCAAGCCCGCTCGCAGACGCGCGGCAGGCCGTGGTGGAATTTTCGCCGGTGTGACCCGCTTGCGCTTTCGAATCGATCCAGCGGCTCCTATATCCTGGCAAATCCCCCGCTTCGGCGTCGCCGGCGGGTATCGACCGAAAGGCCAAGGCTTCCGACATGGCGAAATCCTCGCAACCGGGCCGGCGTCCTCAAGAGCATGTCCCGCCCCTGAAGGCCAAGCCCAACATTCGCGACGACAATCAGGCCGGCCATTGGCCGAAACGCCGCAGCGCGATTCTCGACTGGCTGCTGATCGGCGCCCACGACTTCCAGTATATGGACGACATCTTCCATGTCCTGTGCCTGAAGCTGAGCGAAGCCGGCCTGCCGCTCGGCCGGGTAACGCTGCATCTGCGCACGCTGCACCCGCAATGGCTGGGCGTGCGCTTCCTGTGGCAGCCGGAGATGGACAAGCCGAAGTTCGATACGTTCGGACATGGCATCGAAAAGACCGCGCAATATCTGCTGAGCCCGATCCATGCGCTTTATCAGGGCATCGACCTGGTGCGCCAGCGCCTCGACGATCCCTCCGCCCGCCTCGGGCGCTGGTATCCCCTCTATGACGAGTTGATCGCGGGCGGCTTCACCGATTACGTCGCATGGCCGCTGGAGCATACGTTCGGCAAACGCCAGGTGGTCACCTTTTCCTGCAATCGTCCCGGCGGCTTTGCAGAGGACGAGATCGCATTTCTCACCGACCTCCTGCCCGTGCTGGCGTTGGTCAGCGAAATCCGCATGAAGAACCGGCTGGCGCGCACGCTTTTGGAAACCTATGTCGGCCCGCATGCCAGCGAGCAGATCCTGGCGGGCGCCACGACGCGTGGCAGCGGCGCCACGGTCAATGCGGCGATCCTCGTCTGCGACATGCGCGATTTCACCACGATCTCCGACCACTGGCCGCGCGATGACGTGATCGATCGGCTGAACGCCTATTTCGACGCGCTGTCCGGCCCGATCGAACGCCATGGCGGCGAGATTTTGAAATTCATGGGCGACGGTCTTCTGGCGATCTTTCCCCTCAGCGACCCGGACGCCGGCACGAAGCTGCTGGCCGCCATCGACGAGGCGCGCGTCGCGCTTGCCGCGCTCGACGTGCTGTGCCGCGACAAGGGTCAGCCGGCGCTCGCCTACGGCATCGGCGTGCATGTCGGGGATGTGATGTACGGCAATATCGGTTCGCGCCAGCGGCTGGATTTCACCGTCATCGGCCCGGCGGTCAACGTCACCGCCAGGCTGGAAGCGCTGACCAAGGAGGTCAACCGGCCGATCCTGCTTTCCAGCGCCTTTGTGGAGATGGCCCATTGCCGCGACCGTGTCGAATGGCTGGGCAGCCACCCCTTGCGCGGCCTCGGCGAGCCGGTCGACGTCTTCGCCTATCCGCGTGAAGGTTGATGCCTGGAGCATTTCCAGCCAAAGCGGGATCGCTTTGGCGTCGGACAATGCGGCAAAAACAAAAGGATAGAGCATTTCCGGTGAACCCGTGTTCACCGGAAATGCTCTAAATCACCATCTGTTCGCCGAGTTCGACGACGCGGTTGCTTGGAAGCTGGAAATATTCCGAGGGGTCGATCGCAAAACCGGCCATGGCGATGAACAGCTTGTCCTGCCAGTTCGGCAGGCCGGAATTGGGATCGCCGACGAACTTGCGTCGCCCGACATAGAACGAGGTCGACATGATCTCGAATTTCAGGCCCGCCTGGCGGCACAGCGTCAGCGCCTGGGAGACGTTGGGCGTTTCCATGAAGCCGAAATACAATTCCAGCCGGGTGAAGCGCTCCGACAGGCGGGTAATGACGAAGCGTTCCGCCTCGGGCACCAGCGGTCGCGAGGCGGTATGGACATTGAGGATCACATTCTGGTCGTGCAGGACGTGATTGTGCTTGAGATTGTGCAGCAGCACGCCCGGCGTCTTGTCGGGAACGCTGGTCAGGAAGATCGCCGTGCCCGGCGCGCGCACCGGCGCGTTCGTGGACGGCCGCTCGATCATCTCGATGAAGGAACGCAGCGGGATATCGGCGGTGGCGGATTTTTCCCGAACCAGCGAGACGCCGCGTTTCCACGTCCACATCATCGCCATCAGCACGGCCGCGATGGTGACCGGGATGTAGCCGCCGTCGTGAATCTTCAGCAAATTGGCGCCGAGGAAAATGCATTCCAGCAAGAAAAGCGGTGCAAGCACCAGTGTGGTCGTCGCCACCCTCCAGCCCCGCACCACCCGGAGATACTGAAACGCGAGGATCGTCGTCATCACCATGGCGCCGGTGACGGAAATGCCGTAGGCCGTCGCCAATCCCTCGGAACTGCCGAATTCGAGGATAAGGAGGAGTACGCCGATCAACAGCACGGTATTGACCGCGGGCACGTAGATCTGCCCGGTATTGGTTTCCGAGGTAAAACGGATCTCCAGCCGCGGCAGGAAACCGAGATGGATCGCCTGGCGGGCCAGCGAAAACGCGCCCGTGATCACCGCCTGGCTTGCGATGATCGTCGCGGCCGTGGCCAGGATGACGACCGGCAGGATCGCCCATTCCGGAAACATCAGGTAGAAGGGATCGCTTGCCGCCTGCGGATTCTTCAGCACCAGCGCGCCCTGGCCGAGATAGTTCAGAGCCAGCGACGGGAAAACGACCACGAACCACGCCCACTGGATCGGCTTGCGTCCGAAATGGCCGAGATCGGCATAGAGCGCCTCGGCGCCGGTGACAGTCAGGAACACTGCGCCCAGCACGACCAGCCCGACGAAACCCGCATGGCTGACGAATTCGATCGCATACCATGGATTGAACGCCGCGAAGATCGAGAGATCGTCGGCGATATGCATGATGCCGCCGAGCGCCATGACCACGAACCATACCAGCGTGATCGGTCCGAAGAATTGCGAAACGGCCGCCGTGCCGCGCGACTGCACGAGAAAAAGCGCCAGCATCATCACGATCGCCAGCGGCAGGACATAGGGCGACAGGGCCGGCGTCACCAGCTTCAGTCCTTCGACAGCCGATAGCACCGACAGCGCCGGCGTGATCATCGCATCGCCGATGAACAGCGCGGCCCCGATGATGCCCGCAAAGAAGAAGATGCTGGCGTGACGGCTCTTCTTCTTGGTGAGCAGCGCCAGAAGCGACAGCGTGCCGCCTTCGCCGTCATTGTCGGCGCGCAGCAGGAACAGCACGTATTTGACGGTGACGATCAGCGTCAGCGTCCAGATCATTAGCGAAATCAGGCCGATGACCTCGTGCGGCGTGACGCCGTCATGCGCGAAGGGCCGCAGCGCCTCGCGAAAGGCATAGAGGGGACTGGTGCCGATATCGCCATAGACGACGCCGATGGCGCCCATGACGAGGAACGGCAGCGACCGGGATTGCGATGCGCCATGCAGATCGCTTGCCGAGGAGGAGGTGCTCATGAACGGTCCAAAAAAGAGAGTGGCCTCAATGATATCGTGCCACAGGGCAGTTGGGCAATCTCCCGTTGCGCTCGAGACATGCGACAAATGTGGTTTACGGCGCGGTGTGGGAATCCTGTCAAAACGGCAGCGCCAGTCCTGAATTGCCATGTTTCGGCACCCAGCTTTCGCGCGAAAGCCATTTTCTGTCCTGCTTCTGCCGATATAGGCTATGCGTCGAATGGCGATTCGCGGGGGTGCGGGCGCCTTTCCGCCCATAAGGGCAGTTTTCCAGAAAGAGGATTCTCCATGGTTGGATATGTCTTGGAAAAGGGAAAGTGGGGCGATGGCGTTCTCGGCCAGACCGGTGGGACGGTGCAGTGGAGCTTTGCACTGTCGAGCCGCCCGGATGGATACCAGTTCGACGCGGTGATCAGCGATGCGGCCTATCAGGGGCTGATCCGGTCCGCGCTCGCTGCCTGGCAGGCGGTCGCCAACATCAATTTCGTCGAAATCGCCGATAGCGCCCAGGCTCAGCTGCGTTTCGGCTGGGATGCCATCGACGGGCCTTTCGGTACCGTCGGTGAGGCGCAGTATTCGGGCGAAACCCGCAACAATGCGGCCTATTTCTCGATTACCCGCGCCGAGGTGCGTTTCGATACCGCGGAAAGCTGGACGACCGATCGCAACTATTCCGGCAATGACCGCACGAACTTCTTCGCCGTCGCCCTGCATGAGATCGGCCATGCCATCGGCCTCGATCACACCGACGATACCAGCACGATCATGTATCCGATGGTCACCAGCCTGCACAGTCTGGGCGGCGGCGATATCGCCGGCATCCAAGCGATGTACGGCGCTGCGGCCGGCGCGAAGCCCACGACCGGCACTCCCGGCAACGACGTCTTTACCGCAACCGCCGGAGACGACAATTATGACGGCGGCGCCGGCCTCGATACGGTGATCATGAACGGCGCGCGCGCCAGCTTCGGCGTGAAGATCAATGCGCCTGGCAACCTCACCGTGACGGGGCAGGGAACCGACAATTTTGTCAACATCGAGCGGTTGCAGTTTACCGACGGCACGCTGGCGCTCGATACCAGCGGCAACGCAGGCCAGGCCTACCGCATCTATAAGGCCGCCTTCGACCGTACGCCCGATTCGGGTGGCCTTTCGTTCTGGATCAAGACGATGGATGGCGGCCGCAGCCTGAACGATGTCGCGACCGGCTTCGTCAATTCGGCGGAATTCGCTTCCGTCTACGGCAGCGCCCCGTCGAATAGCCAGTTCGTCGATAAATTGTATCAGAACGTGCTTGGCCGCAGCGGCGAAGCCGGCGGCGTGTCCTATTGGGTCGGCCGTCTCGATAGCGGTGCCTCGAAGGCCGAGGTTCTGGCGGGCTTTTCCGAAAGCGCTGAGAACGTCACCGGCGTCAGCACCAAGATTGCCGACGGCATCTGGTACGTCTGATCGATCGACGCATTTTCAGAAGGATCATGGCCGCCTCCAAAGGGCGGCCATGGCATTTCCAGGGATGAAAGCATCTCGCGCAAAAGTTCAGCGGTTTTGCGAGAACGACATGCGATAAATCAAAGATCTAAAGCGTGTGGAGCGAATCTGAGAGATCGCGACGCGCTTTAGGTGTACCAGATGCCGTCCGAGATCGACGATGCAACGCCGGCAACGTTCTCAGCGCTTTCGGAGAAGCTTGCCAGCACCCAGCCGCGCGTATGGCCGTCATACAGCTGGTTGGCCCAGTAGTTGACGCCGCTCTGCTCGCCGGTGCGGCCGAGCACGTTGTAATAGAGTTCCTGCACGAATTCGCTGTTGCTGAGGTTCGGACCATACAGCTTGCGGAATTCGCTCGAGGCGACGAAGGCTGCGCCGACATCGACGAGATTGGCGCCCTTGTCGAGGTTGCGGATCCAGTAGCCGAGGCCGCTGGCATCCGGCTTGCGGTCGAAGGCCGCCTGATAGATGCGATAGCCCTGGCCGGCTGCGCCATCGGTGTCGAAAGCCAGCGTGCCGTCCGAGAAATTCAGGCGCTCGATGGAAAACAGCGTGTCGTGGCCATCGTTGACGTAGCTGCCGTAGTCGCGGACATCCAGCTCGGATTTCGAATAGACCGTGACGGTATAATCCTGGCCCTTGCCGCTGAAATACACCGTGTCCACACCGGAACCGCCGTAAAACGTTTCATCGCGCGCTGTCGAGTAGAATTGCATTCAGATAATCCTCGTTCGGTGGCCTGGTTGATGCGGAAGCAATCCCGGCCCAAGAGCTGCATCTGCCGCCTGGATTGCGTGAAAAACAAAGAGATAGGGTATTTCGCACCGGATCAAGGATAGAAGCGCCCCACCAACGGAAGGAAAGCCTTCAAAACCGCGCCCCACCCCCGTTTGCTACAAATGACACAGCAAATATGGCGCGGCTTTGGCAGCCGAGCAGCCTTTCGAGTTCATTTGTTCGAAATTTTCCCGTTTACCAGAACATTGGCGAAACGCTGCCGGCCTGCCTGCCGCGAGATTCGGCTCACATGTCCTGCCGGATCATATGACCGTCGCGAAAATCGAATATACGAATAAATGAAAGACGAAAATCCGCTTGTCAGCAGAACGCGATACAATTCTATTCGCTTTTTGTGGGAAAATTTGGTGGAGCTAAGCGGGCTCTACACGGATGGCATTTAAGTCATTGATCATGTTGATTTTGCATGATAATTGACCGTCAGAATTGGTCTGAATGGTTGGTCTGAAATGGCAAAAAACTCCCGTCGCTACCTCGATTTGCGAGGGCTGACGTATTGGTTCAAGCGCGATATCCCACTCAAGATCAGGGCGCACTTCTCGGGAAAGACGGCCTATCTCGAAAACCTCCGTACCAGCGACCTCAAGGAGGCCATGGAGCGCCGCGACACGCTCGAAGGATTGGTCGAACAGACTTTTAAAGATGCTCTTGCAGGGCGCTCTAGCGGTTCACCTGACGACATCGCAAAGATTGAGGCGCGTGCTGAGGCGTGGGGGCTAGAGCTTGCACAGCGAACGCATATCGCTCTGGAACGGCGTCGCGTGCCAGCATCAGCACTCAGCCATGGCGAGGATGGAGACCTTCTAGACGAGGAGGTGGATGTTTTTTCGGTGTTTGAAGATACGGCTGAGCAGGTCGAGCGCCAACATGGACCGGCTGCGAGGCAGCGTTTCGTTGCGGTCGCTCATGGCGCGGTCGAGGTGGACAAGTATGTTGATGCCTACCTGAAGGAGGCTCGGCTGGCCCCCAAGACCACGGAAGAGCGTCGTAATCTCATCAAGCGGTTTGCCGAGTGGGCGAAGGCTAGGAGCTTGACGTTACCCGATATCAAGCGAGCGATTGCCGGTGAATATTTCACCGAACATATCAGCAGCATGCACGCATCGACCGCCAAAAAGCATCATGGCAGCGTCAAGCTCTATTGGGACTACCTGATAGCGCGCGGATTATACCACGGCAAAGACAACCCGTGGGATGGGCAGAAAATGCCTCAGAGAGGCCGGCGCGTTGAAAGGGAGCAACAGGAAGAGGAGCGCCCGTTCACCGACGACGAAATGAAGGCACTGCTGTATTCCCGCTATCCTGACGGAATGAAGGCTGCCTTTAAGGATCAGCTTCATGATGCAATTCGGATATCCGCGTTGTCGGGGATGCGGTTGGCGGAGGTGGTCACGCTCCTTGTCGAGGAGTGTATTGCCGATGACGGGCAAGGCCAGTGGTTCGACATCCGCCAAGGGAAAACCAGAGCAGCGGCTCGGAAGGTTCCGGTCCACCCCAGCCTTGAGGAAATTGTCGAGCGGCGGATACGGGGTAAGAACCCTGACGATTGGCTCTTCCATGAGCTAGCCGGAAAGCGAAACGCCGGAGACATCTTCGGCAAAAGGTTTGCGCAGTACCGGAAGAAGCTGAAGGTCGATGATGTTCATGCTGGACAGCGGCGCAGCCTTGTCAACTTCCATTCATTCCGCCGCTGGTTCGTCACACAGGCCGAACAGGCCGGCCAGCAGGAGAGCATTATTTCGCTGGTGGTGGGTCACGAACAGGGGAGAGACTTCACGCTTAGGAAATACTCGGCAGGGATTTCCGATGATCAGAAGCGCGCTTGTGTTCAAGCGGTGAGTTTGCCTGAGGGGAGCGCTTCTAAGGCTGATTAGGCCGCACCCTAGCAAACTCCCCCACGCGCTACCCGCTCGCGCAAGCTGCTATGCGTGGTGCAAACGCAGCCGTGGTGGGCGTCTCGGGTGCAGCCCTTTGCGATCCGGTTTTGACGAGCGCTGTGCTGACGCCAGCGGATTTCTTTGTCGCACCTTAGGCTTTCTGCTGCTGGTCGTCTGGAAGACAGCCCCGTGGATTGTGGTGGTCCTCTTGATGGTCATCACGGCGTTGATCCAGACTCTCGGCACGACGTTCTGACGCCTTCGGCGGGAAGACCACAGGTGAATAGGCCGCACCTATGGACCGTCAATTAGGCCGCACCCTCAGGGAGAGTGATATACAGGTGACGGAGAGGGGAATGAGAATACCCTTTCTCTCTCCCCTGATCCTGTATCTGGATTGAGGTGGATAGTGAGAGTGACAGATATAGAGAACCTAAGAGATACCTTAAGGGGAAGTTAAGGGGCAGCGCTGACGCGGTCGGCTGGAGAGACCTCCGGGAATACCACCCACCTATAGACCATCAATTACCACCCACCCTAGGAGAGGGGGATAATACGTGATGGAGAGGTGATTGAGATATACCCTCGTATCTCCCATTTCCTATTGGTGGTGGTGAGAATGGAGAGTGAGAAATCCAGATGAAGCCTCACCTGATATGCACCTGAAGGATAACATAAAGGGATAAGAGGTTGATCATCCCCCGCCATCTCAGCCTCGGTGGTCTAAGTCAAAGACGACCCCGCATCGTCTTCAGCGTGCCTTCCGCCACGCCTCATCCTTCGCTTCCAGCCTCTCGATTTCCTTGATGACGTCCACAAGCCGTTGCTCGTCACGTCCAGCTTGCGCCTCGTAGTCCGCCGCCTTGATCGCCTCTGGGTACTTTTTGACGACCACCGTGCAGCGCTATTCCAGGACGGCTTTCTCTTCCTCGTAGCTCTCGATAAGAGCCTTGTACACCGCTTCCATGGCGCTCCCAGCGTGGTTGTTTAGGGGCATCTTACGGACCTTCCTAGGAGCCCGCAAAGGCGCAGTTAAATTTACCGGAAAAATCTGAGCGCCAGCCTCGATAGCACAGGCTTAACACTTCCCCCGTGTGCCCGTCGTTATCCGGCGACCGCATCCGGCAATGCTTCGGCGGGAACAAAGGCGAGGGTCATTGTCCCGTCTTTTTCCTCCGACATGATGAACCGTCCAGCCGGGAGGCCGGCCAAAGCAGGGAAGTTGACTACAGCGTGAGTATGAGTGTCTTCGTGCCCGTGTGATTGCTCAAGGTAGACCGCGATGGGCAACGTCTTCAGGTCAACGCGGAAATGCAGGGTGATCCGAACGTGCTGTATCGGAACCTGCTCCCCATTGGTTTTATTGATGTGCCAGCCGGGGGCCGCCATGACAACAGGACGATGATATTCTCCTGCCTCACGATATTCGTGCTTCAGTTGGTCGAACGCACCGTCAGCAATCCGACCTAGGTAGTTGCTGGTAACCTCACGGCCCTCAGCATCGAAAACGCCAGCCCGTTCATGTTCCGGGATATCCTTCTCGACCGCGCAGAAGGTGTCGAAATTCAAAGCGACATAACTGATCACCTTGAACTTGCTTGCAGCGAGCCAATCGACGCCATCGATTTGATCCAGCGTCCTGCACTGGATGCCATGTGCCGCAGCCTTCTGAAGCGCAGGCTTGGTGAAGCCCGACTTGGATACGATCATTTTCAGATGGACATTGACGCCCTCACACTTAGCTCGAAATCCCTCGACGACCGGCACGTCTACCGCCTTGGTCCTATCCTTGCATTCCATTGCAAGCTGAAAGGGAACGCGACCAATCTTCCCATCGACGAGGACGTCGAACTCTCGCCTGCCTCCCGTGTCTTTGTCGGTCAGATAGCCGGGGCTGACGATGCGGTCGATGACGAGTTGACCGGTGTTCGCGGTCTCCGCTCGATACAGCGCCTCGACCAGCTCTTCGAGCGCGCGGCCTGCACGTTTCAATTTACACCTCTCCGTTAGCAACGCCTCCCGCATCATAGCGCTTTCCGGCGAACAGCGCAGGCTTCTCATGGTCTCAAAATGTAAACATTGCGAGACAGTCGCTTGACGCGTCTCAAATCATGTCTCATATATCGTGACATTGAAGGTCTAAGAGGTTTTGAGACATGACACTCGTCGCCTATATCCGCGTTTCATCCGTAGGGCAGAGCCTTGAGGTCCAGAGGGGCAAGATGCTCACCCTTGGTGTCGAGCCCGATCATATCTTCGAAGAGAAGCGTTCCGGCATCGACAGCAACCGCCCAGCCCTCAAGGATGCCCTCAGGTTCGCCCGCAAGGGCGACACGTTCGTCATCACCAAGATTGACCGCTTGGCGCGCTCCGCAACGGACCTCCTGTCCATCGTGAAAGAGCTACAGCAGAAGGGTGTCGAACTTCGCGTCGTCGATCAGAGCATCGACACCAGCAGCCCCGCAGGCCGCGCTATGCTCCAGATGCTGGCCGTCTTTGCGGAGTTCGAGACGGCGATACGGTCGGAACGCCAGATGGACGGCATTGCGAAGGCCAAAGAGAAGGGCACCAAGTTCGGCAGGAAGCCACAGGCAACGCCTGACGTGGTCGCCAGCATTCGCCAGATGCGTGCCGATGGCTTGCTGATCAAGGACATCATGCAGGCCACAGGGCTAAGCAAGGCGAGCGTTTACAGGGCGCTGCATGAGGCTGGCGAGGACGCCGGCACACCGAAGTCCAAAGAGCTGGCGTAACGCCCTTCTTGGGTGGTCAGGAGGCCGTAGGCAAGCGGTCTCGGCGCAGGGTATTCCTGTAGCTGTTTGCTTCGCGTTCGCCTCTGTGAGCAGGCGTATCGATTGTTTTACCCACGAGAAGCCGCAGCTCCCCGATAAAATCCCACCGGTTTTCCACAGGAGCCCATCCGAGTTTCCTACGCACCATCAGCCGCTTAGGTGCCTATGAACCCACCAGTGGGATTAACCCACAAGTGATTGATTTTATTATTCTTTACAACCAATCACGATACGCGCACATAAGCCTCGCAAGCATGGAAATGCAACGTGAGGACCACAGGCATGACGATTATCAGCTTCGACTTCCCATATTTCGCGGCCGCATACTACAACTCAAACGATGTCAGCTCAGCGCGGCCGGGGCGCGTCATTGACGCAGAGCTGATCAGTGGTGGGCTCAAGCTCTGGCATGGGCATCGGCACCTGATCATTGAGCTTCACCCTCTACGGGCTTCCCAGAGGGCCATAGCGACCCACCTTCAGCACACCAAGCGCAACCCTTCATCTACCATGTGAGCTGCACGCCATGACCGAGACCGAAACGAGCCCGCTACCGCTCAGCCTTATGAAGCTTGCCGACCGCAAGCGCTTCAAGAAGTGGGAAGGCTGGCTGCTGCTGACGCTGACCCGTGCTCACCAGCTCGGCAGCATTTGCGAGAAACCGCCCCGAAGCATTCTCGATGCCACCCAGAACGTGCTCTATGCGTTGCACGCTGGCCTTGAGCAAATGGTGGAGATGGACGGGAACCTCGTACAAGCGGCTCCTGAGCTTCCTGAGGTCTGGCCTGCTGGCTTTCCCGTGAACTTGGCTGTGGGTGCCTTCCGCCACCTCGAAAGCTTGAAGCCATCAACTTGAGGCTGGCAATCAGTAGCCGACAAACAAACACTTCCGCCAGTGTTCACCCGACAGTTGGCGGGATGCCCCGATGGAAACAACGGGCATTGCAAGTCCGCCACGCCTAACGTCTCGTTTTCGTCGTCAGCACGAGCGAGTGTCGCTTACATAGAAGCGATAACTCCCCGACGAAAAACATCCCTTCAAGCGGGACATTCCGCAGGCAGTACGTAGCCATTTCGGAGGAAAGAGCGCCTATCTGGTCAACCTCAAAACAGGGGACATCAGGATAGCCATAGAGCGCCGTGACGAGCTTGAACGGGAAACTGACCGGCTTTTCAGAAATGCCCGTGAGGGACGCCCTATGGCGACTGCAACGGACTCGATAAAGGACCTAGCAGAGGCTTGGGCCGTGCAACTCACAGAAAGCAAACGCGACTCTTACTAATGGAGTGAGCGACTATTCCCCGGCCCTCGTCCGAAGCTCCTTCTCCTTCGCGGCAAGCCAGAGCGAAACCATCCGGGTCAACCTTCCGGGGTTAGCCGTGGCCGTGCTGGCGATGTAAGCGAAGTTGGCGAAGAACAGGAAGAACACGGCAATCAGCAAAACGATCTGGCCGGTCTGCATATAGCGGGTCGGTCCAAGCGCCCCTGCTCCAGCAAGCGTCGGGATGGCGAGTGCGATGCCGAAGTTAATCAGCAGCATGATCTTTCTGAACATCGGCACGCCTCACTTACTCTTCTTCGGAGCGTAGTCCGCGTAGCGTTGGCAGCCGCCTATGTTGCCATCGGCCTTGGCTTCAATGACAATGCCCTTCGGATCAACGACAAGACGCAGAGTGCAATTCCAGTCGTAGCTCTCCGTCTTCGTGCCTTGGACCGTGGTATATACCGTCTGCCCACCAACGTAGGTGGTGGCAGTCTCGGTCGTCGGAACGGTATAGCTGCCTGCATTTCGGTTCGACCAGATATAGACCGTGTGGTCGGCAATCTTCTGTTCCTGATCGGGGAAGCCAAGGGCAGCAAATGCCTCCTTGTATGACTTCCCCTCGAAGCTGCGAGCGCCCGCGTTGATCTGGTCTGGCGTCACACATCCTGCCAATGCAAGAACAGCGATAACCCCGATAGCTTTCAACAACTTGTCCATGTCACCCCTTTCGGTCGGCACTCGATACAAAAGCGTTCCGCCAAAGGTCAAGGCAACTGCTTGTCTTTTCACGTAATTGTCACGGCTCAAACGCTGGTGCCATTAAGGTATATTTGGACAGATCGAAGATGCCTTGTCTCCAGACAGTCACCTCCGCATCACGTTCAAGCACCTCTTGAGCCGCTAATCCATTGCGAGGAGATGAGGGAGGTTTTGCGAAGACGGATACGGGCCGTTTGGGCAGCCAGCCAGCGGCACCGGCTTTGCCTTCGAAGAATGAACATCAGGCGATGCCAAAAGTTGCATTGCGCTACAATACGGCGGTTTGACATTCAAATGTGGGGTCGCCTAGGCTGCCTTATCGGTATTTTGCGAACGAGGCACAATCTTGGGTTTTTGCTGATAAAGCCGGGTGATCAGATAATAAAGCCCGTAAGTCGTCACGACAAACATATGGGCAATCGGCAGCGATATCGCAAATTTCAACAACGCAGATATCGCGTCAAAATACGTGAGTTCGTAGGCTGACAGTATTTGAACTTTTAAGAGTGAACTGAAGACACCGGAGCGAGCGATTGCCGTTACGACATTCAACGAAATGGCAAGCGCAAAGGCAATGTAGGAAAGATAGCCAAACAGGGCGCAGACATACTCACGACGCGTGAGCCTGTCTTCTTTCCGCTCACCATCTTCAAACACGATGCGGATAATGCGGCCAACCTCGATTTTTCCATCTAGGTCACCGCCCCGTGCTAGAGTTGCCGCTGCCACCAGCGCAGCGACGTAAAAACCAGCCAGCGCGGAACACAGGTTGACTATGCTAGACAGGAAGCCGTCTTTGCCGAAATAACTTGTTCCGGGTAAAATGACGAAGGGCAGGGCAATGAAAAGGGCGCAGAAAAACGTTGCCAACGCGTCGCGTCGGCCCATACTCTTGTTGTTTTCGTCTCGTAGAGACAAATACCCCAAGGGGTAAAAAAACAGGGCCATGGCTTTCTCCCGACAAGCCAGAGTAGCACTACGTTTTAATAAGCTCAATGCTCTTGGTTACAAACTCGGCGACAATGGTGGGCGAGCAGACAGGCATAGAAGTTACGAAGGTGAGTTGCTCTGAACGAACAAACAAAATCTCTTTGGCCTCGTCTTCTCGTTCGATTTTGACTGTTTTCTTGCGGTTATGGTCGAGCTGAAGATCGACACTAAAGTCTGTCCATCCCGCATCGGCTGCCTTTTTCTTCCAGATTTTGAGTTTTTCGAGGACATCTTTAGGCTCAAGATCGGCTTTCAACTTGAGGGTGGCAGTTTCGCGACCGGGCGCAACAATTCCGTCAGCATCGAGAAAATCGACCGTCGCGGGCTTTGACAGCTTGATGTCCAGAATTCCCTTCGCAAGAGCTTCTTCCAGCTTTGCAGACTTCTCGCCTTCATAACGCAAAGTGCAGTATGTCTGCTTCAGGTCGCCTCTTTTGTCTGTGTAGTCGTATTGGTATTCGGAAAGCCCAATTCGGATTATTTCGATCAGGCTCGACGCGCTCAAACCTGGGATTTCCTCAAGAACGACTTTGTAGGTGTTAGCGTTACCTGCCACCGGCGAGATGACCAGATGCGCAGATACGGTTTGCTCCTCGTCGTCATCCTTTTCTCCGGTGCGAATATGCCGCTTGCCTTCTGCAATCCTGCGATAGGTGGGGTCAGCAGCATTGGGACTATCCCGATGAAACAGCAGAACCAGCACGCCATCGTCGCGGGGGTCGAGTTCAACAAGGGTAACGATGTCGCCGTTAGACTGCGCGGCTTTAACGGTGTCGGTCTTAATGCCGCCGTCAAGCGCATCAAAAATGCTTGGTTGCCCCTTCTCTGCGATCAAAGGTAGCGGGGCACCTAGTGCATGTCGCGGAGCCAGAGTAAGATTGTACCGACGAACAAATCGATTATGTTTCTCAAGAAACAACTTCCTGCCCTTTCGACGCGCTGACAACACTTTCAGCAAGTTGCATCAAACAAGCTCAATATCGTCAAGAGGTTGCGCGTCATCAAGGCGGAAGGCCACAGGTTTATTTGTGCCGCGACGCAAAAAGTGGAAGCCACTAAGTCATACTCTTGATGATCTTTGCAGTATTTGAGCGCGGCCTATCGCACGCACGGTCGGCAAGATAGCTGCCTGCCCCGGTATTGCTACCGTCAGAATGTAAGGTTCCATGTATCGGTGCGGTGCCGGTGTCTTCTGCTGGGGGATGCCCGACGGCGTGTCTATGGTGGTTGTCGTCATGATGAGATTGTCTTGCAGTGGTCGCGTGCAGATGCGCCCCGGCTGTTCGGCGGGGCGGCTGCTGTAGATGGTGATGGAGAAAACAACGGACTTGGTGCGGTCGGAGGCAGCAGAAATTTCCTTCTGCTGTCCGGCGAAAAAGCGTGTGCGTTATCCTATAGGGTCGAGTAATCGCCGCACGGAAAGCCATTCCATACGCCCCGCCAGAAACGGGCACGGACATGCTGAACCCTGCCCATGCCGGGACTGCGCTGCCGGAGCGTCAACCAAGCGGACTTGAGGTAAGCGCCAGCATGGCGCAAATTCCGTAGCGGGTCATTTCATCCATGTTGCGGGTGATGAGTTTGGGAATGTCACGGATGCGACTCACCTACAGCCGCTCGGCAGTGTCAATCGTCACTTCATCGTCGTAGGATCTAGTCGGCACTTTGCAGACGCAGCTATGGCCCGAGCGGGGCAGCCGTCTGGGATCAAATCCACGATTTAAGGCAGAGAACATCAGACGATGCTAAAAATTGGTCTGAAAGCTTGGTCTGAATTGGTCGAAGGATTTCGGCGTGTTCGCCGTAACCGCTTGATTTCTCTGTAATATTCAATAAGACAAACGGATTGGTGGAGCTAAGCGGGATCGAACCGCTGACCTCTTGCATGCCATGCAAGCGCTCTCCCAGCTGAGCTATAGCCCCATCAGAGGGTACCGGCGAACCGGCTTTCCGGGAACCGTGTCGGCGTCTCGCCGTCGGTTGGCGGGTTATTACTGTGCCCTTCCGGGCTTGGCAAGAGAAAAAAACAAACCCGGCGATTTTTTTTGAATCGCCGGGTTTTGCAAGGGTTTAGGCAAAATGCGCAAAACCGCGTGGCGGCTTTGCGGCTGACCATTGGCCCGAAGCGCTTAGACTTCGTCGTCGTCGCCGGTGACGCCGATGATGCCGGAGACATCGTCGTCGTCTTCGTCTTCGTCGGCTTCCAGGAAGGTGTCGTCATCGTCGTCGCCGATATCGACATCGTCGTCATCGCCCATATCGGGGATATCGTCGCCCGATGCGCCGTCCTCGGCGTCCTCGAGCGATACCAGTTCGACTTCGGTGCTCTCGGTATCGACTTCCGCGACCTCATCCTCCTCCTGCGCCTTCTCCATGACGGCGGCGGCAGAGGTTTCCTCGAAATAGGAGAGCGGCCAGGATTTGCCGGTATAGGGGGAGACGATCGGATTCCGGTTCAGGTCGTAGAATTTCTTGCCGGTATCCGGATCGGTGCGCTTGGTTCCAAGTTCCGCTTTTGCCACTGTGAAGCCTCGTTAAACAGCCGGAACGATGCCGGCAGAGCCGTGAAAACCGGCCTTTTTCATGGGAGAATAAGGCCGGTCCCTTAATCTGTGCGCCGGTCCATGTCAAATAACATGTAAAAGCCGCAGGTTTTCGCGCGCGCCTGGGATCGATTTCTGGCGCTGAAGGCGTGACCGCGTGTCCGCTTTATGGTAACGGACCCGCCAAACCGCCAGACTGATCCGCTTGGTGCGCGCGCCGCGTCAGTTTGCGAAAGACTCCTGCCTATTGCAAAGGATTTTTCCAATGTCACACGCGGCTGCCGCCAAACCCGCCATCGCCCGCCGGTCGTCCAACCTTTCCGGCACTGCCCGCATCCCCGGCGACAAGTCGATTTCGCACCGTTCCTTCATGTTTGGCGGCTTGGCTTCCGGCGAGACCCGTATCACCGGTCTGCTCGAGGGCGAGGATGTCATCAATACCGGCAAGGCCATGCAGGCCATGGGCGCCAAGATCCGCAAGGAAGGCGACGTCTGGATCATCCAGGGCACCGGAAACGGTGCGCTGCTTGCGCCTGAGGCGCCGCTCGATTTCGGCAATGCCGGCACCGGCTGCCGCCTGACCATGGGCCTGGTCGGCGTCTACGATTTCGATTCGACCTTCATCGGCGATGCCTCGCTGACCAAACGCCCGATGGGCCGCGTGCTTGATCCGCTGCGCCAGATGGGTGTGCAGGTGAGATCGGAAGCCGGCGATCGCCTGCCGGTGACGCTGCGCGGACCGCTGACGCCAGCGCCGATCACCTATCGCGTGCCGATGGCCTCGGCGCAGGTAAAATCCGCAGTCCTGCTTGCCGGCCTGAATACGCCCGGCATCACCACGGTCGTCGAACCGGTGATGACCCGCGACCACACCGAAAAGATGCTGCAGGGCTTTGGCGCCGATCTCACCGTCGAGACCGACGCCGAGGGCGTGCGCACCATCCGCCTCGCGGGCCGCGGCAAGCTGATCGGCCAGACCATCGACGTGCCCGGCGATCCGTCATCCACCGCCTTCCCGCTGGTGGCGGCGCTGCTGGTGCCGGGTTCGGACATCACCATCGTCAACGTGCTGATGAACCCGACGCGCACCGGCCTGATCCTGACGCTGCAGGAAATGGGCGCCGATATCGAGGTGCTCAATCCGCGCAATGCCGGCGGCGAGGATGTCGCGGACCTGCGCGTGCGCCATTCGGAACTGAAGGGCGTCACCGTGCCGGAAGACCGCGCGCCATCGATGATCGACGAGTATCCGGTGCTGGCCGTTGCCGCCGCTTTCGCCATGGGCGAGACGGTGATGAACGGTCTGGAGGAGCTGCGCGTCAAGGAATCGGATCGCCTGTCTGCGGTCGCCAACGGGTTGAAGCTCAACGGCGTCGATTGCGACGAGGGCGAAAGCTCGCTCGTCGTGCGCGGCCGCCCGGATGGCAAGGGGCTCGGAAATGCGGCCGGCGAAGCCGTCGCCACCCATCTCGACCACCGCATCGCCATGAGCTTCCTGATCATGGGTCTTGCCAGCGAGCATCCGGTGACGGTGGACGACGCGACGATGATCGCGACCTCCTTCCCGGAATTCATGGACCTGATGGCCCGCCTCGGGGCGAAGATCGAGATCAAGGACGGTGCAGGCGCGTGAGCACCGTCATCGCCATCGACGGTCCCGCGGCAGCCGGCAAGGGCACCCTGTCGCGGAAGATCGCCGAAACCTACGGCTTTCACCACCTCGACACCGGCCTGACCTACCGGGCGACGGCCAAGGCGCTTCTCGATGCCGGGTTGCCGCTCGATGAGGAGGCGGTGGCGGAGACGGTGGCGCGCAAGGTCGAGCTTTCCGGGCTCGACCGCGATGTCCTGTCGCGGCACGAGATCGGCGAGGCCGCCTCGAAGATCGCGGTGATGTCTTCGGTGCGCAAGGCGCTGGTGGAGGCGCAGCGCGCCTTTTCGAAGCGGCTGCCGGGCACGGTGCTCGACGGCCGCGATATCGGCACGGTGGTGTGCCCGGATGCGCTGGTGAAGCTTTATGTGACGGCGTCGCCGCAGGTCAGGGCAAAGCGCCGTTATGACGAGATCGTCGCTCGGGGCGGTGCTGCGGATTACGCTGCGATTTTTGACGATGTGAAGGCGCGCGACGCTCGCGACATGGGCCGCGCCGACAGCCCTTTGCGGCCCGCCGACGACGCACACTTGCTTGATACGTCTGAAATGAGTATAGAGGCCGCGTTTCAGGCCGCGAAATCGATCATCGACGCGGCCCTGAGCCGAAATGCCCAAAAATAACCGGGTTTGCGTGGTTTTCACGCGCTCGATTCATTTGATGCAAGCCTGAAATTCCGTCCACGCGCCGGAAGCCTCTGAAATTGAGGCGGACTGGGTTCAGGTCATGTCCAACACCAACCACTGGCGCGCCCGTGTCCGAACCGGACACACCAGGAGATTCTATGTCTGTTTCTAACCCCACTCGTGATGATTTCGCAGCCCTGCTCGAAGAATCCTTTGCCAAGAACGATCTGGCCGAAGGCTATGTAACGAAGGGCATCATCACGGCCATCGAGAAGGACGTCGCCATCGTCGACGTCGGCCTCAAGGTCGAAGGCCGCATCGCTCTGAAGGAATTCGGCGCGAAGGCCAAGGACGGCACGCTGAAGGTCGGCGACGAAGTCGAAGTCTATGTCGAGCGCATTGAAAACGCGCTGGGCGAAGCTGTTCTGTCGCGCGACAAGGCCCGCCGCGAAGAAAGCTGGACCCGCCTCGAAGTCAAGTTCGAAGCCGGCGAGCGCGTCGAAGGCGTCATCTTCAACCAGGTCAAGGGTGGTTTCACCGTCGATCTCGACGGCGC
>CAMFHE010000063.1 GCA_945952045.1 uncultured Rhizobium sp.
CGCATCGTCGCCACCACCTATGAGCCGCTGATCCTCTATATCGAGGCGGCGCTGATCTATCTGGCGCTGAGCTCGGTGCTCTCGAGCCTGCAGGTGCGGCTGGAGCGGCGCTTCGCGCGCTATGGCGGCACGCTGGAGACCAACACATGATCGAGCTGAAACATATCGAAAAGCGGTTCGGCGACGCCGTCATTCTCAAGGATATCAGCCTCGACCTGCCCGAGGGCAGCGTCACGGCGCTGGTCGGACCCTCCGGCGGCGGCAAGAGCACGCTGCTGCGCTGCATCAACCTTCTGGAAATCCCGACCGCCGGAAGCATCCGCATCGGCGACCAGCAATTGACGTTTACGCCCGGCGGCAAGACGAGTTGGGCTGCGGTCCAGAAGATCCGCCGGCAGACCGGCATGGTCTTCCAGAATTTCCAGCTGTTTCCGCATCAGAATGCCCTCGACAACGTCATGGAAGGCCTGGTCACCGTGCTGAAATGGCCGAAGGACAAGGCCCGCGCCCGCGCCATGGAACTGCTGACCAAGGTCGGCATGGCCCACAAGGCCGATGCCTGGCCGGCGACGCTTTCCGGCGGCCAGCAGCAACGCGTGGCGATTGCCCGCGCGCTCGCCCCCTCCCCGCGCGTGCTGCTCTGTGACGAACCGACTTCGGCGCTCGATCCGGAGCTTTCGGCGGAAGTAATCGACGTGCTCGGCCAGCTCGCCAGCGAAGGCACCACCATGGTGATGGCCACCCACGACCTGCGCCTTGCCTCGCGCATCGCCAATGAAGTCGTGTTTCTCGAAGCCGGAAACGTCGTCGAATCAGGCCCCGCGCGACAGGTGTTCACCGAACCCAAGCAAGAACGCACCCGCCGCTTCATCTCGACGATCAACGCCGCCAACACGGTCTGATCGGCGAACGGGATTTTTGTGACACTCAGTGCTGCTGAAGGCGGTGGGCGATCATTCGCGCTCGCGCGGCGGCAGGGTTTCACACAGTTGGCGGCGCAGGCTGAGACAATCCAGCTTTGCCGTTTGTTTCATCCGGCCTTTCGTTCCGCCTTTCTCCGACGCGGCGCGCAGCAAAGGCTTGCCTGCACGGCAATTGTCTGATGACAGCGGGAAGCCCGGACAATATACAGTCAATGTCCGCCGGACCTATCCGGTCAATGCTCTCTGCATTTTCGAACGGAAAGCCGATCTCCGCTTTCTAGCGAAATACATTACGGATCACGGCATGAAAGACTGGCTTCCCGATCTTACCCGCTCGTCCAGCCCGCGTTACCTCGCGCTCGCCGATCTGATCGAAATGGATTTGCGCGACGGCGTGCTCGTCACTGGCGACCGTCTGCCGCCGCAGCGCGAGCTGGCCAAACGGCTGGAGATCGATTTCACCACGGTCGCGCGTGGTTATGTCGAGGCGCAGAAGCGGGGCCTGATCGAATCCCATGTCGGGCGCGGCACCTTCGTCACCGGCCGGCAGAGCCCGGCGGCACAGGCTTTCGCCGCGCTGGAACCCGATCCGCGCCGGGCGACAACTGCCGATTTCTCGATGAACATGCCGCCGGAGCCGTACGACCCCGATCTTCTGGCGCGGATGCGCGAAGGGTTTTATGCCGTCTCGGCCGATCTGCCGGCGCTGTTGCGCTACCAGCCCTTCGGCGGCGCGGCCATGGACCGGCAGGCAGCGGCATTCTGGCTTGCGCGGCGCGGGCTGATGCCGCCGGCCGAACGCATCTTCGTCTCCCCCGGGGCACATCCGGCGCTGCATGCCATTCTTGGATTGCTGGCACGGCCGGGCGAGACCATTCTCTCCGAAACCGTCACCTATCCCGGCGTCCGCTCGCTTTCGGCGCAGCTCGGCCTGACGCTTTCCGGCATCGCCATGGACGAACACGGCATCCTGCCCGAAGCCTTCGACGCGGCCTGCCGGCGCCTGAACCCGAAGGCGCTTTACCTCAATCCGACGCTGCAAAATCCGCTGACGCTGACCATGCCGGAGGCGCGACGGCGCGAGATTGCCGCCATCGCAAAAACCCATCGGTTGCCTGTTATCGAGGATGACGCCTATGGTTTCCTGCCGGCGGAGGGGCCGCCGCCCTTCGCGGCGCTGCTGCCGGACCTGACCTGGCATGTCGCCGGCCTGTCGAAATGCCTCGGCGCCGGTCTGCGCCTCGCCTATGTCGTCGCGCCCGACAACAAGGCGGCCTGGCCTTTCGCCAGCGCCATGCGCGCCACCGCCGTGATGGCCTCGCCGCTTGGCATGGCGCTGGCGACGCGCTGGATCGAGGACGGAACCGCCGACGCGATCCTGACTTTCCTGCGCGCCGAAGCCGCCGCGCGTCAAAACCTCGTCGCCAGCCTGCTGCCCGCCGGCAGTTTTCGCGCCGATCCCTTGAGCTTCAACATCTGGCTGCCGCTCGGGCAGGGTTGGACGCGCTCGACCTTCGTCAGCCATATGCTGAGCGCCGGCATCGGCGTCGTCGCCAGCGATGCTTTTACCGTAGAGGGCGCGGCACCCGAGGCGGTGCGCGTCTGCCTCGGCGGGCCGGTGTCGCGCGAAGACCTCGGCAATGCGCTGGATTTCATGGCGCATGCCCTGCAGGGCTCGCCGGAACAGGCCGCCTCGTTTTTCTGAAAAAACCCGCTTGCAGCTCTAGTGACTTGAGATCTTACAGTCCTTCTCAGTGAAAGAAGGATGAAGCAATGAGCGAAGGCAAGCAGATGCGTTTTCGCGTGGGCGGCATGGATTGCGCCTCCTGCGCCGGCAAGATCGAAACGGCGGTGCGCCGCATGCCGGGCGTCGAGGATGTTTCCGTGTCGGTCACCGCCGGCACGCTGCTGGTCAGCCATGACGGCAGTGGCGATGCCACTGCGATTGCCGGCAAGGTGAAGGGGCTCGGCTATGCCGTCGCGCCGGCCGGCGAGGCGGCCAAGCCTGCGCCGAAGACGAGTTGCTGCGCCCATGACCATGACCATGACCATGACCACAAGCACGATCACGACGCGCACGACCATCACGATCATGCCCATGCGCAAGACAAAAGCGAAGCCGATCTCGGCCTGCATGGCCATGACCACGGCCCGATGGACGGCCCGTGGTGGAGCAGCAGAAAGGGCCGGCTGACCATCGCCTCCGGCGCTGCCTTGGCGCTCGCCTATGGCCTCGGCCATCTCGTGCCGGCCATCGCGCCCTATGCTTTCCTGCTCGCCATGGCGGTCGGCCTCGTGCCGATTGCGCGCCGCGCCATCATGGCGGCGCTGGCCGGCACGCCGTTTTCCATCGAAATGCTGATGACCATCGCCGCCGTTGGCGCCGTCATCATCAACGCCACGGAGGAGGCGGCCGCCGTCGTCTTCCTCTTCCTCGTCGGCGAATTGCTGGAAGGGGTCGCCGCCGGAAGGGCGCGGGCCAGCATCCAGTCGCTCGGCGCGCTGGTGCCGAAAACCGCGCTGCTGGAGGAAAACGGTGTCACCCGCGAAGTCGAGGCCGAAACGCTGGCCGTCGGCGCCACCATCCTCGTGCGCCCCGGTGACCGTATTCCCGCCGATGGCGTCATCCTCTCCGGCGACAGCGCCATCGACGAGGCGCCGGTAACAGGCGAAAGCACGCCGAAACGCAAGGGCGTCAATGAAACCGTCTTCGCCGGCACCGTCAACGGCGACGGTGCGCTTCGGGTGCGCGTCACTGCGGCGGCAGCGGACAACACCATCGCCCGCGTCGTCAAGCTGGTCGAGGAAGCCCAGGAATCCAAGGCCCCGACCGAGCGTTTCATCGACCGTTTTTCGCGGTATTATACGCCGGGCGTCGTCGTGGTCGCGGCGCTCGTCGCCATCCTGCCGCCGCTCCTGGCCGGTGGTATCTGGAGCGAATGGATCTACAAGGGCCTTGCCGTGTTGCTGATCGGCTGCCCCTGCGCGCTGGTGATTTCGACGCCGGCGGCGATTGCCGCCTCGCTGTCGTCAGGGGCGCGGCGCGGGCTGCTGATGAAGGGCGGCGCGGTGCTGGAAGGGCTGGGCAAGCTGACCGCCGTCGCCTTCGACAAGACCGGCACGCTGACCGAAGGCAAGCCGAAAGTCACCGATATCGTTCCCCTCGCCCTGCCCGAGGCCGAAATCCTGCGGCTTGCCGCAGCTCTCGAAACCGGCTCCAGCCATCCGCTGGCGCTCGCCATCCTCGACCGCGCCAAAGCGGACGGCATCGCCATCCCCGCCGCCAGCGACAACAAGGCACTGGGCGGCAAGGGTGTCGCCGGCACCGTCGAAGGCCGCAGCCTGCTGCTCTGCTCGCCGCGCGCGGCGGCTGAACAGGTTGAAATCGATGCGGGTCAACAGGCGGCGATTTCGGCGCTCAACGATGCGGGAAAAACCGTGTCGCTGCTGCTGGTCGACGGAAAACTGGCCGGCGCGGTCGCCATGCGCGACGAGCCGCGCGCCGATGCGCTTGATGGCCTCAAGCGTCTGCGCGACGCCGGTATCCGCACGATCATGCTGACCGGCGACAACCGCCGCACGGCCGAAGCGGTCGGCAAGGCGCTGGGCATCGAGGTGCGCGCCGAGCTTCTGCCGCAGGACAAGCAGACCATCGTCGGTCAGTTGCGGTCCGAGGGTCTGGTGGTCGGCAAGGTTGGCGATGGCATCAACGACGCCCCGGCGCTCGCCGCCGCCGATATCGGCATCGCCATGGGCGGCGGCACGGATGTGGCGCTGGAAACGGCGGATGCCGCCGCGCTGCATGGCCGGGTCGGCGATGTCGCGGACATGATCGCACTGTCGAAACGCACCATGGGCAATATCGGCCAGAATATCACCATCGCGCTTGGGCTGAAGGCGGTGTTCCTGGTCACCACCGTCATCGGCATCACCGGCTTGTGGCCGGCGATCCTTGCCGATACCGGCGCGACCGTGCTGGTGACGCTGAACGCATTGCGGCTGCTCAAGACGGCGTGAAGGAAACCGTTCCTTAACCCTGTTATCGCAGGCTTGGCCGTAAATACGGCGCAATGCCAAGAAACCGCCGTGAATCCCGGTCAAGGGTTCACGGCTTCAGATTGAAACAGTCGAGACGACAGATGTTTGCTTTCCGCCCCTTCACACGGTTGACGGCGCCGTTTTCCTTTGGCGCACGCCTGGCGACGCTGGCGCTTGCCGGCGCACTGCTGTCGGGCTGCATTGGTGGCCTTGACGATCTCGCCAAGGCGCCGCCAAAACTGACGTCAAAGATGCTGGCGCAGATGTCCGCCAAGGGCATGCGGCCGGAAAGCCCGGTTCTGGTGCGCATCTTCAAGCAGGAAAGCGAGCTGGAAGTCTGGAAGGTCGACAAGACGGGGCAATATGCACTGCTGAAGACCTATCCCATGTGCCGCTGGTCGGGAAAACTCGGGCCGAAGACAAAGAGCGGCGACCGCCAGGCGCCGGAGGGATTTTACCATGTCTCCGCCGGCATGCTGAACCCGAATTCGCAATATTACGTCTCGTTCAACCTCGGCTACCCGAACAAACTGGAAAAGGCGCTCGGCTATAGCGGCGAGGCGCTGATGGTACATGGCGCCTGCTCGTCTTCCGGCTGCTATGCCATGACCGACCAAGGCGTCGGCGAAATCTACGCCATCGTCCAGAAGGCGCTGGAGGGCGGGCAGGGGCAGTTCCAGGTGCAGGCCTATCCCTTCCGCATGAGCGCCGACAACATGGCCAAGCATCGCGGCGACGCCAATATGCCCTTCTGGCGCGTTCTGAAGGAAGGATACGACGCCTTCGCCTTCTCGCGCCGCCAGCCGAAAGTTTCCGTCTGCGGCGGTCGCTACGTGTTCAACACCGAATTCCAGGGCGGCGAGCCCACCGATCCGCTGGCCGCCTGCCCGCCGGCGATGAGCACGCCGGATATGGCCTTGAGCGCGAAGATCGACGCCGAGCGCAAGCATGTCGATACGGCGCTCTCGACCGGTTCCACCGTGCCGATCTCCTCCTATGTCGATGGCGGCATGCATCCGAGTTTCCGCGCCATGCTGGAAAGCAAGGGCGCGAAAAGCATGGCGGCGGCGACGTCGAGCATCAAATACCCGATCAGCCGCCCGGATGCGGCGCTCGCCGATCCCTATAAAAACTAAAGCATTTCCAGCAAAAGTGGCGCGGTTTCGCGGTCCGGAAATGCGCTAGATTGCTGAAATCCGCGCCCTGAGATCCTGCTCGAATGCGGGATCGAGGGGCAGGGGCGGCGCACAGTCTTCCATGTCGAAACCACAGGTCTCGGCAATCCGCGCCGCCTCGCGCCGCAATTTTCCCAGTGACAGGCAACGGCCCTGCTCCAGCCAGCCGGCCCCATGCAGGATGAAATCCGCGCCCGACGAGATCGAGGCCGAGAGCGTCGAAGCCGATTCCAGCCCCGCCTGCCCGTCATCCAGCTTGGAAGAAGTAACGCCGCCCTCGCCGCGCACCGGCACGCCGAGGCGGCGGGCAAGCTGCGTCGCATAATGCTGGAGGAGATACGAGGCCGGATCGCCGTAGCACGGCACCATCGAGCGCATGCCGAAGGGAATGGCGTAAAGTCCCATCACAACAGGCGCGCCGGGCCGCCAGAGCTGGGCCAGCGCCATCCCGGCCAAGGCTTCCGCATACCCCTGGATCAGGCTGCCGGCGATGGTCACCGGGCTGGTGGCGCCCATCATCATGTAGGAGGTCACCAGCGAAGCCTGCCCCCGCCGGGCGATGGTGCGCAGGCATTTCAGCGGGTTTTCCTTGTAGGCGAGCGGCGGCGTCGCATTGATCAGATGCAGCAATTCCGCTTCGCCGGGGCATGGCGGGCGGGCGATGGCGGCCACCGCCGCATCGATCACCGCTTCCACATCGGCAGGCGAGGCGATGCTGCCCATGAACGGCTTGTCCGACAGCGACAGGTGCATCAGCGCGATTTCCAGCGGCCGGCGCGCCTCCGGCACGTCGTCCATGACGCAGATCATCTGGCCGGTATTGGAGATGGCGGAAGATGCATGGGCGATTTCCAGCGCCCGGCGATAATGCGCCTTCGAACCGAGGCTGCGCCGCCCGGCATGATCGAGAACATTCGGCGCGCCATAGATCGGCGTGAACACCGGCGCATGGCCTTCGCCGATGATCGTATCGCGGGCCGGATTTCGCCCACGAAGGGTGATGCGGCGCGGAGCCGTGGCTCGGATCACCTGCCGCAGCCATGCGCCGTCGAGCGTGACGCGCTCGTCCCGGACGGTCGCGCCCTTCTCCCGCCAGAGATCGAGCGTCTCGGGATCGCCCTCGAAACGCAGACCGGTTTCGGAGAGAACCCGGTCTGCGGCGGCCTCGATCAGGGCCAGGCCTTGCTCGTCACGCGGCAGATGCCCACGCAGCAATTCGGCGGCGAAATCCGGTGAGGGAGCGGGCGGAGCGATCTGCATGATAGCCTCGGGCAAGACGTTTTTCGCAAACCTATCGCGGAGCTTGCCGCAATAGCCGTCTGATTGCGGCAAGCAGGGCGATTGTGCCGCCGCTTCATGGCCAGCGCATATGCTCGCGATGCGTCGCGGCAATTCCTCGTGTCCCCCGCCCTGCTACAGGTGCAGACCGGAAGTCGGTGTTACCCCGCTTTCGACATCCGGTATTCGTCAAACAGGGCTTCCAGCCGTTCGCGCACGTAGGCGTCGAAGCCGGGGGCAGCCTTGCGGTCGAAGATCAGCGAGGCGCGTTGGGCGCTTTCGGAGAAACGGACCGGCAGACCGCTCGCGATCTCCATTGACTTGTCCTCGGGTTCCCGTGCGCCATTGGCCGTCTCGAGGGCGGCCTGAAAGCGCTGGTCGCTGGTGATGCGACGCGCAGCCTCGCCGCGCAGCCATTTCATCAGCGCCGGCAGATCGATGTCGCCGACTTTTTCCGCCAGCTCCATCCAGCGGCGGCGGCCGGTCTCGGGGGCGGCGCCAATGGCCTCGATCAATTCCTGCGGCAGGGCGCGCACCACGCTCATCATCTTCGACACCGCCGCCTTGTCGACGGCGAGCGCCGACATGATCACCTCACGCGAAAAGCTGCGGTCTTCCAGACGCGCGGCAAACAGCGCCCGCTCGATATAGGAGAGGTTTTTGCGGGCATTGTTTTCCTGCCCCTGGCTGACCACCAGCTTTTCATCGGTGAGATCGCGAACTACGGCGCGCAGCTTGATGCCGAGCTGTTTGATTGCCGCGAGACGACGGTGGCCGTAGGCGACCTGGAAACGGCCGGGCGAGGCGGGGTGCGGGCGCAACAGCACCGGAACCTGTTGTCCGTGATCGCGGATCTGCGTCACCAGTTCGGCAATCTCCTCGGCGTCGATGCTCAGACGATCGCGGACGAAGGAGGCGTCCACCAGGGCGGGATCGACCTCGATGATCGTCTGTCCCTCGGTCAGCTGGCGCTCCAGTTCCTGGGCGCGCTCCATCTTCTGGGTGATCGAGCCGAGTGTTCTGGTGATGCCGCCGACCGGAGCATGGCTGCCCGCTGGCGGCGTCAGGCCGGCGATGGGACGGGCCGAAGGTGTGGAGGGCGCGACCGTGTCCGTGCCGCCGACATCCGAAACGCCGATGAGGTTCTTGCGCGCCATGGCTTATTTCCTTCCCCAGACCGAGCGCAGCATCGCTTCGATCTCGCTATTGACCTGTGTCAGCGAATCCATGGCGCGGTCGTAGGTGCCGCGGGTGAACTGGCTGCGCTCGACCTCGTAAAGCGTCTGCTTGGTGACGCCGGCATCCGAAACCGCCGTCGATTTCAGCATGGCGTGCTGTAGCATGCGATTGCCGAAAATGGCGCGCATGAAGCCGGTCATCTGGCTCTGCGGCCCGTCATTCGGCTCGAAGCGGGTGACGAGGTAGCGCATCCAGTCATAGCTGGTGCGCCCGCCGGCCCGCTCGACCACGGCCATCAATTCGCTGGTCATCGACAGGAATTGCGACATCGACATCACGTCCAGCATCTGCGGATGGATGGTGATCAGCGTCGAGGTGGCGGCGCAGAGTGCCGACATGGTGAGGAAGCCAAGCTGCGGCGGGCAATCGATGACCACGACATCGTAGAAGGATTCGATATCGCCGAGCACTTCGCCGATGCGGGCAAAGAACATCGTCTCGGCGCTGGCCGACATCATCGCTTTCGGCGTCTCATGCTCGAATTCCATCAGTTCGAGATTGCCGGGAATGAGGTGCAGGTTCGGCGTATAGGTGGCGCGCACGATCTCGGCGACGGGCCGGGGCGATTCATAGCGGATAGCGCCGTAAATCGTCTCCGCCTCGCCAACATCCAGTTCCGGCTGATGCCCGAACATCGCCGAAAGCGACGCTTGCGGATCGAGATCGATGGCCAGCGTGCGATAGCCGCGAAGGGCCAGATATTGCGCCAGATGCGCCGAGGTGGTGGTCTTGCCCGAGCCGCCCTTGAAGTTCATCACCGCGATGACCTGCAGCTTTTCGCCCGGACGGCGGGTCGGCACATATTTGGCGGCGCCGTTCTTGTCGTCGAGCACGCGACGGATGCGGTCCATATCCTCGGACGAATAGAGGCGACGGCCATTGGCCAGCGGCTCCGGCCCATGGCCTTCGGCCGCGATCTGACGCAGATAGCCCTCGCCGATGCCGATGAAGGCGGCGGCTTCCGACGGCTGGAAAGAGCGGATCGTCTTTTGCGCCGTTGGCGCGAAGATTTTCGTCTGGTGAATTTGCAGCTGCCGCGCCAGTTCATGGGCATCGGCCGCCAGCATCGAAGGCAGGTGCTCTTGCACCTCTTCCAGGATCGAACTCGGCTGTAGCATGTCTTTCACCCCGAACTGCGCAAATTTTGGAAATTCTCTTTGAACTGCGCAGTTAGACTATGGTGCGATTCGTTACGATTTGACAAACGATTAACCGTGCCAAACCGGGGTTGTCCGCGGACAACCCGATAAATTCCGATATGCGTTGTCCGCGGACAACAAGTCTAGCGGCGTTTTCCCGTAAGAAGCGCGCTCCAGCGGCCGGGCGTCAGGCCATAGGCTTTCTTGAAATGGCGAGAGAAATGCGCCTGATCGGCGAATCCGGATTCGGCTGCGGCCTCGGCGAGCGGCGTGCCGTCTCCCAGCAACAGCCGGGCGCGATCCAGCCGTCGCATCAGGAAATAGCGGTGCGGCGAGGTGTGCAGCACCGAGCGAAAGGCTCGTGACAGGGCGAAGCGATCGATGCCGGTGACGGTTTCCAGCTCGGCGGAATGAATATTGCGCGCCAGATGCGCGTCCATATAGGCGCAGGCCGCCTTGATCTGCCGCAGCGGCTGGCTGCGGCCAGCGATCACAGGTGCGCCGGCATGCATGGACAAGCCTTCGGCGACATCGACGAGCACGTCGTCGAGCAGCAATCCGTCCTTGTCCGAACCATCGACCTCGGCAAAGCAGCCGAGGATTTTCTTGCGCAACGCCGGATCGTTGAAGACGGGATCGCGCACGAAGGGAAGAGCGCGGCCGCGACCGGTCAATGCCGGGGCCAGAAGGGCCGGCGGCACATAAAGCATGCAGTAATGCAGCTCTGCCTCATTGCCAGCGCCGCCGTCATGCTCTTCGTCCGGATGCAGAACGAGGATGTCGCCGGGCAGGCTCTTGCGCTCCACGCCCCGGTATCGGAAGCGCTGCACGCCACCCAGCGTCAACCCGATCGCATAGGTATCGTGGCGATGCGGCTCGAAGACATCGCCGAAAAACCGTGCTTCCATGAATTCGAAGCCGGGCTGGCCGGCGGCGTGAATGCTGCGGACCCGCTCGTCGCGCTTGCACGAACGTTCAAGCCCTTCCGAAACCTTATGTCCTATAGCCGCCTCCATCGCGAAACTCTTCGCCTTACAGATAGGAGCATTCATGTTCGACACCAAATTTGCAATCGTGCTGCGCGACGATCTGGCCGTATGGCAGAAATTGAACGTCACCGCGTTCCTCGCCGGCGGCACTGTCGCGGCCACGTCCAATCTCGTCGGAGAACCCTATCGCGATGGCGTCGGCAATCTCTACCACCCCTTGCCGATCCAGCCGATCGTCGTGCTCGCCGCCGATCAGGACATGTTGCGCACCATCCATCGCCGCGCGCTGGAACGGGGCGTCGAGGCGGCGCTTTACATCGAGGAGATGTTTTCCACCGGTCACGATGCTGCGAACCGGGAGGTGTTTTCGCAATTTTCCCCGGAGTCGGCGCGCGTCGTCGGCCTTGCCGTCCGTGCCGATAAGAAACTGGTGGACAAGGTGATGAAAGGCGCAAAAATGCATCCATGATGAAGTCCTAATACGGAAGCTTAAGCAGATGGTTATGGGAAAAATCATGGTGTTTCCCGGGCCATCTGCGGCAAATTCGCCTGCAATTGCGTGAGCCGGAAATAAGGGAATGTTAACCTTCTTTTCCTATCTCTTGGACGTAGCCCAATCGGCATTTCTCATCTGCTTGTAGGTCTCATGCGTATTTCGAGAAACAATTTCCATCCCGCGGATCAAACCGAGGGACACGACTTCGCTCGCCAGGACAACCACTATCCCTCGCCGGAAGAGCTTCCGTATGAGGAGTGGTATACGGTGGATGGCGGCATTTCGCGCCGCCCGCTGACGGAGGAGGTGGAAAACCCCATCGTGCGCCAGGCGTTCGAGCAGCAGATGCAGACCGGTCGCGAGCTGCCTGCGGCGCCGCCCGGAAGCTGGGAAAGCCATTTCTTCCTGGCGCCGAACGTGCGCTTCACCCGCACGCCGGATCGTCATGTGCCCGATCGCCAGCAGCAGATGATCGAGGCGCGTTCGGCGCTTGCGGCAGTGCTGGGCGAAGAAGACGCCCTGACCGCCGTCGAGGCCGAAGTCGAAGCGCTCATCCAGAGCACGCCGAGCGAGCCGCTTGTCGAGCCGGTCGCCGAGCAGGCTGTTGTCGTCGAAACGCCGGTGGACCTGGCCGTCGAAGCCGTTGCGGATATCTCGGTCGAGGCCACATCGCCCGCGCCGTTCCCGGTTGCCTTCCAGCTTGCGCCGACGCCGGAGGCCTCGAATTGGCGGTCCTATCGCGAACAGTTCGATTCGACGATTGCCCTGACCATGGGCTGGATGACGGTCGAGCCGATGCAGCGCAGCATGCCGCCCGAGCCGGCGGACGAGGCCAAGGGCGCCGATGCTCCTGTGTTCATCGATCTCTTGCCGCTGGTCGCGCCCTTGCCGCCGATGGCGCATCTGTCCGACTTCGCCTTCTGGGAAACCATTTCGCTGGATCTCGATCTGGCCAACGATAATAATATGCCTGCGCCTGTCGCGACCGTGACCCAGCCTGTGTACGCACCGGCGACACCCCAGGCCGTCATGCGCGCCGAGGTCGTCGTGTTCACGCCGCCGGCGCCGCTGCCGCAAATCGCGCCGCAGACGGATACGGTCGCCAGCCTCTACCGCATCCATGAATGGACGCGCGCTGCCAGCGTTCCCGCTGAAATCGCAGTCCCGACCATTGCCATCGAGATGCCGGCCGCGGTCGTCATCGTCGAGCCCGAAGTCGCGCCTGTCGTTGCGGAAGCCGTCGCCGCGCCGGTCGTCGAGCCTGCGCCCGTCGTCATTGAGCATGTTGCGGTCGCCGAGCCGGTTCCGGCTGTCGAGACCACACCGGCTGCCGTTGCCGCACGCGAGCCTTTCGCGTTGTCGCGCGCCCGGCCCTTCGAGGTCGACGAGCGGCCCAATGCCGCGCTGTTCGATTCCGAATATGAATTCCCCCCGCGCACCCTGTTGCAGCAGCCGCCGGCCTCGGCCGGTTACGTGCTGGCGCAGGAAGTGCTGGAGCAGAATGCCGGGCTTCTCGAAAGCGTGCTCGAAGATTTTGGCGTGCGGGGCGAGATCATCCATGTGCGACCGGGTCCAGTCGTGACGCTCTACGAATTCGAGCCGGCGCCGGGGGTCAAATCCTCGCGTGTCATCGGTCTCGCCGATGATATCGCCCGCTCGATGTCGGCGCTGTCGGCGCGTGTCGCAGTCGTGCCCGGCCGCAACGTCATCGGCATCGAATTACCGAACGCCACCCGCGAAACAGTCTATTTCCGCGAAATGATCGATTCGCAGGATTTCGCCCGCACAAGCTTCAAGCTGCCGCTCTGCCTCGGCAAGACCATTGGCGGCGAACCCGTCATCGCCGAGCTTGCCAAGATGCCGCATCTGCTGGTCGCCGGCACCACCGGCTCGGGCAAGTCGGTCGCCATCAACACCATGATCCTGTCGCTGCTCTATCGCTTCCGTCCGGAAGAATGCCGCCTGATCATGGTCGATCCAAAAATGCTGGAACTGTCGATCTATGACGGCATCCCGCACCTGCTGACGCCCGTCGTCACCGATCCCAAGAAGGCCGTGATGGCGCTGAAATGGGCGGTGCGCGAGATGGAAGAGCGCTACAAGAAGATGTCGCGCCTCGGCGTTCGCAACATCGACGGCTACAACGCCCGCGCGGCATCGGCCCGCGAGCGCGGCGAGGTGGTCAACGTCACCGTCCAGACCGGTTTCGACAAAAACACCGGCGAGCTTCTGCACGAGACGCAGGAGATGGAACTCGACGCCATGCCGTATATCGTCGTCATCGTCGACGAGATGGCCGACCTGATGATGGTCGCCGGCAAGGAGATCGAAGGCGCCATCCAGCGTCTCGCCCAGATGGCGCGCGCCGCCGGCATCCACCTGATCATGGCGACCCAGCGTCCCTCGGTCGACGTCATCACCGGCACGATCAAGGCGAACTTCCCCACTCGCATCTCCTTCCAGGTCACCTCGAAGATCGACAGCCGCACCATCCTGGGTGAACAAGGGGCCGAACAGCTTCTCGGTCAGGGCGACATGCTGCACATGGCCGGCGGCGGGCGCATCATGCGTGTCCACGGACCCTTCGTCTCCGACGAGGAGGTCGAGAAGGTGGTCATGCACCTGAAGGCGCAAGGGCGGCCGGAATATCTGGACACGGTCACCGCCGACGAAAGCGAAGAGGAGGAGCCGGAAGAGGCGCCCGCCGTCTTCGACAAGACGGACATGGCGGCCGAAGACGGCAACGATCTCTACGACAAGGCGGTCAAGATCGTCCTGCGCGACAAGAAGTGCTCGACATCCTACATCCAGCGTCGTCTCGCCATTGGCTACAACCGCGCCGCCTCGCTGGTGGAGCGGATGGAAAAGGAAGGTCTCGTCGGCCCGGCCAATCATGTCGGCAAGCGCGAGATCCTGTCCCAGACGGGTGGAATGTCTACGGCAGAGGCCGATTGACGGCCTCGCCAATATCCTGATCAGGGCGCGCGAAATCTTTTCGCGCGCTCGCAGCTGCCAAACCATCCTCCTCCGTAATGCTCGGCCTTGTGCCGAGCATCTGCCACCGGGAGAAATTGGCACGTATTTTCAATCCCATAACTGATTTTGGGCAGATCCTCGCGACAAGCCCGAGGATGAGGTCGCGGGGCGCGTTACCGCCGCCGCCCCATCGAGCGCAGGATGCTGATCTGGATGGCTTCGTCCTGATCGCTGAGCGCCCGGTGCAATTCCGACAGCGTGCCGCGAAGCCCGTGGATCTGGTCGATGAGGTCCATGACCACGTCGATGCCGGCCTCGTTGACGCCCATGCCGTCGATGAGATCGCCGATCAGCTCGGCGCGTGCGACATCCATGTCGCTGAACTCGGCTCCGCCTTCGGCCGTGCGGGGCGCAAGCCAGCCCTGCTCGACCCAGATGCGGACCACGGCGACATCGGCATGCAGCCGGCCGCAGAATTCCTTTTCGTCCATGGTTCAGGCTCCCAGCGTTTCGCGCGGGCTATGGGCCTCGCCCGCCGCCCAGTCGCGCACGAAATCGGCCAGCGCCGCATCGGGCTGATCCGGCAACACGATCTTCAGCGTCACATAGGCGTCGCCATGGCCGCCGAAGCGGTTCGGCGCGCCCTTGCCCTTCAGGCGCAGCACTTTCCCGGTGTTGGAATACGGCGCCAGCGTCACATTGAGCGCGCCGCCCGGAACGGGCACGCGGATCTTGCCGCCCAGAACCGCCTCGCGAAGCGAGATTGGCATGTCGAAGCGGATATCGTCGCCGTCGCGGGTGTAGAGCGGGTGCGGCTTGACCTTGATGTCGATCAGCGCATCGCCGGCCGGGCCGCCGTTGAAGCCCGGCTCGCCCTTGCCTTTGAGGCGCAGCGTCTGGCCGTCCTTGCTGCCGGCGGGAATCTTGACCTCCAGCGTTGCGCCGTCGGGCAGCGAAACGGTGCGCGCCGCGCCGTTCAGCGCGTCGAGGAATTCGACCTCCATGTTGAAATGCCGGTCATGGCCCTGCATCTGCATGCCGCTTGCGCTGCCGCCACCACCACGGGCGCGACGGGAGAAGAAGCTGGAAAACAGGTCTTCGCCCTCGCCGAAATCGGCAAAGCCGCCGCCATTGTGATAGGCGCTGCCCTGGCCGCTCGAACCGGCATAATCGCGGTAGAAATTGCGCGGCGCCTGCTCGGCGCCGGTCGCATCGATTTCGCCCCGGTCGAAACGACCGCGCTTGTCTTCGTCGCCGACGATGCCATAGGCGGCGGAAATCTCCTTGAACTTGCGCTCCGCTTCCTTGTCCCCGGGATTGAGGTCGGGATGCAGTTTCTTGGCAAGCTTGCGGTAGGCGCTTTGTATCTCTTTCTGGGTCGCATCCCGCTTGACGCCCAAAAGCTCGTATGGGTCTCGGCTCATAAAGTCTCCGTTTGGTGACGGGACGCGCGGGGACGTGCTTCGGGTCGAAAGAGAATGTCTGCTGCCGGCGTGTTCCGTCTGTTGGTTTTCCATCATTATGTAGGAAGCCGTTTGCCGATGTCATCCTCCGGTCATGGTGTTTATGGCAGGAAATTGACAACCAAAGCGGGCTTCAGCCGTTTCTCCGTCAGGAGCGGGGTTTTGAAGCGCCGCGCCGCGCCCGATAAGACAGATGGAAACATGCCGATGGCCAAGCTCGATCTCGACCGATTTCTTGCCGCACAGGATGGCGGCGTCTATCGCCGCGCGCTGAGGGAATTGCAGGCCGGCGCCAAGGAAACCCACTGGATGTGGTTCATCTTCCCGCAGATGGACGGGCTCGGTTCGTCGCCGACGGCGCGGCGCTATGCCTTGCGCTCGCGCGAGGAGGCGAGCGCCTATCTGAACCACGATATTTTGGGCCATCGGCTGCGGGAAGTGACGCAGGCGATGCTTTCGCATGCAAAGGGCAGCGCGCTGGATATTCTCGGCACGCCCGACGACCTCAAATTCTGCTCGTCGATGACGCTGTTTGCGGCGCTGAGCCCACCAGGCTCCCTGTTCGAAAAAGCCCTGCAACGGTTTTACGGCGGCCAGACCGATCCGCGCACCTTGGCGCTGATCGGGTCCAATACGGTCTGACGCCGGAACGGAGAAAGCCTATTCAGCCGTTTCGGCCTCTGGAGGCTTTGCGGGCGAGGGGGATCGCGCCTCGCCGAGCAGGTCGAGCAGCCAGTCGCGAAGAATGCCCTCGGCCTCGTCGAGCGTATAGGCTTCGGGGTCGAGCAGCCAGCCCATCCAGAGGCCGTCGCCCATCTGGACATAGGTGATCGATGCCTTGCGGGCGTCGAGATCGAGCTTGCGGTCGGCGGCGGCCTCCGCGATCATCTTTTCGATCCAGCTGCGATATTTGCGCCAGAGCGTGCGGGTCAATTCGCCCATGCCGGCATTCCAGGGCGCGACGCCGAGACAGGCGAGCGTCACCAGCGATTCCTCGTGCTCGTCCTTGATCCGGCGGAAATACATATGGGTGGCGGCCAGCAGCCGCTGCATCGCATCCGGTCCTGCCGCCTCGACAGCTTGGCGCGCATCCTGGTTCGCCTGGGCGACCAGATAGCGATAGGCCTCGATCAGCAGCTCATCCTTGCCCTTGAAGTAGTAGCCGATCAGCCCGCGCGACAGGCCGGCGGCCTCGCAGATGGTGTTGATGGTGGCATCGTTGTAGCCGATGGCGGCGATGGAGCGGATCGTTCCCTGGATGAGATCGTCGCGCCGCTCCATCTTGATGCGCGATTTCTTGTCAGGATTGCGCATGCGTTGTCGTCCCCTGCTGCCTTGCCTTGCCGAATGCGCGGCGAAAGACCGCCGCGCGTGCCGGCATCATGCCTCAGCCATCTCCGTCCCGAAAGCGGCAAGACCCTGGCGCATCGCATCGCGGCATTCGCGGACGATCCGCTCGATGAGGTCGGCGCAGCTGGGGATGTCGTCGATCAGGCCCACCACCTGGCTTGCCCAGACGAGGCCGCCGTCGATATCGCCGTCGGTCAGCGTCGTGCGACCGCGCGCGCCGGCGACCAGCGGGCGGATATCCTCGAATTCGCAGCCGCCGGGGCGGCGCTCGGTGGCGATCACCTCGTCGGAAATCGCGTTTTTCAGAACGCGGCCGGTGTTGCGCAGGGTGCGGAAGATCAGGTTGGTATCCGTTTCCTTGGCCGCCACCAGCGCCTGCTTGATGTTGTCATGGATCGGCGCTTCCTGCGTGGCGCAGAATCGCGTGCCCATGTTGATGCCTTCGGCGCCGAGCATCATGGCAGCCGCCATGGCCCGGCCGCTGCCGATGCCGCCGGAGGCGATGAGGGGCACCTTGACGACGCGGGCGGCAGCGGCAAACAGAACGAGACCGCCGACATCGTCTTCACCGGGATGGCCGGCCGCCTCGAAACCGTCGATGGAGATCGCATCGACGCCGGCGCGCTCGGCCGAGAGCGCATGGCGCACGGCGGTGCATTTATGGACGATCTTCGCGCCATGCGCCTTGGCCTTGGCGATGAATTCCTTGGGGCTGCGGCCCGCAGTCTCGATGATGCGGATGCCGGAGTCCAGCGCCGCGTCGAGATATTCCTCATAGGGCGGCGGCACGGTGGAGGGCAGGATGGTCAGGTTGACGCCGAAGGGCTTGTCGGTCATCTCGCGGCAGCGGCGGATTTCGTTGGCCAAGGCCTGCGGATCGGGCTGGGTCAGCGCCGTCAGGATGCCGAAGCCGCCGGCATTGGAAACGGCGGATGCAAGTTCTGCCCGGCCAACCCATTGCATACCCCCCTGAATAATGGGGTAGCGGGTGCCCAGGAGTTCGGTGATCCGGGTGTGCATTGTCTCTCCCTCAACATCGCAGTGCCGATCTGTAGCCTATCTCCGCAGGCAAACCGGCTGCCGGTATGCTGGAGATGCTTTGGCTCAGGAGTAGAAACAAGCCGCACGCCTGTCAAGGTTTTTGCTGGACGTCCAACAAATGGGCTTGGATTGCGTCAGCCGGTGACGGCGCTGGCCACGGCGGCAAGCGAAAAGCCGGTGAGGACGAGCGCCGCGCCCTTGTAGGAATGGCGCCGCAAGCGTTTGGGGAGAAGCGTGCCAAGCAAAACCCAGCCGATGCCGGCGCCAATGGAGAGGCCAGCATAGGTGCCGATCCAGGCGAGTGCATTGGGAAACGGCTGTTGCGGAATGAAGACGACGCCGACCAGCAGCGCCTTGGGATTGACCAGCGTCGTGAGGAAGACGCGACCGAAGGCGAAACGTGGCGCCGGCGCGCCGGCATCGAGCCGCGTGCGCCACAATTTGATGGCCGAGTAGATCAGCCAGCCGGCCGCCGCCAGTTTGACGACGACAAAGGCCTCCGGTCTGCCCTGCAAACCTTGCGCCATCAGGAAAAACAGGCTGACGGCGATCGAATAGCCGAGAGCCTCGGCAAACGGCAGCAAAAGCCCCTTGCGCAACGGCAGCGTCGCCCCGCCGGCGGCCAGCAGCGTGTTGGTCGGTCCAGGCGTCAAAAGAATGGCGGCGCTGGCGGCGATGAAAGCAAGCATCATGTCCTCACGGCATATCGAATACGGTAAACCGTCTAGCATTGCCACTGTCTGCGAAAATTGATTTTGATCGCATTTGCCGGGGAAACCGTTGCGTCGCAGGCGGTCTGCGGCATCGTTTGAGGCCTGCCGCAATGCGCGCCCGCAATTTGTGCAAATGCATTATTTTGTTGCGCATGCGAGCACCATTTCGTAATCGATCCACTGCCTGCCGGCTGCTTGCGCACGAAAGTGATCGAGCCCGTCGGGAAGGAACCGATCGGGCCGTTCCGCTTGCCGCGGCGGTCTTCGGATGGCGGTTCCCGATACGCTCATTTCAGGAGAACATCATGAAGAAGCAGATTTTTGTAGGCGCAACGCTTGCTGCCTCGCTCGTCTTCGCGCCGCTCGCCCATGCGGATATCGTCATCGGCCTCGTCGCGCCGCTGACCGGCCCGGTTGCCGCCTATGGCGATCAGGTCAAGAACGGCGCTCAGGCCGCCGTGGATGAAATCAACAAGAACGGCGGCATCAAGGGCGAGAAGATCGTTCTGAAGCTGGCCGACGATGCCGGCGAGCCGAAGCAGGGCGTTTCCGCCGCCAACCAGATCGTCGGCGAAGGCATCCGTTTCGTCGTCGGCCCGGTCACCTCGGGCGTCGCTATTCCCGCCTCGGAAGTCTTTGCCGAAAACGGCGTTCTGATGGTCACCCCGACCGCCACCGCCCCGGAACTGACCGCGCGCGGCCTTGCCAACATCCTGCGCACCTGCGGCCGTGACGACCAGCAGGCCGAAGTCGCCGCCGCCTACGTGCTCTCGAAGCTGAAGGACAAGAAGGTCGCCGTCATCCACGACAAGGGCGCTTACGGCAAGGGTCTCGCCGATGCCTTCAAGGCGGCGCTGAACGCCGGTGGCGTCAACGAGGTGCTCTATGACACCGTCAATCCCGGCGACAAGGACTTTTCGGCGCTGATCACCCGCCTGAAGTCCGAGGGCGTCGAGGTCATCTATTTCGGCGGTTACCATCCGGAAGGCGGCCTGCTCGCCCGCCAGCTCAAGGATCTCTCGGTCAACGCCCAGATCATCGGCGGCGAAGGCCTGTCCAACACCGAATTCTGGGCGATCGGCAACGAAGCCGCTGCCGGCACGCTGTTCACCAACGCCTCCGACGCGCTGAAGAGCCCCGACTCCCAGGCCGCCGTCAAGGTTCTGGCTGAAAAGGGCATCCCGCCGGAAGCCTTCACGCTGAACGCCTATGCTGCCGTCGAAGTTCTGAAAGCCGGCATCGAAAAGGCCGGGCATGAGGATTCGGCCGCCGTCGCCACGGCGCTGAAGTCCGGCGAAGCCATCCCGACCGCCATCGGCAAGCTCACCTATGGTGAAACCGGCGACCTGACCTCGCAGAGCTTCTCGCTGTTCAAGTGGGAAGGCGGCAAGATCGTTTCCGCCGAATAAGCGGAACGCATCTTTCCTTTACGAAACGCCGGGGCTCCAGCTCCGGCGTTTTGCGTTCGAGAGCTTATTTTGCCGCCCGCGCCGGCGCGGTTTTCATGTCCTCAAGGCGTATGGCCTTGGTCAGCGCCTCGACGGTGTGCAGGTAATGGGCCTCGAGCAGCGCGGCAGCCTTGTCCGCATCGCGCTCCAGCGTGGCGTCGGCGAGCGCGCTGTGTTCAGCGAGCAGGTCCCGTCCCGCCGGCATGCCCGTTTCCAGCAGCACCGGAATGCGGTAACGCTCCGTGGCGGCATAGAGGCGCTCGACGAATTCCAGCGTCCAGGGCGAATTGCAGGCAACAAGCAGCGCGCGGTGAAAGGCGTGGTGGCGCGCCTCCAGCGCCCAGATATCCGCATCCGGTCCGGTACGGCCGGCCTGCAGCTTCAGGGCATAGAGCGCCGAGACGATACCGGCAGCCCAGGCATCGTCGCCTTGGGCAATAGCCGCACGCAACGCCTTGGTTTCGATGAGAATGCGCAGCGAAACCGCATCATGCAGCTCTTCCATCGAAAGCGGCGCGACGCGAAAGCCGCGCAGCGATTCCGCCGTCACCAGCCGTTCCGCCTGAAGCCGGTTCAGCGCCTCGCGCAGCGGCGAAAAGCCCATGCCATAACGCTCGCTGAGATCGGCGAGTCGGAGCGGCCGACCGGGCGCCAGCGCGCCGCGGATGATATCGTGGCGCAGCGCGTCATAGGCTTTTTCGGCAAGTGTCATGATGGATCCCTTTTGCCAGATCATTATCGCATGGGTGTCTCTTTCGGCAAATGCAAAAATTTTCGAAAATCCATATTGCTTTCGAAAGTAACCTGTCTCATTCTGCGCCCACCCAAACAGCGGACAGGGAGAGACCCCTATGACAAATCAGCGTGAGAACCATCGCGAGGACGTCGCCGGGCGCGCCAATGTCGAGGATACGCCGGAACTTCTGGCCTATTACGAAGACCTCGATCGCTACAAGGCCGGCGCGCTCTGGACGGTCGCCAACAAGATCGAGCCTTGGCAGCCGAAGTCGCAATCCGTGCCGGTCGTCTGGCGCTACAAGGATCTGCGCGAGCATGTGCTGCGCTCCATCGATCTGGTGACGCCGGAAAAGGCCGGTCGCCGGGTGATCTATCTCAACAATCCCGGCCGCAGCGACGTCGCCGCTGCCGTCGGCTGGCTCTATGCCGGCTTGCAGGTGATGAACCCCGGCGAGGTCGCCAGCGCACACCGCCATTCGGCCTCCGCCATCCGCTTCATCATGGAAGGTTCGGGCGCCTATACCGTCGTCGACGGCCACAAGATGACGCTTGGTGCAAACGATTTCGTGCTGACCCCGAACGGCACCTGGCATGAGCACGGCGTCGAGGCGAGCGGTTCCCCCTGCATCTGGCAGGACGGCCTCGACATTCCCTTCGTCAATGCGATGGAGGCGAATTTTTACGAGGTGCATCCGGATCTGAGCCAGGCGGTCGGCTACGAGGTCGATGACATGACCAAGACCTGGGGCAATCCCGGTCTCCGGCCGATGGGCCAGAGCTGGAGCAAGGCCTATAGCCCGATGTTCAAATACGAGTGGGTGCCGACCTACGAGTCGCTTGCCAAATATGCAAGCTGCACCGACGGTTCGCCCTATGACGGCGTGCTGATGGAATACGTCAATCCGGTCACGCAGGGGCCTGTCATGCAGACCATGGGCGCCAGCATGCAGATGCTGCGCCCCGGCGAGCACACCAAGGCGCATCGCCACACCGGCAGCGGCCTCTATCACGTCGCCAAGGGCAGCGGCCATTCGATCATCGATGGCAAGCGTTACGACTGGGCTGAGCACGACATCTTCTGCGTGCCCTCCTGGGCCTGGCATGAGCATGTCAACGGCTCTGAAAGCGACGATGCCTGCCTGTTCTGCCTGTCGGATCTGCCGGTCATGCGGGCGCTCGGGCTGTATCGCGAGCAGGCTTTCGGCGAAAACGGCGGTTACCAGCCGATCTTGTAAAAGGAAATTTTTCTATGAAACTCGTTACTTACCGGGAGTCCATCGAGGCTCCCGCAAGGCTCGGCGTCATCGTCGACGATCTCGTGGTCGATGTCGAGGCGCTCGGCGAAATCTATGGCGAGGAACTGCCCGACTCGATGCTCGGCCTCATCGATGCCGGGCGGCCGGGGCTGGAGGCGCTGGCCGACTGTCTGGAAGAGGCAGAGGGACGCTTTCCCTCCGGCACGGCGATTGCGCTCGCCAATGCGAAACTCCTCGCGCCCATCCCGCGTCCGCGAAAGAACATCTTCGGCATCGGTCTGAACTATGTCGAGCATGTCGCCGAAAGCGCCAAGTCGCTGGATACGTCGAAGGACCTGCCGAAGCAGCCGGTGATCTTCTCCAAGCCGCCGACCACGGTCATCGGCCCGGGCGAGGCCATCGAGCACAACCGCAAGATCACCCAGCAGCTCGATTGGGAAGTGGAGCTGGCTGTCATCATCGGCACGACGGCGCGCCGGGTGCGCAGGCAAGATGCGCTGAAGCATGTCTTCGGTTATTCCGTGATGATCGACGTTTCGGCCCGCGACAACCGCCGCGCCGGGCAATGGATCTTCTCCAAGGGCCAGGACACCTATGCGCCCTTCGGCCCCTGTATTGTCACCGCCGACGAGATCCCCGATCCGCAGACGCTCGACCTGTGGCTGACGGTCAACGGCAAGGAAAAGCAGCGCTCGAATACGCGCCACATGCTGTTCAAGGTCGATGATCTCATCGCCGACATCTCCTCCGGCATCACGCTGGAGCCGGGCGACATCATCGCCAGCGGCACGCCGGAAGGCGTGGGCGCCGGGCGCACGCCGCAGGAATGGATGTGGCCGGGCGACGTCGTCGTCGCCTGCGTCGAGGGCATCGGCACGATCCGCCATCCCGTGGTCGACGCCACGCCCGAATAAGGCATTATCGCGTCTGTATAAATTCGTTCAACGAACCCTCGGCCCCGCGCTTCCTAGCGCGGGCGTCGGCGGTTGAGCATAGGGTCATGCCATGCGTTTCGATCTGGAAGAGGTCGGTCCCCAGAATGCCTACAAGCTTCTGGCGGCGACCGTCATGCCGCGCCCCATCGCCTGGGTGGTGACGCAGGACAGGGGAGGCCGGCTGAACGCCGCGCCCTACAGTTTTTTCAACGTCATGGGCTCGGCGCCGCCAACGATAGCGCTCGGCCTGCTCGCCGATGCCAAACGCGGCTTCAAGGACACGGCGCAAAACATCCTCGATACCGGCGAATTCGTCGTCAATCTCGTGCCCGAACGGCTGGTTGAGGCGATGAACGTCACCGCCATCGATGCGCCGCGCGAGGTCGACGAACTGGCGCTGGCGGGGCTGGAAACCGCCCCCTCGGCGCGGGTGAAACCGCCGCGCATCGCCGCAAGCCCGGTGTCGTTCGAATGCGTGTCGCTCTCCTGCGTGGTCACAGGGCCGAACCAGACGGTGGTGATCGGCCGGGTGCTGACCGTGCATGTCGCCGACGATTGCGTGCTGGATGCGGCGCGCGCCCATATCGACACGCCGAAGCTCGATCTCGTCGCTCGCTCCTATGGCAGCGATTACGTGCGCAGCCACGATACCTTCAGCCTGGCGCGGCCGGTTTGGGCCGACTGGATCGCGCAAAATCCGGAAAAATCGCAAGGCGAGCGATAATTTTCGAAAATCCGGTTGACAGCGAAAAAGAAACGCGCAAACCTTAACTCATCAGTTAAGAAATTGACCGGAGCAAACTCCGGCGTGGGAACGGACCGGCATGGCCGGAACGGGTTTCTGATTTTTTGTCTTTGTCGGCTGCTGCGAACGCCTGTTCGCGGCACGGATTTGATCGGATTGCTGACGCGATCCGTCGAGGGAGGCGTTTGCAATGCTGCAGGAACGGATCGAGGGGAAATGGCTGGATTGCTTTCGGCGCGTCTTCGCGCTGAACGCGATCGGCCGGGGAACGAAGGTGGCGATCCTCTCGGAGAGCCAGTCGCGTCCGGTTCTCGTCCAGCTCTCCGATCTGGCGCTGCACGATCTCGGCGCCGAATATTGCATGATCCAGATGCCGACGCCGCGCCAGACGGCGCCGGTGCCGGTCAAGTCCACCGGCACTTCCTGGGCGATCCAGGGCAACCGCGCCGTCATCGAGGCGCTGAAGGGCGTCGAGGTCATCGTCGATTGCACCGTCGAAGGCCTGATCCACGCGCCGGAATGGCCGGAAATCGAGGATGCCGGCAAGACCCGCCTGCTGGTGGTCTGCAACGAGCATCCCGAAATCCTCGAACGCACCGAGCCGACGGCGGAGATCGCCGCCAAGGTCGAGCTTGGCATCCAGATGCTGCGTGAAGCGAAGGAAATGCGCGTCACCTCGCCGGCCGGCACCGATCTGGTCATCGACATCGACGGCGCGCCCTGCGGGGGCACCCCCGGTTTCGGCACCCGCCCGGGCGCCGTCGCCCATTGGCCGGGCGGCCTCTGCCTTGCCTTTCCCGGCAAGAACAGCGTCAACGGCCGCATCGTCATGGATGTCGGCGACATGAACCTGACCTTCAAGACGGTGCTGACCAGCCGCATCGACTTCACCGTCGAAAACGATTTCGTCACCGCCATCAAGGGCGACGGCATCGATGCCCTGCATTTCCGCGAATACATGGAAGCCTGGGACGATCGCAATGCCTTCGGCATGAGCCATGTCGGCTGGGGCATGCACCCGCGCGCCAAATGGGTCTCGGCGGTCATGTACGACAAGCGCGACATGCAGGCGGTGGAATTCCGCGCCTTGGCCGGTTCCTTCCTGTGGTCCACGGGGGCGAACCAGTATGCCGGCCGCTACACGCTCGGCCATTTCGACCTGCCGATGCGCAACTGCACCAT
>CAMFHE010000064.1 GCA_945952045.1 uncultured Rhizobium sp.
GGGCCTGTAGCTCAATGGTTAGAGCCGGCGGCTCATAACCGCTTGGTTGGGGGTTCGAGTCCCTCCGGGCCCACCATTTCAAAGTTGCCGCCTTATCTCTTCCGGGTCGATAACGGACCAGACTTGCGCGATCTTGCCGTCTTGGAAATGATAGAAGACATTCTCGTGGAATATCACCCTGCGACCATGGATTGGGAGGTCGAGGAATGTGGCAGCGGGGCGGCAGTCAAACCGGATGCGGCTTGCGACAAGTTCCACGTCGGCAACGAGCAGGTCAATGTTGAAAACGAGGTCAGGAATGTCGCGGTAGTTTCCGTTCAGCATCTCCTGATAGCCCGTCAGGCCGATTTGCCTTCCGTTGTGGACGGCGTCGTGTCTGACGAAATCGCCGAGCCTGTCGATTTCTCGTGCATTCAGACATGCGATATAGGCATGATATCGTTCGGTCAGATCCATTTGTCTTCCTTGCTCGTGTCGAACTCGCGCTCTTGACGATCCACGTTTTGGTCACATGTAGCCAATCGAAAAGTCTCGATCCGAAGAGGATAAGCTGCAACGATGCGCTGGGAAATCAAGGCATTTGAAGGTGTCGGGCCAATTCGTTTCGGCATGGTGTCGTCGGAAGTGGAAGCAATTCTCGGCCCGCCGGACCGGAAAAGAAAGGGAGACGACGGGACCGAATATCGTGGGGAATACGCGCCGATCATAACCTATTATGATGGCCGCGTAGCCGAGCTCGAATGCTATTACGATCTCCCGGACGTGAGCTTTGACGGCATTCCCCTCTTCCAACAGCACGGCCTTGACGTCATGCGGCAACTTGAACGGCGCAATGGCGGCGCATTGGAATCTGTCGGGATCGTGGTTTTCCAAAATCTCGGCCTCTCGACAGGCCGGCTCGATCGGCTTGGCCGCGAGGACCATTCCGTTACGGCATTCGCGCGCGGGCTTTGGCAAGACAGGATCGATCGGCTGCAGCCGATTTCGTTTCTGTAGAATATTCCCAGCAAAATTTGCCGAGCGGTCTTGCTCTAAATGCTTGAAAACAAAGGGGTAGAGCATTGTAGATAAATTCGCTCGCGAATAGGTCGACGTCACAGGACTGCTGCACGCTCAAGCGATGGATTCGTCAGTTGCCGAAGAAAGTTGATTTGCCTTTCCCAAAGACGCCGCTTTCCCGCATTATCCGGTTCGACGCAGCAGATGCCGCAGGCGCGAAAAGGCAGGCGTCTTTCAAAAGGAGGGGCGCAAAGTGATCAAGGCGTTGGGGATTGTTTTTGCAGCCGTTGTAACGGTCTCGCCGCTTTGGGCCCAGGCTTCGGAATGGCCGGCGGCGGCCGATTACATGAGCTTGACCGATTGCGGAACGGCCAGCGACCCGGGCACCTGCAATACCGCGAAAGAGATCCTGCTTCGGGAATATGCTGACGCAATTGCCGGCAAGCCGCAGGGGCAACGCACGGTGTCCTTCTGCCTGACCACGACCTGCGGCGCGACCGTTCAGGCCAATCCGGTGCGTGGATGCGCCTGGCAGATCGTTCTCATCAAGTCGCGGCGTCCCGGCCTGACGCGCAACGATCTGGCAAATTTCCGCAGCTATTGCGGCCCCGATCATCTCGATGACGCCGGACGCCAAGCGGCCATGATGCAGGCCAGGGATTTGCTGAAAAAGCTTGGCGTCAATTGAAGACGCGGTAGGGCGGCGAGATATTTCGCCCGCGGCATCCTCAATCCGACATGGCGTCAATCGCGGTCGGTTGGCGCCCCGAGCGGGAAATAGTGGCGGAATGGTCTGGCTTCGTCGAGTGCGCGCGCATAGCTCGGCCGCGCGATCAGGCGCGAGCGATAGGCCCAGAGATCGCGATGATGCTCCGGTATCGGATGCGTCCAGTCGGCATAGAGCAAGGCAGGCGCAGCAGCACAGTCGGCGAGGCTGAAACGATCGCCGACCACCCATTCCCGGCTAGCCATGCGCTTGTCCAGCACCGCATAGGCGGTTTCCAGAGAAGCGCGCAATGTCGCGCCGCCGTCCACGCCGTCGCTGTCGCGGCCGACGGCGGCAAAAACCAGCCTCTGCTGCGGCGTATTGATGTAATTGTCGAAAAACCGGTCCCACATCCGCGTTTCGACTGCAACATCCGGGTCTTCGGAGATCAAACGCGTTTGCGGATGCCGCATATCGAGATAGTCGATGATGCTGGTCGCCTCGAAGATCAAGCGATCCCCATCCGTCAGGATCGGGAAGCGTCCGATTGGCCAAAGCCTTGCGAATTCGCCGGCAACGGGTTCGCTGCCATCGAGCATCCGCGTCTCGAAGGTCAGACCCTTTTCGTAAAACGCCGTCTCCGCCTTCTGGCAATAGGAAGACAGTGGATGCAGATAGAGACCGTAAGCCATGGGAGCCTCCTAACGGCTCAGAACGATATGGGTCGCGCCTTCGCCGAATACATGTTCGGTGACGCGAAAGCCGAGCGCCGGCAGATCAATGCCGGCAAACAGGTTTTCGCCCTGCCCCAGCACGACGGGCGAGATGGCGAGATGCATTTCATCGATCAACCCGGCCTGCAGATATTGCCGTACGGTCGAGACGCCGCCACCGATGCGCACATCGCGATCACCCGCCGCCGCCCTTGCCTGTTCCAGCGCCGCCTCGATGCCCTCGGTGACGAAATGGAATACCGTGCCGCCCTCCATGACGATGGGCGCGCGCGGATAATGGGTCAGGATGAAAGTCGGCGTGTGATAAGGCGGATTGTCTCCCCACCAGCCTTTCCAGCTGTCATCCGGCCACGCACCGCGCACCGGGCCGAACATGTTGCGGCCGAGAATGAAAGCCCCGCAATTTTGCATCGCGCGGACGGCGATACCCTCGTCGATGCCCTGCGTGCCACCTTCCTGCCCGATCATCGTGCGAAAACTGCGCGTCGGGAAGAACCATTGATGCACCTCCTTGCCACGCTGCCCCAAGGGGTTCTCGAGGCTTTGGTCCGGCCCGGCGCCGAAGCCGTCCAGCGAGAGGGAAAATCCTGCCACGCGCACCTTGGTCATCGCTTCCTCCTTGAACGTTGACGCATTTCCGAACGGAAAGCCGAAAACCCATTTTCCTGGAAATGTCACCGATTGCATTTTGCAACTGGTTGCAGACTGCCATATCTGATCCTACATTGCAACCGGTTCGAAATGCAGAGGTGATGCGTGGAAATCGAGCGACGGTCGGGCTGCCCGATCAACCTGGCGATGGAAGTGGTGGGCGACCGCTGGAGCCTCGTGGTCATTCGCGACATGATGTTCGGCAACCGCCGGCATTTTCGCGACCTGCTGACACGCTCGCAGGAGGGCATTGCCTCCAACATCCTCTCTTCACGGCTGAAGCGGCTGACCAGCCTCGGCCTGATCACGCGCATCGATGACCCCAGCCACGCACAGAAGACGATTTACAGCCTCGCGGAACCTGCGGTCGCGCTGGTGCCGGTGCTGGCCATGCTCGGCGCATGGGGACGGCGTTTCCTGCCGGTGACCGAAGAATTGAGCATCCGCGCGCAATTGCTGGAAGAAGGCGGTCCTGCGCTCTGGGAGGATTTCATGCGCGACCTGCGCGTTCTTCACATCGAAGACCCGGTCGGCGGCGCAAACGGCACGCGCAAATCGCCCGTGCTCGCGCGGCTGACGCAGGCCTATCTCGACGTTCTCGCCAGAAAAGACGAGGTTAGAGCATAATCCGACCGGAGTGAAACGAGGATCGACAAGATTAGGCTTCAAAATGAAGAAGTTAGAGTGCCGATCTGATTCAATCAGATCGAAAAGCGCTTTAAGTCACCCGGCCGGTAAAGATATAGCCGACGCCGCGCACGGATTTGATCAGCTGCGGATCGGCGGAATCGACCTCGATCTTGCGGCGCAGGCGCGCGACCTGCGCATCGATGGTGCGGTCGAAGGCTTCGAGATTGCGATTGCGCGTCAGGTCCATCAGCCGCTCGCGCGACATCACCCGCCCGGCATTGCGCACCAGGACCACCAGCATGTCGAATTCGCCGGTTGTGAGGATCACCTCCTCGCTGCTGGGACAGACGAGCTTGCGACGATCGACATCCAGCACCCAGCCATCGAAACGCATCGGCGGATGATCATCGCTGACGGGCGCCGCCTCGACGACCGGCACGGGCGCGACAGGCTGGCGGCGTCGCAGGATGCTGCGCAAGCGGGCCAGAACCTCGCGCAGGTGAAACGGCTTGGCAATGTAATCGTCGGCGCCGACTTCCAGCCCCACCACCTTGTCGACAACATCGTCGCGACCGGTCAGCATCAGGATCGGGATATCGGATTGCGAACGCACGGTTCGCGCCAGCGACAACCCGTCCTCGCCGCCCGGCAGGACGAGATCGAGAAACAGGGCGGAAAAATCCTGCCGCGCCAGCGCGTCGCGCATGGCGACACCATCCGCCACCGCGATGACGGCATAGCCTTCGCCCTCGAAATAACGGGTGAGCATCTGGCGAATGCGGGGATCGTCATCGACCACCAGCAATCGTTCCTGCGCAGTGCCCGCTGCTGTCATGTCGCTTTCTCCTCGGCATGAAATCCGCGTCTTCGGCAAGCACATAGCCAAAACCGCGCTTGAAGCAAACGCGGGCAATGTCCTGTCCCCTTGCCGAATCGTCGCATGTGACAAATCGCTATGGTTGCAACATTGCAAACCATTTGACGAAGATCAAAGCGGGTCGTGCGCAACATGCTAGTTAATTCGCATGACCCGGACCAATTTCAAGATGAACCCCGATCTCGCAACGCTGATGAATTCGGCGTTCTTCTCGCATCTCGGACGTAAAGCCGCCGCGACGCTCAGCGCCTCCGCGACCCTGAAGACCTATCTGGAAGGCGATGCGATCTTCCGCCAGCGCGAGCCGGCGGAATTTTTCTGTGTCGTCGTGCGCGGTTATGTCAGGCTGACACAGACCTGCGATGGCGGCCGGGTGGCATCGCTGCGCATTTGCGAACCGGGCGACGTCTTCGGCGAATGCATGTTGCGCGCCGGCCCGGTCTCTCTTTACGGGGCGGAAGCGGCGGAAAACTGCGTTGTGGCGCAATTCGAACTCGATCTCGTCCGCAAGCTGGCGGAAGAGGATCGCAGCATCGACGATGCGATCATGCACGCTCTGTCCCGGAACCTGCTTGCGACGCTCGACTGCGTCGCCGGCGACCGGCTGCACACCGCGCCGCAGCGTCTCGCCGCCTATCTCTTGCAAACCGGCCAGGCCGAACGCCGCCACGGCGTCTTCCGCCTGCCGTTCCGCAAGAGCCTGCTCGCCGCCAAGCTTGGGCTGACCCCAGAAGGCTTGTCACGAGCCTTTGCGCTTTTGAAGGATCGCGGCATCACCGTTCAGGGGCGCACCATTCGCATCGAAAATTCGGACCTGCTGCGCAGCGTGTGAGCTCTCCGACGCACCATGTGATTTTCCGACGCCGGCCTTAGGCCGGCGTTTTACGTTGTAAATAGAGCGCAATCAAACGGGCGGACGAAGCTCTCCTGGCTCCGTCCGCCCCCTTGGCGCGTTCCCGTCGCGATCATCCGACGTGGTCATCGTCGTCCAGCACACGCCACGACGCCCCCTCCAGGTCGTCATACTGGCCGGAGCGAAGAGACCAGAGGAACGCGGCAAGCCCTGCCCCGCCCATCAGCAGCGCAATCGGAATGAAGTAGATCAGCAGGTTCATGGCGCCGTTCCCATGGCCTCGGGCAGGATGGCGTCGCGAACCGGCCGGGACGGAACACCGGGATTATTCGCTTTGCCTGCCAAGGTTCTGAGGCGCAGCGCATTGGCGACCACGATCAGCGACGAGGTTGACATGGCGACCGCAGCGATCAGCGGCGTGGCATAGCCGGCAATGGCGATCGGCACGGCAATGACGTTGTAGCCGATGGCGAGCGCGAAATTCTCGCGGATCAGCCGCCCCGCCTTGCGCGACATGTCGATGGCCTCCGGCACGGCGTCGAGCCCTTCATGCAGGAAGACGAGATCGGCCGCCTGTCGGCCGACATCGGCAGCACTCGCCGGCGCCATGGACACATGCGCCGCCGCCAGCGCCGGCGCGTCGTTGATGCCGTCCCCGACCATCAGCACGCGATGCCCCGTGACCGCCAGCCCCTCGCAGACCTCGACCTTGTTCTTCGGCGTCAGCGCCGCAAACCAGCTGTCGATCCCGAGACGCCTGGCTGTCGCGGCGACCACGGCGCGGCCGTCTCCCGACAGCATATAGGTGGAGAAACCACGCTGCTGAAGCTTCGCCACGGCAAGCTCCGCACCGGGTCGCAGCATATCCTCGAACAGGAAGCGTGCTCGCTCCTTGCCGTCGAGAGACAGAAAGACTGTCGAGCGGGCATCGTCAGCGGCATCGTCTGCCTCGCCCGTCAACGCGAATCGCCCATTGCCGAGCCGCCAGATCCCGTCCGGCCGGATCGCTTCCAGGCCGGCGCCCGGAATTTCACGCACGCCATCGAAGATGGCGGCGCGAGCATCGCCCTGCTCGGCCAGCGCCATCGACAGCGGGTGGCGCGATTGCATCGCCATGCCGGCCGCAATCGCCCGATCCCCCGCCTCACCGCGGCTTGCGACGAGGCGCGGCCGGCCGAGCGTCAGCGTGCCCGTCTTGTCGAAGGCGACGGCATCGATTTCCGCAAGCCGCTCCATGGCCGAGCCGTCCTTGACCATGATGCCGCGCCGGAACAATTCTCCCGCCGCAACCACCTGCACGACAGGCACCGCAAGACCGAGCGCACAGGGGCAGGTAATGATCAGCACGGCGACGGAGATCAGCATCGCCTGTTTCCAGTCGCCGCCGAAAACGCCCCAGCCGAGGAAGGTCAGGAGCGCCAAGAGATGCACCACCGGCGAATAATAGCTGGCGGCGCGGTCGGCGATGCGCCGGTAGCGGGCGCGCCCGCCCTCCGCGGCCTCCATCAGGCCGATGATTTCCGATAGCAGCGAATCGCGCGCGGTAGCGACGGCGCGCACCGTCAGCGAACCCGTGAGGTTCATCGCGCCCGACTTCAGTTCCGCGCCTGTGGCAACGGCGATCGGCCGGCTTTCGCCTGTGACGATCGACATGTCGACGTCGCTGGCGCCGCTGAGAACGGTCGCGTCCACCGGCACGCGTTCACCGGCAGCCAGGGCGATGCGGTCACCGACCGCGATCTCCTCGACCGGCATGTAGCGTCGCTGGCCGTCCTCATCGAAAACGGTTGCGCCGCGCGGCGCCAGCCGCGCCAGCCCTGATATCGCCGAACGCGCCCGGTTGCGCATCACATGATCGAGCGTGCGGCCGATCAGCAGGAAGAACAGCAGCGTGACGGTGGCGTCGAACCAGGCATGTTCGCCGTGATGGATGGTTTCCCACAGCGACACGGCGTAGGAAAGCGTGATCGCCAGCGCGATCGGCACATCCATATTGGTGCGTCCACGCCGCAGCACGCTCCAGGCCGACGCGTAGAAGAAGCGTCCCGCATAGATCAGCGTCGGCGCGGCGATGGCCGCCGAAATCCAGTGAAACAGGTCGCGTGTCGCGGCATCTGCGCCAGACCAGACAGAGACCGACAGCAGCATGATATTGGTGGCGGCGAAGCCGGAGAGACCGACCGCCTGCAGCAGCCGCGTGCGCAGCTTGTCGTCTTCCTCGGCAGCGGCCGTGAACAGATGGCCACGATAGCCGCAGCCGTCGAGCGCCTCGAGAATGGCGGAGGGATCGGAAGGCGCGCCGTCGATCTCTTCGCGCCAGACGCAGGAAACCCGCCGCGCCGTCAGGTTGACGCGCGCCTGCTCGACGACCGGCAGACGTTTGAGAGCAGCCTCGATCGTGGTGATACAGGCGCCGCAATGGGCGGCGGGAACGCTCAAATCCACCTGACGCAACCCGTTGCCGAGCGGGCGGCTGGCCAGCAGCAATTCGTCCCGCGAGGCATTGTTGTCCTTGGCAAGCGCAATGACGCTGTCTGGATCGACGCAGCAACTCATTGGCTTTCTCCCGGCATATAGATGCGCGAGGCCTCATGCATGATGATCTCGTTATTGCGCGTCGAGGTCACCTCGACGATCCAGTCCCCGACCGGCACGACATGGGCGAGCGTGAAATTCCCCTCGCTGGCCTTTAACAGCTCGACCTGGAAATCCTGATGATCGCCGACCGGGCGCTTGAAATGCGCCGTCACCGAGTCGGCGATCGCGGGAGACCCGTCGCGCTGCTTCAGCGTGTAGGAGATCAGCTGCGGAGCGAGCGTCACTTCGCCATGAATGCCGGTGGCGGCCATCGCCCGCATCGCGGCGGCGCGGCTGTTGAACTGCTGACTGGCGACATAGGTGTCCTCGGCCACCAGCCCGCTCCAGCTCGACACCGCAAACCAGGCCATGGTCAAGTTGACGGCAATGACCACGCCGAAGAAGGAGACCATGATCACGGCCATATGATAGCCGGTAAAGCGAGATTGCGAGATGCGTGCGGTCATTGCTTTTTCTCCGGTGCATTGAAGGAGGCGTCGTAGATGGCGCTTTCGCTGCCGTCCCTGTCTTCGGCAAGGAAACGGAAGCCGGTGACGGCGGCTGGGACGCTTTCCTTCGGGAGGGTGACGAATATCTTCAGGGTCGTTGCCTGATCGGGCTCGGTCGGGATATCGAAGCGCTCGCCGGGCTCCTTGGAAAGGGTCGGCACGGTCATGGTCGCGCCCGGCAGATCCTGCAAAGACAGCGTGATGACCCGCGGCTCGGGGATCATGTTGAGCAGGCGGATGGTATAGCCGTTGCGGATCGCGCCGCTGGATTCGACGACGAATTGCGGATTGCGATCGTGCAGCACGTTCAGCTCCAGCCGCTCGCGATGCGCAAGATGGATGGCCATGGCGAGGCCGATCGCCAGCCAGACCGCGCAATAGACGAGGATGCGGGGGCGGAAGATGATACGCCAGTTGAAATGCCGCACCTTGTCGCTGAGCCGCCCCTCGCCGTCGCGCACCCGCGCTGGATCGACGGCAACGGTGCCGTTTTCGGTCGCCAGCATCATGTTCGAATTGTATTCGGCAAGCGTCGCATAGGCGATCAGCCCGCGCTCCTTGCCGATCTTGTCCATGACCCCGTCGCAGGCGTCGATGCACAGCGCGCAGGTGATGCATTCGAGCTGCTGACCGTCGCGGATATCGATGCCCATGGGACAGACCGCGACGCAGGCATTGCAATCGACGCAATCGCCGACCGCCTGCCCGGCGGCGGTCGCCTTCTTGGCATGGCGCGAGCGAGGCTCTCCGCGCCAGTCGTTGTAGGTGACGACAAGCGAATTCTCGTCCAGCATCGCACCCTGGATACGCGGCCAAGGGCACATATAGGTGCAGACCTGCTCGCGCATCAGCCCGCCGAAGACATAGGTGGTCGCCGTCAGAACCGCGACGGTGGCATAGGCGACGGATGCCGCCTGACCGGTCACGAAATTATGCAACAGCACCGGCGCATTGGCGAAATAGAAGATCCACGCGCCGCCGGTGAGCACTCCGATCACCAGCCAGGTCGAATGCTTGGCCACCCGCTTCCACAGCTTGTCGAAGGTCCAGGGGCCGGCGTCGAGCTTCATGCGCGCATTGCGGTCGCCTTCGATGGCGCGCTCGACCACGAGGAACAGATCGACCCAGACAGTCTGCGGACAGGTATAGCCGCACCAGGCGCGGCCGACGGCGGCGGTGACGAGAAACAGGCCGAAGCCCGCCATGACCAGCAGGCCGGCGACATAATAGAATTCCTGCGGCCAGATCTCGATGAAGAAGAAATAGAAGCGACGATTGGCAAGATCGATCAGCACCGCCTGGTCGGGCGCGTAAGGGCCGCGATCCCAGCGCAGCCAGGGCGTCACGTAATAGATGGTCAGCGTCACCAGCATCACCAGCCACTTGAACTGGCGAAAGCGCCCGCTGGCCCGTTTGGGGAAGATCTTCTTGCGCTTTTCGTAGAGCGGCTTGCGGATTTTCGCCGAATTGACCGGCTCCGCTTCCAGTCGCTCGACAGTGCTGTCGTCCTTGCGGGTTCCCGGGGCAGTGTAGAGATTCATGGCGGCACCATCCTTTCCGCCTTCTTGCCTCCGGCCGGCGGATACCGCCTTGACTTAAGTCAACAATCCCCCGAAGGCGGGCTGCGACAAATGAGACGCCGCTTTGGCGGTCAGTGCATTGAAATTTCGCGGAAACGTTGTTTCGATTTAGATTTCCTCAATGCATAGTTCCTAATGAATCAATAGAACCAACAATCGCGTGCGCTGTCATGTCCCGCATCCTGGCCAAATCGTTCGCTGTCTCCATTCTGGCGCTTCTCGCCACGCTGGCGATTTCCTTCACCTTCGTGCCGATGCTCGGCGGCGAGGTGTCCGGCGCCGGGCTGATCATGACCATCGCTTGCCCGCTCGTCGTCTCCTTCCCGTCTTCGGCCATTCTGTTCTGGCAGTCCGAGCGGGTGCGCCGCGCCAACAGCGCGCTGGCGGAGGCGAACGACAAACTGGCGGAAGCCTATCGCCAGCTTCACAACCAGTCGCGCCGCGATGCCCTGACAGGCGTGCTCAACCGCCTCGCCTTTTCGCAGGAATTGCATACGTTCAGCACCTCCGGCGCGCCGGGCGGGTTGCTGTTCATCGATCTCGATCATTTCAAATCGATCAACGACCGTTTCGGCCATGCCACCGGCGACAATGCGCTGCGCGCCATCGGCCAGCTTCTGACCAGTCATGCCCGCGAAGCCGATATCGTCGGCCGCCTCGGCGGCGAGGAATTCGGCGTCTTCCTGCACAGCGTTACCGCCGAGCACATGCTCGACCGTTCGCATCGTATCCGCGAAGCCATCGGCAATCTGGAGTTCCGCACCGAAACCGGCGTGCGGATCGCGCTGGGCGCCAGCATCGGCGCTTTCCATTGCGCAGCCGGATTCGATCCCTCCCGGGCGCTGGCCACCGCCGACACCAACCTCTACCGCGCCAAATCGACCGGACGAAACACGGTCGTCGCCTGATCGGAAACGGAAAAGGGCGCGGCCCTGTCGCGCCGCGCCCTCCTTTCCCTATTGGCTGGAAGGGTTACTCCCCGCCCCCCAGCGAATGCACGAAGATGGTCAGCTGCTTGACGGTCGTGTCGCCGAGGCGTGCGCTCCAGGCAGGCATGACGCCGTGGCGCGGCGTGGTGATCTGGCGCACGATCGCATCCTCGCCCGAGCCCTTCAGCCAGATGGCGTCGGCAAGGTTCGGCGCGCCCATCTCGCGATTGCCCTTGGCATCTTCGCCATGGCAGCTCACGCAATTCTCGGCGAAAAGCGCCTTGCCGGGCTCGACCATAGCCGGATCGGAAGGCTTGTCGGTCAGGCTGACGACATAGGCCGCGACCTGACGGATTTGCTTCGGCTCGAGCATGCCCTGGAAGGAGGGCATTTCCGAAACGCGGGTCTCGGGATCGGCATCGTAGCGCACGCCATGGGCGATCGTCTGGTGAATGGCGTCGAGATTGCCGCCCCACAGCCAGTCGTCGTCGTTGAGGTTCGGGAAGCCGGGCCCACCCGACGCGCCCGAGCCATGGCAGGGCGCACAGTTGACCTTGAAGGCCGAAGCACCGCCAGAGATGGCGAACTGGCGCAACTGCGGATCGGCATCGATTTCGGCAAGCGGCAGCGTGGCGATCTTGTCGAGATTGGCCGTCTGCCCCGCCTTGGCCTTCTGGATTTCCTGGGCGAGTTCGCCGCGGCTGGAATAGCCCAGCCACCCCTGCGTCGATCCCCGCAGCAGCGGGATCGACGGATAGGCGATGGCATAGATCACCGCCCAGACGATGGTCGCATAGAAGGTGAGGATCCACCAGCGCGGCATCGGATTGTTGAGTTCGCGGATGCCGTCCCATTCATGACCCGTGGTCTCGACGCCGCTCAGTTCGTCGACGTGTTTGTCTGCCATGGGATCAGTCCTCCTTCAGGGGAATGAAGGCGGCCTCCTCGGCGGTCTTCTTGCCGCCGGGCCGCAGGGTATAGAGAATGACGCCGACGAAGAACAGGGCCATGCCGGCCAGGCCCCAGCTATCGGCAAAGGTGCGCATTGCGGTGTAGGTTTCCATGGGGCACTCTCCTCAGCGATAGCCGGATGCGTCGTCATAGGTGGAGAAGTCGACCAGCGTGCCGAGCATCTGGAGATAGGCGACGAGCGCGTCCATCTCCGTCAGCTTCTTGCCGTCGCCATCGAAATCGCCGACCTTGGCCTTGGGATAGCGGGCGAGCAGGCCCTTGGTGTCGGCATCGGGATCGGCCTGCGCCTTGAGGTCCGCCTCGGCATTGTCGATCATGTCCTGGGTGTAGGGCACGCCGACATCGACATTGGCCTTCAGGTCCATGGCGATGTCGTTGATCTTCAATTCCGTGTCCTTGAGGAAGGCATAGCGCGGCATCACCGATTCCGGCACGACATCGCGCGGATTGCTCAGATGCTGGACGTGCCATTCGTTGGAATAGCGATCGCCGACACGGGCCAAATCCGGCCCGATGCGCTTCGAACCCCACTGGAAGGAGTGGTCGTACATCGATTCCGCCGCCAGGCTGTAATGGCCGTAGCGCTCGACCTCGTCGCGGAACGGGCGGATCATCTGGCTATGGCACAGATAGCAGCCCTCGCGGATGTAGATGTTGCGGCCGGCCAGCTCCAGCGGCGAATAGGGACGCATCCCCTCCACCTTCTCGATGGTGTTCTGCAGGTAGAAGAGCGGCGCGATCTCGACGATGCCGCCGACCGTGACCACGGCCAGCGAGGCGAGCAAGAGAAGCGTTGCGTTCTTTTCCAGCGTAGAGTGCTTTTTTAGGATAGACATGGGTCACACTCCTTATTCTGCGGGCTGCAGCTTCGGCCCGGCGACCGGCTGGCCGCCGTCCATCGGGGCTTCGACACGCAGACGCCCGCGGATGGTCTGATAGACGTTCCAGGCCATCACCAGGCCACCGGCGAGGTAGAACAGGCCACCGACGGTGCGGATGACATAGTAGGGGAACATGGCGAGAACGGTTTCCGCGAAGGAATAGACCAGGAAGCCCTGTGAATCGTATTCGCGCCACATCAGGCCCTGCTGGATGCCCGCGACCCACATGGCGGCGGCGTAAAGCACGATGCCGAGGGTGGCGAGCCAGAAGTGCCAGTTGACCATGCGGATCGAATACAGCCGTTCGCGGTTCCACAGGCGCGGCGCCAGGTAATAGACGGCGGCGAAGGAAATCATGCCGTTCCAGCCGAGCGCGCCGGCATGAACGTGGCCGATGGTCCAGTCGGTATAGTGCGACAGGGAGTTGACGGCCTTGATCGACAGCATCGGGCCTTCGAAGGTCGCCATGCCGTAGAAGGCGATGGCGGCGACCATCAGGCGGATGATCGGATCGGTGCGCACCTTGTCCCAGGCGCCCGACAGCGTCATCAGACCGTTGATCATGCCACCCCAGGACGGCATCCACAGCATGATGGAGAAGATCATGCCCAGTGTCTGCGCCCAGTCCGGTACGGCAGTGTAATGCAGGTGGTGCGGGCCGGCCCAGATGTAGAGGAAGATGATCGACCAGAAATGCACGATCGACAGGCGGTAGGAATAGACTGGACGATTGGCCTGCTTCGGCACGAAATAATACATCATGGCGAGGAAGGGCACGGTCAGGAAGAAGGCCACCGCATTATGACCGTACCACCACTGCGTCACCGCATCCTGTACGCCGGCGAAGGCCGAGTAGCTCTTGACGCCGAGGAAGGAAACCGGGATCGCCAGGTTGTTGATGACGTGCAGCATGGCGATGGTGACGATGAACGACAGGTAGAACCAGTTCGCCACATAGATATGCGGCTCCTTGCGCCGGAGCACCGTGCCGAGGAAGACGGCGAGATAGGCGACCCAGACGATGGTCAGCCACAGATCGACATACCATTCCGGTTCGGCATATTCGCGCCCCTGGGTGATGCCGAGCAGATAGCCGGTCCCCGCCATGACGATGAACAGCTGGTAGCCCCAGAACACGAACCAGGCGAGACCGCCGCCGAACAGGCGGGCGTGACAGGTGCGCTGCACGACATAGAAGGAGGTGCAGATCAGCGCATTGCCGCAGAAGGCGAAGATGACGGCGGATGTGTGCAGCGGACGCACCCGGCCGAAGCTGAGGTATGGCCCGAAATTCAGGTCCGGAAAGGCGAGCTGCGCGGCGATGACCACGCCGACCAGAAAGCCGACCACGCCCCAGAAGACGGTGGCGATGACGCCGTAGCGGATCACCTCGTCGAAATATTCGCCGTCGCGCGAAACGGCGGCGGCGCCGGCCGGCGCAAAGCTGACGCGGCGCAGCATCACGACCACGCTGACCAGCAGCACGAAGAAAAGAACCCACATATGGGATGCAAAAAGACTGTCATGTGCAAAGGCCGCGCCGAGCAGGGCGAAGAACGCCCCCACGGCGACAGCCATCGTTGAGACCATGTAATTCATTGTGATCGTCCCCGATTCAAGAAATTGGGGCAGGAAGAAGGGCCTTGGAATCCCGTCCCGCTAGGATCACATCTGCCATGAGGGGGCCTCAAGGCTCTTTGACATAGGTCAATACCGTCAACTGCTTCGGCGGGAATTACCCACCAGCAACCGGCTGTTACACAGTGTTACACATTCGCGCCGAGTGATACGCGCCGGTCATTCTCGCGTGACGGTGGTGACGAATATTCCGCAGCATAGACGCTTCAAGGAAATTCGCCGATGCTGATGGAAAAACACACCGCCTTCGAGACCGAGATCACCCGTGCAGGCGAATTCGCCCCTGCCCTGTCGCTCGCGTCGCTGTTCCAGGCACAGCCGGCCGAAACGCTTTGCAGCGGCAAGGCGCTCTTCTGGGAAGGCGACCCGACCAATCACCTGTTCGAACTCGCAGAAGGCGTCATCCGCCTCTATCGCATCATCGGCGAAGGCCGGCGCGTCATTACCGCCTTCCTGTTTCCCGGAGACCTCGTCGGCGCTTCGCTGCAGGACCGCTACCTCTACACCGCCGAGGCCGTTACCGACTGTCGCGTCCGCCGCATCGGCCGCAAGGCCTTCCATGAGGAAGTCTCGCGCTCTCCCTGCCTGCGCCCGGACCTGATTGCACTCATCTGCCAGGAAATGGCCGCCGCCCATGACCAGATGGTGCTGCTCTCCAAGAAGAATGCCGAGGAGCGGCTTTGCAGCTTCCTGCACGATCTGCTCAGCCGCGAGCCTTCCAGCACGGAGGAAGGCGGCATGGTTCCGCTGCCGATGAGCCGCCTCGACATTGCCGACTATCTCGGCCTCACCATCGAGACCGTTTCGCGCACCATTACCAAGCTTGCCAATCGCGGCGTGCTGACCCCGGTCGGCCGTCATGAAATCCGCATCCTGCAACCGAGGCGCCTCGCCCATCTGTCTGGCGACGGTCGCGATGGCGCAAGCCTGCATTGACGAGCGAGGACGCGTCTGGCCATCCGGCGGAGGAGCTGGAGCAGGCTTTGGCCGCGGCGATGCGTCCGGACATGGAATTCAAGTTTCGATGGACATCGCCGCGCGACAGGACGAAATGGAATGCAAATCGGATATGAGATTCGGCAGAACCAATGGTCGCAGCATGAAGGCGATCCCGGCCTGCCGGTCCGGGAGAGGCTCATGCCCCATCGCCAGATACCGCAGCGCACTGCGACGACGACGGAACTGGACGCCATCGAGCGCATTCTCGACGGCGCAACCGTCATCGCCCATGGGTTCGACGGCATCATCAGCCATTGGACGATCGGCTGCGAGAACACCTATGGCTGGACGCGCGCCGAGGCGCTCGGCACGGCGGTCTTCGATCTGCTCGAAACCCGCGCCAGCCAGCCGCGCGCGGAAATCATCCAGCAGTTGCGCGATGCCGGCGTCTGGGAAGGCGAGCTGATCCACCGTCACAAGGCTGGCCATGACGTCCATGTCGCCAGCCGTTGCGTCAAGGTCAAGCTTGCCGACAGCGATGCATTCACCATCATCCAGACCAACAACGACATCAGCGCCCATAAGAAATCCCAAGGCGACCTGGCCGCCCGCGAAGCGCATCTGCGCTCGATTCTGGAAACCGTTCCGGAAGCGATGATCGTCATCGACGACAGAGGCAACGTCATTTCCTTCAGCCCCGGCGCCGAAACGCTGTTCGGCATGAAGGCAGCCGATATCTGCGGCCGCAATGTCCGCAACCTCATGCCCAATCCCGACCGCGATGCGCATGACCGCTACCTTGAACACTATATCGAGACCGGCGAACGCCGCATCATCGGTTATGGCCGCGTCGTTTCGGCGTTGCGGGCCGATGGAACGAAGTTCCCCGTCGAACTGCATGTCGGCGAGACCAGCGTCAACGGTCAACGCATCTTCACCGGCTTCATCCGCGACCTGACCGGCCGCATGAAGATCGAGGAAGACCTGCGCCAGGCGCAGAAGATGGAAGCGGTCGGCCAGCTCACCGGCGGCATCGCCCATGATTTCAACAATCTGCTGACCGTCATCAGCGGCAATCTCGAAATGATCGAGGACAAGCTGCCGCCCGGCCCGCTAATGGAACTGATCGGCGAAGCGCAAGGGGCGGCGGCAGACGGCGCCAAGCTGACCTCGCAACTGCTCGCCTTCGGCCGCCGCCAGCCGCTCAATCCGAAGCTCAACGATCTCGGCCAGCTGGTTTCCGGTTTCTCAGATCTTTTGCGCCGCACGCTCGGCGAGAACATCGATCTGCGCACCGTCATCAACGGATCGCAGCACAATGTCCTCGTCGACGGGTCGCAATTGCAGAACGCGCTGCTCAACATCGCCCTCAACGCCCGCGATGCCATGCCGCGCGGCGGCACGCTGACGAGCGAGATCTCGCGCGTCCATCTCGATGCCGATTACGCCAAGATGTATCCGGAACTGCGCACCGGCGATTTCGTGCTGATCTCGATCACCGACACCGGCATGGGCATGACCGATGATGTCAAGGAACATGCTTTCGAGCCGTTCTTCACCACCAAGGGCGCCGGCGCCGGTACGGGCCTCGGCCTCAGCATGGTCTATGGCTTCGTCAAGCAATCCGGCGGCCATGTGCAGATCTACAGCGAAGTCGGCCATGGCACGACGATCCGCATCTACCTGCCCTGGGTCAAGGTCGATGCGCCTGTCCAATCCGAAAAGGTCGAGCGGCCGCTGGTTCGGGAAACGCTTCCCGGCGGCAGCGAAACCATCCTCGTCGTCGAGGACGATCCGCGCGTGCGCCGCGTCTCCGTTTCGCGCCTGACCGACATGGGCTACGACGTCATCGAGGCCGGCGATGCGCAGGAAGCGCTTTCCCGCCTGAAGCAGAACCCGCAGGTCGCGCTGCTGTTCACCGACGTCGTCATGCCCGGCGGCATGCTGGGCGACGAACTGGCCAGGGAAGCCCGGTTGATGCGCCCCGACATCCGTGTGTTGTTCACTTCGGGTTACGCCGAGCCGGTCGTCGGCGGCCGCGAATTCGTCGTCAGCGGTAGCTGGCTGAAAAAGCCCTATACGGCCAAGGACCTGGCGACCCGCATTCGCGAATTGCTGGACTGATCCTGTTCCGCCTCATGAAAACGGCCGGTGCATCGCTGCACCGGCCTTTTCGTTACAGACATCTATCTGCTCATGCAGCCTTGCTGTGGGTGCGCGCCTTGGTGTCGATATAGGCATCGAAGGCAGCGGCGACGGCGCGCACGAGAAAGCGGAAATCGGTGCGCACGGAAACCTTGCCGCCGGCGATGGCGACCACCCCGTCCTCGGCCAGCGCCTGGAGCCGGCTGTTGCAATCGAGAACCGTTGCGGGATCGACACCATGGCGCGCAGCGATCGTACCGACATCGACGGCGAAATCGCACATCACCCGCTCGATCAACTCCGCACGAAAGCGGTCGTCGGCGGTCAGGCGATAACCTTTCACCGTCGCCAGCCGGTTTGCGGCGATGCGCTGCTCATATTGCCCATGCGCCACCTCGTTCTGGACATAACCCGACGGCGTCGTACCGATGGAAGATGCGCCGAGCGCGACGAGAACATCATAGGACTCGGCGGCATAGCCCTGGAAATTACGGCGCAATCGGCCTTCGCGGCTTGCGATCGCCATGCCGTCCTGCGGCAGCGCGAAGTGGTCGAGGCCGATCTGCACGTAACCGGCAGCGCGCAACGTTTCGGCAATCGCCTCGGCCTGCGCATTGCGCTCTTCCGCACCCGGCAACACCGCTTCGTCGATCATCCGCTGGTGTTTCTTGAAGGACGGAATATGCGCGTAGCCGAACACGGCAAAGCGATCCGGCCTCAGGGACGCGGCCGCCTCTGCGGTGGCGATACAACTGTCCACCGTCTCGTGCGGCAGCCCGTAGATCAGGTCGAAATTGACGCCCCGCACGCCGACTTCGCGCAGGCGCTGCACGGCAAGTTCGGTCTGCTCGAAAGACTGGACGCGGTTGATCGCCAGTTGCACCTTGCGATCGAAGCTCTGGACGCCGAGGCTGGCGCGATCCGTACCGATCTCGCCAAGCGTCTCCGCCATCTCCGCCGTCAACGTGCGCGGATCGATCTCGATGGCGAGTTCCGTCGATGTGTCTATATCGAAATTGGCGATCAGTGCGCCCATCAGCTTGCGCATTGCGCTCGGCTGCATGATGGTCGGCGTGCCGCCGCCAAAATGGATGTGTCGAACCTTCAGGGGATGGTTAAGATGGCTGGCGACGAGCGCCGCCTCGCGCTCGACGGCCGAAAGATAGGTCGTGACCGGCGGATCGCGGCGGCTGACCGTCGTATGACAGCCGCAATACCAGCACATCGACTTGCAGAACGGCACATGGACATAGAGTGATGCGGTGGCTGCGGCATCGATATCCGCCAGCCATTGCCCGTAGGTTTCGGCACCGATCTCCGCATCGAACACCGGCGTTGTCGGATAACTTGTGTAGCGTGGCAGGCGGGCGTCGCCGTATTTCTCGACAAGCGGATGCATCATGGTCGGTCCTTGATTTTGGTCAAGGGCCAGAATTAGGCCAAGCGACGCCCCTCTTCCTTGTTCTGGATCAACAATGACGTGTGATCGGCGCTCCTATTGGGTCGGGCGGATCGTATCGGTGCGAATGGCGCCTTCGAGAACGCCGCGCTGCAAATCCGTGCGCCCGCGCTCGATTTCGATGACGGTGTAAAGCTTGTCATCGCGAAACGCGCTGGCATTGATCGTCGTCACATCCTCGGCCGGCGCGCTATCCACTTCCATGAAATCGAGTTCGCGAGCGGCCGCCACGATGCGCGCATCGCCCGCCGTGCGCGCCGCAACGACCACCTCCCCGTGATCGGGCGCATTGTCCCAACGCGGGTCGTCGAAGCGGGCAAGCGGCGACAGGCGGTAGACATTCAGGACCTCGTCGCCGTCGCCCGCATCGGAAAGGCGCGCTGCGTCGCGCATCTGCGCCTGGCTTTCGACAGAGCGCCCGAAGGTTGTGGTGCTGGTCCCGTTGAAAGCGGCATCGCCGCCGGTTCTTGCGCTATTGGACATGGGGCTATCCTCCGTCCGTCACGATTTCTGCTTGTCACCGGCGCCGCGGCCGTCGGAGCTGCGGGAACGCTCCTCGACGCGGTCGGCGCCCTTGGCGAGATCGGATCCCTTGCGGGCCTCGACCTGCCGTTCCTCCTGTTTCGTTTGCTGGCGAAAGCCGCGCGCAGCCTCGCGGCCATTCGGCGTCGGGGCCTGTTCGATTCCCATGGCACATTCTCCTGTGGTTTGCCTTCAGGAGAACCAACGACGCTTAGGCCTTATTGTTCCGCCCCGTGCTCGCCTCAGGTGGCGACGTCCATGCGGAAATTCAGGTTGAAGACCAGCCCCGTCGGCTCGAACACCGACTTCGCTTCCGGCGCGTATTCGCCTGGAAAAGCGCTGCGGATCAGCCGCGAGCCGAAACCCTGATGCTCCGGCGGCGCAAGCGGCCGACCGCAATGCTCGGTCCAGGAAAAGGTGACGCGTCCGCCCTCGCAATGCCAGCGGATATCGATGCGGCCGCCGGGATGGGCAAGCGCGCCATATTTGGTGGCATTGGTCGCCAGTTCATGGACCACGAGCGACATGGACAACACCGCCTGCGCCGGCAGCCGGCAGGGGCCGCCATGCAGATCGATATGCTCGTCGGTGTCGTTGCGATGCGGTTTCAGCGCGCGCGAGATCACCTCGCGCATGTCGCCGCTCTGCCATTGGCCGGAAACGAGGATATCGTAGGCGCCGGCCAGCGCGCCCAGTCGCTGCGAAAAACTCTCATATTCGGCAACGTCGCGCCGCCCGAACGTCTGGCGCGCGATCGCCTGCACCACCGAAAACGTGTTTTTCACCCGGTGGCTGAGTTCACGCACCAGCAAGCTGCGCGCCGTCTCCGCCGCCTCGGCGATGCGTCGGCGTTCGTCCAGCTCCTCCAGCATGCGGTCGATGGCCGAACCCACAAGACCAATTTCGCCATGACGACCCCGCAGCCGGGTGCGCGCAGTCTCGTCTCCCGCCTGCCAGCGCTCGAGCGTATCGACGATCTGGCCGATGGGCCGCATGATGAACCGGTTGCCGACGAGAAGCGCGGAGAAAACCGCGAACAAGGCTCCGACCGCAATAATGGCCACGCCGACGAGCGATGCCTGATCGACCGCGGCAAAGGCATCCTCCTTGGCGATGCCGGCGGCGACGAAAAGCGGCATGGCATCGGAATCGACCGGTTCGTAACCGACGATCCGCTCGACAGAATCGCGCCCGACGAGTTCCACCGTGCCGGCGCTCTTGTCATGGACGAGATGCATGTAATCGTCGATGACGCGCGTACCCACAAATGCGTCCGGATCTGGATTGCGCGCCAGGATGACGCCGTCACGATCCGCGACGGTGACCGTCCCGCCCGGCAGAAGGCCGCGCTCCTGAATGCGCCGCTCCAGCCATTCGAGGCGAATGCCGGTGACGATGACGCCGCGCAACACGCCGTCCTTTTCGAGCGGCATGGCGACCGGCAGGACTTTGGCGCCCGAAGGACGGACGGTATAGGTGCCGACGGTGAAACTGCGGCTGGCGCGCGCCTCGGCAAAATAGGACCGATCTGAAAAATCCAATCCCTGTTCCCGGTCGCCGCTGTCACAGACCAGCTTGCCGTCGGTATCCAGCACCATAATGGTATGCACCGATGCCATGCGGGCGACGATGCGCTTCAATCCGTCGTTGCATCCCGGACCGCCCTCGTCGGCGACGGCTGGAATGGCGGAAGCGGCAATCAGAAGATTGCGGATGCCGTCGAGAATGCGCTCGATTTCGGAAGCGGTCTGGCGCGCGGTCTGCGCCGCGACGCGATGAATTTCGAGGCGGCGCTGCTGACGGCTCAAAAATTCGTTATATCCCAGCATGGCAATTGCCGGAAGCAACGCAGTCAGAACCACCGCGATCAAACGTCCCTTCACGCCATGTCCCCAGTAGACCCCCGTTCGTCCGCCATGGCGGCAGCGCTTTCGGCCTCAGCCATAACATGATTTGCGCGTGCGGTGCAAAAGGCCATGCACCTTGCGCGGCAGACGCTTCGGCTCAATCCGGCTTGGCAGCGATGGGGATGGTTTCGACCATGAGGCGAATTTCGAAGATCGGGCTGCGGCGCGCGTCCAGCACCTGGACCGAGTAGGTGTTGACCGGTTCGCCAGGCAAACCGTCCAGCGCCATTTCCGCCAGCACTGTTTTGGCATGGCGGCATGCGGCTTCCGCGCTTTCGAATTCAAACGCCTGTTCGGTTGAAAATACACCGTCGCGATCGACGATGCGGAAGTGAAAGCCGGGCATGTGCGTCTCCTCCTCGATGGAACCGCTGCCGCAAAACTTTGTTCCGCCCATCGATGTCGACACGCGCTTTTGATCGGCTACTTTGGCAATATCCCATGAGTGCTAACTAGGGCAGCGGCGTAATTGCTGCCAGTAGCTGACTGCCATATTGGCGGTGCGGCGCGCGGCGCGCCGGATGCCCGGGTCGGAACGCCAGTCACCGCGCGAATAGGCCGTATGCCCGAAATAATAAGCGAGGTAGAGATTGTAGGTGTCGTTCAGCGCGATGCCGTTCCGGCGCCGGCTTTCGGCGTGGTACCAGCCGATAAAGCGGATCGCATCGGAGAATTTGGTGCGCCGCGCGCTCCAGCGCCCGGTCTGGCGCTGATACCGCGCCCATGTGCCATCGAGCGCCTGGCTGTAGCCATAGGCGCTGGATTGGCGCTTCCAGGGAATGAAGCCGAGCAGCTTGCGGCGCGGCGGCCGCGCATAGGGGCGGAAGCCCGATTCGGTATAGATCGTCGCCATCAGCACGGCGACCGGCACGCCGTATTCGCGCTGGGTGCTTTCTGCCGCTCTGCGCCAATTGTTGAACAGCCCGTCACGCTGCTCGAAAATGGCACAGGCATTGCGGGTTTCGTGCGGCGCGGTGGCGCATCCCGCCAGCAACAGAAGCGCGACGACCAACACAAGACGCATCGTTGAACCTCTCGTCATCAAGAGATTGATGAAGCGTAAACCTTAAGATTCTGTTCGATCGCCCGCGATGCAGCATACCGGCCGACGTGCAAGTCGATCGCAGCGCGATATCATGGTAAACAAATGGTTGAAATTTTCGCCGGATTGCGTTGCGAAATGGGACGAGGTCTGGCAAAAATTGGGACAGATGCAGACCGCACGGGAGGGCGAGAAGGCATATGTGGATCGCCACGGCATTGCAGGAGACAGCGACGATCCTGATCGCGCTCGCCATCTTTGGCTATGCGGCGGTAGCGCTTGCCTGCATGGCCTTCACCTTTGCCGAAGGAAAAGCCGAAGCGCACAGCCCGGCTGTTTGGCGCATGGCAGGTCTATCGCTCTGCCTCGTCTGGCCGGTCATGATCGTCGTGTTTGCCATTTTGCAGCGCGCCGGCCGTCGCCTGACGCCTGCCTGATCAGGCGGGACGGGCCGAGGCGTTGCGCACGGCCTTTTGCCTGATCCAGGGATAGGCCGTCACCATCATGATGCCGCAGAGCACGCCGGCAGCGCCGATCATGAATTCATGCGTCAGCGGCTCGCCCAGCAGAACCACGCCCAGCGCGACGCCGAGCATCGGCGTCATGAAGGAAAACACGCCGAGCTGCGACGCCTTGTATTGGGTCAGCAGCCAGAACCAGATGAGAAAACTGAAGAAAGAGACGAGCAGCGCCTGAAAGGCGAGATTGCCGATCAGCGGCCATGCGAGATGCACCGCCCCCTGCCCCGAAGCGGCCGCGACAGCCGTCAATCCGACGCCGGCAACGGCGAGCTGGTAAAACAGCGTATGCGCACCCGGCACGCGCGCAAGCACGCTGGTGCGGATCAGCACCGTGGTAAATCCCCAGCAAGCGCCGGCGATCAGGGCGAGCGCGTCGCCGAGCAAACGGTGGGACATGGTGACGCTGGGAACGGCATCCTCCCGGCCGAGGAAGGAGACGGCGATGCCGAGCGCGGCAAGGCCGATCCCGGCCCATTGCATCGGCGCCAGACGTTCCGACGGAATTTTCAGGTGCAGCCCGAGGGCCGCAAATATTGGCGCGGTATACATCAACACGACCACATGCGAGGCCGACGTGAGTTTGAGGGCCTCGCCGACCAGCAGAAATTCGGCGGAAAACAACAGGCCGGCCAAGGCTCCGAACACGGCGACACGATCGAGAAACGCCACCTGCCCGCCGCGAACGCGGATCAGCGTATAAACGCAAAGCGCCGCCAGCAGCGAGCGCAGCCCGATCTGCATCACCGGCGTCGCATATTCCGCGGTCGCTTTCAGGGTGATCGGCTGCACGGCCCAGATCGAACAGGCAAGGACCATCAAGACGACAGCCCGCGGGTCCAGCGATTTACGATCGTCCATGATGCACCTCCCTGCCGGCGCAGTCCAAGACGCGCCGATGCAGTGGTGGTCTATCATTTGTCAGTTATCACGCATATAATGAATTCATGACAGTCGGTATCACATACCCGCCAGGCGGCAAGCGCGACGAGGCGACGCCAACGCATTTTCTGGAGCCGCCATTTCGCAGCGCGCTGCCCTTGCCACTCTATTTCCGGGTGGCGCAGGTTCCGGCCGACGCTGCCTATCCGCGCCATAGCCACAGCTGGGGCGAATTCGTCTATTCCTATAGCGGCGTGATGGAAATCAACCTCGCCGACCATCATTATCTCGCGCCGCCGCAATACGGCGTCTGGCTACCGCCCGATATCGAGCATCAGGGGCTGAACCGCCACGAGGCCTATCATTGCTCGCTCTATGTCTCCCGGGCGCTTTGCGCCAACCTGCCCGACACGACCTGCGCGCTGACGCTAAGCCCGCTTTTGCACGCGATGCTGGAGCATTTGCGGCAAAAGGAAACGATCGCCGATCCCTCCATGGAGCATCAACGCTTCCTGCAGGTGGTCGTCGATCTCCTGGCGCAGGCCCCCCGCGTCGGAAGCTATTTGCCCTGGTCCGTCGATCCGCAGCTCGGGCCGGTTCTGACGCATCTGCAGGACCATCCCGGCGACAATCGCTCGCTGGCCGAATTCGCCCGCCTCGCCGGAACCACAGAACGCACGCTGATCCGCCGTTGCCAGGCCGAACTCGGCATATCCTTTTCAGAATGGAAGCAGCGCCTTCGTGTCTTGAAAGCCATGCCGCTTCTCGAGGCAAACGAGACGGTCGAGATCATTTCGACGCGGCTGGGCTATGGCAACGCGTCTGCCTTCATCGCCATGTTCAAGCGCATGACCGGAACGACACCCGACGAATATCGCCGCCGCGCGTCATACTAACAGCGCCGTCAATATCTAGAGCATTTCCAGCCAAAGCGGGATCGCTTTGGCGTCGGACAATGCGGCAAAAACAAAAGGATAGAGCATTTCCGGTGAACCCGTGTTCACCGGAAATGCTCTAGGGCCTGTTGAGATTCATCTTGAGTTTATGACGGCTGCGCAAG
>CAMFHE010000065.1 GCA_945952045.1 uncultured Rhizobium sp.
TCGTGCGGGCCTGGTCGGCGATCGAACGGGTGATCGCCTGCCGGATCCACCAGGTGGCATAGGTCGAGAACTTGTAGCCGCGACGGTATTCGAATTTGTCGACCGCCTTCATCAGGCCGATATTGCCTTCCTGAATGAGGTCGAGGAACTGCAGACCGCGGTTCGTGTACTTCTTGGCGATGGAGATGACGAGACGCAGGTTGGCCTCGACCATTTCCTTCTTGGCGATGCGCGCCTCGCGCTCGCCCTTCTGCACCATATGCACGATGCGGCGGAATTCCGAGATCGAAATGCCGGTTTCGGTGGCGAGGTTCTGGATCTCCTGACGGATGTCGCGGATCATCGAATTCTCGGCGCGGGCGAATTCCTTCCACCCCTTGGCGGCGAGGTTCGCAATCGACTTCATCCAGTTCGGATCGAGCTCGGCGCCCTGATACTGTTCGAGGAAGCTTTCGCGGCGAACCCCGTAGGATTCGGCCAGACGCAGCAGGCGGCCTTCGTTCTGCACAAGGCGCTTGTTGATGTCGTAGAGCTGCTCGACCAGCGAATCGATGCGGTTCTGGTTGAGCGACAGCGACTTGACCGCCGTGATCAACTGATCCTTCAATTCCTTGTAGCGACGCTCCTGGCCGGACGACAGCGTGCCGACGGCGGCAAGGCGCGCTTCGACCTGCTGGTCCTGCAGCTTGCGCAGCTTCTTGTAGGTGTCAGCGATCAGGTCGAGGGTTTCCATGACCTGCGGACGCAGCTCCGCTTCCATCGCCGCCAGGGACAGCGAGGATTCGTCCTCGTCTTCCTCTTCTTCTTCCACCGGCATGGCGTCGCCGACATCGGTGATGTCGTCATCGCCGGTCGGCGCCATGCGCGGACGACGGGTCTTTTCCTTTTCTTCCGCAGCCTTGCGATCGGCCTCGATCTTTTCCGGGCTCTGGAACTGGGGCGCAGCCTTCGCTTCGGGGCCGGAATAGGTGGTTTCGAGGTCGATGATCTCGCGCAGCAACGTCGAGCCTTCGTTCAGCTCGTCGCGCCAGATGATCAGCGCCTGGAAGGTGAGCGGGCTCTCACAGAGGCCCGAAATCATCGTTTCGCGACCGGCCTCGATGCGCTTGGCGATGGCGATTTCGCCTTCGCGCGACAGCAGCTCGACCGAACCCATTTCGCGCAGATACATGCGCACCGGGTCGTCCGTGCGGTCGGTCGGTTCCTTCTTCTTGGCGGTCGCCAGCTGGGTGCCGGCGCTGGGGGCCAGTTCGCCACCCTCGCTTTCGCCGTCGCTGTCTCCATCCTCGTCGTCGGAGGCGGCCTGCTCGTCGATGTCTTCATCCTCGACGACGTTGATGCCCATGTCGGAAAGCATGGCCATGGTGTCCTCGATCTGCTCGGAGGTGACTTCCTCCGACGGCAGAACCGAGTTCAATTCGTCCATGGTCACATAGCCGCGCTTCTTGGCGGCCTTGATCATCTTCTTGACCGCGTCGTCGGAAAGGTCGAGAAGCGGTCCGTCCGTCGCGCCGTCGCGTTCGACTTCTGCTTCGTCGTTTTCTTTGACCTTGGTTGCCATTACTTCGTCGCTTTCCCTGACGCTTCCATCATCGCTACGATAAAATTTGTCCGCCGAAACGGACGCCTCCTCGCCGCGAATGCGAATCGGTTGTCTTACCTAACGGAATGATCGCTAATTCCTGATTAAACACCGGGAAAATGCGAGAGTTCTGCGCAAGCGCGAACATGCTAACCCGGTCATCGCTGCCGATCTGCTCAATCCGTCCAAACTTCTAAGCCCGGAAATGGTGATTCCCACAAAATTCCTTTCCGTCAAGCTCTTCCAATCGGAAAATGACGAGAAATATCCGGAAATGCCCTTTCAGGCCCCTTTCCGGGAAAGACCACTCGACGCGAGAGATAGGCATCGTTCTTGCAAAAACAAGAGCATGGGCCGAAGAGCATCGGAATTTCGCCAAGCCTGCCCGTTCGACGCCTATTCCAGCATCAATGACTGGCGCCATCCCATTTGTTGATCTTGAGCGAATCAAGATCAATGGCCGGAATGCACCGTAAATTGATCGCTGCCGTTGCCGATCCGTCCGGCGCCTTGCCTTCGCCATACACCGCAATCCCGCATGTTCCGCAGAAATAATGCTGGATGACATGCTTGTTGAACGTATAGCGCGAAAGGTTTTCCTCCGGTGTCTTCAACGTCAGTTTGTCGCGCGGCACGAAGGCGAGAAGAGCGCCGCGGCGGCGGCACAAGGAACAGTTACAATCCAGCGCTTCGGTAAAATCACCTTCGACGTCATAGGCGATCGCGCCGCAATGACAGCTTGCCTCGTAACGCATAAGCGTCCTCCCTTTTGAAAATACCGGTGGTGCCGGCGGGCCTATCAATGAAATTCAACCACAATAGGGCCTTCACATAGCATGTTGCGAAACCGGTTGCGAGCCTTCGGTTCAGCGCCCGGCCGCACCCTTGATACGGCCCGACATGACGCCGAAACCGTCGATGATCGCCTCCTGATTTTCCATGCGCAGGATCTCGAACTGGATTTCCTGCAGCGCCCGCATCAACGCATTGATGCGTTCGCCGTCCTCGGCCTCTGCTGCCTCGGCGATTTCGCGCTCCAGCTCGATCTTCTGCCAGCGCAGCGCCTTGCTGCGCTTGTGCAGCGACAGCGCCTGAAGGAAGGCATCGGCCGCATCCTCGTAGGCCGCCTCCGGCGTGGCCGTCCACAGGCCGGCGCTGCGCACTTGCAAGTCGAGACTGGCGACGAGGCCGGCAAAGTTTTGCGCTTCCAGCTCCTCCAGCATCAACTCGCGCGTCAGCCGTGCGCCAGCCGCTGCCGTGATGCCAAGCACCGCCGCCCAGAGCCGCTGCAGGTCGCGGTTTTCGTAGTCGATGGCGGCGATTTCGTCATATTCGCGGGCAAGCAATTCGGGATGATTGACGATGGAGAGCGCCATGACGCTTTCGCGCAGGGTCGGCTGGTCGCGATGGCCCTTGACCATGCCGGAGCGCATCAGCCGATCCGAGACCGCGCCGCTCGCCGCCACCTGTCCACCGCGCGCGCCCTGCGGCCCGCCACGCCCGCCCGCCGGCTGCTGGCGGCCATTGCGGGCAAAGCCTTGCCGCCCGCCGCCGGCCTGCGCCGGGCGGAAGAAGGCGTTGAGACGGTCGCGCATGTCCTGCCCGTAATGGCGGCGCACGTCCTCGTCCTGGATTTGCGCCACGATCTGGCGCAGCCTGCTTTCCAGTTCGGCGCGTTTTTCCGGCGTGTCGAAATTACCGCCGGACGTCTCGCGCGTCCACAGCATGTCGGCCAGCGGCCGCGCCTCGGACATCACCTGATCGAAGGGCGCACGACCGTCATGCTTGACGAGATCGTCGGGATCCTTGCCCTCCGGCAGCAGCGCGAAACGCACCGACCGCCCCGGCTTGATCTGCGGCAGAGCCAGATCGAGCGCCCGGTTGGCGGCGCGCAGGCCCGCGCCGTCGCCGTCGAAGCACAGGACCGGCATCGGCGACATCTTCCACAAGAGGTCGAGCTGGTTTTCGGTCAGCGCCGTGCCGAGCGGCGCAACGGCATTCTCGATGCCCGCCTGATGAAGGGCGATGACATCCATATAGCCTTCCACCGCAATGACCGTCGCACCCTCGTCACGACCGCGAGCGCTATCCTGCGCCGCACGCCGGGCGCGGGTGAAGTTGAACAGCACATTGCCCTTGTGGAACAGCTCCGTCTCGTTGGAATTCAGATACTTGGCCGGCGCATCCGCCGACATGGCGCGGCCGCCGAACGCGATCACCCGCTCGCGCGACGACAGGATCGGGAACATGATGCGATCGCGGAAGCGGTCGTAGGAAACGGGAATTTCCGCGCCATGCACGACAAGGCCGCAGGCCTCGATCTGGTCCTTGGGAATGTTTTTCCCGGCCAGATACTCCTTCAGCGCGTTGCGGCTGTCGCTGGCGTAACCCAGCCTGAAAGTTTCGATGGTGCGCCCCGTCAGGCCGCGGTCGCGCAGATAGGCGCGGGCGCGGGCTCCGGCGGCGGTATTCAGCTGGTCCTGGAAATAGGCGGTCGCCAGTTCCATGACGTCGAGCAGCGTCGTGCGTTCCTTCTCGCGCCGTTCCGCCTGCGGATCGGGCTGCGGCATGGGAATGCCGGCCATGTCGGCGATCTGCTGCACGGCTTCGGGAAAATTCACCCCTTCGAGATCGGTGAGGAAACGGAAATGATCGCCGGAGACGCCACAGCCGAAGCAATGGTAGCGACCCTTGCGGTCCTCGCAATGGAAGCTCGGGGACTTTTCGCCATGGAAGGGGCAGCAGGCCCAGTAATCGCCGCGCGAGACATTGGTCTTCTTGCGATCCCACGTCACGCGACGGCCAATCACGCCCGATATCGGCACGCGGTCACGGATCTCGTCGAGAAAGGCATTGGAAAAGCGCAAACCGGGTCACCTCTGGGAACAGAAAACAATATAGGGCGGCGGCGCGCGTCGCGCCACCGGCAGATGACGGCACTTCACCGCAATTCACAGGCAGAATCTGGTAAAAACGACGATACGGCCACCGCCGATGTGGCAAGAATGGGGCAGAAATCACGCGCGCAAAATTACTTATTTGTAATTTGTCGGCGCCCTCGCATCGGCCTAGGTTCCAGATCGTAGGATGCAGCCGGGAAATGATTTCCCGACCGCATATCGGAACCCCAATCTCCGATCCCGGATGGAGAGCCCCCACCCCCGCATTCTCCATCCGGGTGCCTCCCCGCATCCGTCACAGCCTCCGCTGATCGTTAGTCGGGATGCCAGGAGCACGGAAAAGGCAGGAGCTGCGCTCCTGCCTTTCCTGTTTTCACCCTATGGACATTTCAGAGGCACTTGCGCATTTCCGGACGGAAAGCCGCGTCGCACCTTTCCTGAAAATCCTTTATTTCAGCAGTTCCTTGACGATGCCGGACGCCTTGGCGAAGTCCATCTTGCCGGCATGGTGCTCCTTCAGGAAACCGATGACCTTGCCCATGTCCTTCGGACCCTGCGCGCCGGTCTCGGCGACGGCTTGCGCGGCAGCGGCGCGGATGTCTTCGTCCGACATCTGCGCCGGCATGAAGGTCTTGATGACGGCGATTTCGGCGCGTTCCTTGTCGGCCAGTTCCGCGCGGGCATTCTCGTCGTAGATGCGGGCCGATTCCTCGCGCTGCTTCACCAGCTTGGCGAGAAGCTGGGCGATATCCTCGTCGGACGCCTCGGCCTTGCCGGCGGTGCGATTGGCGATGTCGCGATCCTTGATCGCGGCCTGCACCAGGCGGATGGTCGACAGCCGGACGGTGTCCTTGGCCTTCATGGCGTCCTTGAGGGCGGCGGTGAGTTCATCGCGCATCATGTCGTTGTCTCCTGAGCATTTCTGTCTGGCCGCGTTCTTAGCCCACAGACGCAGGCAACTGCAAGAACGGGGGACCGTTCCACAATTCCGCTGCCTTTGCATGGCTCAAGCATTGACCCTGGGGCCTGCTTTGTCTATGGGTCGGCGCCTGCACGAAAATTGACATCAGGGCCGCCGACCGCGAATGGATTTCGCGCGCCCCTGACTGCGACATGAAATGGCCCAAGCGCATGCCGGGTTCAAGCCCCCTTGCGCTTTATGCGGCCGGAAGGGATTTGAGATGAGCGCGACCGCACCCTGGACTGTGAAAAAACCGACCGCCATGCTGGTTCTGGCCGATGGAACCGTGATCGAGGGCACCGGGATCGGCGCCACCGGCAAGGTTCAGGCCGAAGTCTGCTTCAACACGGCCCTGACCGGATATGAGGAAATCCTCACCGACCCCTCCTATCTCGGCCAGATCGTCACCTTCACCTTCCCGCATATCGGCAATGTCGGCGCCAATGACGAAGACATAGAAGACCTGACGCCCGCCGCCCGCCACGGCGCCGTCGGCGTCATCTTCAAGGCCGACATCACCGAGCCGTCCAATTTCCGCGCCGCCAAGCATCTCGACGCCTGGCTGAAGGCCCGCGGCATCATTGGCCTCTCCGGCATCGATACCCGCGCGCTGACCGCCTGGATCCGCGAAAACGGCATGCCGAACGGCGTCATCGCCCATGATCCCGCCGGCGTCTTCGACATCGAGACGCTGAAGGCCGAAGCCAAGGCCTGGAGCGGCTTGGAAGGCCTCGACCTCGCCAAGGTCGCCACCTCCGGCCAGTCGTCGGAATGGACCGAAACCCCCTGGGTCTGGAACGAAGGTTTCGGCACGCTCGGCGCCGGCGATGCGCGTTTCCACGTCGTCGCCGTCGACTTCGGCGTCAAGCGCAACATCCTGCGCCTTTTCGCCGGTCTCGATTGCCGCGTCACCATCGTGCCGGCGACGACCAGCGCCGAAGACATCATGGCGCTGAACCCGGATGGCGTTTTCCTGTCGAACGGCCCGGGCGATCCGGCCGCGACCGGTGAATATGCCGTTCCGGTCATCCGCACGCTGATCGACAAGGAACTGCCGCTGTTCGGCATCTGCCTCGGTCACCAGATGCTGGGTCTCGCCGTCGGCGCCAAGACCTCGAAGATGCATCAGGGCCATCACGGCGCCAACCATCCGGTCAAGGATCACACCACCGGCAAGGTGGAAATCGTCTCGATGAACCACGGCTTCGCAGTCGATTCCGACTCGCTGCCATCGGGTGTCGAGGAAACCCATGTGTCGCTGTTCGACGGCACCAATTGCGGCCTGCGCCTCGTCGGCAAGCCGGTCTTCTCGGTACAGCATCACCCGGAAGCTTCGCCCGGCCCGCAGGACAGCCACTACCTCTTCCGTCGCTTCGTGAACCTCATTCGCGAGCGCAAGGGTGTCGAAGCGCTCGCCGAGCGCTGAGACGATCTCAAGTCAAATCAATGGAATAGATGGATGGCCCGGTAAATTACCGGGCCATTTCCATATGGGCGCGCACCAGCCGGTAATACCGCCAGCACAGCAGCGCCGAGGCGGTGCCGAGCCCGACGAGGAAGCCGTACCAGATGCCGATGCCGCCGAAGCCGACCGGGAAGGCCAGCACCCAGGCCAGGAAGAAGCCGACCGGCCAGTAGGAAATCAGCGCCAGCACCATCGGCACGCGCGCATCTTTGAGACCGCGCAGCAGGCCGCTGGCAATCGCCTGCATGCCGTCGACCAGCTGGAAGATACCGGCGATAACGATGAAGGATGCTGCGATTTCGAGAACGCGCGCCGCATCCGGCGTATGCGCATTGATGAACAGGCTGCCGAAATAGGCCGGGAACGAGGCCAGCATCGTCGTGCAGATCACCGAGACCAGCACGGCGATCACCGTGACCGCCACAGAGGCGCGCACGATGGCCGTCATGTCGCCACGGCCATGCGCCATGCCGACCATGACGGTGCCGGCCTGCGCCAGCCCGAGCGGTATCATGAAGGTGATGCCGGAAAGCTGCAACGCAATGCCATGGGCGGCGAGCTCCAGCGTACCGATGCGCCCCATCATCAGGGAGGCCGCCGTAAACAGGCTGACTTCGGCGAGCAGCGTCATGCCGATGGGGAAGCCGAGATGCAGCACCTCGAAGAAGGCGCGCCAATCCGGCCGCCAGAAGCGCACGAACAGCTCGTATTTGCGGGTTTCCTCGAAACTCTGCACATAGGCGACGATGAAGACGAGGCCCGCCGCCTGCACAACGACGGAAACGATCGCCGCCCCTTCCATGCCGAGCGCCGGCAGGCCGAAATGGCCGAGCACCAGCACATAGGCGCCGACGGCATTGAGCACCAGCATGGCGATGGTGACGAACAGGATGATGCCGGCCTTGCCGATGGCGCTGACGAGCGCGCGATAGACGAAGAACAGCAGCGCCGGCAGAATGCCGAACTGGGCGATCATCACATAATGTCCGGCAAGTGCCGCCACATCCGGCTTCTGGTTCAGCGCCAGCAGAATGCGCTCGGCGTTCCAGAAGGCCGGCTGCATCAGCAGCCAGTAGAGCACCGCAACCCAGATGCCCATGCGCAGCGAGCGGCGCACATTGGTGGTGTCGCCGCGCCCGAAGGCCTGCGCCACCATCGGCACCACGGCCATGGAGAAGCCGGAGCCGAAGATCATGATCGTGAACAGGAACTGCGTCGCCAGCACCATCGCCGCCAGCGTCACCGCACCCAGGCGGCCGACGATGACCACATCGGTCGTGTGGATGCCGAGCTGCGCCAGCTGCGCGCCGATCAGGGGAATGCCGAGCGCAAGCGTCGTGCGGATTTGCCCCATCCAGCTATTGTCGCTACTTCCGGCCTTTGCCGGAACGTGAACCATCGTATCCATGGATCAACCGCCATATCGTTCGTGTGAAACGCGCCGCACACGCCGTTTCCGGGGCAACGCGCGTCATGAAAATGGTGTCGTATGCAAGGCGGGCCACGGTCCTGTCGTGACGCATTGTCGTCCGACTCCCCGCCGGCAGCCGCCCGGCCGCCGATATCAGGCGACCCGCTCTACCTGAAGCAACGGATGAAAGCCAGTCCCTTCGCGCAAACCTGCCTGCTATTTCATCAAACCGTTACGAAAACGGCCTGTTTTTCAGGCATTTCCGAGCGCAAGCGTTCGGTGCTTGTCGCGCACGCGCCAGAGAAAGGCGAGCAGGCCGACAAACAGGAAAAACGAGGCAAGCGCAAACGGCGCCCCGGCAAAGGTCACCGGTGCCGACGGCGCGGTGAAATAGCCGAAAAGCTGGGTGAACAGAACCGGCCCGATAATGGTGGTGATGCTGTTGAGGCTGCTCATCGCGCCCTGAAGCTCGCCTTGCGCCGAAGGCGGCACCTTGGACGATGCGATGCTGCGCAACGCCGGATCGGCGACACTTTCCATCGCGGTCAGCACGATGACGGCATAGACCATCCATCCATGCGAAGCGGCGGCAAAACCGGCAAGCCCCAGCGTCGAGAAGGTCAAACCCAGCGCCGCCGTCTTCCATTCGCCAAGCACCGGAACCAGTCGCGGCAGAATGACGCCCATGACGATAGCGCCGCAAATGCCGAAGATGCCCAGCGACAGGCCGATTTCGCCTTCGCTCCAATTGTAGCGATAGGCGCCGACGAAGGGCCACACCGCAGGATAGACGGCATGCGCCATCCAGTAAAGGAACAGCACCAGCCCGATCCAGCCGATGCCGTGATAGTTGCGCATCTGCCTGAGCGCGCCGAGCGGATTGGCGCGCGACAGCTCGAAGCGGCGGCGGTTGGCCGGCTGCAGCGTTTCCGGCAGCAGGAACCAGGCGGCGATGAAATTCAGGAAGGCAATCAGCGCCGCCCCGTAGAACGGCACCCGCACGCCAAATTCGCCCAGCAACCCGCCGATAACGGGCCCGAGGGCGAAGCCGGTGCCAAAAGCGATGCCGATCAGGCCGAAATTGCGCGCGCGATTGCTGTCGTCGCTGACATCGGCGATGAAGGCGGAACAGGTGGCAAAGCTCGCGCCGCTGATGCCGGCGAGGATGCGGCCGATGAACAGGACGGCATAGCTGCCGGCCAGCGCACAGATCAAGTTGTCGACGGCAAAAGTCAGCACCGAAGCGAGCAGGATCGGCCGGCGACCGAAGCGGTCGGAGAGATTGCCGATCAGCGGCGCGAACAGGAACTGCATGCCGGCATAGACCAGCAGCAACCAGCCGCCGTCGATGGCAGCCGCGCTGATGTTTTCGCCGGTGATTTCTTCCATGAAGGCCGGCATGACGGGCACGATGATGGCGATGCCGATCACATCCAGAAGCAGGATGACGAAGACAAGAAACAGGCCGCGCCGCGCCAGCACCGGATCGATCATGACTGCTCTCCCTGCCGCGCCCTCGCCTCGAAAAGGCGCAAGGGTACGGTCGTCCCTTTGAAATTTTCAGAGCCGGTCCGGCCAGGCCGGTGCGGTTGGATAAATGCGGGCGGGCGACGGCCGAAAGCCATATGGGTGAGCGCACATCCGACGGCTTGCGCCCCAGACACTGTCACAAAGCCACGTCCCGCGACTATCGCTCCTGCTTAAAACAGATTTGCCATCGAAACAATACGTGAACATTTCAAACTTTTTGATCCCAGATACGCATTCCGCTGATGGATTCGAGAACAGGGCGTGATCATTCCGCGTCCTCCTGCGGAACATCCCCATCCCGATCCTGCTTGCGGCGCGCGGCGCGCAGGAAGTCCACGAAGGCGCGCAATGGCGGCGGCACATGACGGCGGCTGGCATAGTAGAGATAGGGGCCGGGAAACGTCTCGTCCCAGGCCTGAAGGATGCGGACCAGGCTTCCCGCTTTGAGCGACGGGGCCAGGAAGTCCTCGAAGGTTCGGATGATGCCATGGCCTGCCTCGGCGATCCGCACCTCCAGACTGGCGAGATTGCTGACGAAGCGCGCCTGCGGCTGCAGTCGCACCACGCGCTCCCCTTCCGGAAATTCCCAGGCAGGCGCCGCGCCGCTGAGGAAACGATGGACGACGCAGCGATGCGCCAGCATGTCGCCGGGGGTTTGCGGCGTGCCGTGGCGGGCGAGATAGGAGGGTGCGGCGGCGGTAACGAAACGCTGTTCGCGCGGGCCGATCGGCACGGCGATCATGTCGCTTTCCAGCCGCTCGCCATAACGGATGCCGGCATCGAAACCGCTTGCCAGCACATCGAGAAACCGATCGTCCGCGGTGATCTCGACGACAATGCCGGGGTAGAGATCCATAAACGGCTCGATGATCTCAGGTAGGATGAACCGCTCCACCGCCAGCGGCACATTGAGGCGCAGGCGTCCGACCGGCTGGCCGGAGGTCTCGCCGACCGCCTCCAGTGCGCTGCGGATGTCGAGGATCGCCGGGTTCAGACGCTCGATCAACCGCTCGCCGGCCTCGGTCGGCGTGACGCTGCGGGTCGTGCGGTTGAGCAGGCGCGCGCCGAGCCGCTCCTCCAACCGCCGTACCGCTTCGGAAAGCTGGGAGGGGGAAACGCCGCGCAAGCGCGCCGCCGCGCGAAAGCTGCGCTCACGGGCAACGGCAACGAAGGCATCGAGATCGGCAAGCGGCAGATCGGTCATTGTGCATAAATCCAGACAGGCTATCGCAATAAATATGGATTATCGCACAAAGGCAGCCGGGCTAAAACAGCCTTCGACACAGTTTCCGACAGGCACCCCAAGGAGAACCACCATGCACACCACACGTCTTGGAAAAACCGGCCCCGAAGTCTCTGCCATCGGCCTCGGCTGCATGGGCATGTCGGGCATGTATGGCCCGGCCGACCGCAGCGAAAGCATCGCCACCATTCATGCCGCGCTCGATGCCGGCGTCACACTGCTCGATACCGGCGATTTCTACGGCATGGGCCACAATGAAATGCTGATCCGCGAAGCGCTTCAGAGCAAAGACCGCGACAAGGTCATCTTGAGCGTCAAGACCGGGGCGCTGCGCGATCCCAAGGGCGGCTTTGCAGGCTTCGACGCACGGCCGCTCGCCTTGCGCAATTTCATCGCCTATTCGCTGCAACGCCTCGGCGTCGATTACATCGACGTCTACCGCCCGGCGCGTCTCGACCCATCTGTGCCGATCGAAGAGACGATCGGCGCGATCGCCGATCTCGTCAAGGAAGGTTATGTGCGCCATATCGGCCTGTCGGAAATGGGCGCAGAAACCATTCGCCGCGCCGCTGCCGTCCATCCGATCGCCGACCTGCAGATCGAATATTCGCTGATCTCACGCGGCATGGAGGCCGATATCCTGCCGACCTGCCGGGAGCTGGGCATTTCGGTGACCGCCTATGGCGTCCTGTCGCGCGGCCTGATCAGCGGCCATTGGCAGCAGGCCAGCCCCACGACCGGTACCGATTTTCGCACGTTCAGCCCGCGTTTCCAGCCGGGCAATCTCGAAAAGAACCTCGAGCTTGTCGAAGCCTTGCGCCAGATCGCCGAAGACAAGGGCGTTACCGTCGCCCAGATCGCCATTGCCTGGGTGGCAGCCCAGGGTCAGGATATTGTGCCGATCATCGGCGCACGCCGCCGCGACCGGCTCACCGAGAGCCTCGGCGCACTCGATGTGCGGCTGACATCGGAGGATCTCGCATCGATCGAACGCGCCATACCGAAGGATGCCGCTGCCGGCGGGCGTTATCCGGAAGCGCAACTGGCCCATCTCGACAGCGAGAAATAAGGCAGAGGACGGGGCGCGTGAATGCGCCCCGTTTCAAGTCCAGATCAGACTGCGCCGGTAAAGGTGTCGCAAGCCTTCATGTCGCCGGTGTCGAAGCCACGCTTGAACCATTTGACGCGCTGGGCGGACGTTCCGTGGTTGAAGCTGTCGGGCACGACATAGCCCTGACTGCGCTTCTGCAGCGTATCGTCACCGATCTGCTGGGCGGCGTTCAGCGCTTCCTCCAGGTCACCCGCATCGAGAATGCCCTTCTGCTGGGTGAATTTGCCCCAAACGCCGGCAAAGCAATCCGCCTGCAATTCGACGCGCACCGACATGCGGTTGGCATCGGTTTCCGACATGCTCTGGCGCATCTGGTTGAACTTCGGCAGGATCCCGAGCAGGTTCTGGACGTGGTGGCCGACCTCGTGGGCGATCACATAAGCCTCGGCGAAATCGCCGGATGCGCCGAACTGCTTGTCGAGCTGGCGGAAGAAATCCGTATCGAGATAGACTTTGCGGTCGCCCGGGCAATAGAAGGGACCGGTGGCGGCGGACGCCGAGCCGCAGGCCGACTGCGTGGCGCCGGAAAACAGCACCATGCGCGGCTGTTCATAGGTCTGACCATTAGCCTTGAAGATGCCCGTCCAGGTGTCTTCCGTTTCGGCAAGCACGGTCCGCACGAAAGCGGTCATCTCGTCATTTTGCGGCGTCGAGGCCGGCTGGTTCGATTCTGTCTGGAAATTCGTGCCGCCAAGCCCGCTGTCGAGCAGGGTCAGCGGATTGATGCCGAGGAACCAGCAGACGATGAGGATCAGCACGATGGAACCGATGCTCAGGCCCCCGCCGCCCCGCCCGATAGGAATGCGCACCCGGCGCCCGCCATCGAACGGATCGTTCCCGAAACCGCCCGTGCCGGCGGAGCGCCGGTCCTCGATATTATCAGACTGGCGGCGGCCCTTCCATTCCATGATCTTAACTCCCGTCATTGGCTCCCGGATGTTAAGCAAAGAACGGGCAAAACATCAAATACGTTCCGTTCGCGGCCGCGTGCCGCGACCCGTCATCAAATAAAGCAACGCACAGATGCCGAGCGCCATGCCGGCAAGCAGCAGCGCCTGCCAAGACCAGCCCGTTTCCGCGATATTCGACCAGAGGACATCATGCATGATCCGTCCCGGCACCAGCGTGAAAGCGCCGGCCCCGACGACCCCGCCGAGATAAAGGCCGAGCACCTGACGGCGATGACTGACGATGCGTCCCATCCTGGCCGAACGGTAAGCGGCAAAGGCTCCGTAGATCACATAGACGGAGATGAGGTGTATCGGGCTGAAGCCATGGAACATATTGATGCTGTGGATGAAGAATGACGATAATGCGCTGACCACCATCAACGCCAGCCACACCCGCCCGAGCCTGCGATGCAACGGCGTACCCTTTTTCATCAAAAGGAGCCATGCGCCGAGGATGGCCGCCGGCACGACGGTTGCGACGTGAAGCTGGATGGCGAGCGGCGCGTCGAGAAGGGGCGCGAGCGTCATGGCGGAACTCCAAAGCGATTGATCTTGCCATTCGACTGGATCAACGGTCTAAAGCGCTCAAGCAGACATACGCGGCAGGGCGGAAAACTTCGTGAAAGACGGCATCATGCAATCCACGCTTCGCGAAATGCAGGCCTTTCTGCGCCTGCGCAATCTGTGGGTCACCTTCGCCGCGGTCGTGCTTCTGTTCACCGTCACCGGCCCCTTCGGCACCTACGAGCATCTGCGCGGCCTGCCGCGCCTCGCCTATTGGTTCACCGTCCATGCGCTCGCCTGGCCGACGGCGATTGCCTTTTCCATCGCCGGGAATCGGCTTCTCGAACGGTTGATCTCGCAGATGTTCGTCCGCATGATGATCGGCGCGGCAGTCGCCGCCCTGCCGATCGCCATCCTGATCTCTCTCATCGACTATGCCTGGTTCGCCAAACCGCCGACGCTCGAAGGCGTGGCCGGCGGCGTGCTCTCATCTCTGCCGCTCTGCCTGATTTTCTGCGTCATCTCCTATATGACGCTGGCGAGCGGCAAGGTCGGCACGCCCGAATCGCCACAACCGGCCATCGCCGTGCCCGAAACGCCAGGCGCGCGCCTGCTCGCCCGCCTCAAGCCGCAAACCCGTGGCGCGCTGCTGCACCTTTCGGTTCAGGACCACTATACGCTGGTGCGCACCAGTCGCGGCAGCGAGTTGATCCTCCTGCGCTTCTCCGATGCGCTGCGGGAAATAGACGGCGTCGACGGGCTTCAGGTCCACCGCTCGCACTGGGTCGCAACCGCCTTCGTCTCCCGGCTGGAGCGCGCTGACGGCAAGCTTGTCGCCGTCCTTGAGGACGGCTCCGAAATCCCTGTCAGCCGTACCTATGCCGCCGAGGCGCGCGCCCGGCTCGGCTGAAGCGCCCCGACGCTCTCCGCCGCCGCCCTGCGGAATGCGATGCGCGTCAGCCAATAGGCAGCGACGACTACCAGCACCGAGACATACCCGTCTATGGCATAGTGCCAGGCAAGATAGACGGAACTGGCGCAGACAAAGGCGACATAGGCGAAGGCGGCAATGCCGAGGCGGCGCGAATATTCGGCTGCAAACAGCGCATTCATGGTGATCAGCCCGACATGCACGCTCGGAAAGGCGGATATGCCGCCGCCGAAACCGGCCTTGTCGGCTTCATAGAGTTGCCAGAGATATTTCTGGTAGGTCGCCGCCGAACTCGCCCCGTTGCTATGTGCGAGAAAGGCAAGCTGCTCGCCGAAACGCGCCGCGTCTCCCGTCACCAGCCCGTAATAGGCCGGTCCCGCCGACAGGAACACGCCGGCCAGCACATTGCCGCAAATGACCCAGACGATCATGAACATCGTCAGGTAACGCACCCTGACGGTCGACGCCGCCGGCGACGTCGCCACGAAAAACAGCGCGCCGAAACAGAGGATGAACCACAGGACGTTATAATTGAATTCGACGATGCCGCGCACAAGTCCATGCCCTGCGACGCCATATAGCCAGCGCCAGGGATCCTGGCCGAAATGCAGGACGCGGTCGAGATCGGCATGCAGCCGGTCATAGGGAAAGCCGTCGTTCAACACCGGCAATACGTTCTTGATCGAGGTGAACGTGCCCTGGAACACCATGAAGCCCATCAGCAACAGCACGCCACAGACCAGAGCCGCCAGCCTTTGCGGCGAAAACACCCGCCGATAGGCAAGTCGCCGCCGCCGCTCGAATCGCAGGACGACGAAACAGATATCGAAGCTGATGGCCCCGAGCGGCATCAGCAACAGGAACATCTTCGACCACTGCGCGACATAGAGACCATGCGACAGCATGCGCTCGGTATCGGTTGCCAAGAGCAGCGCGACGCCGATGGCGGTATAGGCGACGATGGCGGCGTAAAGCCATCGGTCGGCGATCAGCCGCGCCGTGAAATGGCTCCAAAAATCCGAACGTGCAGCGTCCCTGCCTTTGCCCGGCCCCGCCATCCCCTGCCCTTTCCTTCGGCATCCGATGCATCAAGCCAATACCACGACCCCTTAAGAATCCGCTTAATGGCTTGTCACGCAGCCGTTTCATGTCGAAACGGCACAGAAATCCTTGCCTTTCGGCAATGTGAAATTTGCATGACGGGGATGCGCCGATTTCCTGTCGATTCGATCATTTATGGGGTTCCGTTCCCCCCCACATTTGCCTATAAGCCGCTTCTAGCCTTTCGAAACGACATAGTGCCCCCGGCCGGTGTAAAACACCGGGACCGGTTTTTCGCGCACGCTAGAAAACGGATGACGACATGCCGAAGCGCCAAGACCTCAAATCGATCCTCATCATCGGCGCGGGGCCGATCGTCATCGGCCAGGCCTGCGAGTTCGACTATTCGGGAACCCAGGCCTGCAAGGCGCTGAAGGAGGAAGGCTATCGCGTCATCCTCGTCAACTCCAACCCGGCGACGATCATGACCGATCCGGGCCTTGCCGACGCGACCTATGTCGAGCCGATCACCCCTGAAGTCGTCGCCAAGATCATCGCCAAGGAGCGCCCCGACGCGCTGCTGCCGACCATGGGCGGCCAGACGGCGCTGAACACCGCGCTGTCGCTGAAGCGCATGGGCGTCCTCGACCGCTACAATGTCGAGATGATCGGCGCCAAGCCTGCCGCCATCGACATGGCCGAAGACCGCGCGCTGTTTCGCGAAGCCATGGCCCGCATCGGACTGGAAACCCCGCGTTCCATGCTCGCCAACGCCACCGACATCAAGGATGCCGACCGCAAGAAACATGATGCCGAGCGCGCCAAGCTGAAGGGCGAACTGTCCGGTCCCGAACTCGACAAGGCCCTCGACGCGCTGGAAAACCAGTGGAACCTCGGCGAAACCGACCGCAAGCAGCGCTACATGAGCCACGCCATGGCGATTGCCGCCCAGGCGATCGATCATGTTGGCCTGCCGGCAATCATCCGCCCGTCGTTTACGCTCGGCGGCACCGGTGGCGGCATCGCCTATAACCGCTCGGAATTCTTCGACATCGTTTCCGGCGGCCTCGACGCCTCTCCGACGACCGAAGTGCTGGTCGAGGAATCTGTGCTCGGCTGGAAGGAATATGAGATGGAGGTTGTCCGCGACAAGGCCGACAACTGCATCATCATCTGCTCCATCGAGAATATCGATCCGATGGGCGTCCACACCGGCGATTCCATCACTGTCGCGCCGGCGCTGACGCTGACCGACAAGGAATACCAGATCATGCGCAACGCCTCGATCGCGGTGCTGCGCGAGATCGGCGTCGAGACCGGCGGCTCGAACGTGCAGTTCGCCGTCAACCCGGCCGATGGCCGCCTCGTCGTCATCGAAATGAACCCGCGCGTCTCGCGCTCCTCTGCCCTCGCTTCGAAGGCGACCGGCTTCCCCATCGCCAAGATCGCCGCCAAGCTCGCCATCGGCTACACGCTGGACGAACTGGACAACGACATCACCGGCGGCGCGACGCCGGCTTCGTTCGAGCCGTCGATCGATTACGTGGTCACCAAGATCCCGCGTTTCGCCTTCGAAAAGTTCCCGGGCGCCTCGCCGGTGCTGACCACCGCCATGAAGTCGGTCGGCGAAGTCATGGCCATCGGCCGCACCTTTGCCGAATCGCTGCAGAAGGCGCTCCGCGGCCTCGAAACCGGCCTGACCGGCCTCGACGAGATCGAGATCCCCGGCCTTGGCCAGGATGACGACAAGAACGCCATCCGCGCCGCCATCGGCACGCCGACGCCGGATCGCCTGCGCATGGTCGCCCAGGCGCTGCGTCTCGGCATGTCAGAAGAAGAAGTGCATGAAGGCTGCAAGATCGATCCGTGGTTCATCGCCCAGTTCAAGGCGATCATCGACATGGAAGCCCGCATCCGCGAGCACGGCCTGCCGGAGGATGCCGAAAACCTGCGCATGCTGAAGGCCATGGGCTTCTCCGACGCGCGCCTTGCCAGCCTGACGAATGGCAAGCCGAAGGATGTGGCGATGCTGCGCAACCGGCTGAACGTTCGCCCGGTCTTCAAGCGCATCGACACCTGCGCTGCCGAATTCGCCTCGCCGACCGCCTACATGTATTCGACCTATGAAACCCCGTTCGTCGGCGAAGCCCGTTCGGAAGCCGGCATTTCGGATCGCAGGAAGGTCGTCATCCTCGGCGGCGGCCCGAACCGCATCGGCCAGGGCATCGAGTTCGATTATTGCTGCTGCCATGCCGCCTTCGCGCTGAAGGATGCCGGCTTCGAAGCGATCATGATCAACTGCAACCCGGAAACCGTTTCCACCGACTACGACACCTCCGACCGCCTCTATTTCGAACCGCTGACGGCTGAAGACGTCATCGAAATCATGCGCGCCGAGCAGGAAAAGGGCGAACTGGTCGGCGTCATCGTCCAGTTCGGCGGTCAGACGCCGCTGAAGCTCGCCGAAGCGCTGGAAAAGAACGGCATCCCGATCCTCGGCACCGCGCCTGACATGATCGACCTCGCCGAAGACCGCGACCGCTTCCAGAAGCTCCTGATGAAGCTCGACCTCGCCCAGCCGAACAACGGCATCGCCTATTCGGTCGAGCAGGCCCGCCTCGTCGCCTCTGAAATCGGCTTCCCGCTCGTCGTGCGCCCGTCCTACGTGCTCGGTGGCCGCGCCATGCAGATCCTGCATTCCGAAAGCCAGTTGCAGACCTACCTGCTCGACACAGTGCCGGAACTCGTTCCCGAGGATATCAAGCAGCGTTACCCGAACGACAAGACCGGCCAGATCAATACGCTGCTCGGCAAGAACCCGCTGCTGTTCGACTCGTACCTGAGCAACGCCACCGAGGTCGATGTCGATTGCCTTTGCGACGGCAAGGACGTCTATGTCGCCGGCATTATGGAGCATATCGAGGAAGCCGGCATCCATTCCGGCGATAGCGCCTGCTCGCTGCCGCCGCGCTCGCTTTCGCCTGAAATGATCGACGAACTGGAACGCCAGACCAAGGCGCTTGCCAAGGCGCTGAACGTCGGCGGGTTGATGAACGTGCAATACGCCATCAAGGACGGCACGATCTACGTTCTCGAAGTCAATCCGCGCGCCTCGCGCACCGTGCCCTTCGTCGCCAAGACGGTGGGCGCGCCGATCGCCAAGATCGCCGCGCGCGTCATGGCCGGCGAAACGCTCGATCCGACCTTCGCCGCCTATGGCGAAAAGCCGGATCCCCGCGCCCTGAAGCACATCGCCGTCAAGGAAGCGGTCTTCCCCTTCGCCCGCTTCCCCGGCGTCGATACGCTGCTTGGGCCCGAAATGCGCTCGACCGGTGAAGTCATCGGCCTCGACACCGATTTCGCGCTGGCCTTCGCAAAGTCGCAGCTCGGCGCCGGCGTCGAACTGCCGCGTGAAGGCACCGTCTTCGTCTCGGTGCGCGACAACGACAAGGAACGCGTCCTGCCGGCGATCAAGCTTCTGGTGGAAATCGGCTTCAAGGTTCTGGCGACCGGCGGCACCCAGCGCTTCCTCGCCGAAAACGGCATCGCCGCCGCCAAGATCAACAAGGTTCTGGAAGGACGCCCGCATATCGAGGACGCCATCCGCAACCGCCAGGTCCAGCTGGTCATCAACACGACCGACGGCAACAAGGCGATTTCCGACTCGAAATCGCTGCGCCGCGCCACGTTGATGCAGAAGGTGCCCTACTACACCACCATGGCCGGCGCCGAATCCGCCGCCCAGGCCATCAAGGCCCTCAAGGCCGGAAACCTCGAAGTCCGTCCGCTGCAGAGCTACTTCTGAGAACAACAAGCGCCCCGTCAAGGGGCGCTTCCATCACTCAACAGCCGTCGCGGCCTGCATCAGGCGGGTCACGGCCCTGAGATCATCGAGAAAATTCCGCCATTCCATCTCCTTCCGTCGCTCATCGGGAATGCGCAGCAGGTAGGACGGATGAACGGTGACGAATAGCGCCCGGTCGCCAGCCATGGCCAACGTCTGGCCGCGCACCTCCGACAGGGGGCGCCGTTCGCCGGTCAGCGCAACATAGGCGGTTGCGCCGAGGGCGACGATAAGTTTCGGCTGGACGAGGTCGATCTCCTTGGCAAGCCACCAGCGGCAATGCTCGATTTCACCGATATTGGGCTTCTGGTGAATGCGGCGCTTGCCGCGCGGCTCGTATTTGAAATGCTTGACCGCATTGGTCACGTAGAGCCGGCGGCGGTCCAGCCCGATTTCGCCCGCCGCACGGTCGAACAATTTTCCCGCGGGGCCGACAAAAGGACGCCCGGCCAAGTCTTCCTGATCGCCCGGCTGTTCGCCGACGATCATGACATCGGCATCACGCGGCCCCTCGCCAAAGACGGTCTGGGTTGCATGACAATGCAGCGGGCAGAGCGTGCAGCCCGCTGCCTGCGCCCGCAGGGCCTCCCAATCATCGGCGGGAACCGGCATAGGCGCTGCCGAAAACGACGATTGAAGCCGGTCGTGAAACGGCAAAGGCATTGTCGCCTGTCGTGCCGCCATTTCGGCAACGCGGGATTCGGCCTCGGCAATCAGGTCGGGAATCAACCGAGCCTCGGGCAGGTTCTTCCAGTATTTCTTCGGCATCTCCGCCTGCATCGCCTTCACCTTGAGACGGGCAGGATTGAAGATGTTGGAATAATAGGTGCGCCAGAGATCGTCCGTTTCATCCTCCGCTTCCGGCCTTGACGCGGCTTCGGCAGTCACCGTCAGCTTCTCGCCGTTCCACGAGGCCGACCCCTTAGGCGTGGCGATCAGCCAGTCCATGTCGTTGAAACGACGCTGGAAGAAGGGCGCGGTGCGCGCTACGATGAAATGATCCGGCTCGAACCACGCGACAAACCGCCGGCGCGCGCCCTCTGGCGCATCCACTTCGCGAAACCGCACGAAGGCGGTCATCTTGTGTGCATCCCGCCGCACGGATTTTACCAGGGCTCTCGCCGCCGCCACATCCTGATCCGCATGCAGCTGTAGCAGCGCCCGCTCGCCATTCACCTGTCGCCACAGCATCCGATACAACAGCGCAAATCGTCCGGGGTCACTGTGACAGATGACAGTCGCGGCGAGATCGAGAAAGGCGGGCGGCACGCTGGTGACCGGGCCGCCCCCGCCTGCCGGGATCGGCAAGGCGTCGAACTCCAGACGCGTTTCCAATCCATCCGCCGCAATCCAGTCGACTTTTTCAGGCGCGATTCCCGCCTGAAGCAAGGCACGCGCCGCATCGCGCCATGGCTGGAATGCGCCGCTGCTCTCGATGACGGCGGCATAGGTCATAACAGGCTGAGCTGTTGCGGCTGCGGTGCAAACATCGACCGCAGGTCGGATTGATCCGTCAGCTTCAGCGGCGACCAGCCTTCGGCGGCGACGAAGGCCTTGACCTTGCGGATCGACACGCCGAGCCGGCCGAGATCCTCCAACCGCAATCGCCGATGGGGACGCGCGGACAGGATGGACTTCACCGCCTTGGTGCCGAGACCGGGCACGCGCAGCAACATTTCCCGCGCCGCGCGGTTGATATCGACCGGAAACTTTGCCCGATGCGCCAGCGCCCAGGCGAGCTTCGGATCGAGATCGAGATCGAGCATGCCATCGTCGCGCCCTGAAATGATCTCGTCGACATCGAAACCGTAGAAACGATAGAGCCAGTCCGCCTGGTAAAGACGATGCTCGCGCATCAGCGGCGGCTTGACGAGCGGGAGTGTCCGCGAGGCATCGGGGATCGGGCTGAAAGCGGAATAATAGACGCGTTTCAGATCATAGCTGCCATAAAGCCGGGCGCTGGTCGACAGGATCGCGGCGTCGTTCGCACCATCGGCGCCGACGATCATCTGCGTGCTCTGCCCCGCCGGTACGAAACGCTTGCGGCGACCGGTCTGCAGGGTGCGATCGCCGGCATCCTCAATCTTCAGTCTGAGATCGGCCATCGACCTTCGGATATTGGCGGGGCGCTTTTCCGGGGCAAAACGGCTGAGGCCCGCATCGGTCGGCAATTCGATATTGATCGATAGCCGATCGGCATAGAGCCCCGCCTCCTCGATCAGCTCGGCCGAGGCCTCGGGAATCGTCTTGAGGTGGATATAGCCGCGAAAGCCGTGGACGGTGCGCAAGGTCCGGGCAATCCGCACCATCTCTTCCATCGTGTAATCAGAGGAACGAATAATACCGGAGGACAGAAACAGCCCTTCGATGTAATTGCGGCGATAGAATTCGATCGTCAGCCACACCACCTCTTCGGCGGTAAACCGCGCCCGCTCGACATTGCTGGACGAGCGATTGACGCAATAGGCGCAGTCATAGATGCAGAAATTGGTCATCAGAATCTTGAGCAGCGAGATGCAGCGCCCATCCGGAGCATAGGCATGGCAGATGCCGGACCCCTCCGTCGAGCCCAGTCCGCCCGTTACTGCCGAGTCCCTCTTCGTCGTGCCGCTCGATGCACAGGAGGCATCGTACTTCGCGGCATCGGACAATATGGCAAGACGTTCCTTCAGCGACTTCCTCATCTTTTGTTCACTATATGTTCTTTTCCGTTTTGTCTAGCCCTTCCAGAGTAAAATGCGGAAAAGCAAGTCGCATCAAGGCGCAAGCTCCTGGTGGCGAAAGTGACGCTTCCGGCATGGTTGCGAATTCTCTGGCCTTTTCGCCGCGCACTCTGCTATAAAGAGAAACGTTGATTTGTGACATGGTTCCGAAGCTCCGCTTCGGAACCTGTTTCTTTTTGTGTCCGCCACTGAGCGATACGAGGTTCGAAGGACAGAAAAATGGTTGATAAGGTACCGATGACACCGGGCGGGTTCGTCAAGCTGCAGGAAGAGCTGCGCTGGCGCCAGCAGGAAGAGCGCCCGAGAATCATCGAAGCGATCGCCGAAGCGCGCGCCCATGGCGACCTCTCGGAAAATGCCGAATATCACGCCGCCAAGGAAGCGCAGAGCCACAATGAAGGCCGCGTCGGCGAGCTGGAAGACCTGATCGCGCGCGCCGAAGTCATCGACCTCACCAAAATGTCCGGCTCCACCATCAAGTTTGGCGCTACGGTCAAGCTGGTGGATGAAGACACCGAAGAAAAGAAGACCTATCAGATCGTCGGCGACCAGGAAGCCGATGTGAAGGCCGGCCGCATTTCCATCTCCTCCCCCATCGCGCGCGCGCTGATCGGCAAGGAAGTCGGCGATTCCATCGAGGTCAATGCGCCGGGCGGCTCCAAGGCCTACGAGATCCTGGCGATTTCCTGGGGCTGAGACCGCGTGGGTGATGTGAGCGAGGTCGAGATCGTCGCGCCTAACTTCAAGCGGCGGCTGTCGGGCGTGACCTCGACGATCATCCAGCTGGTGCCGGTGCAGACGAGGCTCGGCCAGCGCATCACCACCCTCGGCCCCGGCCTGCCCGCCGGCCTGCCGCGCATCGGCTTTTCCGATCTCCTGCGTTTCTGGACGCCGCCGAACAGGCGGCGTCTGCGCGTCTGGCATGCGCGCCGCAACATCGAGATGTTGCCGGCGCTGGTGCTGCGTGATCTCCTGCGCATGCCCTTGAAAATCGTCTTCACCTCCGCCTCGCAGCGACGACATAGCGGCTGGACGAAATTCCTCGTCGGCCGCATGGATGCGGTGATCGCCACGAGCGGCCGCACCGCCGCCTATCTCACCGTGCCCAACACGGTCATTCGCCACGGCATAGACACAACGCGTTTCTCGCCGCCGGCCGACCGCGCCGCGGCAAAAGCCAAGCTTGGCCTCGATCCGACGAAAAAGATTGCCGGCTGCTTCGGCCGCGTCCGACACCAGAAGGGCACGGATCTGTTCGTCGATACGATGATCCGCCTGCTGCCCGAGCGGCCAGACTGGATCGCCATCATCGCCGGCCGCGCCACTGCCAAGCATGTCGGTTTCGAAACCGAGCTGAAGCAGCGCGTCGCCGCAGCGGGCCTGTCCGACCGCATTCTCTTCGTCGGCGAGCACACCGATATCAACGACTGGTATCGGGCGCTCGACCTGTTCGTCGCGCCGCAGCGCTGGGAAGGGTTTGGCCTGACGCCGCTGGAAGCCATGGCGAGCGCCGTGCCGGTGGTGTCAACCGATGTCGGCGCGTTTCCGGAGCTGGTGGTTTACGGTAAATCGGAGACAGGCATCGTCATTCCGGCCAAGGATCTCGATGCAATGGCAACGGCCAGCGCCGCTTTCATGGACGACGATACCCGTCGTGCGCTCGCAGGCGCGCGCGGCCGCGATCACGTCATCGAGAATTTCAGCATCGAGGGCGAGGCGCTGGCAATCGGCGCCATCTATGAGGCCCTGCTGCGCGGCGAGCCCCTGCCCGCTTCAAGCCTGGCTTAAATCTCCACCAGCCCGATCTTCTTGACCTGACGGATGGTCAGCATGGTGCGCACCGTGTCGACATGCTCGTTGGCGGTCAGAACCTCGATGACGAAGTCCTGGAAGCGCGTCAGGTTTTCCGCCACGCAATGCAGCAGGAAATCGCTGTCGCCCGACACCATCCAGGCCTGACGCACCAGCGGCCATTCGGCGGTCGCCGCAGCAAAGGCCTTGAGATTGGCCTCCGACTGGTGTTTAAGGCCGACCATGCAGAAGGCGACGAGGTCGAAACCGAGCGCCGGCGCGTTCAGCATCGCATGATAGCCCTCGACGATGCCCGATTCCTCCAGCTTGCGCACGCGGCGCAGGCAAGGCGGCGCGGAGATGCCGACGCGGTCGGCCAGCTCCACATTGGTAATCCGTCCGTCGCGCTGCAGTTCGCGCAGGATTTTAAGGTCGATGGCATCAAGCTCGGCACGCACCGGAAAATCTCCAGATTCTTTTCGTTTCTTTTAAAGCATGTCCCGGAATACGCAAGAATGTGTCCCTCTTGCGACCGATTATTACCGTATGCCAAAAGCCTTGTTGTTAACGCAAGGCTGCCCTTGAATATTTGCATGGAGCAATCGTAAAGTGGCCCCCATATACGGGCGGCTTCATGCCTGACGCGCAGCGCGCGGCTGCCGTGCGACGAATTCGAAAGGAACCACAATGAACGCCCGTCATACCAAGGTCCTGATCATCGGATCCGGCCCGGCCGGCTACACGGCTGCCATCTATGCGGCGCGCGCCATGCTGAAGCCGGTATTGATCGCCGGCATGGAACAGGGCGGCCAGCTGATGATCACCACCGATGTCGAGAACTATC
>CAMFHE010000066.1 GCA_945952045.1 uncultured Rhizobium sp.
AGGTTCTTCGGGTCTTCCTCGCCGGAAAGGCCGAGATGTTCGAGCAGATAGGCGACGCGGTAGGGGTCGTCGCTGGGGCCGAGACCGGCCTCGGCATAGGCCTGCACGGTGGAATAACCTTCGAAATCCGGGGCCTGATGCAGGTAGCGCACGGTGGCGGAAGGATGGCGGAAGATCTCGCCGGATTGCGGTTCGACCATGCCGGCGGCGATCTTCATCAGCGTCGATTTGCCCGAGCCGTTGCGGCCGACGAGGCAGACGCGGTCGCCGGGCTCGAGCTGGAAATTGGCGCCGTCGAGCAGCGGCGCGCCGCCGAAGCTCAGGTGGATGTCGTCGAGTTTGAGAATGGGCGGCGCCATGGGCATCAGGCTCCCGAAAAATCGAAGGGGCGGGCAAGGATCAGCGCCTTGCCGGAACGAAGCGTCACCGTGACCGGTCCCTCGGCGACGTTGGACACGGTGCGCGACGAGCCGAAGGGCAGATGGAAATCATCGAGCGGGTAACGGGCATTGGTGATCGACAGGCCATCGAGCGCGGTCAGGCCGAGCACCGAAAACAGCGCGCCTTGCGGCAGGTCGAGATGGCGTTCGCCCGGCAGAAGCGGCATTGCCTCTTCCTCGCCCGAGGTCAGCAGGATATCGAGGCCGTCCTCGGCCAACCGCAATGCGGAAAGATAGAGCTGGAAGGCATGGTCGGAGCGCTCGCCGCCAAGTGCGCCGACCAGCAGGATGCGGGTCGCGCCGCGCGCCAGCGCCTCGCCAACGGCGATTTCGCCATCGGTCGCCGCTTTTGCGGCGGGATAGGGCATGCGCGGCACGTCGGGCCATTCGGCCAGCAAAGCGGGGGAGGTGGAATCGAAATCGCCGACCCAGAGTTCAGGGGTCAGGCCCAAAGCCCTGGCGTGGCGCATGCCGCCATCGGCGGCGATGACGCGCGCGCCGTCAAGCGTTGCGGCAAGCCGGGCATTGGGCATCAGCATGCCGCCGAGCAGGATGGCGAAGGTGGAGTGGGTCATCGGCAAAGCCCATAACCCAAAGCGGCGGGAAAGGGAAAGCCTTTCCCGCCGCCCGAGGCAGCATCAGAAGCGATAGGTGATGCCGGCGCCGACCAGCCAGGGGTCTAGATTGGCCTTGCCGCTGATCGGCGTCGTGCCGAGCGTGCCTTCCCAGTCGGGCCGCAGGAAGATCTTCTTCACATCGACGTTGGCGCCCCAGTGGTCGTTGATCATGTAGTCGACACCGACCTGAAGCGCGGCGCCGACCGTGTTCTTGACATCCAGAGACGAGGCGTTGGTGCCCTTTTGATGGTAGAACATCGAATAGTTCACGCCCGCGCCGACATAGGGCTTGAAGGCGCCGAAATCGGTGAAGTGATATTGCAGCGTGACGGTCGGCGGCAAAAGCCAGGTCTTGCCGACTTCGCCAAGCCCCGCGATCGACCCCTCGCCATAGACCTTGGCGCTCGTCGTCCCGAGGATCAGTTCGGCGGCGATATTGTCGGTGAAATAATAGGAAATATCCATTTCCGGGATCGCCGTGTCCGAAAAGGACAGGTCGGAGCCGGCGATGCCATCGACGAAACCGGAATCGCGGGTGATGACGCCCAGGCCACGCAGGCGCACCTGCCAGGGGCTCTTTGCGGCGATGGTGTCCGCGGCGACGGGCGCTTCCGAGACCGGCGCCATGTCGGCGGCCAAGCTGGCGGCAGCGCCGGCGAGAAGGGCCGTTGCGGCCAGTGCGGCGATCCGGAACGCGCCCCTGCGGTTCGAAGCCTTGTTCATCGTGTCTCTCCTTGATCGAACATATGCGTTACGCGGGAGAGTCTAGAAACAGTCGGTGGCTGCAAGTTTGAGATGGATCAAACGCGCAGGCGTATCCATCGCGACCTTTCGTCGCGATTTTCCATTCGAAAATTGCGTTTAAACAAGAGGTTGGCGTGAAGACGTCGCTGGGAGCGAGGCTTTGTCCGGAGATGCCTCAGGCGTCGCGGGCGACGCGTTCTCCCCTTTGCAGATTGTCGCGCAGCATCTGCAGGGCGCCCTCCATGCTCTTGCGCATGTCGTCGTTCATGCCCTGTGTCGCCTCGGCAAGCAGGCCCTCGATTTCCTCGTTGATCGCCTGGACGATGGTGTCGGAGCGTTGCGTCAGCACGATCTTCTTGGCGCGGCGGTCGGCCGGATCCTGCTGGCGTTCGATCAGGCCTTCAGCCTGCAGCTTGTCGAGAAAGGTGCAGACCGTCATCGGTTCAACGCCCATGCGCGCGGCGATGTCGAGCTGGCGGCTGCCGCTGACGGCGGCAACCTGGACCAGGGTGCGCGCTTCGCCCGCGGTGATGTTGAGGCCGGCTCCGGCAATTCGCTTCTCGAAAGCCATGCGCATCAGGCGCGCGCTGTCGGCAATCAGGAAACCCAAGGCATTCGGCGTAATATTGTTCGACATATCGTCAAGTTCCGGCGGTCGGACGATGCGCTGTCCTCGCCAAAAGCCCCTATCTTGTTTTCCCAGACGCAAGTCTTGTCCGAGTTGGGTCGACTTGCAACTGTTTTAGAGCCGTTCCAGGAAGCTTTGGCGGGTTTGCGTAAATATAAACACAAAACCAGGCCCAAAACCGGTTGCGTCGCCATACTGTAGGCGGGCCCGGCGGTCCAGCTTTTCTTGAAATCGGGGCAGGAAAACGCGTCAGGCGGCGCCGACAAAGGCGGCTACGGGGCGAAGCGTTTCGGAAAGCCTAGTATCGCCGATCGACAAGGCCAGGTTTAACTGGCTTTCGAAATAGCCGCGAAAATCGAAGGGCGTATCGTCGGTGACGTGCGAGAGATCGACGAGCCGGCCGCTCATGTCGACCGCTTCCATCGGCAGGCCATCGGAGAGCACCGAAAATGTTTCCTGGTCGATGGCGCCGTCGTCGAGGCTGGCGCGGGCGACATCGCGAAGCGCGCGCGGGCTCATCGACGAGAAATCGAGGTTGGATGCGTTCTGGTCGGCCGTATGCGAGGCAACGGAAATCGCATCCTTGGAATCGATCTCGATACCGGAGGACTTGGATGTGCGCGTGTTCCTGAAACCGTAATTGTAATAGGAACGTAAAGAATTGATCTCCATGGCGGACATTTCCTCGGCGGGATCTGTCGCGAATCTAGCGGTTTGCGGTCCGCAGCGTCAATCGTTAACAAATCGTTAATTATCATCTGTGATTTTTTTGCCTGTAAATTGTGCTGCCTTTTCGCGCCGGCGTTGTGCGAGCCTTGCGTCGTGGTGGGAAAATGCCGCGCCATCCCCTATATAGCGGCGGTCCCCATGCCGGCCGAAGGAGCGAATCATGTCCGTGACCGAAACCAATTCCGCCATTTTCGACTGGAACGGCCATCAGGGCCTGCCGCGCTTCGATGCCGTCAGCGACAGCGATTTCGCCGGCGCCTTCGATGTGGCGCTGAAAGCCCATGAGGCTGAGATCGACGCGATTGCCAATAATGCGCAGGAATCGACCTTTGAGAACACGGTCATTGCGCTGGAAATTGCCGGCGACGATCTTTCGCGCGTTTCCTCGCTGTTCTGGAACCGGGCCGGCGCCCATACCAACGAGACGATCCAGGCCTTGGAACGCGACATCGCGCCAAAAATGTCGCGGCATTACTCGAAGATCGGCATGAACGCCGCCCTGTTTGCCCGCATCGATGCCTTGTGGGAGCGCCGCGACGCTCTCGGCCTGACGCTCGAGGAGACCCGCGTTCTGGAGCGTCACTGGAAGGGTTTCGTCAAGGCCGGCGCCAAGCTGCCGAAGCCTGAGCAGGAGCGCCTCGCCGCCATCAACGAGGAACTCGCCGGTCTTGGGGCGAATTTCGGCCAGAACGTGCTGGGCGATGAAAAGGGCTGGTCGCTGATCCTCACCGACGAGGCCGATCTTGCCGGTCTGCCGGACTTTCTGCGCGACGCCATGGCGGCGGCCGCCGCCGAGCGCGGTTCGGAAGGATCTTACGCCGTGACGCTGTCGCGCTCGATCGTCGAGCCGTTCCTGACCTTCTCCGAGCGCCGAACCTTGCGCGAACAGGCGTTTCGCGCCTGGGCGGCGCGCGGGGAAAACGGTGGGGCGACCGATAACCGTCAGATCGTTGCCCGCACGCTCGCCTTGCGCGCCGAAAAGGCAAGGCTTCTCGGCTATGAAAACTTCGCAGCGCTGAAACTCGACAACACCATGGCCAAGACGCCGGCGGCGGTGAATGCGCTGCTGTCCAGCGTCTGGGAAAAGGCGCTTTCGCGCGCCCGCCAGGAAGAAGGCGAACTGGCCGCGCTGATCGCGGCCGAAGGCCACAACCATCCGGTCATGCCCTGGGACTGGCGTCACTATGCCGAAAAGCTGCGCGCCGAGCGCTTCAATTTTTCCGAGGCCGAGCTGAAGCCCTATCTGCAACTTGAAAAGATCATTGCCGCCTGCTTCGACGTTGCCGAGCGCCTGTTCGGCATCCGCGCCATCGAAAAGACCGGCATTCCCGCCTATCACACCGACGTCCGCGTCTTCGAGATCCGCGACCGCGACGACCGGCTGGTGGCGCTGTTCCTCGGCGATTATTTCGCGCGGTCCTCCAAGCGGTCCGGGGCATGGATGAGCTCCTTCCAGTCGCAGCACAAGCTGCCGCTGAAGAACGGCGCGACCGGCGAACTGCCGATCATCTACAATGTCTGCAATTTCGCCAAGCCAGCGCCGGGCAAGCCGGCGCTGCTGTCGCTCGACGACGCCCGCACGCTCTTCCATGAATTCGGCCATGCGCTGCACGGCATGCTGTCCGATGTCACCTATCCCAGCGTTTCGGGCACCGGCGTCTCGCGCGATTTCGTCGAATTGCCGTCGCAGCTCTACGAACACTGGCTGACGGTGCCGGAGATTCTCAAGAATTACGCCGTGCATTATGAAACCGGCGCGCCGATGCCGCAGGCGCTGCTCGACAAGGTTCTGGCCGCCCGCACCTTCAATGCCGGCTTCAACACCGTGGAATTCACCTCCTCGGCGCTGGTCGACATGGCGTTTCACACCCGCGACGGCAGCGGCGATCCGATGGAAATCCAGGCGCAGGTGCTCGAAGAGATCGGCATGCCGCAATCCATCGTCATGCGCCATGCGACGCCGCACTTCCAGCATGTGTTTGCCGGCGACGGCTATTCGGCCGGCTATTATTCCTACATGTGGTCGGAAGTGCTGGATGCCGATGCCTTCTCCGCCTTCGAGGAAACCGGCAACGCCTTCGATCCGGCCATGGCCAAGCGCCTGAAGGACAACATCTATTCGACCGGCGGCTCCATCGATCCCGAGGATGCCTACAAGGCCTTCCGCGGCAAGCTGCCGAGCCCGGATGCGATGCTGCGCAAGAAGGGCCTGGTGGTGACGGAAGCGCTGTCCGGCTCGGATGCGTAACAAAACCGTCGCGCAATCGTCGTGAAACCGTGACCCGGCCGTCACCGGCCTGACACGCAAGCCGGTCAAGGCTCCGCGCAGGATTAGCTGCTCGCGGAGCCTTTTTCATATGACGGTTTCCTCGTTGAACCGACGCCGCTTCCTGTCCGCCATCGGCGCGGTCGGCGGCTTTGCCGTGACCAGCCTTGCCGCGCCCTTCGTGGCGCGCGGCACCGGCAGCCGGCCGATCTTCACCTCAGGCGTGCAATCGGGCGATGTCGACCAGAATTCCGCCGTCGTCTGGACGCGCGTCGACCGGCCCTCGCGCATCGCCATCGAATATTCGACGCGTGAGAGTTTTTCGAGCCCGGTGCGCCTGCCGGCCGTCGATGTCGGGCCGCAGACGGATTTCGCGCTGAAAGCGCTGCTGCCCGATCTGCCCGCCGACCAGACGATTTTCTATCGCTTCGTCGCCACCGACCTCCAGGACATCAATGCCGTCTCGGCCGCCGTCAGCGGCGAGTTGCGCACCGCGCCGGTCGAAAAACGTGGCGTTCGTTTCGGCTGGTCCGGCGATACGGCAGGGCAGGGCTGGGGCATCGATGACGAGGGCATGCGGACCTATTCCACCATCGCTGCGCACCGGCCGGATTTCTTTATCCATTCCGGCGACACCATCTATGCCGACAATCCCATTCCCGATGAAATCGCCTTGCGTGGCGGCGGGGTCTGGAAAAACCGCGTTGTCACCGACGAGAAGCGCGAGGTGGCGCGCACGCTCGACGAATTTCGCGGCCAGTGGAAATACAATCTGCTCGACCGTAACGTGCGCGATTTCAACGCCGTCTGTCCGGTCTTCTACCAGTGGGACGACCACGAGGTGCTGAACAATTGGTCGCCCTCGACCGAACTGGATCACGATCCGCGTTATCTGGGCCTGAGCGTTTCGGAGCTTGCGGCGCGCTCGGCCCGCGCCTTTCACGAGATGACGCCGATCCGCCATATCGCCGCCGAGCCCGGCCGTGTTTTCCGAAAGCTTTCCTATGGGCCGCTGCTCGACGTCTTCTTCGTCGATCTGCGCTCCTATCGCGGCCCGAACACCAGCGGCCTCGACCGCACGCTCAGCGACCGCAGCCGCATTTTTGGCGCGCGTCAGCTTGCCTGGCTGAAACGCGAACTGGCGCGCTCGGACGCCACCTGGAAGGTGATCGCCTGCGACATGCCGGTCGGGTTGACCATCTGGGACGATTACGGGCGAAAGCTCGGCTCGGAATCGATCGCCAATGGCGATGACGGCCATCCGCTTGGCCGTGAGCTGGAATTCGCCGACCTGCTGCGCTTCATCCGCGATGCCGGCATCGGCAATATCGTCTGGCTGACCGCCGACGTGCATTATACCGCCGCCCATTATTACGATCCGGCAAAAGCCGTGTTCAAGGAGTTCCTGCCCTTCTGGGAATTCGTCTCCGGGCCGCTGCATTCCGGCACCTATGCGCCGCAGGTGCTCGACAAGACGTTCGGGCCGGAGGTGCGTTTCGTGAAGGCTGCGCCCGGGGGCGTCGAGCAGAACCTGCCGCCATCGGCCGGCCTGCAATTTTTCGGCCTCGTCGACATCGATCCGCAAAGCGAGCAGATGACCGTGCGCCTGATGGACCGCAACGACAACCGGCTCTGGAGCGTCACGCTCGACCCGATGGTGATCGGATGACGCGTCTGCATGGCAGCCATACGGCGCTTCCCCCTTTCGCAAACGCAAAAAACAGGATAAGAGCGCGCCACAATGAAAATTGGCGCGCATGGTTTTCAGCGCAGCCCCAGCTTCAGAGATAGATTTATGGCCCTTCGCAACATCGCGATCATCGCGCACGTTGACCATGGCAAGACGACCCTGGTCGACGAGCTCCTGAAACAGTCCGGCTCGTTTCGCGAGAACCAGCGCGTCATGGAACGCGTCATGGATTCGAACGACATCGAAAAGGAACGCGGCATCACCATCCTCGCCAAGGCGACGTCGATCGAGTGGAAGGACACCCGCATCAACATCGTCGACACGCCCGGCCACGCCGATTTCGGCGGTGAAGTCGAGCGTATCCTGTCGATGGTGGACGGCGCGATCGTTCTCGTCGATAGCTCCGAAGGCCCGATGCCGCAGACCAAGTTCGTCGTCGGCAAGGCGCTGAAGGTCGGCCTGAAGCCGATCGTCGCGATCAACAAGATCGACCGTCCCGACGGTCGCCACGAGGAAGTGCTGAACGAGGTCTTCGACCTCTTCGCCAATCTCGACGCCACCGACGAACAGCTCGACTTCCCGATCCTCTACGGTTCCGGCCGCAACGGCTGGATGAACGTCAATCCGGACGGTCCGAAGGAAGAGGGCATGGCGCCCCTGCTCGACCTCGTGCTCAGGCACGTTCCGGAGCCGAAGGTCGAAGAAGGTCCGTTCCGCATGATCGGCACGATCCTCGAAGCCAATCCCTTCCTCGGCCGCATCATCACCGGCCGCATCGCGTCGGGCTCGATCAAGCCGAACCAGTCCGTCAAGGTTCTGGGCCAGGATGGCAAGCTGATCGAAAACGGTCGTATCACCAAGATCCTCGCCTTCCGCGGCATCGAGCGCACCGCGATCGACGAAGCCCATGCGGGCGACATCGTCGCGATCGCCGGCCTGACCAAGGGCACGGTTGCCGATACCTTCTGCGACCCTTCCGTTTCGGAAGCCATGAAGGCGCAGCCGATCGACCCGCCGACCGTCACCATGTCCTTCATCGTCAACGACAGCCCGCTTGCCGGCACCGAAGGCGACAAGGTCACCAGCCGCGTCATCCGCGACCGCCTGTTCAAGGAAGCCGAAGGCAACGTCGCGCTGAAGATCGAAGAGTCGGGCGAGAAGGATTCGTTCTTCGTTTCCGGCCGCGGTGAACTTCAGCTCGCCGTGCTCATCGAAACCATGCGCCGCGAAGGCTTCGAGCTTGCCGTGTCGCGTCCGCGCGTCGTCATGCACAAGGACGAGGCGACCGGCGAGATGCTGGAGCCGGTCGAGGAAGTCGTTATCGACGTCGACGAGGAGCATTCCGGCGTCGTCGTGCAGAAGATGTCCGAGCGCAAGGCCGAAATGGTCGAGCTGCGTCCGTCGGGCGGCAATCGCGTGCGTCTGCGCTTCTTCGCGCCGACCCGCGGCCTGATCGGCTACCAGTCGGAACTTTTGACCGACACGCGCGGCACCGCCGTGATGAACCGCCTGTTCCACGACTACCAGCCCTACAAGGGCGAGATCGGTGGCCGCGTTAACGGCGTGCTGCTCTCCAACGAATCGGGCGAGGCCGTCGCCTATGCCCTGTTCAATCTGGAAGATCGCGGCCCGATGGTTATCGATGCCGGCGAGAAGGTCTATGCCGGCATGATCGTCGGCATCCACACCCGTGACAACGACCTCGAAGTCAACGTTCTCAAGGGCAAGAAGCTCACCAACATCCGCGCCGCCGGCAAGGACGAAGCCGTCCGCCTGACGCCGCCGATCAAGATGACGCTGGAGCGTGCGCTCTCCTGGATCCAGGACGACGAGCTGGTCGAGGTGACGCCGAAGTCGATCCGCCTGCGCAAGCTCTACCTCGATCCGAATGAGCGCAAGCGCTTCGAAAAGGCGCGCTACGCCTGATCGGAAACGGAAGCGCCCTCTCTTGGGAAGGCGCTCCATCCTGTTGTTTTCATGTGGTTTTCGGCGGAGATGTGTTTCAGGTCTCTGCCGGAATTCCGCTTATTGTCGAACGCCCCGTCTGTCATGGCCGGGGCGTTTTTTTGACTCCGGCGCGCTTTGCGGCTTGTTGATTTCGTTAAAAATGACTTAAATCCGTCTGCGTGTGCGAGGTGATTCTTCGCCACGGATCGGACCCCTGGCAATGATTGCGAGGGGCGCGCGGCCTTTACAGAGGCGGAAGCAGAGTGGCGTTATGAAGACGTTGACGATTGAGATTCGGCATGCGGAACCGGCGGATGCACGCGCCATCTCGGATGCCCATCGCAGCGCATGGCAATACAGCTATGGCGGCCTCATCCCGTACAAGTCGCTGACGCAGATGCTGGAGCGCCGTGGCGAAGCCTGGTGGCGCAAGGCGACCCGTGGACCGGCCACCATCCTCGTTGCCGATGTCGCCGGCGTCGTTGCCGGCTATGCGACGCTCGGGCTCAACCGCGCCCGCTCGCTGCCCCAGGAAGGCGAGATCTACGAAATCTACCTGCGTCCGGAATATCAGGGCATCGGCCTCGGCTACCGCATGTTCCAGGAGGCCCGCCGCCAGCTGAAATCGATCGGCTGCAACGGTCTGGTCGTCTGGTGCCTGGAAGAGAGCGAGAATGCCGACCGCTTCTTCCGCTCCAATGGCGGCACCGATCTCGCCGAAGGCATGGAAGATTTCGGCGAGGTATCGCTGAAGAAGGTCGGTTTCGTCTGGAACTGACGATGCTCGCACCGGCCCTTTGCCGGCGCGCATTTCTCATGCATCTGTGAAGAGCGGGAGCCGATTTATTCCGGCAGATAGCGCATCGGATCGTCGGCGCGCTCGCCCTTCTTGCCGTGCCAGACCGGCTCGCCGCTGCCGCAACGGAAGTCCGTCGCCACCGTGTCGGCCACCTTGCGCGCCACTTCATTGGCATCCGGATTGGCCAACGCATCGACATAACCGGCGACGCAGCTTTGCGCGCTGCCCTTCTGCGCCACCGTCGAGATGACGAGAACCTGCCCCTGCGAGGCTTTCGACGGCGCGCCGGTCTTCGGGTCTGCATGTTCGATGACATAGCGCAGGATGGCCGCAACCGGCTTGCCGCTGTCGTCCAGACGCCATTCGACCTTTTCGCCGGCATGATTGAAAGTGCTGAAGCTTTCGAAGGCGCGCTCGATATAGGTGTCGTCGATCGGGCCGAAGAAGGCCGATTGGCGGACATCGCCTTCCTTGACGTAAACCGGATACCCTTGCAGCCCCTTGCACTTCAGGGACACGCTGCCGCTTTCGTCTTCGCTGCGGCTGATCGTCTGGCAGGATTTCGGTTTCAGGTCGGTGTAGCGGCTTTCGTTGGCGTGTGCCGCAAGGGCGCCGGTCGCTATTGCGAGCGCGGTGAGAAGGACGGATTTCATGGGAAGGACCTCAAGTGGAAACGGGCAGGGAATCGCTTTGCCGGCCCGGCTTTGCGCGCTTCCATGGACCTGCGGGCGCGAACGATCAAGCGGAAAATGCAAGCCGCGCCCATGGGTGCGGGCTGGTCGAAAGACATTGCTTTGCCACCGGAAAGAGATTATCTGCACAGCAGTTTCCACTGTTTCTCCCCGGGGGCATGAATGCGCATTGATGCAATTTCCATCGGCAAGAACCCGCCGAACGACGTCAACGTCATCGTCGAGGTGCCGGTCGGCGGTCAGCCGATCAAGTACGAAATGGACAAGGACGCCGGCACGCTGGTCGTCGACCGTTTCCTCTACACGCCGATGACCTATCCGGGCAATTACGGCTTCGTGCCGCATACGCTCTGCGAGGACGGCGATCCGCTCGATGTACTCGTCTGCAACACCCGTCCGCTGGTGCCGGGCTGCGTCATCAACGTCCGCCCGATCGGCGTGATGATGATGGAAGACGATGGCGGCAAGGACGAGAAGATCCTCGCCGTTCCGGTTCCGAAGCTGACGCGTCGCTACGACAAGGTGCACAACTACACCGACCTGCCGGAAATCACCCTCAAGCAGATCGAGCATTTCTTCACCCATTACAAGGATCTGGAGCCCGGCAAGTGGGTGAAGATCGGCGACTGGCTGGATGTCGATGCCGCCAAGCGCATCATCCTCGAGTCGATCGAGCGCGCAAACAGCCAGAAGTAATCAGGCCCGAAAAAGGCTTTCGATCTTTCCGCTCAAATCCTCCGGGTCGCCCTCGATCCGGAGGATTTTCTTTCTGGCTGTTTCGCCGGAAACGATCGAAATCGCCGACTTGGCGATCTTCAACCGCTTTGCGAGCAAAGCGACCAGCGCCTTGTTGGCCTTGCCGTCTTCGGGCACCGCCGTCACCCGCAGTTTCAGATAGGCTTCGCCGTTGGCGTCTGTTTCGACGCCGTCGACCGCATCGCGCCCGCCATTCGGCGTCAGGCGCACGGACAGGTTGACGCCGCCAGCGCCAACCCGGAACGGCGAGGTCACCCGGCGACCATCGGATAGAGGGAATTCCACATCAGCGAGCGGATGAAGAAGATGATCAGCAGCAGGATGATCGGCGAGATGTCGATGCCGCCGAGATTCGGCAGCAGACGGCGGATGGGTCGCAGCACCGGCTCGGTGACATTGTGCAGGAACAGGCCGACAGAGTTGACGAACTGATTGCTCGAATTGACCACGTTGAAGGCATAGAGCCAGGAAAAGATCGCGCTGGCGATCAAAATCCAGGTGTAGATATTCAAAGCCAGGTCAATGGTTTGAAAAAGAGCAAGCATTCAGGTCTCCATTTCTCGATTGACAGAGATGTAGACATTGGCGACTTAACGAGCAAGGCCCGCAAAAGCCGCAAATCGGATTCATGTTTAACGGGCGGGCCATTCTGCCCGCCGATCGGCCCGCATCGCGGCCAAGACGCAAGGAAAAGCCTTCCATGTCCGTTTCGACGACGCCAGACCGTTTCGCGGCTTTCCGGCATGCGGCCTATGCGCGTTTCTTCGCGGCGCGCTTCCTGGCGGTATTCGCCACGCAGATCATCTCCGTCTCCGTCGGCTGGCAGATGTACGATGTCACGCGCAGCACGTTTTATCTCGGCCTGATCGGTCTCTTCCAGTTCCTGCCCTCGCTGGTGCTGATCCTCGTCACCGGCTCGGTGGCGGATCGCTATAACCGGCGCGCCATCGTCTCGATCTGCATGGTGGTCAGCGCGCTTTGCGCGGCGGCCCTTCTGGCGCTGACGGTGACGGGCGCATTTGCGCCGCTGCCGGTCTTTGCCGTGCTGGTCGTGTTCGGCATCGAGCGCGCCTTCATGGCGCCCGCCGTGCAGTCGCTGGCGCCGAACCTCGTGCCGGAGCAGGATCTGGCCAATTCGATTGCCTGGAACTCCTCCTCCTGGCAGGCGGCGTCGATCGTCGGCCCCGTAGCCGGCGGTCTGCTCTACGGACTCGGGCCGCTCGTCGCCTATTCGGTGGCGCTGGTGTTCATGGCGGCGGCGGCCGTTCTGGTCTTCATGGTGCCGAAGCCGCCGCAGAAAACCGTGCGTGAGGCGGTGACGTTCGACAGCATGCTGGCGGGCTTCCGCTTCATTCGCTCGGAAAAGGTGGTGCTGGGCGCGATCTCGCTCGATCTCTTCGCCGTGCTGCTTGGGGGCGCCGTGGCGTTGATGCCGGTCTTCGCCCGCGACGTGCTGGTGCTTGGACCGTGGGGGCTCGGCCTGCTGCGCGCGGCGCCCGGCGTCGGCGCGATCCTCGTTGCGCTGATCCTCGCCGCCTATCCGATCCGCCATCGCGCCGGCCTGCTGATGTTTGCCGGCGTCGGCCTGTTCGGCGCGGCGACCGTCCTGTTCGGTCTGTCGCAGACGGCATGGTTGTCGATCGTGGCGCTGTTCGTTATGGGCGCTTCGGATATGATTTCCGTCTATGTGCGCGAGACATTGATCGCGCTATGGACGCCGGATGCAGTGCGTGGCCGCGTCAACGCGGTCAACATGGTGTTCGTCGGCGCCTCGAACGAACTCGGCGAATTCCGCGCCGGCACCATGGCCTCGATCTTCGGCGCCGTGCCGGCCGTCGTCATCGGCGGTTTCGGCACGCTGGCCGTCTCGGTCGTCTGGGCGACGAGTTTTTCGAAACTGCGGCGTATCGATTCGCTCGACGCGCCGGAGACACGTCCAAGAGCCTAAACGCCCTGCTTCAGCAGTTGCGGCTCCGCCGGCTGCAGGAAAACGATGTCGAGGAATTGCGACAGCCAGGCCCGCAGCGGGGCGTCATGCAGCATGCGACCGTCGAGGTGGGCCTTGCCGAGCTGCGCATTCGGCAGATCGAAACGATGCGCGCCATGCACGACCCAGCGCTGCATCATCGCCCGCGTCAATTCCGCATGGAATTGCAGGCCCCAAGCCGTTCGGCCGTAGCGGAAGGCCTGGTTGGGATAGGTGTCGCCTTCGGCCAGAAGTTCGGCGCCGGCCGGCAGGTGGAAACCTTCGCGATGGAAGTGATAGACCATGTCGGGCCAGTCGGGCACAAGCGTGCGGCCTTTTTCGGTGGCGCGCAGCGGATACCAGCCGATCTCCGTCAACCCCTCGCCATGGCTTTCGACGACGCCGCCGAGCTGCTTGACCAGCATCTGCGCGCCGAGGCAAATGCCCAGATAGGGCTTGTTTTCGGTGAGCGGCACCGACAGCCAGTCGATTTCGGCACGCACGAAGTCGTCGGGATCGTTGGCGCTCATCGGCCCGCCGAAGACGACGGCGCCGGCATGGTCGGCCAGCGTTTTCGGCAGGGGATCGCCAAGCACCGGCCGGCGGATATCCAGCCTGAAGCCTTTCTGTTCAAGCATCTGGCCGACACGACCGGGGCTGGAGCTTTCCTGATGCAGCACCACGAGAATGGCCGGCGGTTCGCCCGCCGGCGGGCGGCGGATCAGGCCGTCAGCCGTCAGATTCGTCCGGCTCTGGCGCGCGGGCTGCGGCGCGCTGTCTGAGCGCGACACGATCGGTTCCGGAGACGCCGAGCAGGTCGGCAATTCGCCATATGACATGATCTTCCAATTCGTTACGCACCCCATCGGCATAGACGATATCCCACAGGATGCCGATCAGTTCCAGCCGCTGGTCTTCGTCGAGGTGCCGTTTGAGATCGGCGGTGAAGCGGTAATAGTCGACGGCCTCGTTGCCGGCCTCGCGGCCGGCTTCGATGAGCGCCTCGAGCGAAGCGCCATCCCGGCCGTAATGTTCGCGCAAAAGCGTCCGCAGCCGTTCCTTCTCGCTGTCCGAAACGGTGCCGTCGGCTTCCATGACCTGGATGCAGAGCGCCGCGACAGCAATCAGCGGATCGTCGGGGGCGATCTCGGTATGCGAGGCGGTGAGACTGTTGAAGAAACTCTGGATTCGTTCGAACATCGCCGCTCCCACGCTCAGAACAGACGCAATCGCGTCTTTGCGCCGCTTTCGGCATCGGCGAACTTGACGCCCGGATCATCCGGTGGACGTCCGTTGAACGGATCGGGTGCGCGGGACGACGTGTTTGCCGCCACCGGAGCCGGCGTCGAACGGGCCTCTGCGGGCCGTGGCGTCGGCTTGACCGCCTCCTTGACTGCCTGAGGCGCAGGCCTCGCCACCGGCTCGGCGTCGATGATTGCCGGAACGGGGGCGGACGCTCTCGGCTCGTCCTGATCTGTGGACTTGTTCGGCAGCGGCGGCAGGTTCTGCAGCGCGTCTTCGGCGAGCGATCCGTCCTCGATGCGGGCGGCGATCTGATGGAACGGCGCCTTCCATTCGAAGGCGTCGAGCTTGCCGCTGACCGGCGACACCGGCAGCCAGGTCTCGGAGACGAAACCGTCGGCGACCCAGGCGGGATCGCGCGGCGCGCGCAACGCCTGACCCAGCCAATGGCGGATGCGGCCCTGATCGCCGGTCTCTGCCTCCTCGATATCGGCCAGCAGCAGGAAGACGCTTTCGCGGGCATCCATGCGGGCGGCTGCTTCCGCCTTCTGGCGGGCGCGGGCGAAATCCTTGGTATCGAGGGCGGCGCGCGAGACGGCCAGCAGCGATTCGATATTGTTGGGCTTCAGCGCTTCCAGCCGCTCGGCGCGCTTCAGGCGGTCGAGCGCGCTGTCGCCGCTGCGGGCGCGCAGATAGGTGGCGGCGATCTCGCTCGACGGCGACTGTTTCCAGGCCTGTTCGAGAACGGAAGACGCCTTGCGGACATTGTCCTCGCGGAAATAGCTCTTGGCGGCGATGAGGGCCGCCGGCACCAGCGACGGCGCCAGTTTCAACGCCGACAATGCGTCCTGTCGGGCGGTCTTGGGATCGGCTTCCAGCGCGGCGGCGGCGCGCGCGGTCAGAAGCACGGCCTTCTTGCGCTCGGCTTCGGGCCGCGGGAAGACATTGGCGACGCGCTGCTGGTCGAGCAGGCGGATCGCATCGTTCCAGAGGCCGGCCTGCGAGCGATAATCCAGCGCCGCCTGCGCTGCCCAGGGCAGGTAGGGCGCTTTTTCCGCCGCCTGCTCGGCATATTGGCGGGCGGCCTCGTCGGCGCCGAGGCGCTTGGCTTCGAGATAGAGGCCGCGCAGGCCAAGTTCGCGGGTCTCGGGATCGTCGGCCATCAGTTCGAACTTTTGGCGGGCATCGTCATGCTTGCCTTCGATAAGCGCCGTCTGGGCTTCGAGCAGGTGGATCAGCGGTTCCTGGTCGGCGCGGATCAGGCCGCGCGAGCGCGCCGCCATCTTGGCGGCCAGCAATGCATTGCCCGATCCGGCCGCGATGAGGCCGGTCGACAACGCCTGATAGCCGCGATCGCGTTTGCGGGCGCGGAAATAGCGGTTGATCGTGTGCGGCGAATTCCAGATGCCGCTCACCAGCCACCAACAGATAAGCACCGCCGCGACGAGGGCGACGGTGAAGCCGGCAGCGGCCAGCAAGCTCATTTCGACGATGCGGCCTTCCCACAGCAGGGTCAGTTCGCCCGGCCGGTCCGCCAGCCAGGAGAAGCCGAAGCCGAGCGCCAGAACGAGGATGGCGAATATGAAAATTCTGATCATGTCGTCTCCGGCTCAGCTCTGCTTGTTCGTTGCCGCGGCCACGGCGCTCAACAGGTCTTCGGCGCGAATGCGCGCATCCAGCTTCGCCTTGAAGGCGCTGCCTGCGGTTTTTGCCGCCTCGGGCAACGTCTCCCATTCGGCGGCGGCATCCTTCAGCGCGCCTTTCTTCAGCCTGTCCTCGATGCGGGCGGTGATCGCGTCGGGGCCGGTGCCCTCGACATCGCCGACATTGCGCACCTTGACGATCGACAGCGCGCTCGCGAGCAGGCGTTCGCCGATGCCGCTCTCCGGTCCCGGCTGGTTGACCGCCTCCAGCATCGCGAAAGCGGTGTCGGGAAACTGTTCGACCAGTTCGGCGCGGGAGGCAAGGCTTCCCGAGGCCAGCGGCCGCAATTCCTCGATGGTCGGATCGTTCTGGCTGACGCTGGCCAGCGCATCCAGTTCGGCCGAAAACGCGCCGCCGCGATCCATCGCCGAGCGGAGCGCCGTCAGCGCGATGGTGCGGGCGACCGCGCCGTCGTTCTGCGGCTCGCTCAGCTTCTTCTCGATCGCGTCGAGACGGCCGGTGACGTCGCCACTGCCGTTTGCGGCGGTCTGGCTGAGCGCGGCAAGGCCGCTGCTCACCTTGTCGATACCTTCGGCCAGTGGTGCGACCTTGGCTTCGAGCGCGGCGATGCGCTGGTCCAGCGCCGGATCGGGTGTCGCAGGCCCCGATGTCGTTGGCAGGGCGGCGATCTGCTGGCGGAGCGTATCGATTTCTGCACTCAGCGCGCTCGTATCCGCCGGCTTGGTCACCCCTGCGCTGGGCAGGACGCCGGCATATTGCATCGCGCCGGCAAGGGCGAGCGCCACCAGCCCGCCGAAAATGCCGGCGGCGACCAGGGTGGATGTCGCGGTTTGCTTGACGACGGCAGGGGCTTGCGTCCAGGTGGCGGCGCGGGCCGGCTCTTCCCTGTCAGCTTCCGTCTTTTCCGCTTCTGTCTTGTCGGTCTCAGGCGTCTCGGCCTTCACCGGCTCCGGTTCCGGTCCAGCTGCAACGGTTTCGGCCGGCGTTTCCGGCTTTTCGGCATCGAAGCCGGCGGAAGCGGGTTCGGGCGTTTCCCGCGGCGGTGTCGTTTCCCCGGCGGGGGAGGCGGCGTCAGTCGGTTCGCTGATACGTTCTGCGGTCCCGTCGATCGTGATCGGCTCGTCAGGCGATCGGGTGTGGCGCGGCGGATCTTCGACCATGGCAACCTCTTCACTACAATGCATTGCAACAAACCTAGTCAGCAATGTCCGCCAAGGAAAGGCCTCTGCGAAATTTTGCCGCCGTTCAGTCTACAGGAGATCGAGCAGCGCCTGCTCGTCCGGTGACGGCGCGATCAGGACTCGTTCCGACACGCCCGCCGGTACGGCGGCGGCGATGTTGCGGCTCAGACAATAGAAGCGGGTCTGCGACAGGGCCGCGAGGCCCTCCATGAAAGGGCTCAGCGAAAAGAAACGGTCGACATTTTCGCGCGAGTAGAACAGCACCGCATCGGCCGGGCTTTCGACCAGCAGGGATCGAAGATGGTCGGGATCATGTTCGATCGGCAGCATGTGGTAGCATTCGACGGTGCGGAACGGCAGGCCGCCGGCGGCAAGCGATCGCTCCAGCGCCGGGCTGCGCGGCCGGCCTGCGAGATAGAGAAGCGGCTCTTCCGGCATGCCCGCTTCGCGGAAATGGGCAAGGATGCGGTCGGCGAGATCGAGGCCGGTGCCGTCTGCGGCCCGCGCCCTGGTGAAACCGGCAGCGTCAGCCGCCGCCGCCGTCACCCGGCCAACGCCGAACAGCAGCGCGTCGCGATGGGGGCCGAGCCCGTCCTCCAGCTTTTCCAGCGCCCGGATCGCTTCGGCGCTGGTCACCGCAATGGCGCTGTAGGGCCGCTCCAGCGCCCGGGCGGCGGCCAATACGTCATGGGTCGGCGCCGTCAGCGGCAGGATGACGGGATCATGGCCGCGCTGGCGCAGCTTTTCGGCGGTGCGGCGGCCCGATTGAATGGGCCGGGTGACGATGACGCGCATGCTGCCTCCCGTCCTGCGTCCCGTTTGGGCCGATATTGTCAGCTCCATCCCTCGAAGAAGCCGCTGCCGGCGGTGGCGCGCACTTCTTCGCCTGCCTTGCGGCCAAGGCTTGCGGCATCCGTCGCCTTGCCGTCGATGGCGATGCGGTGGACAGTCTGACCGTCCGGGGTGAGGATCATCCCGGAGAATTGCAGCTCGTCGCCTTCGGTCAGCGCCAGGCCGGCAATCGGCGTGCGGCAGGAACCATCGAGCGCGGCGAGAAAGGCGCGTTCGCAGGTGACGGCATCATAGGTCGGTCGGTGGTTGACGGCGTCGAGCAGGCCATTGATCCTGGTATCGTCGATCCGGCATTCGATGCAGATCGCGCCTTGGGCGGGGGCCGGCGGAAACTCGACGGGATCGAGGAATTCGGTGACGATGCCGGTCTTGCCGAGGCGGTCGAGGCCGGCAACGGCAAGCAAGGTGGCATCGACCTGGCCCTCAGCCAGCTTGCGCAGGCGCGTCTCGACCTGGCCGCGGAAGGTGATGACGGTAATGTCCGGGCGCAGGCGGCGGATCAGCGCCTGGCGGCGCAGCGACGAGGAGCCGACGGTCGCGCCGTGCGGCAGCGCCACTAGCGACGGCGCGCTGCGGCCAATCACCGCGTCGCGCACATCGGCGCGCGGCAGGAAGGCGGAGAGATGCAGGCCTTCCGGCAACACGGTCGGCATGTCCTTGGAGGAATGCACGGCCAAGTCGAGTTCGCCGGAGGTCAGTTGCTCCTCCAGCTCCTGCGTGAACAGGCCCTTGCCGCCGATTTCAGACAGCGCCCGGTCGGTGATGCGGTCGCCCGTGGTCGACAGCACGACGATCTCGAACATCTCGGCCGGCAGGCCATGGGCGGCCATCAGCCGGTCGCGCGTCTCATGCGCCTGGGCGAGCGCCAGGGGACTGCCGCGCGTGCCGATCCGCAAAGGTTTTGTTTGCATCCGCTTCGTTCCATTGTTACCGGAACTTCCGTATCCAGCTTTTGAGGCGACCGCAACCGGTGAACACCCAGCCATGACGGACCCCCTTCGCATCCTCGGCATCGAAACAAGCTGCGACGAGACCGCCGCCGCCATCGTCCTGCGCCATCCCGACGGGCGCGGCGAGATCGTCTCCGACGTGGTGCTGAGCCAGCTCGACGAGCATAGCGCCTATGGCGGCGTCGTGCCGGAAATTGCGGCGCGCGCCCATGTCGAGGCGCTCGATACGCTGATCGAGGAAGCGCTGACCCGCGCCAATCTGTCGCTGGCCGATGTCGACGCCATCGCCGCCACTGCCGGGCCGGGCCTGATCGGCGGCTTGCTGGTCGGGCTGATGACCGCCAAGGCCATGGCGCGGGCGGCGGACAAGCCGCTTTATGCCGTCAACCATCTGGAGGGACATGCGCTGACGGCGCGGCTGACCGATGGCCTCTCCTTTCCCTATCTCATGTTGCTGGTCTCCGGCGGGCATACGCAGCTCATCCTCGTGCGCGGCGTCGGCGATTACCAGCGCTGGGGCACGACCATCGACGACGCGCTCGGCGAAGCCTTCGACAAGACCGCCAAGCTTCTTGGCCTGCCCTATCCCGGCGGGCCGGCGGTGGAGCGCGCGGCGCTTTCCGGCGATGCCGACCGTTTTTCCTTTCCCCGGCCGCTGGTCGGCGAGGCGCGGCTCGATTTTTCCTTTTCCGGCCTGAAAACGGCGGTGCGCCAGACGGCGACCGGCCTGCAGCCGCTGAGCGAACAGGACATTTCCGATATCTGCGCCTCCTTCCAGAAGGCCGTGTCGCGGACGCTGAGGGACCGTATCGGCCGGGGCCTGCAGCGGTTTCGCGATCTTTATCCTTCTATCGAACGGCCGTCTTTGGTTGTGGCGGGTGGCGTGGCGGCCAACAAAGTGCTGCGGCAGACGCTGCACGAACTTTGCGCGGATCATAAATTTACCTTCATCGCCCCGCCGATGCAGCTTTGCACCGACAATGCGGCGATGATCGCCTGGGCGGGGCTGGAGCGCATGGCCGAGGGATTGCCGGCTGATGATCTTTCGACGGCGCCGCGCTCGCGCTGGCCGCTCGACCCGGAAGCGGCGGCCAGGATCGGCTCGGGAAAACGCGGCGTGAAGGCCTGAGAAAATCGGACGGAGAGAGCAGATGGAACGGATTGTCGTCATCGGTGCAGGCGCCTTCGGCACGGCGCTCGCCGCCGTCATCGCCCAGGCCGGCCGGGCCCATGTCACACTACTCGGGCGCGATGTCGGGCTGATGGCCGATCTCCGGAACGAGGGGCTGCATGAGGCCGCACTCCCCGGCGTCCAGCTTCCCGATTCGCTCGACTATTCCGCCGAACCCGAGGTGCTGGCCCAGGCGGGCATCGTGCTGTTCGTCATGCCCTCGCAGGCGCAGGCGGATGCGGCGCGGCAATACGGCCCCTATCTCGCCGTCGATGCCGTCGTCGTCACCTGCGCCAAGGGCATCGACCGCGCCTCGAACCGTTTGCTGACCGATTTGCTGGAAAGCGAATTGCCGCATCATCCGGTTGCGGTTCTCTCCGGCCCCGGTTTTGCCGCCGATATCGCGCGCGGCCTGCCGACCGCCATGTCGTTGGCGGCGGCCGAACTGGATGTCGCCGAGCGGCTGGCGCATGCGATCTCCGGACCGAGCTTCCGGCTCTATCCTTCCGACGACCGGGTCGGCGTGCAGCTTGGCGGGGCATTGAAGAACGTGCTGGCGATCGCCTGCGGCATCGTCGAGGGCGCCGGGCTCGGCGACTCGGCGCGTGCGGCGCTTATCGCGCGCGGGCTTGCGGAAATGTCGCGGCTGGTCGTCGCCGAAGGCGGGCGGGCCGACACCGTGCGCGGGCTTTCCGGTCTCGGCGACCTCGTGCTCACCGCCACCAGCCACCAGTCGCGAAACCTGCGCTTCGGCATCAAGCTCGGCCAGGGTGAGCCTGTCGATGCCGGCCGGGCCGGCGGTCTGGTCGAGGGCGCTTTCGCCGCTTCCGTCGCCGCACGGCTGGCCGAGGCGCGGGGCGTGGAGATGCCGGTTACGGATGCGGTCGCCGCCATTATCGATGGACGGCTGGATGTCAAAAGCGCGACCGAACAGCTGATGACACGCCCGATCACAACCGAGTAAGCTCGTTCGAAATCAATAAGGAGAGGACGCAATGCTTTTCGCCATGATCTGCAAGGACAAGCCCGGCCACCTGAACGTGCGCATGGAAACGCGCCCGGCGCATGTGGACCATCTCAACCGGCTCAACGCCGAAGGCACGCTGAAAATGGCCGGCCCGTTCCTCAACGACGAAGGCAAGCCCTGTGGCAGTCTGGTGATCGTCGAGGCCGAATCGCAGGCTGCGGCGCAGGCGCTGGCCGAGAGCGACCCCTACGCTCAGGCCGGCCTGTTCGAGACCGTCGAGATCAAGCCGTTCAACTGGGTTTTCAACAAGCCGGAGAATTGAGACGACATGGCCTATTGGCTTTTCAAATCCGAGCCCTCGACCTGGTCCTGGGAGCAGCAGAAGGCCAAGGGCGCCGTCGGCGAGGAATGGACCGGTGTGCGCAACTATCTGGCCCGCAACAACATGCGGGCGATGAAGCTTGGCGACAAAGGCTTTTTCTACCACTCCAACGAGGGGTTGGAGATCGTCGGCATCGTCGAGGTCTCAGCGCTTTCGCATCCCGATTCGACGGCGAAGGAGGATCTGCGCTGGGATTGCGTCGATATCCGCGCCGTTTGCGATGTGCCCAAGCCCGTCTCGCTGAAGGAGATCAAGGCCAATCCCGCCTTTGCGGCGATGTCGCTGGTCACCTCCATGCGCCTTTCGGTGCAGCCGGTGACCGACGAGGAATATCTGGAAATCTGCCGTCTTGGCGGTCTCTCCGACCCGCCGCGCTGAGGCCTCGTGAAGACCGAGCCGCGCCGCTTCATCCTCGACAATACCGATCTGATCGCGCCGCCGCATGTGCCGGAGGTGCGCCTGCATCTGGCAAGCGAGGTGCACGACCTCTGGCTGAAGACAGAAGCGGAGCTGGAGGAAATCGGCCTGCCGCCGCCTTTCTGGGCCTTCGCCTGGGCGGGCGGGCAGGGGCTGGCGCGGTATGTGCTGGATGCGCCGGAGACGGTGCGCGGCAAACGCGTGCTGGATTTCGCCAGCGGCTCAGGCCTTGTCGCGATTGCGGCGATGAAGGCGGGCGCGTCGTCCGTGCTCGCGGCCGATATCGACCCCTGGACGGAGACGGCGGTGGCGCTCAATGCATCGGCGAATGATGTCGCGCTTGGTTATACCTCAACCGATCTGGTCGGCCAGCCGGTCGAGGCGGATGTCATCCTGGCCGGCGACGTGTTTTACGACAGCGATTTCGCCAGGGTGCTCATTCCGTGGTTCGACGGGCTGACGGCGTCGGGCAAGACGGTTCTGGTCGGCGATCCCGGTCGGGCCTATCTGCCCAAGGACCGGCTTGAGGCCTGCGCCACCTATCAGGTGCCGGTGACGCGGGTGCTGGAAGACAGCGAAGTCAAGAAGACCACAGTCTGGCGGTTCATCAAGGCCTGATAACGCAGACGCCTGCTTCATATGAGCAGGGATTGGCGATGCCGGAGGAGACGTCGACGATCTTCGCCTTCGGACGCGGCGCTTCCTGGCGTTCGCCGCCCGAGCCGCTCACCGAGAAATAGATGCCGTTGCCGCGCACCCTGAGCGCCGAGATCGCACCGCTATAGGTGCCGAGCCCGGGGATGATCGACGGCAAGCTCGAATCGACGAGGCCGGACGTCGTGTCGTGATGACGATGATGGCCGCGCCATTCCCCGGCGGAAACCGGGGCCGAAAGGCCGGTGACGAGAGCCAGCGACAGAAGCGAAGCGGCAGTTGAGCGACGCAAAACCATGCCCGAAACTCCAAAACGTTAACAAAACGTAAATGGAATGTGGCGCGGCAGGGTGGTTTTGTCACCCCCGCAGGCGGAATTTTTGAAAAAAGCGTTAACGCTGCCCGATACTTGCACCGATTTTGGCGCTTTGTTGTCCCCAATCGATTAAAATCATCACTTGCATGGAATCTTCTTGTCGGACCGCCCCTCGGCGATTAAACGTCGCAATTGATGCAGTGCACAGGCGATCGACGCCATGCGCTGTTCCCCCAGAGGCAATGATAGCCCCAAATCCGAAGCGCACCCGTGAACGCCGCGAGGTTCTGATGGCGAACGTGACAAATAACCGGCCCCTGTCGCCGCATCTCCAAGTCTACAAGCTTATCCCCACCATGCTGATGTCGATCGTGCACCGCATTACCGGCGGCGCGCTGTATTTCGGCACGCTGCTGGTAGCGTGGTGGCTGGTGGCTGCGGCATCCGGCCCGGCTTATTACGAATGGGCAAGCTGGGCCATGGGCAGCTGGATCGGCCGCCTGGTGCTGCTCGGCTATACCTGGGCGCTGGTGCATCACATGCTCGGCGGCCTGCGCCACTTCATGTGGGACCTGGGCTATGGTTTCGACAAGCATTTCACCACCAAGCTCGCCAAGGCTTCGCCGGTCGTCTCGATCTGTCTGACCGTGCTGATCTGGGCGATTGCCCTTCTCGTTCGCTAAGAGGATCGTTTCATGGATATGCGCACCCCTCTCGGCAAAGTCCGCGGCCTCGGTTCGGCCAAGGAAGGCACGGAGCATTTCTGGCGCCAGCGCCTGACGGCCGTCGCCAACGTGCCGCTTCTGACCTTCTTCGTCATCTTCCTCATCCGCTATGCCGGCGCGCCGCATGCGGAACTGCTCGCCGCGCTTGCCAATCCGCTGGTCGCTGTCATCATGGCGCTGGTCGTCGTTTCCGGCGTCAGTCACATGAAGCTCGGCATGCAGGTGATCATCGAGGACTATATTCATGCCGAAGGCAGCAAGATCGCCCTTTTGATGCTGAACACGTTCTTCTGCGTCGCGGTGGCCGGGCTCTGTCTGTTCGCCATTCTGAAAATCGCATTCGCAGGGTAATCCGATCATGGCTTCCAATCCCTCCCCCGCCCAGAACGGCAAGGCCTATACCTATATCGATCACGCCTATGACGTCGTCGTCGTCGGCGCCGGCGGCGCCGGCCTGCGCGCCACGCTCGGCATGGCCGAGCAGGGTTTCAAGACCGCCTGCATCACTAAGGTCTTCCCGACGCGCTCGCACACCGTCGCGGCCCAGGGCGGCATCGCCGCCTCGCTGCAGAACATGACGCCGGATAGCTGGCAGTGGCACCTCTACGACACCGTCAAGGGTTCCGACTGGCTCGGCGACGTCGACGCCATGCAGTATCTCGCCATGGAAGCGCCGAAGGCCGTCTATGAGCTGGAACATTACGGCGTGCCCTTCTCGCGCAACGAGGAAGGCAAGATCTACCAGCGCCCCTTCGGCGGCCACATGCAGAATTA
>CAMFHE010000067.1 GCA_945952045.1 uncultured Rhizobium sp.
GAATAGGCGCCCATGCCGCCGGTATTCGGGCCGGTATCGCCGTCGCCGACGCGCTTGTGGTCCTGGGCAGTGGCGAGCGCCAGCGCCGTCTTGCCGTCGGAGAGGCAGAAGAAGCTGGCTTCCTCGCCATCGAGAAAAGCCTCGACTACGACTTCCGCACCGGCAGCACCAAATGCGCCCTCGAAGCAGTCGTCGACGGCGGCAAGCGCCTCCTCGACGGTCATGGCGACGGTGACGCCTTTGCCGGCGGCGAGCCCGTCAGCCTTGACGACGATTGGCGCGCCCTGCGCGCGGATATAGGCCTTCGCCTTGGGGGCATTGTTGAAGCGCTCATAGGCGCCGGTCGGGATATCGTAGCGGGCGCAGAGATCCTTGGTGAACCCCTTGGAGCCTTCGAGCTGGGCAGCGGCGGCGGACGGGCCGAAGGTGGCGATGCCGCCAGCGCGAAGCGCATCGGCAAGGCCGGCGACCAGCGGCGCTTCCGGCCCGACGACGACGAGATCGATGCCTGCTTCCCGGCAAAAGGCGAGGACCGCGCCATGGTCGTCGATATCGAGCGAGAGCAGCGTCGCGCATTCGCCGATGCCGGGATTGCCCGGTGCGGCAAAAAGTTCGGTCAGAAGCGGCGATTGCTTCAGTTTCCATGCCAGCGCATGTTCGCGCCCGCCCGATCCGATCAGCAGAACCTTCATCGCTTGTCCCTTCCTATCCGACTTCTGGCGGGTTAAGGGCGCGGGGACCAAAGGTCAAGGGCCGAAGACGGGAAGGGCGTCGCCCTTTCCTGTGGGCGCGGCCAAGGAAAACGTTGTTTGGCCGGCTTGTATCGCTATCTTCGCCCGAATCGCAATCGTCGACAGGAAGTGAACCATGGCCGCAGACACCGCCGCTCTCGCCGCGATCATCGCCTCGGAAATCAACGCCCGCGCGGGGCAGGTGACGGCCGCCATCGGCCTGCTCGACGAGGGCGCCACCGTGCCCTTCATCGCCCGCTACCGCAAGGAAGTCACCGGCGGCCTCGATGATACCCAGCTGCGCACGCTGGCGGAACGGCTGGTCTACCTGCGCGAACTCGGCGCGCGGCGCAAGGCGATCACCGACAGCATCGACGGCCAGGGCAAGATGACCGATGAGCTGCGCGGCAAGATCGACGCCGCCGTCACCAAGGCGGAACTGGAAGATCTCTATCTGCCCTACAAGCCGAAGCGCCGCACCCGTGCCGAAATCGCCCGCGAGCGCGGCCTTGCCCCGCTGGCCGAAGCCATCCTCGCAAACCGCGCCGCCGAGCCGGCCAAGCTTGCCGAAACCTATCTGACGGCCGATGTGGCCGATGTGAAGACGGCGCTGGAAGGCGCGCGCGACATCATCGCCGAAGGCATGACCGAAAATGCCGACCTGCTCGGCCGCTTGCGCAATTACATGAAGGACCGCGCCTTCCTGCGTGCCAAGGTGGTCGACGGCAAGCAGGCGTCGGGCGAAAAATTCGCCGATTATTTCGACCATGCCGAACGCTGGGCGACCGCCCCCGGCCACCGCGCGCTCGCCATGCTGCGCGGCTGGAACGAGGAAGTGCTGGCGCTGACCATCGATGTCGACGCGGAAGATACTTCAGCGGTTAAGCCCGTCGAGCGGACGATCGCGGCGGCCTACGAGATCGGCCAGAAGGGTGCGGCCGACCGCTGGCTGGCGGAGGTCGCCGGCTGGACCTGGCGTGTAAAGCTCTCCGTATCGCTATCCCTCGACCTGATGCGCGAATTGCGCGAGCGGGCGGAAGAAGAGGCGATCCACGTCTTTGCCCGAAACCTGAAAGATCTGCTTCTGGCTGCGCCCGCTGGCTCGCGCGCCACCATGGGCCTCGATCCCGGCATCCGCACCGGCGTCAAGGTCGCCATCGTCGACGGCACCGGCAAGCTGCTCGAAACCACCACCGTCTATCCTTTCCCGCCGAAGAACGACGTGCGCGGCACGCAGGCCGAACTCGCGTCGCTGATCCGCAAGCACAATGTCGAACTGATCGCCATCGGCAACGGCACCGGTAGCCGCGAGACGGAAAAGCTGGTGGCCGATATGCTCGCCGCTTTGCCAGCGCCGAAGCCGACCAAGGTCATCGTCTCCGAGGCGGGCGCCTCGGTCTATTCGGCCTCTGAGACGGCGGCCAAGGAATTTCCGAATATCGACGTGTCGCTGCGCGGCGCCGTCTCGATTGCGCGCCGCCTGCAGGATCCGCTGGCGGAACTGGTCAAGATCGATCCGAAATCCATCGGCGTTGGCCAGTATCAGCACGATGTCGACCAGCAGCGCCTCAGCCGCTCGCTGGATGCCGTCGTCGAAGATGCGGTGAATGCCGTCGGCGTCGATCTCAACACGGCGTCCTCGCCGTTGCTCGCCCGCGTCTCGGGACTGGGGCCGTCTATTGCCGAATCCATCGTGTCCCATCGTGACCAGACCGGCCCCTTCGCCAGCCGCAAGGATCTCTTGAAGGTGCCGCGCCTTGGCAACCGCACCTTCGAACAATGCGCCGGCTTCCTGCGTATTCCCAATGGCAAGGAGCCGCTGGATGCCTCCTCCGTGCATCCGGAAGCCTATGGCGTCGCCAAGAAGATCGTCGCCGCCTGCGGCCGAGACCTGCGCAGCCTGATGGGCGACAGCCAGATGCTCAAGGGTCTCGATCCGCGCCAGTTCGTCGACGACACTTTTGGTCTGCCGACCGTGCGCGACATCATCGCCGAGCTGGAAAAACCCGGCCGCGACCCGCGCCCGAGTTTCAAGACCGCGACCTTTGCCGAAGGGGTCAACGAGATCTCCGATCTCGTGCCCGGCATGGTGCTGGAGGGAACGGTCACCAATGTCGCCGCCTTCGGCGCTTTCGTCGATATCGGCGTGCATCAGGACGGGCTGGTCCATGTCTCCCAGCTCGCCGACCGTTTCGTCAAGGATCCGCATGAGGTCGTGAAGGCGGGCGATATCGTCAAGGTGCGGGTGGTCGAGGTCGATGCCAAACGCAAGCGCATCGGCCTGTCGATGCGCAAGGACGACGGTTCCATGCCGTCCTCGCCGTCGCGCGACGCCAAGTTCAGCGGCTCTCCCAAGCCGGGCGGCCCGAAACCCGGCGGAAAACCGCCGCAGGGCGGCAAGAAGCCGGAAACGCAAGGCAGTCTCGGGGCAGCGCTCGCCGCCGCCATGCAGCGCAAGTAAGCCACGCCCTTTACCGTAAAGCGTCATGCCTGTAGTATTTATGCAACAGGCATGGCGCTGGCGTTTTGAATCGACGGACATGCCTTGTAATTTACTAAGGCTGGCATAGATTTTTTACCGTGAAGAGTCTGGTTCCGTCAGTTCGTGTTGTCATCGACAGGATTGGCCGGAGCCGACAATCGGACAGGCTTCGGCAATTGCTGGCGGCCTGGAAAGGACAGGTGGCGCCACATTCACGTTTTCGCGTGGTGCTGCCGACAGACCGGCCGGTTGCCTGCTTCGGGACGATCCCATCCGAAGAAAGAAAGGCCTGGAGTCTGTGCCCGAATGGGTCGCCAATGCCCGCAAGCGCGCATTGCCCCTGTTCCCGCCAAGACCGCTTCGCCCCCAACGACTGCTCCATCTTACTCTCTCGGGTTTGGATTCCGCGTGGGTTTGCGGCCGAAGACGTGCCGTGACGCGCTCAAAACGGGGGTTCGCATGGCATTGGATTTGCGTGGCCTGATCGGCGGCATCGTGCGCAAGGGAAACCTTGCTCTCACCTATGCTTCCGGAGAGACAGTGATGTATGGCGACGGTGCCGGAACGCCGGTGCATGTCCGCATGGCGGATGCCGAGGCCGAGGCGGAACTGGCCGCCGACCCGACCCTGAAGCTCGGCGAATTGTATATGGACGGCCGTTTCATCCTTGAGACCGGCAGCATTTACGATTTTCTCGAGACGGTGAAAAGCAACACCGTCAACGAGGTGTTTTCAACCTTCATGATCGCCCGCCTGATCGGCCGTACGGTCGTGTCGCAGATCGCGGCCCGCAATCCGATCAACCGCAACCGCTACAATGTCGCGCATCATTACGACCTGAGCGCCAAGCTGTTCGACCTGTTCCTCGATGAGGACTGGCAATATTCCTGCGCCTATTTCAACCCGCCGGGCATCAGCCTCGCCGAGGCGCAGCTTGCCAAGAAACGCCACATCGCCGCCAAGCTGCTGCTCGAACCGGACCAGTCCGTTCTGGAAATCGGCTCCGGCTGGGGTGGCATGGCCATGTATCTGTCGGAAGCCGTCGGCGCCGATGTCACCGGGATTACGCTGAGCGAAGAGCAGCTCAAGGTCTCGCGCGATCGTGCGGCAAGGCGGGGCCTGTCGAACCGGGTGCGTTTCGAGCTTCAGGATTACCGCTATCTGAAATCCCAAACCTATGACCGCATCGTCTCGGTGGGCATGTTCGAACATGTCGGCCGCACCCATTACGACCGCTTCTTCCGCAAGGCGGCGGAACTCTTGTCGCGGGATGGCGTCATGGTGCTGCATTCCATCGGCCGGCCGAAGCCGAGCTATATGACCAACCCCTTCATCGAGAAGTACATCTTCCCCGGCGGTTATATCCCCTCCGTCGGCGAGGTCGTGCCTTCGGTGGAAAAGGCCGGATTGCTGGTGCGCGATGTCGAGATCCTGCCGCTGCATTATGCCCAGACGCTGCGCGCCTGGCGTGAGCGCTTCGTCGCCCGCAAGGCCGAGGCGGTGGCGCTGTATGACGAGCGTTTCTTCCGCATGTGGGAATTCTATCTCGCCGGCTCGGAAATCGCCTTCCGCTGGGATGAGCTGTTCGTCTTCCAGATGCAGATCACCCACCAGCAATTCGCCACGCCCGACAATCGCAACTACATCCAGGAGCGGGAAGCGGCGCTGTTGCAGTTCGAGGCGACGAGGCCGCCGCTGGAACAGGTAGCGTTCTGACGCCAAGCCATTTGATATCAGGACACGGCGATGCCGCTTCTCCCTTCTCCCCCGGGGGAGAAGGGGTCTTGGGGCAGCGTCTCTTTCCATATCGGATGTTCTTATACCTCTGCGCGCATTGCGCCCGAAATACGCCCCTTGGTTAACAGGCTGGTAAGTCACACGGTTTAGGTTGCGTGAAAATCCACCGGCCGAGGGCTGGCCGGGTCTGTTTTGCGTCAAAGGGGTACCCTCATGCTCAGGTTCGTCGCTTCCGCCGCTGCTGCGGCGGCGCTGCTTTCGTCTGCTTCGTCCGCATCTGCCGAGGACGAGCGGGCATGGTGGTCGGGGGACTGGTATGTGTCGGTGGGGGCCGCCGGTTTCGTCGCGCCGCGTTTCGAGGGCGCCGATAGCCGCAAGCTGCAATTCGCGCCGATGTTCTCGGTTGGCAAGGTCGGTCCGGCCGTGCGTTTCTCTTCGCGCAATGACAATCCTGCCGTCTCGCTGTTCGACAACGGCGCCGTGCGCGCCGGCATCGTCGGCAAGCTGGTGACCAAGCGCGACGAGAGCACCGATGCGCAACTGGTCGGCTTGTCCGAAGTCCGCTGGGGACTGGAGGCCGGCGGTTTCGTCGAGGTCTATCCGACCGACTGGCTGCGGGCGCGCGCCGAAGTTCGCCATGGCATCCGCAGCCATGACGGCGTCGTCGCCGATCTCGCCGTCGATGCCTTCACCGATATCACGCCGACCCTGCGCCTTTCCGGCGGCCCGCGCGCCACCGTCGCAAGCGCAAAGTTCTTCGATGCCTATTACGGCGTGGATGCCGCCGAATCGGCGAAATCCGGCCTCAGCCAGTACGAGCCGGGCGGCGGCGTCCATTCCGTCGGCGCCGGCGCGGCGCTCACCTGGCAGGCGACGGATGCGATCACCACCAGCGCCTTCACCGAATATCGCCGCCTGACCGGCCCCTCCGCCGATAGCAGCCTCGTGCGCGAACGCGGCTCGCGCGACCAGCTCCTGATCGGCCTTTCCGCGACTTACAAGTTCGGGTTCACCATCGATTGACGGACGGCAGCCGAGGCGAAAAAGCATTTCGATCCAGGCGGCGATGCTGTAGAGCGTTTTGACACAGAACGCCGCAGGACCCGCTCATGCTCTCCGATACCGCTTCGCCCGGCCGCGTCGCCGACGCCCCCTCGGGAAATTTCGTCTACCGGCTGTTGCCGCGCTGGCTGTGGCCCTATGCGCAGCTCGCCCGCTGGGACCGGCCGATCGGCTGGCAGCTTTTGATGTGGCCCTGTTTCTGGTCGGCGGCGCTGGCCGGCAATGCGGCGATGGCGGAAGGCATGTTTTCCTTCGGCCGTTTCGCCTTCCATCTTTTCCTGTTCTTCGTCGGTGCGGTCGCCATGCGCGGCGCCGGCTGCACCTATAACGATATCGTCGACCACGACATCGACATGCAGGTCGCGCGCACGCGCTCGCGGCCGCTGCCATCGGGCCGCGTCAGCCGGCTGCAGGCGAAGGTTTTCCTGGGTCTTCAGGCACTTGTCGGGCTGATCGTCCTGCTGCAGTTCAACGGCTTCACCATCTTTCTCGGCATCCTGTCGCTCGGCATCGTCGCGATCTATCCCTTCGCCAAACGCTTCACCGACTGGCCGCAATTCTTTCTCGGGCTTGCTTTTTCCTGGGGCGCGCTGATCGGCTGGTCTGCCATGTTCGGCTCGCTCTCCTTCGCGGCCATTGCGCTTTATCTCGGCGCGATTGCCTGGACGATCGGCTACGACACGATCTATGCCCATCAGGACAAGGAGGACGATGCGCTCATCGGCGTGCGCTCCACCGCCCGCCTGTTCGGCGATGCGACGCGCTGGTGGCTGATCCTGCTCTATGGGTTGACGCTCTTCCTGCTGCTGATCGCCTTCATCGCCGGCGGCGCGGCGTTTCCGGCCTATCTCGGCTGGCTCGCCGCCGCCGTGTTGCTGATCTGGCAGATCGCCGTTCTCGATATAGACGATCCCGCCGATTGCCTGAAGCTGTTCAAGTCGAACAACAAGGTTGGCGCCATCCTGTTCGTCGGGCTGATGCTCGCCATTCCCTTCGCCGGATAAACAGAAACGCCGTCCTATCCGCAGGGATGGGAGGGGACGGCGTCTTCGCGGTGGATCGCGGAGGTCTGTTTATGAAACGCGCGAGGCGTCATTTCGTTCAAGGGGATTAGCTGCGGGCGATGATCTCGCGTCCTTCGATCTTCATGGCGACGCCGAGCTTGCCGGTGCGACGGCGCACGAGGAAGCGCGGGCGGCGGGCGGAAAAATGCGAATGGCGGCGGCGCTGCTTGACGGCATTGGTGCGCACGTCGCCGAGATGATCTTCCAGCGGCCGGGCGACGCCATCGGCTTCGACCATCAGCATCGGGATCTGGTAGAATTGCGACCAGCTGCGCCAGTCGGCGGCGATGTCGCAGAGATCGTGGGCGACCAGCAGCGGAATGCACAGGTCCGGGTCGTCGTGATGCAGCTCCAGCGTCACGGTCACCTGACCATCGCCATGGTCGATGGCGCGGGCGGCGACACCCTTGAAAGCGCGGGCGGGCAGCGCGATGGACAGCGGCAGACCGCTGCCGGCGAGGATCTTGCGCATCACCGCGCCGCGTTCGTCGAGCGTGATCGTCGCGCTGTCGGTCCGTGCGGAAAGGCTCACCTGCTGGGGAAAGCGCGTCGGATCAACCCTGAGCGTCGTTCCTGCCCATGCGGGCTTCATCACCGTGTTCGTCATCGTTTCTTACCCTTGTTTTACACCTTGAGAGCCGTTGTGGTCGGCGCCCGCGGGACTTTGCGTCCTCTGATAGGGTGAGATTATCCGCCGCTCCTTACCCGGCGGCTTAAAAATTGCGGTTAAGAAATCTTTGCAATGTCAGATGGTTAGCGAATACGAACCCGGCAGGGTTTGCAAAGTCTGAAAACTGTCCCGTCCTGAGTCGTTTGCGATGTGGCGCGTTTGGTCTTCAGCAACGCCGCAAGGGGCGCAAATCCCCGTAAAGCTCCATGCAAGCCAGGGTTTGTACTACCGGACCCAAATGGCCTCGGCTTGAAAGGTGTCACATGGTTTCGACCTATCTCAGCTACAATCTCGTTGTGCGCGATTTGAAACAATCGCTGACGCGTGTCTCGGAGCAGTCGACGGTCGCCCGCGATGCCGCCTATTACAAGGACAATATCGGCAAGGTCAAAACGCTGGACGACTTCATGAAGAACGACCGGCTGTATCAATATGCGATGACCGCCTATGGCATGGAGGACATGATTTACGCCAAGGCCTTCATGAAGAAGGTCCTGCAGAGCGATCTCACCGATTCTTCAAGCTTCGCAAACAGCCTGACCGATGCGCGCTACCGCGATTTCGCCGCCGCCTTCTCGTTTTCCAGCGGTGACAAGGCGATTGCGCAGACGACGACGCAGACCGACAGTATGGTCGATCTCTATAACACCACCATCCAGAACCAGTCCGATGCGCTGGCCGAGGAAACCCGTTACTACAACATCGTGATCGACAACGTGAAGTCGGTCGATGACGTGCTGAACAACGATCGCCTGCGCGCCTATGTTTTCAATGTCTTCGGTATCGACGAAAACAGCTGGTCGCGCGATACGGTTCGAAACCTGATGAGCAGCGATCCGAACGACCCAAACAGTTACGTCAACACGACCTGGGGACCGAGACTGACCGATCTGAACGATCGCGTCACCCAGGCGAATAGCGATATTACCGACGCCAATACCAAGATTGCCGATTATCAGGCGCAATTGCAGCAGGATGGCGCCGACACTGCCGATCTTAACGCCAAGATCGCCGAGCAACAGGCCATCGTCAGCGGCCGCACATCGCAGATTACGACCTATAACAACTCGATCGCCGCCATAAACAACTATTTCGACCTCGCGGCCGCCTTCGACTTTTCCTCGGACGGTACGGTCCCGGACGGGTCGACCGCGCAGAGCGCCGACAAGAAGCAGGCGATGAACGAATTGTATATCCTCGCCAATCCCCGTGTGACGCCGTCTGCAGCGCTGCTCAACAAGCAATATTTCGAGCAGAAGGTGGCAAGCGCGCGCAGCGTCGATGAATTGTTCGGCGATCCCTACGATGCGCGCATCTTCAATTTCATCAATACCGCTTATGGCATCAACGCCATCGTGCCTTCGACCATCGAAAACATCCTGACCAGCGATCGCGACCCTAACAATGCCAGCAGTTACATCAACCTGGCAGGCTCGAAGAAGGACGCCTATCTCACGCTGTTGAACGCCTTCAACTTCAATCAGGACGGCACGCTCGACGCCGGCGTTTCAGCCCAGACCGCGGATCAGACGCTGCAATCGACGAATTTTTACATGTCCGCCTACAATGACAAGGATGACGCCGCCGACACGGCGGCCATCACGCAGTACAAGTCGGGATTGTCCAACGTCACATCGCTCGACACGTTCATGTCGACCTCCACGGTCTATAATTTCGCGCTGAAGGCGGTCGGCCTCGATCCGACGAAAGTCAGCACGCTTGTCATCAAGAACGTGCTGAAGAGCGATCTCAACGATCCCAAGAGCTACGTCTACACATTGAAGGACGACCGCTACGTCCAATTGGCGAAGGCCTTCAATTTCGATGCCAAGGGCAACCTGACGACACCGCTTGCCGTTCAGAGCACGGTTGCGGTCACGCAGATCGCCAAGGACTACATCGTCGCCAAGACGAAGTTTGCCTCCTCGAACGAAAAGACCGCGCTGCGCAAGACGGCCGAGACCGAAGCGCAATATTACCAGGACAATATCGGCAAGATCGACAACGTCACCGAACTGCTGGCCGACCGCAAGCTGCTCAACGTCGTCTTGACGGCCAAGGGCATCGACCCGACCAAGGTCACCGATGAATACCTGAAAAAGATCTTCGCCTCCGATCTCGACGACCCAAAGAGTTTCGCCAATACCGAAACGGACGAGCGCTTCGCCGAGATCGCCGCGTCGTTCAATTTCGATACCAAGGGCAATGTCAAACGCCTCGATGCCGGCACGATCCAGCAACGCGGCCAGCTAATGGAAACCCAGCACAAGTACCTTCAGCAGACGCTGGAAGTGCAGCAAGGCGAAGAAAATGCCGGGGTGCGCCTGGCGCTGTATTTCGAGCGTAAGGCCGGCGACATCACCTCTGCCTACGACATCCTCGGCGATACGGCTCTGGCGGAAGTCTTCCGCACCACCTACAGCCTGCCGGACGCCGTGGCCAACATGGATCTCGCCCAGCAGGCAACGCTGGTGGCGCACTACATGACCCCCACCGCCCTCACCAATCCCGACAAGCTTGCCAAGCTGCTGCAGCGCTTCACCATCATGTACGATATGAAGAATTCCAGCGGCGCGGACAATCCGGTGCTCGGCCTGTTCGGCAATTCCAGCGCCACGATCAGCGGCGATACGCTGATGGCCATCGCGCAATTGAAGAGCGGATACTAACCGACAGAGAGGACTTTGCCGGGGTTCATGATCCCGGCGGGGTCGAAGGCGTGTTTGACGCGGCGCATCAGCTCGATCTCGATGCCGTCTCGTACGACGGCCAGCTCGTCGCGCTTCAATTGCCCGATGCCGTGTTCGGCAGAGATGGAGCCGCCATGGGCGAGCACGATGCCATGGACGATGGCGTTGATCTCGCGCCAGCGGGCAATGAAGGCCTGCTTGTCGGCGCCGACCGGCTGGGAAATATTGTAGTGGATGTTGCCGTCGCCCATGTGGCCGAAGGCGCAGATGCGCGCCCCCGGCATCGCGGCAAGCACGGCATTGCGCGCCTCGTCCATGAAGGCCGGGATATGCGAAACCGGCACGGAAACATCGTGCTTGATCGAGCCGCCTTCCGGCTTCTGGGCCTCCGACATGCTTTCGCGCATATGCCAGAGCGCCTCCTGCTGGGCGATGGAACCGGCGATCACTGCATCCTCGATCAGTCCGGCTTCGAAGCCTTCGGCCATCAGCGCCTCGATCATCGTTTGCGCGGTCTCGGCCGAATCGGAGGTGGAGATGTCGACCAGCGCGTACCAGTCATGCGGCGCGGGCAGGGGGTCGCGCACGCCGGGGATATGCCGAGTCGTGAATTCGACGCCGAGGCGCGGCATCAGTTCGAAGCCGGTCAGCGCCGTGCCGCAGCGCTGGGTGGCGAGGTCGAACAGCGATAGCGCAGCGTCAGGCGATTTGAGGCCGGCAAAGGCGACCTGATGCCCGCGCGGCTGCGGGAAAAGCTTCAGCACCGCCGCCGTGATGACGCCGAGCGTGCCTTCCGCGCCGATAAACAGGTCGCGCAGGTCGTAGCCGGTATTGTCTTTCTTCAGACGGCGCAACCCGTTCCAGATCTCGCCGGTGGGCAATACGACTTCGAGGCCGAGGCAAAGCTGGCGCATATTGCCATAGGCGAGCACGGCCGTACCGCCGGCATTGGTGGAGAGGTTGCCGCCGATGCGGCACGACCCTTGCGAGGCCAGCGACAGCGGAAACAGCCGTCCGACACCGCCCGCTGCCTTGTGGATGTCGTCGAGAATGCAGCCCGCTTCGGCCACGAGGATATTGGCGACCGGATCGACGTCGCGAATACGGTTCAGCCGCTCCAGCGACAGAATGAGATCGTGGCCCCCCTCGCGCGGCGTCTGCCCGCCGACATGGCCGGTATTGCCGCCCTGCGGCACGATGGGCGTACCGGTTTCGGTGGCGAGCGCCAGGATGGCGGAGACTTCCTTTACGCTTCCCGGTTTGAGCAGAAGCGGCGACTCTCCCTTGTAAAGCCCCCGGCTTTCCACCAGGCGCGGCGCGATTTCCTGCTGGTCGCGCACCGCATAGCGCTCGCCGACGATTGCGGCGAAGCGGTCGAGAAGAGCTGACGTGTCGGACATGGGCATACTCCCGGATGGGTCAGGGACGCGGCGCGGCGGCGCGGGCGAGACGGTCATTGATCGCTTCGCCGAGGCCGTCCTGCGGGATCGGGGTGACGGCGATGGCGGTCGCACCCGTTGCATCCGCCTTCTTCATGAAATCGAACAGGTTGGCGGCCGCTTCGGCGAGATCGCCGCTTGGGCTCAGATCGAAGACGCCGATGGCGTCAGCGTCACCGGAAACGGTTGCACCCGCAAAACGGATCAGGGCTTCGCCGGGCGCGACGGACGTCGCCTCCAGCCGCATCGCAGCCCCCGGCGCATAATGCGAGGCGAGCATGCCCGGCGCCTCGATGATTGCGCCCGATGCGGCGGGTCGGATAAGTGGCATGCCGGCGACCGCCTCGATCTCTTCGGCCGCGACGCCGCCGGGACGAAGGAGGCGAAGCGTGTCGCCCTCGACCTTGACGATGGTCGATTCGACGCCGACGCGCGCCGGTCCGCCATCGAGGATCAGCGGGATCTTATCCCCGAGATCGGAGGCGACATGGGCCGCACTCGTCGGGCTGATCTTGCCCGAGGTGTTGGCGCTGGGCGCGGCGAGCGGCCGATCGAACGCGGCGATGACGGCCCCGGCAAAGCCGAGCGGGCAGCGCAGGCCGATGGTGTCGAGCCCGGCGCTGGCGAGATCGTGGATCGGGCTTCCCGGCCGGCGCGGCAGCACGAGTGTCAGGGGGCCGGGCCAGAAGGCCTCCGCCAGCCGCCGCGATATGGGATCGAAGATGGCGTAACGCTCCGCCATGTCGATCGTCGCCACATGGCAGATCAGCGGATTGAAGCGCGGCCGGCCCTTGGTCTCGTAGATGCGGGTAATGGCTTGGGGATTGGTAGCGTCGGCGGCGAGCCCGTAGACGGTCTCGGTCGGCAGGCCGATGGGAAAGCCTTCCGAAAGCGCCGCGACGGCGGCCGCGATGGCCTCGTCCGGCTGGTTCTCGATGTCGATCAGTCGTGCCATGCTTGCGTGCCCTGCGAGGCGCGGCGCGAGGCCGCGCGGTTGCCACACGCTTTAGCGCGCGGCGGGGCAAGGGGCAACGATGTTTCAGCGACGATGTTTAAAGCTTGCGGATGATCTCGCGCAGCTTGGCGCTGCGCGCGCCCAGCATCAGCACGTTCTTCAGCGCGATCTTGGGGTCGTGGGTGCGAAACAGCATGCCGTTGCCGCGCACCTCGCGATTGACTTCCAGGCGCTTGCGGTCGCCGTCCGGCTGCATGGCGACGGCGAAATACATGCGCGGCAGATAGCGGTTGAAGTTGGACAGCGACTTGCCGTCCTCGGCGATGTCGGCGCAGAAATTGGCGATGTAGAACGACCATTTCAGCTCGTCGAATTCCGCGAACTTGGTCTTCGAGGCGGTGACGTGACAGTATCCGAGATGCGGCAGGTCGTCGATGATGCGGTGATAGACAATCTTCGGCAGGGTGATCGACTTGTGAAAGGTGTTCAGCCGCTCATGGGCATTTTCGCCGACGGCCAGCAGCTTGCGGCCGGTGATGTCAGCCACCTGCTGATGGCTGAGATAGCGGCGGCTCTCCTTGCCGGGGCTATCCTTTTCACGGTTGATCCGGCCGGTGCGCAGGAAGTCCGAATGAAAGGTTTCCAGCATCGGCATCTGCGAATGCCTGTTTGCGCTTGCGTCGAAATATCTCAACTTGGACATGACATCCGCTCCTGGCGCTCACGGGCCGTCGAATTCGCTTGTCCTGCCTGTCTAAGGACGTTCGGTTTCCCGAGGCTTGCGCACAAGCCCGCGAAAACGCCTGCGTCCGTGGTCACTTTCGCGTGATAGGCGAGAAATGAATGAAATATGAACCCAGGGTTCATGCGAGGTTTGGACAACCTGCAATACGATCAGGCACTTTCGTCGCTTTCCCTTGGAAAACAAGGCGAAGGAACCAATTGCCAGCCAATGCGTTCTTTCAACGGAAACACTTTTTTGGAGTAATCGGTATGAACAGACTGATGACGAAGATCGCTACAGCGGCCCTGTCGGTCGCCGTGGTTTTGACCAGCATGGCTCCGGCCGGCGCAGCGATGCAGGTGCCGCGCGTGCAGGCGCCCGTCCAGAACGACGTCGTTCAGGTCGACAGCACGAACCGCCCCTTCTACTATCGTCAGTATGGCGGTGACCGTCGCTGGCATGGCGATCGCGGCATCCGTCGTCATGGTTGGGACAATGGCTGGCGTCGCGGCGGCTGGGAGCGTCATGGCTGGTATAACGGCCATCGCGGCTATCGCAATTACCGCCATGGCTATCGTCAATACAATGGCTACTGGTTCCCTCTGGCGGCCTTCGGCGCCGGTGCGATCATTGGCGGCGCTATGGCTGCTCCCCCGCGCCGCGCCTATGCCGGTTCGATGAGCCCGAGCCATGTGAACTGGTGCGAAAACCGCTACCGCTCGTATCGCGCTTATGACAATACGTTCCAGCCGAATCACGGCGGTCGCCGCGCCTGCATCTCGCCCTATTCCTGATCGATCGTCGATCGGATAACGAAACCCCGCCCTCGCACGGCGGGGTTTTTGTTTGGCTTAAAGAATGCCAGTGCGTTTCAACAGCCACCAGGCAAGCAGGATCGACAATATGATCAGGCCGACGGCATATTCCGTGCCGGCATCGCCTTGCGCCAGCGGCAGATGCGAGGTGTTCATACCGAAGAAGCCGGTCACCAGCGTCGGCGGCAACAGGAAGGCGGTCATCAGCGACAGAATATAGAGGTGGCGGTTGGTTTCGGAGGAGAGCTTCGAATCGATTTCCTCGTGCAGCAATCGCGCCCGGTCCTGCAGCGCATAGACATCGTGATCGACAGCCTCCAGCCGTGTCGTCAGCCGCAAGGCCATATCCTCGAAGCCTTGCGGAATATCTTCCTCTTCGGAGGCCGCCGCGCGGCGCATCAGCGCCAGAACGGTGCGCAGATGGCGATGCAGGCGCACGACGGTGCGGCGCACCGGCGCCAGCCGCCGGCGCTCGTCGCGCGGTGCGTCGTCATAGACGAAATCCTCGATGAGGTTCAGTTCTTCAGACAGTTCCATGACCAGCGCGATCAGCGTGCGCTGGAATTCGGCCACCAGCGTTTCGAACACATGGATCGGCCGGACATACTTGTTGGTATTCTTCTCGATGAGGGCGCGGGCGCGGTCGATGCTGCGCAGCGGCTGCAGCCGCGTGGTGACGATCATCCGGTCGGTGACGGCAAAATGCAGCCAGCCGATATCGCGCGTATCGGAATCGAATTCCCGCTGGAAATCGACCAGCGTGCCATAGACCGTGCCGTCCTCGGCATTGACGGCGGCGTGGGCGTCATGGGTGGTGAGCGCTGCGCGCGCCGGCTCGCTCAGGCCCTCGATGCCGTCGAGAAACGCCGGAACGCGCGCATCGGCCAGATTGAGATGCAGCCAGACGAAACCCTCCTCTGGCGCAAGATCGCCGCGACGGCAATCGAGCGGCAGGCGCTGCACCCGGCGACCCGGCTCTGCGGAAAAGCGATAGGCCCAGACGAGGCCTGGAATGTCGGTGGATTGCAGCAGCATGAAGTGTCTCGTGAGGCCCAGGTGACGGCGCCGCTTTTACATAGGTTTTATGACAGTTTGCCGTCGTCTCGATTTTCATAGCTGCGTCGCGGAAAACAGGAAATAGGATAGGGGCATGAGTCGGGGAGGATTTGCGATGTACAAGGCGCCTGTGGACGAGATCCTGTTCACGCTGACACATGTGGCGGGGCTGGAAACGGCCCTGGCCGAAGGGACGTTCGATGATCTCGGCGGCGATCTCGTTGCCGCGATCCTTTCCGAAGCCGGCCGCTTCGCCGAGGGCGAGATCGCCCCTCTGGCCGAAATCGGCGACCGCCAGGGCGCGCGCATTGCCGATGCCGTGGTGACGCTGCCGGATGGCTGGGCCGACCTTTATCGCCGCTGGGCGGAGGGTGGCTGGAACGGGCTGACCGCGCCGGACGCTTTCGGCGGCCAGCACCTGCCGCATCTTATCAATGTCGCCGCCTTCGAAATGTGGAATTCCGCCTCGATGGCATTCGCGATCGGCCCGACGCTGACCGTCGGCGCCATCGAGGCGCTGGAGGCACATGCCTCCGAGGCGCTGAAACAGACCTATCTGCCGCGCCTCGTCAGCGGTGAGTGGATGGCGACGATGAACCTGACCGAGCCGCAGGCCGGCTCCGATGTCGGGGCGCTGACGGCGCGGGCGGAACGGGCCGGCGACGGCAGCTATCGCATCTTCGGCCAGAAAATCTTCATCACCTGGGGCGAGCACGACGCGACGGATAACATCGTCCATCTCGTGCTGGCGCGTCTCTCCGATGCGCCGGCCGGCACGCGCGGCATCTCGCTGTTTCTCGTTCCGAAATTTCTCGTCAACGACGACGGTTCCCTCGGCCCCCGTAATGATGTCTTCGCCCAGGCGCTGGAGCACAAGCTCGGCATTCATGGCTCGCCGACCTGCGTGATGATCTACGGCGACGGCCGTTTCGGGGCGGAAAAGGGCGCAATCGGCTGGCTGGTCGGCGAGGAGAACAAGGGCCTCGCCTGCATGTTCACGATGATGAACAATGCCCGCCTGCTGGTCGGCATGCAGGGGGTGGCGATTGCCGAAGCCGCGACGCAGAAGGCGCTCGCCTATGCCGCAGAGCGCCGGCAGGGCAAATCGGTCGGCTGGTCCGGCAGCGGCATGAGCCCGATCATCGACCACCCCGATGTCGCCCGCATGCTCTTGACCATGCAGGCGCTGACGCAAGGTTCGCGCGCCATCGCCTATTCCTGCGCCCATGCCATCGACCGCGCCGCGCGCGAAACGGATGGCAGCCATTGGCAGGAGCGCGCCGCCTTACTGACGCCCGTCGCCAAAGCCTTTTCCACCGATGCCGGCGTCGATGTCGCATCTCTGGGCGTCCAGGTGCATGGCGGCATGGGTTATATCGAGGAAACCGGGGCCGCGCGCCTGCTGCGCGACGCCCGCATCGCCCCGATCTACGAAGGCACGAACGGCATTCAGGCCATCGATCTCGTGACCCGCAAACTATCGCTCTCCGGCGGCCAGCATATGCGCGGGTTCATCGACGAACTACGCCAGATCGCCATTGCCGCTGCCGGACAAGGGCGTTTCGGGCAGAGCGCATCGCGGCTGGATGCGGCCATTGCCGATCTCGCCGAAACGGCCGAATGGCTGCTCGCCCGCCAGGCCGAGGGCGGGCTTTCGACGACGCTTGCCGGGGCAACGCCTTTTCTCCGGCTATTCGGTCTCACCCTGTCCGGAGCCTATCTCGCCAAGGGCGCGCTGATCGCCGAACCGGGACAGGAACGCCGCATCGCCCTTTGCCGCTTCTTTGCGGAAAACCTGCTGTCGGAAACCTCCGCGCTCAAGGACCGTATTCTCAACGGCGCCGAAAGCCTTGGCTTTGCCGCTTCTCATCTTTCCTGAGGACTTTTCATGACCCAGATTCTCGTCGAGACGCCCGAAAGCACCCTCCGCGTCATCCGCTTCAACCGCCCGGAAAAGAAGAACGCCATCACCACGGCGATGTATCACGCCTTGACGGCGGCGCTGGAGGATGCGGGCCGCGACGATGCCTTGCGCTGCGTCGCCTTTCTCGGCACGCCCGGCTGCTTTTCCGCCGGCAACGATCTTGCCGATTTCCTCGCCTTTGCCGATGAAAGCCCCGACGAACAGCCCGCCGCCTTCACCTTTCTGAAAGCGCTTGCCGCTTTCGAAAAACCCGTGGTCGCTGGCGTCGATGGCTTGGCGATCGGCATCGGCCTGACGCTCAACCTGCATTGCGACCTGACGATCGCCTCCGACCGCAGCCTGTTCCGCACGCCCTTCGTCGATCTCGGCCTGGTGCCTGAGGCGGCGTCGAGCCTGATTGCGCCACACATCATGGGCCATCAACGCGCCTTCGCGCTGCTCGCCATGGGCGAGAGCATGAGTGCCGAGGATGCCCGCGCCGCCGGCCTCGTCTGGCGTGTGGTGGCCCCGGAAGCCGTCGAAACCGAAACGCTCGCCGCCGCCAAAAAACTCGCCGGCCGCCCGGTCGAGGCGCTGCGCGCTACTCGCACCTTGCTGAGGGGCGACAGATCAGCGATCTTCTCCCGCATGGAAGAGGAAGTGGCGCTGTTCACCGAACGGCTGAAGAGCGAGGAAGCCCGCGCGGAATTCCGGCGGTTTTTGAAGCGGTAAGCCCCCGCAATTCGTCATCCTCGGGACAAGCCCGAGGGTGACGAAGGAGATGGGGCAGAGACCCTTACGCCTTCTCCAGCACCGCCACCGCTTCAACATGCGGCGACCACAAAAACTGGTCGATGGGGGTGACACGTTTGAGGCGATAGCCCGCTTCGATCAGGATCGCGAGGTCGCGGGCGAGGCTGAGCGGGTTGCAGCTCACCGCCACGATCTTCTTCACACCGGAACGGGCGATTTCCTTGACCTGTGCTTCGGCGCCGGCGCGCGGCGGATCGAAGACCACGGCGTCGAACACCTTCAGCTCCTGCGCCGTCAGAGGCCGGCGGAACAGGTCGCGTTTCTCGACGCTGACCGGCTTCAGCCCTTGTGTGTTGCGCGCGCCGTGATCCAGCGCCTTCAGCGCCTTGTCGTCGGATTCGGCGGCATGGACGCGGCCGATGCGCGCCAGCCGCAGCGTGAATGTACCGGCGCCGGCGAAGAGATCGGCGATGCGCTTGGCCTTGCCGACATGGGCGATGACGAGGTCCGCCATAGCGTCTTCGGCCGGCTTGGTCGCCTGGGTGAAGGCGCCGGGCGGCGGCGTGACGGTCGCGCCGCCGAAATCGATCACCGGCTTGACCGGCTCGACGAGAATCTCGCCATTGACCGAAACACGGGCGACGCCACGCTGGCCGAGCACGGTTTCGATGCCGGCGCGACGCTGCTTGTCCGAGAGCGGCTTCAGCCCGTCGAAGGCCAGATCCAGCCCGCTCAGCGTTTCCACCACGGTGATGCGGAAGGCATCAGCCGAGGTCGCCAGCATTTTTGCAATGGCGCGGATCGTGTCCAGCCGCGCCACGATGCCGGGCACGGCGATGGGACATTCGACGATATCGACGATGTGATGCGTTTCCGCCTGATTGAAGCCGACCAGCATGTCTTTTTCGGTCCGCTTTGCCGCCAGCACGACGCGGCGGCGCTCGCCCGGATGGGCAATCACCAGCGGCTCGACGTCGATCTCGATGCCCTTGGCCTTCAGCGCCTCGACGACCTGATTGCGCTTGAAGACGTGATAGGGCTCGTCCTTGAGATGCTGCAGCGTGCAGCCGCCGCAGGTGCCGTTGAGACCGTCAGGCCCGAAATGGCGACAGGCCGGCGCCTGCCGCTCCGGCGAAGGCGTCTGCAGCGAAATCAACGTGCCCTGGTTCTTGATGCGTGCGACCGAGACTGTTTCGCCGGGCAGTGCGAAGGGCACATAGAGCGGCCCCTGATCCGTATGGGCAATACCATCGCCCTGCGCCCCGAGCCGGGAAATCGTGACGGTTTCAGCGCTCATGGCTTTTCTCCGGCGAGCAGGAACTCCTTGTTGCCATCGCCGCCCTCGATGGGCGAGGGGATGAGGCCAAGGCTTTTCCAGCCCATGTCTTCGACGAACCAGCGTTCCAGTTCGGCGGCGACGTCGGGCGCGGTTTCCGGTTCCTTCAGAAGCCCGGCCTTGCTGATCGCATCGCGCCCGGCCTCGAATTGCGGCTTGACCAGAAGCACGGCGCGCGCGCCGGAGGGCGCAAGCTCGAGCGCCGGGGCCAAGGCCAGTTTCAGCGAGATGAAGGAGACGTCGGAAACGATGAAGTCGATCGGCTCCTCGCCGATATCGTCGGTCGTCAGGTAGCGGGCGTTCAGCCCTTCGATATTGGTAACGTCGGGATGGTCGGACACGCGCGGATGCATCTGGCCATGGCCGACATCGATGGCGATGACATGCGTCGCGCCGCGCTTCAGCAGCACTTCGGTAAAGCCGCCGGTCGAGGCGCCGACATCGAGACAGAGGCAATCGGCCGGATCGAGCCCGAAATGATCGAGCGCCGCATCCAGCTTCAGCGCCGCGCGCGAAACATAGTCGAGGGCGGGATCGTCGATTTCGATGCGCGCCTTGGCGGCGACGACGAGGCCCGGCTTGGTGACGAGCTTGCCGTCGACCTTGACGGTGCCGCGCGAGATGGCGTCGCGGGCGCGCGAGCGGCTGGCGACGAGATTGAGGTTGACCAGAAGCTGGTCGAGACGGAGCGTTTGCGAGGACATGGCACCGTCAATGGCCTGCCTTGCGCCGGCGCGCAAGGATTTTGTCAAAGCCAGACGATGCGGCCGGGATACTTCTTGATACCGTCGACGGCGATGCGCGACAGCCAGCTGCGCTTGTCCTGTTCTTCCGGGGTGATAATCGCCGCCTTCTGCGTCAGGCCATAGGCGCTGCGCATGTCCGGCAGCTTGGATTGCAGATGGTCGATGATCTGCTGCTGCAGGGCAGCGTCATAGGCCGGGGGCTCCTCGGCGAGGACCGGTGTCGAAAAGGCAGCCAGAAGCAGCGCCGAAAGCAGTGTCTTGCTCAGCATGATGGTCGATGTCCCTGTTGAAATCTTTCATTTTTCTTATGGTGGGGAGACTAGCAGCCGGACCTTCAGAAACCGCAAAGGAGGATGGTTACGCGCATCCGAAGCGGCATGGTTTCGAAGCCGTTGCCGGATCTGCGCGCAACTGGACGGTCGTGGCGGCTTGAGGGTGCTGGCCGCTTCACATAGAGTCGTCGCCGAGAAGAGGGATCAAGCATGATCAAGAAACTGACCGCGGCGCTCGCTGCCTGCCTGCTTGCCGGCCCGGCGCTGGCCAACGACACCATGGCCGAGCTGAAGACCGGCGGCCTCACCTATGTCCAGTCGACGGATGTCTCCATGGAAGAGGAGGACCTCTTCATTTCCCCGGACGAGATCCGCGTCGATTACGTCTTCTCCAACGATACCGACAAGGATGTGCACAGCGTCATCGCCTTCCCGATGCCGGATGTCGCCGGCGGGCCGGAACAGAACATCGCGCTTTCGGATACCGAATCCGACAATATGCTCAATTTTTCGGTGATGCAGGATGGCAAGCCGATCCAGCCGGAACTGCAGCAGCGCGCGCTTGCCAACGGCATCGACGTCGCTGCCGAGTTGAAGGCCAAGGGCGTGCCGCTGCCGCCGCTGAGCAAGGCGGCCGTCGCCGCCGCCGATAAGGTGGATGCGGCGACGAAGGAGGACTGGAAGGGCCGCGGCATCATCATGATCGAGGAATACGATGCCGGAAACGGCATGGAGAGCCACGCTTTGCCGCTTTGGACCCTGCAATCGGTCTATTGGTGGAAGACCACTTTTCCTGCCAAATCGAAGGTGCGTGTGCAGCACCGCTACAAGCCGAGCGTCGGCGGCACCGTCGCCACCACCTTTCTCGACGAGAACAACCAGCCGAAAGGCGAGCGCTACGAGGACTATCTCAAGCGCTTCTGCATCGACGACACGATGGTCAAGCTCGCCCGCAAGTCGAACGCCGACATGGCGGCGGGGAAACCCTTCCTGGTCGAGAACTGGATTTCCTATGTGCTGAAGACCGGCGCCAACTGGAGTGGCCCGATCAAGCGCTTCAAGCTGACCGTCGATAAAGGCGCCAAGGAGAATTTCGTCAGTTTCTGCGGCACCGGCGTCAAGAAGACCGGTCCGACCACCTTCGAGATGACGGCGGAGGACTTCTACCCCGATCGCGACCTCGACATCCTTCTGCTCGTCGCAACCGGAGTAATACAGTAAAACGCGTTTTACGGGAAAAAGATCCAGATATGTTTTGTTGCGGCACATGCGGTGCCGCAATGCTTTAGAAATTGGCAAATATTTTCTGCGAAAGAAAAGGAACGTTCAGTGTTTCCCGTTCCTGTTGCTGCTGTGTGCCTCGCAACCGACGGGTGTTCTGGCGTATAGGCGCGCCGGGGATGCGCTTGGTCTTTGCGTCCCCCTGGGAAAGCATGAAGCTGGAAGGTAGCCCGTGTTTACGCTGCAGAATTTGCGATCGATCCTCTCTGCCCTGCCGGACCCCACCTTCGTCCTGACGCGAAGCGGGCGTTATGCCTCCGTGTTCGGCGGCAAGGACCATCGCCACTATCATGACGGCAGCGGCCTGATCGGCAAGAGCATGTTCGATGTGCTGATCGAGGAGAAGGCTGCCTGGTTCGCAAGCGAAATCGCCACCGCGCTCGCCACCCGCGCCCTGCATATCATCGAATACAGCCTGAGCGGTTCAGACGTGAAGGGTTTGCAGTCCGAGGGGCCGGATGAACCGATCTGGTTCGAGGGCCGCGTTCAGGCGCTGGATTTCCCGGTCGATGGCGAAGACGCAGTCGTCTGGGTCGCCAGCAACATCACCGACAAGAACGCCACGCAGCAGAAACTGCGCCATATGAGCGAGACCGATGCGCTGACCGGCCTTTACAATCGCCGCAAGCTCATCGAGACGCTGGACGATAGGCTGGGCGAATTTTCCCGTGATCGCGTGCCGACCGCGGTGCTGATTTTCGATCTCGACAATTTCAAGCGCATCAATGACGAGAGCGGCCATCACGCCGGCGACGACGTGCTGGTGGAGATCGCCAATATCTGCCGTCAGAACCTGCGCAAGACCGATCTGGTCGCCCGCCTCGGCGGCGACGAATTCGTGGTGGTGATGCCGGGAACGCAGCAGGCGGACGCGCTCGTCATTGCCGAGCGCCTGCGCGACCGCGTGCCGATCACGCTGCGCCAGACGCTGCGGCAGGAATCGACCATCAGCGCGGGTCTCAGCGAATTCTGGCTGCCGGACCGTTCTTCGGACGACGTGCTCAAACGCGCCGATGCCGGCCTCTACATGTCCAAGCGGACAGGCCGCAACCGCATTTCCTCGCTTTGAGGCCCGCGCGCCTGCCTTGAAAAGATCACGATTGGTTCAGTTTGCATTCACCGTGAAAGGCGGATTCTGAGGGCGTCAACATTGCAAGGATCGAAAGTCATGCAGACGTCCTTCATGAAATCCATTCTTTACGCCGGCCTGTTCAGCGCCGGGCTGACCGGTGCGGCCGCCGCCATGCCGGTCGGCAATCTCGACGGTGTTTCGTCGCCGCCGGTGACAAAGGTCGATTATGCCTGCGGTCGCGGCTGGCACCTCAACGACTGGAACGAATGCGTGCCCAATCGGTGGCGCCGCCCGCCGCCGCCACCGCCGCCGCCATGGGCGGAGCGGGCATGGCGGGATGGACCGCGCGATCATTGGCGTCATCACCGTCGCCCACCGCCGCCGGATTGGTACTGATACGGCTGAAACGACAAAGGCCGGGACTTGTCCCGGCCTTTTTCATGATCGAAAAACGAGGGGTCTTTACCCTGCTGCGCCGATTTCAACGGGCTTCTGTCCGAGCGCCTGAAAAACCGTCGAGACGATGCCGGCCCGGTCGAGGCCTGCCTTGGCATACATCACCTCGGGCTTGGCCTGTTCCATCCAGTTATCCGGCAGCACCAGCGGCCGCACCTTCAGGCCATGGTCGAGCAGGCCCTCGAAGGCGAGGAATTGCAGCACCTGCGAACCGAAACCGCCGACTGCACCTTCCTCGACGGTGATCAGCACCTCATGATGGCGGGCAAGCTGGCGGATGAGATCGATATCCAGCGGCTTGGCGAAACGCGCATCGGCGACCGTCGTCGACAGGCCGGCGGCATCGAGATCTTCGGCCGCCAGCAGACAGTCGGCGAGGCGCGTGCCGAAGGAGAGCAGCGCCACCTTGGCGCCCTGCTTGACGACGCGGCCCTTGCCGATCTCCAGAATCTCGCCGCGCGCGGGCAGGTCGACGCCGACACCTTCGCCGCGCGGATAGCGGAAGGAGATCGGGCCGTCGTCATAGGCAGCGGCGGTGCGCACCATATGCTTCAGCTCCGCCTCGTCAGCGGCGGCCATCACCACGAAACCGGGCAGCGAGGCGAGGAAGCCAGTGTCGAAGGAGCCGGCATGGGTCGGCCCGTCGGCGCCGACGAAACCGGCGCGGTCGATGGGAAAACGCACGGGCAGCTTCTGGATCGCCACATCATGCACCACCTGGTCGTAACCGCGCTGCAGGAAGGTGGAATAGAGCGCGCAGAACGGCTTGAAGCCCTCGGTGGCAAGGCCGGCCGCGAAGGTCACGGCATGCTGCTCGGCAATGCCGACATCGAAGGTGCGCTTGGGGAAAATCTCCGCCAGCTTGTCGAGCCCGGTGCCGTTGGGCATGGCGGCGGTAATGCCGACGATTTTTTCGTCGTGGCGGGCTTCCTCGACCAGCGCATCGGCGAAGACGGCGGTATAGCTCGGCGCATTCGGCTTGGCTTTCGCCTGCGCGCCGGTGATGATGTCGAACTTGTTGACGCCGTGATACTTGTCGGCGGCAGCTTCGGCCGGCGGATAGC
>CAMFHE010000068.1 GCA_945952045.1 uncultured Rhizobium sp.
TTTCCAGATCGTCGAACTGCGACGAGTCGGAGATATAGCAGCCCTGCTCGGCCAGATAGCCGGTGATTGCCGCGACGATGCCGCGTGTCGATTTGCAGGAGACGGTGAGGACATAGGTCTTCATTGGGAAAAGTCTCTGAACGGGAGGAGGAAGATCAGGCGGCGCGCGCCGAGCGGGCCAGCGCCTTGAAGGCCATTTCGCGGGTCAGGATGCCCGCGACCGCGCCGCCCTGCGTCACGACAAGCACATCATGGGCGGCCAGCAGCGGGAAGCACTGGCCGATGGCCGAGCCCGCATCGATCGACGCCGCCGGCACCGCATCGCCGCCGCGCCCGCGCGTCAGCACATGCGAGTCCTCGCCATCGACGACCACGACGCCCGGATGCTCCTTGAGGAGCAAAGCGAAACGTTCCGGCGTCGCCTCGGAGCGCGACAGAACCGGCACCTTGGTCACCGCCTCATGGGCGTAGAGCGCCCGCGACAGATCGACCTTGCGCACGAAACGCTCGACATAGTCGTCGGCCGGGCGGAAGAGGATCTCCTCGCCGGTGCCGACCTGGCGCAACTCGCCGTCCTTGAGAATGGCGATGCGGTCGCCGAGATGCAGCGCCTCGTCGAGATCGTGGGTGATGAAGATGATCGTCTTCTTCAGCCGCGCCTGGATGTCCTTCAGCTGCTCCTGCATGTCGCTCTTGATCAGCGGATCGAGGGCGCTGAAGGCTTCGTCCATGAGAAGCACATCGGCCTGTGTCGCCAAGGCGCGCGCCAGACCTACGCGCTGCTGCATGCCGCCGGAAAGCTGGCGGGGAAAGCGGTTTTCGAACCCCTTGAGGCCGACGAGTTCCAGCTGCTCCATGCCACGCTCGACCGCCTCGCGGCGGTTCACGCCCTGCAGGATCGGCCCGCAAATGGTGTTTTCCAGCACCGTCTGGTGCGGCAGCAGGCCGAAGCGCTGGAACACCATGGAAATGCCGTTGCGGCGGAAGGCGAGCAGCGCCTTCGCATCCATCTCCATGATGTTGCGGCCATCGACGAGGATGCGGCCGGCGGTCGGCTCGATCAGTCGGTTGAAATGGCGGATCAGCGTCGATTTGCCGGAGCCGGAAAGGCCCATGATCACGAAGGTCTCGCCGTTGCGGATCGAGAAATCGATATTTTTGAGGCCGACGACACAGCCGGTCTTCTGCAACACCTCGGCCTTGCCGGCGCCTTCGCTGAGCGCGATCATGGCGGCATCGGCGCGCGGTCCGAAAATCTTGTAGACCTTGTCGACCTGGATTTTTACCTCTGAAGCGGTCACCGTCTCACTCCCCGGTCACAAGATGTTTCTGGGCGCGCCGTCCGTAGGACTGGGCGATGCGGTCGAAGATCACCGCCAGGAAGACGATGGCGATGCCGGACAGCAGGCCGCGGCTGACCTCCAGCCGCTGGATGCCCTGCAGCACCTGATAGCCGAGGCCGCCGGCGCCGATCATCGAGGCGATGACCACCATGGACAGCGCCATCATCGTCGTCTGGTTGATGCCGGCCATGATCGTCGGCAGCGCCAGCGGAATCTGCACCTTCACCAGCTTCTGCCCCGGCGTCGCGCCGAAGGCGACGATCGCCTCGACCACCTCGCCATCGACCTGGCGGATGCCGAGATCGGTGAGGCGGATCACCGGCGGAATGGCGAAGAACACGGTGGCCAGGATCGCCGGGATTTTGCCCGGGCCGAACAGCATGACGAAGGGGATGAGATAGACGAAGATCGGCAGCGTCTGCATGATATCGAGCAGCGGCAGGGCAATGGCGCGCAACCGATCGGAGCGAGCCATGAGAATGCCGAGCGGAATGCCGACGACAACGGCCACCACGGTCGCGGCCAGCATCAGCGCGATCGTCGCCATGGCGTCGTTCCAGAGGCCGAGCGAGCCGATGAGCAGTAGCATCACCACCGCGCCGGCCGTGGCCTTGACGCTGCGCGCCGCCGACCAGGTGAGCGCCGCAATGACGGCGATGGTCACGTACCAGGGCAGCCATTGCAAGAAGGCTTCCATGCCGCTCAGCAGTTTCAAAAGCGGCATCAGCAGGCGCTCGAAGGCATCGCCGTAATTGGCGACGATCCAGCTGAAACCGTCGTCGATGGCGAAGCGCAGGCCGCGCGTATCGACAAGCTCGGGAAAATTGTCTGCCATGACGCGGCCCTCTTCGGTATCGGCATGATGGAAAGCCAGCGGCACGGGATCGCGCCGCCGACGGGCTTTGGTTCAGAGCGAGGCCTTCACCTTCTCGGCGACATCGGCCGGCACCCACTTCGTCCAGATCGCCTCGTAATCTTTCAGGAAATGCTTGGCGACTTCTTCGGGCGAGGCCTTGTTGTCGTCGCCCCAGGCTAGCACGTCGCTGATCTCGGCATTCGGCACCTGCATCTTCGCCAGGAAGTCGGCGACAGCCGGAGACTTGTCCTTGAGCTTGGTGGTGGCGGCGACGGCGACTTCGCCGACGGCCCAGCCGGTCAATTCCGGCTTTTCGCATTTGGCGTCGGTCAGGCAGGTGAATTTGGCGGCGTCATAGGCCGGCATCTCCAGAACCTTCAGCTTGTACTTGCTGATGACTTCGGTCGGGCCCCAGTACCAGCCGATGAACGGCTTCTTGCGCGAGACCTGGCGGGCGATGGTCGCCTTGAGATTGGCACCGGAGCCGGTCGGATAGACCTCGTAGGTGGCGTCAAGGCCGAGCGCCTTGATGAGATTGTTGGTGATGATCTCGCAGCCCCAGCCGGGCGGGCAGGCGTAGAAACGGCCCTTGCCGGGGGCGGAGGCATCCTCGAACACCTGCCAGTGATCCTTGAGATCGCTGACCGAGCGGATTTCCGGATGCGCCTCGGCGACGTAATCGGGGATCCACCAGCCTTCCTGGCCGCCGCTGGCAAAAATGTCGCCGGCCTTGTAGATCGTGCCCTTGGCCAGCATCTGGTCCCAGGTCGACTTGACGGTCGAGACCCAGAGTTCCGGCGCGATATCCGGCTCGCCCTTGGTCAGCATCGAGGTCGCGGTCGGCACGGTGTCGCCGGGCACGATCTGGACGTTGCAGCCATAACCCTCGCCGAGGATGGTCTTGGTCACGTAGGCCAGCGTGCCGGCCGAAAGCCAGGTCATCTCGGCAACGGTGATCGGCTCCTTGGTTCCGCATTCGGTCGCCTGCGCGGCTGAGCCGCCGAACAGAAACGAGGTGGAGAGGCAGACCCCTGCCAGAATCGACGCCTTGGTCTTCATGTCAGTTCCCTTTTTGTGATTGTGATGCGCGTGGCATTTACGATGTCGAAAGCGGTCACTTTTATCAAACCGAAATAACTGATCCGCATTTCAGAAAAACTTTAGCGGCAGAGCGCCTCGATCCGCTCGATCAGCATGGCATCGACGGTGACGCCGTCGCGTTCCGTGCGGGCGCGCGCCGCCTTGCGGCGGGTGCCGGGCACATGCGTACCATCCTGCCCGGCAATGGCGGCGATCAGGCTTTCGACCTGCTGCCCGAAACCGTCCGAGAAGGCGGCGGGATCGAAGGCGATGAAGCATTGCCCGGTCCTCGGCGGCCCGCCAGCCGTGCCCGAAAACGGGCTGGCATCCTTGCTGAGCGCCGCGCCCGACAGGCAGGACGCAAGAATTTCCACCAAAAGTCCTGCGCCAAAACCCTTGTGGCCGCCGGCCGGCAGCATCGCGCCCTTCAGCGCTTCGGCGGCATCGAGCGTCGGCCGCCCCTCGGCATCGATGGCCCAGCCGGGTTCGATCGGCCGGTTTTCGCGGGCGCGCAGCAGGAGCTCCGATTTCGCCACGACGCTGGCCGACTGGTCGAGCACGAGTGCGGCTCCGCCGGCGCCATCGGGCACACCGAGCGCGAAGGGATTGGTGCCGATGACGGCGCGGGCGCCGCCGGGCGGGGCGATGGAGGCCGGCGCATGGGTGGTGCAGAGCCCGAGCAGGCCGGCTTCCGCGATGCGTTCGGCATGATGGCCGAGCACGCCGCAATTATAGGAGTTGAACACCGTCATCGCCGCCACGCCGTTTTGACGCGCCGCCGCGATGAACCGCTCCCAGCCGGCGTCGATGGCCGGATGGGCAAAGCCGGTGGCGGCATCGACGGTGACCGCGCCGGAGCGCGGCTGCGACACGACGGGTTGCGCCTTGCCGTCGACCTTGCCGCAGCGGACATGCTCGGCATAGATCGGCACGTAGAGCAGGCCGTGGCTGCGGATGCCGTCGCGCTCGGCCAGCATGGTCGAGCGGGCGACAGCGGCGGCATTGTCCTCCCGCGCTCCCGCCGCCGTCAGGGCGCGCAGGCACAGGTTCTCGACCGCTGAAAGCGGCATCGTCGTCGGTTCGGTCATGATGTCCTCAATCGTTGTCGGTGGTTCCGGCACCCGCCCCCATGGCCCGCGACAGGTCCGAGGCGGGCACATAGGTCTTTGCCGCAAGCGCAAGGGCAGCGGCATAGGCGGCTTGCGATGTCGCTGCCGGCCTTGGCAAGAGTGTCGCTTCGGACGCATCACCTTCCCCGCTCCGGACGAGGCGCAGGCGATCGGTCGCCGGCTCGCGGCAGGCGGCATCGAGCGGCAGCAGGGTTTTATCCCCACGCTGGACCGCAAGCGACAGCCCCGCATTGCCAGCGGCGACACCGGCCAGCGCCAGCAGCAGCAAGGAACAATCCATGCTCTCCAAAGCCGCCTCTTCCGGCCCTTCGCCACAGCACAGGGTGTCGATGGCGGGGAGGCAAGCGAGGATTTCTTGCGGTCCATTTCCGGACAGCGCCCCGACGACGACAGCGATTGCATCGACGCCCTGTGCCGACAGCCACGCGGCAGCCTGGCCGATCTCCTCGGCGACCCCATGCGGCAGACCGGCGCCGCTGGCGGCCTTGCGCGCTGTCGAAGAGACTTCGTTGTAGGAAAGAAGGATGTCGGTCATGGCAGCACCGGAAGCCAGCAATTGTCGGTTTCGCCGGCCGCGATATCGCCCGCGACAGGCGCGCCCTGGAACAGAGTGATGCGGGTCCAGCGATCCGAGCGCGGATCGAATTTCGAGGCGCCGAAAAAGGCGAGCTTGCAGCGCAGCATGTCGATGGGCAGGCAGCGCTCCGACAGAAGATTGTCGCGGATTTCCGCGTAAGGCGCGCCCGCCGTCGTCTGGATGCGGCGCACGACATGGCGGTGCTGCGGGAAACGGGCGAGGAAGGCGGCGACGGACAGCGTCTCCGGCTCTCCCTCCAGATCGGCGGCGAGCCGCTGCACCTGCCGGGCGATATCGAGCGGCAGTTCCAGCTCCTCGCCGGGCTCGGTTAAGCGGCGGCCGAGGCGCGGCTCCAGCTTCTCCTCCGACACATACCAGAATTGCGCGGTCTCCGCCGCTTCGGCAAAGGGGATCGACAGCGCCCAGCCGTAATGATCGCGGATCAGCTGTCGCAGCACGGCAAGCCGCATGGCCGGCTGCAACGCCCCTTCCCGCGCCGCCGCCATGCCGGCGGCGAGATCGTCGTTTTCAGCACCCGCCATCTCGATGAGCGTCGCGGCCAGCAATTCCTGGAAATCGACCGACAGGGATTGGGAACGGTCGAGAAGGCTCGCGACCGGGAACGGAGCGCCAAGCCGCGCCGGCTCGATCCAGTTTTCCGCTTCGGCCCATTCGCCGCGCAGGCGCAGGATGCGCGGCATCAGCGTCTGGTCCTCGACCGACCACTGGTCGAGATGCCGCGCCGCCTGTTGCCAAAGAGCGGCGAGGCGTTGCACCTGCTCCGCATCGAGGCGCGGCTTGGCGCGAACACGCGCCAGCGCGGTTTCGCGGGCCAGCACCCAGTTGTTGAGCAGCACCGGATGGTTGGCGAGGAAGGGCGCCATGCCGAGCCCGGTGGAATTGCCGACGCCGATATGACGGCGCAGCTCCGGGGACAGCGGCACGAAGGTTTTCGGCGCCCGATGCCGGGCGACGTGCTCGACCAGATCGTGGGAGAATTCGCGGATCAGCCAGACGGTCAGCATTTCCGCCTGGAACGGCCCGTCCAGCCCCGCGCGCTCCGCCAGCACGAAACGGTCGGCGATGCCGAACTTGCCGTTGCCGTAGACTGCCGTGGTGCGCAGGAGATAGCCGACCTCGCCGAGACGATGCCGGTCGGGCTGATGGCCCTGGCTCAGGCTTTCGGCGACGTGTTCGAAGAAACGCACCGACTTGTTGGCACGACTAAGCACCAGGTCGCGCGGGCCAAAACGTCCCGCCTCCTGCCGCGGCGCATTGGCGCGCAGCCGGTCGATTTCGCCAGCATCGGGAATGCCGTCATAAAGCACATAGCTGGTATCCCAGGCCTCGGCGATCACCCGGTCGGAGCGCTGCTCGTCCGCCAACGGACAGGAAAAGGCGACAAGGCTGTAGTCATGTCCGCCGAGCCGCACGGTATAGACGGCATCGCCAAACCCTTCGATATCCATATCCCAGACCGGCCGGCGCACCTCCGTGCCGCTCTCCGCGAGCCGGCGGATCAGCGTGCGCAAAAAGCTGATCCGCGTCGGAAAGGAGGCGCCCATGCGGGCAAGGCGCATGACGGTGTCGGGGGCACGCAGCTCCGGGTTCCGCTCTTCGGCGCGATGGGTCGCGGCGGCGGTCATGGCTTCGGCTCGAAGGATTGCGTGTAGAAGCGCAGCCAGTTGCCGCCCATGACGGCGGCGACGTCTTCGGAGGAGAAGCCGGCGCGGCGCAGGCCCTCGCGCAGGTTGGGAAGATCGGCATTGTTGGTGAACCAGTGCGGCTGGCTGGGGAAGCCGGCGGCGGCGGCCGTGCCCTCGCCGTAATCCGTCACCTTCGACCAGCGGCCGTTGCGCATCCAGGTGACCACCGAATCCGGCTGGTCCTGGCAGAGATCGCTGCCGATGCCGATATTTTCGACGCCGTAGCGCGAGGCGGTCTCGGCCACCATCTCGCAAAAGCTTTGCAGCGTGCAGTTCGAGCCGTCCTTGAGGTGGTGCGGATAGAGCGACAGGCCAAGCATACCGTCGGATTGCGTCAACGCCTTCAGCACGGTGTCGGACTTGTTGCGCAGCGCCTTGTGCCACCAATGCGGATTGGCATGAGTGATGGCGATGGGGCGGGTGGAGATGTCGATAGCCTCCAGCGTCGAGCGCTCGGCGGAATGGCTCATGTCGACGACCATGCCGACGCGGTTCATCTCGGCGATGACCTGGCGGCCGAAACGGGTGATGCCGGGATCCTCGCCCTCGTAGCAACCGGTCGCCAGCAGCGACTGGTTATTGTAGCTGAGCTGCATGAAACGCACGCCGAGCGTCTGCAACACCTCGACCAGGCCGATATCGTCCTCGATGGGCGACGGGTTCTGCAGGCCGAAGAAGATCGCCGTGCGGCCCTCGCGCATCGCCCGCTCGATATCGCCGCCGGTGCGGCCGGCGAAGATCAGCTCGGGATGGCGCTCGAAATGGCGGTTCCAGGCGATGATATTGGCGACCGTCTCGCGAAAATTCTCGTGATAGGCGATGGTCGCATGAACGGCATGGACGCCACCGGCGCGCATCTGTTCGAAAACATCGCGGCTCCAGTTGGCATATTGCAGGCAGTCGATAAGGGGGCTTGGAAACTGCGCATCCATGGGTGTTACTCCGGCTCTCCCGCCCGGATATAGGCGGTCTTGACCTGGGTGTAGAATTCGGCCGCCGAACGGCCCTGCTCGCGCGAGCCGAAGCTCGAATCCTTGCGCCCGCCAAAGGGCACATGATAGTCGGTGCCGGCCGTCGGCAGGTTGATCGTGACACAGCCGGTCTCGACATGTCGCCTGAAATGCGTGGCGCGGGCAAGGGAGCGGGTGAAGATACCGGCGACCAGCCCGAAGCGGGTGTCGTTGACGACCTTCAACCCCTCGTCATACGAACCGACCTTCTGCACGGCCGCGATGGGCGCGAACATTTCCTCCCGGTTGAAATCCATGGCGTTGGTGGTGCCGGTCAAAAGCGCCGGGCTCATGTAATAGCCGTCCTGCGCCAGCGTCAGGCGCTCGCCGCCGACCGCGACCTCTGCGCCTGCGGCGCGTGCCCGCTCCATCCAGCCGATGTTGGTATCGAGCTGGCGGGCGCTGACCACGGGGCCGACCTGCGTGCCCTCGGCCAGCGCATGGCCGACCTTGAGTGCGCCGACCGCCTTGGCGAGCTTGTCGACAAAGGCGTCATGCACCTTGTCATGCACCACGAGGCGCGAGGACGCCGTGCATTTCTGCCCCGTGCCGGAATAGCCGCCGCCGATAGCAGCGGTGACGGCGAGGTCGAGGTCGGCGTCCTCCATCACCAGCAACGCGTTCTTGGAGCCGAGTTCGAGCTGGAATTTGGTGAGATTGGCGGCGGCCGCCATCGCCACCTCGCGGCCGACCTCATAGGAGCCGGTAAAGGTGATGGCATCGACGCCGCGATGGCCGGCCAGCCCGTTGCCGACGACCGCACCCGGCCCCATCAGAAGCTGGAACGTGCCGTCCGGCAGGCCGGCGCGGTGGATGATCTCGGCCAGCGCCCAGGCCGAGGCCGGGGTCTCGTTGGCCGGCTTCCAGATGACGGCATTGCCATAGGCGAGCGCCGGCGCGATCTTCCAGCTGGCGGTCGCGGTCGGGAAATTCCACGGCGAGACGACGGCCACCAGCCCCATCGGCTCGCGGCGCATGTCGATCTCGATGCCGGGGCGCACCGAGTCGGCATTCTCGCCGAGCTGGCGCAGCACCTCGGCCGCATAATATGTGAAGAACTGCCCGGCGCGAAAAACCTCGCCACGGCCTTCCGCCAGCGGCTTGCCCTCTTCGCGCGACAGAAGTTCGCCAAGCGCGGCGGAGCGCTCCATCAGCTCGGTGCCGATACGGTGCAGGGTCGCCTGGCGCTGCTCCAGCCCGGTCGCCCGCCAGGCGGGCATGGCGGCGCGGCCGGCGGCGACCGCCTCCTCGACATCGGCGGCATCCGCCTGCGCATAGAGGCCGATCAGGTCGCCGACATCGGAGGGATTGCGGTTTTCGTGGAAGCGGTCACCCTGCCTCCATTGGCCGCCGATCAGGTTGGCGTAGCGTTCTGCCATTTTCGGTCTCCATTCTGTTTAGATGAAAAATCCGCCAGCGAGCCGCTTCAATCAAGCAGATATTTCTGTTATAAATTTCAGAAGAATTGAAGTGAGTGCCATGATCAAGCTGGAAGCATTACGGGTCTTCGTCACCGTGGCGGAGAGCGGGAACATCAAGGATGCCGCCGATGCGGTGGGCCGCACGGCGTCGGCGGTGTCGATGACCTTGAAACAGCTCGAAGACGAGATCGGCGGGCCGCTGTTCCAGACCGACCGCAAGAACAGCCTGACGGCGCTCGGCAATCTGATGCTCGATCTCGGCCGCGAGCAGATCAGGAGTTTCGACAAGTCCGTCAGCATCATGCGCGCCTTTGCGCATAGCCGCATCGGCAGCCTGTCGATTGCCTCGGTGCCATCGGTCGCCACCAACCTGCTGCCGCCGATCCTGCAACGCTTCCTCGAAACCCGGCCGCAGGTGCAGGTGGAGCTGTTCGACATCGACACGGCGCAGGTGCGGCGCATGGTGGAAAGCGGCGTCGCCGATATCGGCATTGCCGGCGAAAGCCGTGGCGGCGGCGGGGTGGAATTCACGCCGCTGTTCAGCGACCGTTTCAAGTTGCTCTGCCGCGAGGATCACGACCTTTGCCGCCTCGGCCGCCCGGTCGAGTGGAGCGACCTGCAGGGCGCGACGCTGATCCGCAACGGCGCCTCCGACCGGATCGAAGCCGAGGCCTACAAGCAGCTTGCGAGCCAGTCGCTGATGACGGTTTACAACGTCACCTCGCTGGTAGCGCTGGTGAAAGCCGGGCTCGGCCTCACCATCCTGCCGTCGCTGACCATGCATGGCCCGCATGAGCGCGTGGCCGTGCTGGACCTTGCCGATGCCACGGCAGACAGGCAGGTGGGACTGGTCGAGCGCCGCGACGTCCCGCCCTCCCCGGTTGCCGCTGCTTTCCGCGCCTTTGCGCTCAAGGAGATCCCGGCATTGGTGGCCGCGCGTCGCACACCCTGAACGGAACCGGCGAACGCGCCTTTATATCGCCGCGGCCATCTCGATGCGCTGATCGATGCCGATTGCCGCGAGGAATGCCTCGTCATGGCTGACGACGAGAAGGGCGCCGTCATAGGCGAGCAGGCCGGCCTCCACGGCTTCGATGGAGTCGATGTCGAGATGGTTGGTCGGCTCGTCGAGGATGAGCAGCGACGGCGGCAATGCGCCGCCGAGCACGCAGGCAAGACCGGCGCGCAACATCTGGCCGCCGCTCAGGGAACCGACGCGCTGCAAGGCGGCATCGGCGCGAAAGCGGAAATTCGCCAGTGTCGCGCGGCATTCATTGTCGGTCGCGTCGGGATTGAGCCGCTTGAAATTGTCGGCGATCGTTTCGTCACGCTCGAGAACACCGACGCTCTGGTCGAGCATCGCAAAGGGAACGCCGACGTTAACCGAACCCGAAAGTGGTTCCAAAGCACCCGTTATGAGTTTCAACAGCGTTGTCTTGCCGGATCCGTTGGGGCCGACAAGGGCGACGCGGCGCGGCCCCGAGATCGACAGGGACAGATTGGGCAAAACCGGATGGTCGGCGTCATAACCAGCCGTGACCGCATCGAACGAGAGTACCTGCCGCCCGGCCGGCAGGCCCGTCGATGGCAGGCGCACCGAAAAGGGCTGCAACCGCTCGATCTGTGCCTGCGCGGCGGACACCGCATCGAGCGCATCGCCGCGCTGGCGCTCGGCCGTCAATACGCCCTTGCCGCGGCTCGCCTCGGCATTGCTCTTGCGCTGACCGAGCAGGATGCGCGGCATGTCGCCCTTGGCACCCTTGCGAGCGCCGGCGGCATCGCGTCGGTCGCGCCGTTCGGCGAGCAGCTGCGTCTTGCGATCAATCTCCTCCACCGTCTTCTGCGCATGCGCCAGATCCTGACGGGCGGCCTCCAGTTCGACGGTTTTCGTCGCCCGATAGGCGCTCCAGTTGCCGCCATAACGTTTGGCGCCAAGCGAGCTCAGCTCAACGATTGCATCCATATGCTCCAGCAATTCGCGATCATGGCTGACGACCAGCGCGCCGCGCCGCCAGCCGCCCAGGAGATCGACAACGGCCTGCCTGCCCTCGGCATCGAGATTGTTGGTCGGCTCGTCGAGCAGCAGGAAATCGGGTTCGTGGAAAATCGCGGCGGCCAAGGCGGCGCGCGTGCGCTGACCGCCGGAAAGCTGCGCCAGCGGGGTCTGCGGCGACGCATCCAGCCCGAGCCGGCCAAGGGCTTCGCCCAGCCGTTCCTCCACCGTCCAGTCGGCATCGGCCAGTTCCTCGACGCTTGCCGTTCCCGCTTCGGCGCGGCGCAGCACGGCAAGCGCCGCGGTAACGTTAAAGAGATCGGCAATCGTCTCGCCCGTTTCTGCCTGCACCGTCTGGCGAACGAGCGCGATCCGACCATCGACGGCAACTGTGCCGGACACAGGTCGCTTCAAACCCGCGATGATCGCAAGCATCGTCGTCTTGCCCGTTCCGTTGCGCCCGATCAGCCCGGTCCGTTCCGCACCGAAAACCAGATCGAGATCGGCGAGCACCGGCGTGCCGTCCGGTTTTGCCCAGGAAATGCCGGAGAGAACGATGGAAGACATGGCAGAACCTTTTGCAACGACAAGGACAAGGACAAGGACAAGGACAAGGACAAGGACGATCAATAGCTGCCAAATGAGACCTTCCCAACCCCAAGCGCCGGCCAACCGATCACTTTGATGCGACGGCTGCGGCAAAAACTTGGGAAAAAGAAGAAACTTTGATATGCACCGCTTCAACCTCCTGTTTTATCGCGGTTTCGAGCGGAAAAACCGGAAATGGAAGTGCCCATAGTGCCGGCGCGATGCCGGCGACGATCGATGCGAAAGTGCGGCTGCGTATGAATACCCTTGCCCTTCTCAAGCGTTTTGCGCGCTATTACCGCCCCTATCGGGGCCTGTTCCTGCTCGATTTCACCAGCGCCGTCGCGGCCGGTGTGCTGGAACTCGCCTTTCCCGTCGCGGTCACGCTGTTTATCGACCGGTTGTTGCCGACCGGCCAGCTTGGCGTCATCGCGCTTGCTGCCGTCGGGCTTCTCGTCATCTATCTCGTCAATGCCGGCCTGCAGGTGATCGTCACCTATTGGGGTCATATGCTCGGTATCCGCATCGAGACCGAGATGCGCCGCAAGGCATTCGACCACCTGCAAAAGCTTTCTTTCGGCTTCTTCGACAATCAGAAGACCGGCCATCTCGTCGCGCGGCTGACCAAGGATCTCGAAGAGATCGGCGAGGTCGCCCATCATGGCCCGGAGGATGTGTTCATCGCGCTGATGACGCTGGTCGGCGCGTTCCTGCTGATGTTGCAGGTCCATGTTCCCCTGGCGCTGCTCACCGCGCTGATCGTGCCGCTCACCGCCTGGGTCACCGGCCGCTACGGCGCGCGCATGACCGGCACCTGGCGCGCATTGTATGGCCGCGTCGCCGAGTTCAACGCCCGTATCGAGGAGAATGTCGGCGGTATCCGCGTCGTCCAGGCCTTCACCAACGAGGATCACGAGCGCCGGCTGTTTGCCGAAAACAACCAGAATTACCTGCGCACCAAGCTGGCCGCCTACAAGGTGATGGCCGCCTCCACGTCGCTGTCCTACCTGTCGATGCGTTTCGTGCAGGTGGTCGTGATGCTGGCCGGCGCCTGGTTCGTGGTGCATGGCGATCTCACCGCCGGCGGCTTCGTCGGCTTCCTGCTGCTGGTGAACGTCTTCTTCCGCCCGCTCGACAAGATCAATTCGGTGATCGAGACCTATCCAAAGGGTATTGCCGGCTTTCAGCGTTACGCGGCCTTCATCGACACGCGCCCCGATATCGTCGACCGCGACGACGCGCAGAATGTCGCCCGGCTTGCCGGCAATATCGATTATCGCGACGTCCGCTTCGGCTATCAGCCGCAAAGCCCCTTGCTCGATGGTTTCAACCTGTCGATCAAGGCTGGCGAAACGGTTGCCTTCGTCGGCTCGTCCGGGGCCGGCAAGACGACGATCTGCTCGCTGCTGCCACGCTTCTACGACGTCGCCGGCGGCGCCATCGCCATCGACGGCACCGATATCCGCGACATGACGCTGAAATCCCTGCGCTCCAATATCGGCATCGTCCAACAGGACGTCTTCCTGTTTGCCGGTACGATCCGCGAGAACATCGCCTATGGACGGCTGGAAGCGAGCGAGGCGGAGATCGTCGAAGCCGCACGGCGCGCTCGCCTCGACGGCGTCATCGCCGCCTTGCCGGACGGTTTCGACACCGTCATCGGCGAACGCGGCGTCAAGCTTTCGGGCGGCCAGAAACAGCGCCTGGCGATTGCCCGCATGTTCCTGCGCAACCCGCCAATCCTGATCCTCGACGAGGCGACGTCGGCGCTCGACACCGAGACGGAACGGGCGATCCAGCAGTCGCTGGCGGAGCTTTCCAAGGGGCGTACGACGCTGGTCATCGCCCACCGCCTCGCCACCATCGCCAATGCCGACCGCATCGTCGTCGTCGAAAACGGGCAGGTGGTCGAGCAGGGAAGCCACGGCGATCTGCTCGCCCGCAAGGGCAGCCGCTACGGCCGGCTGCATACGCTTGCCGATGACCGCGACAGGATCAAGGCCTCCTGAGGGCTGTGGCGGCCGGACGGCACACACTTGCCAAGGCGTAAAAGGGCATCTACAGACTTGCGCGTTCAGCGCAGGAGAAAAAGTTGCAGCTTCTACCGAACAGCAAGCGCAGCCTTGCCGCCTACCTGATCAACATGGATGGCGCGACGGATCGCCTGGCCGCCATGACCGAAAAGCTGGAGGCGGCCGGTCTTACCGCGGTGGAACGGGTTTCCGGCGTCGATGGCCGCAAGCTCGATTATCCGATCGCCGAATTCAGCGAACTCTCCTACAAGCTGCTGCATGGCCGCCGCCGCACCCCGCCGGAAATCGGCTGTTATCTCAGCCATGTCGCCTGTGCCCGCAAGTTTCTGGAAAGCGGCGCCGACTTCGCGCTGATCCTCGAGGACGACGTGGCCTTCGAGCCGGACTTCGTGGCAACGCTGGACGCCGCGGCCAATCACCCCGGCGACTGGGACCTGCTGCGGCTGACGACGGTCAGCAGCGGACGGAAATTCCGCGTCCGCCCGCTGAACGGAGAGCGCGCGCTTGCCATTGCGCTGACGCGCGAAAAGGGCTCGGGCGCCTATCTGATCAATCGCAAGGCAGCGCTCTGGATCACCAGGAAGCTGGTGCCGATGCGCCTCGCCTATGACATCGCCTTCGATCTCGAATTTCTCTCGGGGCTCAAGTCGACCTTCGTCGATCCGCTGCCGGCCGATCAGGATACCGGCTATGAAAGCCAGATCCAGAACGACCTTCGCCGTTTTCGCCTGCCGCGCTGGCGCTATTTCACCGTCCTGCCCTATCGTGCCTATCTGGAGACCAGCCGCGTGTTGCTGCGTGGTCTGCGCCTTGCCCGCCACAGGCTGGGGATAGACTGAGCCTGCGAATCTCCTGCACGCGATTGGCGGAAAACTTATGTGACAAAACAACTCTTCGGCGATCTAAGCCTTTGTTATTGTTACATAGCTGTCATCAAACTGTCATAAAAGGGCAAAAGCGTTGCAACTTGGCAACGCTGTTGCAGCCGCAACCTTCGCTGCAACAATTGTGACAGAATTGTCTTTTGCATTTGCGAAAAGGATCGCCAATTTTCGCCCCCGGATACGGACCCCGAGCGGTTCGTGCCCATCAATTTTGGGGGTGGGGTCAGTCATTTGCCCGCCGCGGGAAACAGTCCTGTTTTCCGTCCTACAATGGAGAATGAAAATGAATATCAAGAGCCTTCTCATTGGCTCCGCGGCGGCGCTTGCCTTTGTTTCGGGCGCTCAGGCTGCCGACGCAATCGTTGCTGCCGAACCGGAACCCATGGAATATGTCCGCGTCTGTGACGCTTACGGCACCGGCTACTTCTACATTCCCGGCACCGAGACCTGCCTCAAGGTCGGTGGCCGCGTTCGCTTCGACGTCCAGGCTGCAAACTCCTACCGTCCGCACAGCGATCTCGGCTGGTCCACCAAGTCGCGCGCTGAAATCTACCTCGACTCGGCCAGCGACACCGAATACGGCCCGCTGAAGACGAAGATCGTCACCCGTTTCGACTTCGACGGCACCTACAACGACGGCACGCACACCACCACCAAGCTGATGGCCGCCAACATCTCGCTCGCCGGCTTCACCGTCGGTCTGGCCGATTCGCAGTTCACCAGCTTCACCGGCAATGCCGGCGACATCATCAATGACGACGTCGTCGCCTACGGCCAGTACGAAGTCAACCAGATCAGCTACGTCTACAAGGGCGACAACGGTTTCAGCGCCATGGTCTCCGTCCAGGACGACCGCGGTGCGATCACCGGCAGGGACGCCTTCGGCAACACCCTGTACGCCAGCGGCGACGACTATGCCGTCGACCTCGTGGCCGGTCTCGGCTTCAAGACCGATGCCTTCCAGTTCCGCGTCGTCGGCGGTTATGACGAAAGCGCCGAAGAAGGCGCCGTCAAGGCCCGCCTCGATGGCACCTTAGGCAAGGTCAACGCCTTCATCATGGGCGCGTGGAACTCCAACGGCAACGTCGTCCACGTCTTCGCTCCGGGCGATTCCCTCGGCCAGAGCTGGGGCGACTGGGCTCTGTGGACCGGCGTCGGCGCCAAGCTCTCCGACACGCTGGCCGCCAACGTGCAGGTTGCCTACACCGACAACGAAACGCTCGCTGCCGCTGCCAACCTGAAGTGGAACCCGGTTTCGGGCCTGCTGATCCAGCCGGAAATCACCTACACCAAGTGGAAGACGATCGACGAAGACCAGTGGAACGGCATGATCCGCTTCCAGCGTACGTTCTAATCGATCTGCATTTCACGAAATTGGAGCCCGGCGGTCGTCCCGCCGGGCTTTTTGCGTTGCTGCGATCAGGTGGCGTTGTGGCCCATGCGGGCGAAGCGCGCAGGCTCGGCCTTTTCCAGCCTGACGGCGAGCAGATAGCCGATGACGGCGGCAAGCGGGATCAGCGCCGGCAGCAGGATGCCGAGGATGCCGCCGGTGGTGCCGGTCAAATCGCCGAAATGCAGGAAGATGTAGACGAACAGGCCAGCCATCACCAGGCCCGAGACCAGCGGCAGCACGAAGGTCGCCAGCGGCTGGCCGCCCATCCCCTGTCGACGGAAGAAGACGATCACCGACAGCGAGGTGATCGTCATCATGCCGAGCACGCCGAGCGTGCCGACCTGGCTGATCCAGGTGAACATGTTGAGCACAGGATCGAGGCCGAGGCCGGCAAACAGCGCCAGCACGATCAGCGCGCCCGCCGTCTGCGTCACCGAGCCGACATGCGGGCTCTGGTGGGCATCGTGGGTGCGGCCGAAGGCGGCCGGCAGCAGGCCCTCGCGCCCGGCGACATAGCTGTAGCGGGCGATGTAGTTGTGGAAGGCCGACAGCGCCGCAAACAGGCTGGAGACAAGCAGGATGCCGGCAATCGCCGGAACCGGGCCGCCGACATACCGATCCGCGAGGATGAAGAAGAAGGCGGAAGGGTCGGACAGGCCCTGCAGCGTCGGCATCAGCTTGTCGACGCCGACGCCGACGATCATCAGCCAGGTGGTGAAGACGAAGAAGATGCCGATCATCAGCACCGAGAGATAGGTGGCGCGCGGAATGGTCTTTTCCGGATCGCGGGCCTCTTCGGCATAGATGGTCGTCGCCTCGAAGCCGATGAAGCAGCCGAGGCAGAACAGCACGGCCGCCGTCAGCGAGCCGGAGAACATCGCATTGGTGTCGAAGATGTTCATGGCAAGACCGCTGTCCCCGCCCTTGCCGATGATGGCGAAATCGACGACCAGCACGACGAGATATTCGAGCGCGACGACGAAGACCAGCACCTTGGCCGACAGATCCACCTGGCGATAACCGAGGATGCCGACCAGCGCGATGGCGATCAGGCTCCAGCCCCACCAGGGCAGCATGACGCCATGTTCGCCGAAGACGCCGGCAGCGATGCCGCCGAACAGGCCGATCAGGCCGAACTGCATGGCGTTATAGGCGACCAGCGCCACGATGGCGACGGCGCCGGCCGTGCGCCCGCCGAGCCCGCGCGCCGCATAGGCGTAGAAGGCGCCGGCATTGGTGACATGCCGCGACATGGCGACATAACCGGCGGCAAAGGCCAGCATCACCAGCGTCACGAAGACGAAGGTGGCGGGAATGCCCGCGCCGTTTCCAAGCAGGAAAGCGATCGGCATGGCGCCGGCTACCCCTGTCAAAGGCGCTGCCGCCGAAATCACCATGAAGGTGACGGCCAGCAGGCCCAGAGAATTCTTTCGAAGCTGGTTCGCTCCGACTCCCGATATCTCAGCCATTGTTCCTCTCGATCTTTTTTGTCGGTGTCCGCACGTTCGGGAGAGACGCGGCGCGACCCTCCCGAAACGGCTCATGCATCAAAGCGCCGGTCTTGCCGCCGGCTTTCATGTCCTGTTTCCGGCAGCCGGAGGCGGCCGAAAATTCGTCATTCCGGCGTCGGCAGATGCACGGCGCGGCGATAGGCGCGCTGTCCGTAAAGCAGGGCCTCCGGGCTTTGCGAGAGTTTGACCCCCATCACCCGCCCGACGATGATGTGATGGGTTTCCCACAGCACCGAGGTGGCGACGCGGCATTCGAAGGCGGCGGTCGCCCCCGTCAGCATCGGCTGGCCGAGTTCGCCGGCCAGCCAGTCGGCGCGCTCGAAGCGGGCGGCATGTTCGCCGGCGCCGGCGCGGCCGGCGAAGAGGTCGGAGACATGCTGCTGGTCTTCCTGCAGCAGGTTGGCGCAGAAGGCGCGGTTCCTGAGGATCGCCGGAGCGACAGGGCTCAAATGATGGATGCAGGCAAGCAGCGACGGCTGATCGCCATCGGCCGAGACGGAGGTCAGCGAACTGATCGTCACCCCGTATCGCCCCGCCTCGCCATCGGTGGTGGCGACCGCGACGAAGGTCGCGGCGCGGCTCATGCCTTCCAGAAATCGACTGCGCAGATCGGTATCGATGATCATGGTCTTCACCCCAGGTCGAAGAAGCGTTCCAGCTCCACATCGGGAATCTTGCGGCGGAATTCATTGTGCTGGCTTTCGCGCGTGGCGGTGAACGCCTCGACGAAACGCGGGGACAGCCAGTCGGCGGCAAAGGCCGAGCCGCGCAGGCGTTCGATCGCTTCCGGCATGGAGCGGGCGAAATCGCGCGGCGTTTCCTGGCTGTAGCCGTTGCCAATGGTTTCCGCGTCCGGCTCGATCTTTTCGAGGATGCCGGCGACACCGGCCGCAACCGTGGCGGCCACCGTCAGATAAGGATTGGTATCGGCGCCGGGCAGGCGGTTTTCGACGCGCAGCGAGCCGGCGTCGTGGCCGACGATGCGGAAGCAGGTGGTGCGGTTTTCGTACCCCCAGGTGAGGCCCGGCGGCGCGAAGGTGCCCGGCGCGAAGCGGCGGTAGGAATTGACCGTCGGCTGGAAGATCAGCGTCATATCGCCGATATATTTCTGCAAGCCGCCGATGAAGTGGCGGAAGGTCTGCGACACGCCGTTCTTCTGCGACGGATCGTGAAAGACCGAGCGGCCCTCATGGTCCTTCAGCGACACATGCACATGGATCGACTGGCTGTCGGCGTCTTCCGTCCAGCGCGGCATGAAAGTCACGCATTTCCCCTGCCGCTGGGCGAGCGCACGGATGAAATTCTTGAGCAGGACGAGCTGGTCGGCCGGTTCCAGCCCCTCGCCGGCGGCAATGCAGGCTTCGAGGAAGCCACCGCCGATCTCTTCGTGCATCTTGGCAAGCTCGATGCGCAGCGGCTCGCACATGGCGGCGACCGCCTCGTACCATTCGGTCTGCTGCACCTGGTAAAGCACGAGGTCGTGGCTACCGTGCTGGGTGGCGGTCTTGAGGTTGCGATAGCCCTTTTCGCGCGCGCTTTCGGGCGTTTCGTCGAACAGGGTGTATTCGAGTTCCATCCCGTAGCAGAGATTGAAGCCGGCCTCGTTGACGCGCGACAGAACCCGCTTGAGCAACGAGCGCGGGCAGAATTCGGCAGTCGCCCCGGAATAATTGGCAAGCACCAGGAGATCATGGCCGGGCTTCGACCAGGGCAGGCGGCGCGCCGTCGAAGGGTCGATCACCAAGGGATCGTCGTGGAAATCGGAGCTGCCGTCGGAGACGCCGGGAATGGTCTGGACGATGTCGGTCGGGTCGAGCGCCAAGGTCACCGGCGACATGCCCATGCCGTTCCTGGCAATGCCCTTGAGGCTGCGGGCCGAGACCATCTGGCCGCGCAACAGGCCGTTGGTATCCGTCATCGCCACCGTGGCGAAACGGCTTTGCGGATCGGCCAAATATTCATCAACTGTCATGGTTCCACCTGCTGAAGGGCCCGTTGAAGGGGTTGGGCGCTTATGAGCGCTTCTAATGTGGCGAGATCGTCCTTGGCCCTCGTCGAATAGGCCTTGAGGAAAACCCGCAAACCGTTGTTCACATAGCGCGCGATCTCCGCCCTCGAGGGCGGCGCGTCGGGCATGTAGAGCGCCTGCGTGCGCGGCGCCGAAAGGATGAGGCCCCAGAGATCCTGCGCGGCAAGCTCGGCATCCTCGAATTCCAGCTCGCCGGCTGCACGGCGGCCGGAGAGATAATCCATGATGCCGGAGAGCAGCCGGTCGGGGCCGGATTGCTGGTAGGCGCGGCCGATCTCGGGAAAACGCTGCACTTCGCCAATGATCAGGCGCGCCAGCGACAGAAGATCGGGGCGCAGCACGGTATCGGCATAATCCCAGGCGAAGCCATGGAGATCGGCGACCATGCCCTTGCCGGAGGGATGCTGGAAGAATTCCAGCATCTGGTCGCGCTCGCCATGCAGCATGGCCGAGAACAGCGCCTCCTTGGATTCGAAATACTGATAGAGCGTCGGCTTCGACAGGCCGGATTCGATGGCGACCGCATCCATAGTCGTGCCGGAATAACCGGTTTCGGCAAAGACCTTGAGAGCTGCGTCGAGCACGCGGCGCTCGCGTTCGATCCGGTTCTGCTGGCGGCGTGAAAGGGCGGTCATCGCGGCAATCCCTGTAAAAATTCGAGAAGGATGCGATTATAGACCGAAGGCTGCTCCACGTTACAGACATGGCCGGCATCGGCGATGGTTTCGTAACGCACGTCCGGTTCAGATGCTTCCGCATGGATGCGCTCGGCGACGCCGCGAATTTCCTTTGGCGAGGCCAGTCGATCAAACTCACCGGTCATCATCAGCACCGGCATGGTCAGCCGGGAAAAATCGAAACGCTCCGGCGGATTGGTGAAGCAGTTCAGCGCATCGCGATAGGTGGCGGCGGGGATCGCCGCCATCGACTTGAAAAGCTGTTCCTTCACCGCCTCCGAAGCCTCCGGCCCGGCCAGAACCTTGACCACCGCAGGCGCGAAATCGGCCGGCGTCTGGCCCGCATCCAGCGGCACCTGACGGCTGGTGCGAAACGCCTCGCGTTCCCCAACGCCGGCTTCCGACATGCCGGTGCAGCCGCCCGAAAGCACGAGGCCGGCAAGGCGCTCGGGATGGCGCATGGCGAAGGAGGTGGCGATCCACGAGCCATAGGACAGGCCCACCAGCACCAGCTTTTCCGCGCCAAGTGCAGTCATCACCGAAAAAATATCGTCGCAGTAAGCCTCGACGGTGGATTGCTGAGGCCCGAGGGCGCTGTCGCCATAGCCGCGCAGATCGAGCGCCGCCGCCCGCATCGTCGTGCCAACAGCAGAGACCTGCGCCTCCCAGTTCCAGCGCGCGCCGCCGATGCCGTGCAGGAACAGGCAGAGCGGGCCGTCCTTGGACGGCGTCGCCGTCAGGGCCAGACGCGGGGTTTCGCCGATCATCATCGGTTTCAGGGCAACGGGTTCGGGCAGTTCCGGCCCGGCAGCAGCAGCCCCTCCCCGCATCGCCGCCTCGGACAGCGCGGCGATACCCATGTCGAAGATGTATTTCGTGCCTTCGCAGATCGCCGCCAGCCGGGCGGCGTCCGGCGCTTCCGCCTCCGCCGTCCAGGTGATGACGCTACCGCCCTCGCCCGCCGTCACCGTCAGCCGGGCGTCATAGGCATCGACGCCGGCAATGCCCTGCAGATGGGTGTAGGCGACCGTCTTTTCGCTGTCGCTGAAGAAGCTGCGGCGCTCGCGATAGAGTGTGTCTTCGCCATGGACGGTGAAGGCGCGGACCAGACGGCCCGCTTCATCGCGCTCGGCCCGGATCGTGGCGATGGCGGGATGCCAGGCGCCACAGAAATCGCGGGCGATTGCCCAGACCGCCTCCGCAGAGGCGGCGCTGGTTCCCAGAACCTCGATCCGGTCGCGCGTCATCGGATCAGCGCACCGCGCGGCCGGTGGCGTGATCGCCACGCCACAGGGAGTTGCGGGCCCCGCCCTCGTCGCCGGGGGCGTCGTCGATCTCGTCCATGTCGTAGAGGGCGAGAACCGAGAGGTAATCCTCCATGATCTCAGAGGTGAAGGGCAGCATCAGCGCGCCGCAGCGGCTGTCGCGATACATGCGCTCCAGCGGCAGCGTCTTCAGCATCGACTGGCCGCCGCAGGTGCGGATCGCCATGGAGGTCATTTCGGCAGCGCCTTCCATGACATTGTATTGCGCGGCATACATGCGCAGCACCTCGCCCTTGGTCGGAAAACCCTTGGCCTCACTAAAAGCCTGCCACCACAAGGCGCGCATATTGGCGAGACGGGCATACATCTTGCCGACGGCGACGCGCTTGGTGGCATACATGCGCCGGTCGATCGGCGGCTGGCCGGGGATCTTGCCCTTGAGGTAATCGACCATGAAATCGAACGCGCCCTGCGCCACGCCCATATAGGTCGGCGACAGCGTCGCCATCATGTGCGGGAAGTTCGGCAGGGTCTTGCCGAAGATGCCACGCGGCATCAAGAGATCGTCATGGGCGACGAAGACATCCTTGAGGATCAGGTCGCGCGAATTGGTGCCGCGCATGCCGAGCGGATCCCATTCGCCCTTGACGGAGAGGCCGGGATTGTCCTTGTGGACGACGAACAGCATCGTGTCCTCATGGCGCGGCTCCTGGCCCTCGAACACCTCGGTGCAGACGATGGTGTAGTAATCGCAATAGCCGGCGAGCGAGGCGAATTTCTTGAAACCGTTGATCACCCAGCCGCCATCGACCTTGCGGCACTGAGTCTGGTTGGGCTTCGAGGTCCAGTTCTGGCCGCCTTCGGAGATCGGCTGCGAAAACAGCGCCTTTTCGGCAATGGCGCGGCGGAACTGGCGTTCGCGCAACGGCGCGAATTCGGCCTTTTCCTCCGGGGTCAGGTTTGGCATCTCGAACATGAAGCGCGACCAGGCCATGGAGGAGTTGTGCATGTTGAAGGTCAGCGCGGTGGCGCCGCAATATTTGCCGATCTCGGCCCCGACCATGGCATATTCGAACATCGAAAAGCCCCAGCCGCCGAATTCTTCGGGGATGCAGAGGCCGAGAAAACCTTCCTCGGCCAGATCCCGGTAATTCTCAACCGGGAAGGAGGCGTCGTCGTCGATGCCCTTGGCGCGCGGGGCGAATTTCTCGCGGCCCAGCTCGTTGACGCGGCGCAGCACCGCCTGGACCTCAGGCCGGATGCGCGAGAGGTCGTAATAATCGGCAATATCGCTCATGCTTGTTCTCCGAGAGGCGTCAGAAGCATTTCCAGGAAAAGTGGGAACCCGTCCGGAAATGCGCAAAATCAAAGAATTAGACCGCCAGTTCCCCTTGCAGGACGCCGTCCTTGACGACGATCCTTCCGTCCAGCGTGATGGTGCAGTTGCGCATCGGCAGGTCGAAATGGCCGAGCGTGTAGCGGCCGGCAT
>CAMFHE010000069.1 GCA_945952045.1 uncultured Rhizobium sp.
GACGAGGCCGATTTCTCGGTCAAGCCGGAGCTGGAGATCTTTGCCGACGACGTGCTCTGCGGCCACGGCGCCACCGTTGCCGATATCGACCGCAACCATCTCTATTACATGCTGTCGCGCGGCATTCCGCAGAACAAGGCCCGGGCCATGCTGGTCTATGCCTTCGTTGCGGAAATCGTCGAGGAGCTGGAAGACGAGGTACTGGTCGAGGCTCTGGAAAGCATCATCTCCACCTGGCTCGACAAGCACGCCTAACTGGCACGCCTGATTGGATAAAGACCATGGACAGACACACAGCGGGCGCCCCTTACGACGTCGAAGCCATCCGGCGGGATTTCCCGATCCTGTCGAAGGAAGTCTACGGCAAGCCGCTGGTCTATCTCGATAGCGGTGCCTCGGCCCAGAAGCCGCAGGTCGTCATCGACGCCGTCTCCCATGCCTATTCCGACGAATATGCCAATGTCCATCGCGGCCTGCATTTCCTGTCGAATGCCGCGACGGACGCCTATGAAGGAGCGCGCGAAAAGGTGCGTCGCTTCCTGAATGCCGGTTCGGTGGACGAAATTATCTTCACCAAATCCTCGACGGAGGCGATCAACACCGTCGCTTACGGCTGGGGCATGCCGAAGATCGGCGAGGGCGACGAAATCGTCGTCACCATCATGGAACACCACTCCAACATCGTGCCCTGGCATTTCATCCGCGAGCGGCAGGGCGCGAAAATCACCTGGGTGCCGGTGGACGACGAGGGCGCCTTCCATATCGAGGATTTCGAAAAGAGCCTGACCGAACGCACCAAGCTGGTGGCGATCACCCATATGTCGAATGCGCTGGGAACGGTGGTGCCGGTCAAGGAAGTCTGCCGCATCGCCCATGAGCGCGGCATTCCGGTGCTGGTCGATGGCAGCCAGGGCGCAGTGCATATGCCGGTCGATGTCCGCGACATCGATTGCGACTGGTATGTGATGACCGGCCACAAGCTCTACGGACCCTCGGGTATCGGCGTGCTCTACGGCAAGACGGATCGCCTGAAAGAGATGCGCCCCTTCATGGGCGGCGGCGAGATGATCGTCGAAGTCAGCGAGGATGTCGTCACCTATAACGACCCGCCGCATCGCTTCGAGGCCGGCACGCCGCCGATCGTGCAGGCGATCGGTCTCGGCTATGCGCTGGATTACATGGAAAAGATCGGCCGCGCGGCCATCGCCGAGCATGAGGCCGGGCTTGCCGCCTATGCGGCGGAGCGGCTTCGGGCGGTGAATTCGCTGAGAATCATCGGCAATGCGCCGGGTAAAGGCGGCATCTTTTCCTTCGAGCTGGCCGGCATCCATGCCCATGACGTGTCGATGGTCATCGACCGGCAGGGGATTGCGGTGCGCGCCGGAACCCATTGCGCCATGCCGCTCTTGAAACGCTTCGGCGTCACCTCCACATGCCGTGCATCCTTCGGCATGTATACGACGCGTGCCGAAATCGACGCGCTGGCCGATGCGCTGGACCATGCGCGCAAATTCTTTGCCTGAGGAGACAATCGCATGAGCGTCAACGAAATCGAAGACAAGGTCGACGTTCGCGACGGCATCGTCCAGTCGAGCATCCCGGCCGACGAGCTGGCGCGCCTCAGCGACGACATCATCGCCGCGCTGAAGACCGTGTACGACCCGGAAATTCCGGCGGATATCTTTGAACTCGGCCTCGTCTACAAGATCGACATCGAAGACGACCGCATGGTCAAGATCGTCATGACGCTGACCGCGCCGGGTTGCCCCGTTGCCGGCGAAATGCCGGGCTGGGTGGAAAACGCCGTCGGCTCCGTCGAGGGTATCTCCGGCGTCGAGGTTTCCATGACCTTCGATCCGCCGTGGACTCCGGACCGCATGTCCGAAGAAGCGCAGGTCGCCGTCGGCTGGTATTGATGCCCTGCTTCTGCCGGGCATCTTGATACCGCGCACCGGGAAGACTAGATTCTGAATCGTGAACCATCAGGCCTTGAACCTGAATGGCGAAGGAGAAACGATCCATGGCCTTTGCAATCATGACACTGACGGAAGCGGCCGCGGCGCGCGTCAACGCCATCGTCGGCAATTCCGGGCCGGACGCGAAAGGCATTCGCGTCGGCATCAAGAAGGGCGGTTGCGCCGGCATGGAATATACGGTCGACCTGGTGACCGAGCCCAATGCCAAGGACGACCTGATCACCCGCGATGGCGCCAGCGTCTGGGTCGAACCGTCAGCGGTGCTCTACCTGCTCGGCACCCAGATGGATTTCGAAACCACGACCCTGCGCTCCGGCTTCACCTTCACCAACCCGAACCAGACCTCGGCCTGCGGCTGCGGCGAATCGGTGGAATTGAAGCAGGCCGATCTCGCAGCGCTTGCCGCCCAGCGCGAAATGCAGGGCGCATAAGCCGCCCACCTTCCTCAATAGAATGAAAATCAGGCTTCGCTGATCCCATCGATCAGCGCCGCCATGCTCGATGCTGCGCTGTCCACATCCCCTTGCCGGATGGCGCGGATGACGGCGACATGCAGCGCGATGGAGCGATCCATCCGCGCCAGCGACGCGCCGGAGAACCAGATGCGCCGATAATGCGTCTGCACCGGCGCCAAGGCCGCCGTCAGGAAGGCATTGGGGCAGGCGGCCTCCATGATCTCATCGAACACCTTGTCGGCCGTGAGGAAAGCGCCGATATCGCCGCTGACCGCGCAGGCTGTCATGCCTTGCGCGCAATCGAGCAGCGCCGCGCGCTGGTCGTCATCGGCATGGCGCGCCGTCAGCGCTGCCGCCTCCGGCTCCAGCTTACGCCGAATGGTCAGGATATGCTCCCGGTCGCCAGGGGCGATCCCGGCGATCTGCAACCCCACCCGCGGCCGCACCAGAATGAGGCCCTGCCAGGCGAGCTTCTGGATCGCCTCGCGCACCGGCGTGCGCCCAAGGCCGGCGAGGTCGATCAACTGCTTTTCCGTAACAAGCGCACCCGGCGCCAGTTCCAGCGTCACGATCCGTCGTTCCAGCGCGAGATAGGCAAGGTGACTCTGGGAGGAGGGGGATTCGGTCAAATGCGCTTCCTTCTGATATATCAGAAAGTCGCACAGCCTTGCTTCAAAGGCAAGCAGAGCCTGATATATCAATGAATTTCTGTAAGTGATATATCAGAACTTAACATAATCACATCAATAGCTTATTCATGCCGCAGGGCCTCGATCGGGTTGAGATGCGCGGCACGACGGGCGGGAAAATAGCCGAAGATCATGCCGATGGCGGCGGAGAACAGGAAGGCGACGGCAATGATCGTCGGGCTCGGAACGAAGGGCACGTTCAGGAAACCGACCGCTGCATAGGCAAGCCCGAGACCAATGGCGATACCAGCAATGCCGCCGAAGATCGACAACGTCACAGCCTCGACGAGAAACTGCATCAAAACCTGTCCCTCAAGCGCCCCGATTGCCAGCCGCGTCCCGATCTCACGGGTGCGCTCCGTCACAGACACCAGCATGATGTTCATGATGCCGATGCCCCCGACCAGCAGGCTGACAGCCGCGACCGCGCCCAGCAAGCCGGTGAGCAACGTCGTCGTGCCGGTCAGGGCCTGCGCCATCTGCGTCATGTCGTTGACGTTGAAATCGTTCTCGCGACCATCGGCGATCTTGCGCCGCTCGCGCAGCAGCCTCTCGACATCGCTCTGCACTTTGGAGGTAGAAACACCATCGCGCGCCGACATCATGATGGTGGAAATATCCGTCGTGCCGCCGATGCGGCGCTGGAAGGTTTTGAGCGGGATCAGAATCGTGTCGTCCTGATCGCTACCCATGCCGGACTGGCCCTTTTTCTCCAGCACGCCGATAACGCCGCAGGAGAGCTTGCCGACGCGGATCACCTGATTTTCCGCAGAGGCCGCACCGAAAAGCTCACTACGCACGGTCTCACCCAGAATGCAGGCCGATTGGCCACCGCGCTCCTCCGAAGGCAGGAATGCGCGGCCGTTTGCCAGATCCCAGCTCTGCGCCACCAGATAATCGCTGGTGACACCGGCGACGGACGTCGAATGATTCTGGCCGCCGGCAATCGCCACTGCCGTCGACTGATTGATCGGCGCCACCGCGCGCAAGCCGCCGATCTGCGTGCGGATCGCTTCGACGTCGCGCTCCGTAAACCGTTTCGGCTCGGTGGCGCTGCGGCGCGGGCCGAACTGGCCGGGACGCGCGAACAGCATGTTGGTGCCGAGGCGGGAGAGGTCGGCCGTCACCTGTGCCGTCGTGCCGTTGCCGATGGTGACCATGGCGATGACCGCGGCGACGCCGATGACGATGCCGAGCACGGTAAGGAAGGAGCGCAACGCGTTGCGGCTGATGGCGCGCAGCGCCAGGCGCAGGGTTTCAAAGAACATCGGCCCGCTCCCGGTTCGGTTCGTCGGATTCCAGATGGCCATCGACAAAACGCAGGATGCGTTTCGCATAAGCGGCGATATCGGGCTCGTGGGTGACCATGATGACGGTGATATGCCGGTCGCGGTTAAGCCCGGTTATCAGATCCATGATCTCGACACTGGTGCGTGTATCGAGATTGCCGGTCGGCTCGTCAGCCAAAAGCACGGCGGGTTCGGTAACGATGGCGCGCGCGATCGCCACGCGCTGTTGCTGCCCGCCGGAAAGCTGTTGCGCCGTGTGATGCTCGCGTCCCGCCAACCCGACGCGCGCCAACGCCTCCGCCGCGCGCTCGCGCCGCTCCTTGCCCGGGATGCCGCGATAGACCAGCGGCAACTCGACATTTTCCAGCGCCGAGGTGCGCGGCAGCAGGTTGAAGCCCTGGAAGACGAAACCCAGCATATGCCGGCGCAACAGGGTGAATTGAGTCCGGTCGAAATCGCTGGTTGGTATGCCCTGAAACAGATATTCGCCTTCGCTCGCCACATCGAGGCAGCCGATGATGTTCATCGCCGTGGATTTGCCGGAGCCTGAGGGACCCATGATCGCCACGAATTCCCGCTCGCGGATCGTCAGGTCGATGCGGTCGAGGGCGCGCAGCCGCGCTTCGCCGCTGCCGTAGATCTTGGTGACCTTGCGGAATTCGATCAATGGCGGCTTCGGCCGTGGATTGGGCTCGGCATTCATTGGCTGCCTGCCGTTGCATCGGTGATCAGCGCATCGCCCTCACTGACGCCACCGGATACCAGCTCGGTGAACTGTCCATCGGTCGCGCCGATTTCAATGGAAACCGGCTGTGGCCGACCGCTGTTCATCACCCAGACCGTCCGTTTCGAACCGGCCTGCGTCGGCGCCGGCGAGAAGGAGCGCATCCGGGGAGGGCGGAACAGGTTGAAGATGCTGCTGCGGCTCTCTCGCGCCGCCGGCGGCGAATAGCGAAGCGCCGCGTTTGGAATCAAAAGCTGCGACTTCAGCGATTTGACCGTGATGTCGGCCGTTGCGGTCATGCCGGGACGCAACAGCATGTCGTTGTTTTCGACCGTCAGCACGGCCATGTAGGTTACGACGTTGGAGATCGTCTCGGAGGCATAACGGATGGTGCGGATCTCCGCCGGGAATTTCCGGTTCGGGAAGGCATCGACGGAAAAATTCGCCGTCTGGCCGATAGCGACCTGACCGACATCGACTTCGTCGACATCCACCTGCAGTTCCATGCGCTTGAGGTCTCCGGCAATGGTGAACAGCACAGGAGCGGAGAGCGAGGCGGCCACCGTCGCGCCCGGATCGACCGAGCGGGTCAGCACGATGCCGTCAATGGGCGAGGCGATGCGCGCCTTGGCGAGGTTGACTTCGGCCAGCTTCAGGTCGGCCTTGCTGGCGAGAACGTCGGCTTCGTTGATGTTCTTGGCGGCAGCGGCGGCATCGAACTTGTATTGGGCCGCATCCAGATCCTGCTGCGAGGAAACGCGGTTCTGCACCAGCGACTGCAAGCGCTCAAGGCTGTTGCGCGCCGCCTTCATCTCGGCGTCCGCCTTCAGCACATTGGCCTCGGAGGAATTGACCTTGGCCTTGGCGCTCTGCACATCCGCTTCCAGCTTGTTGGTGTCGAGCATGGCCAGCATATCGCCTTTCTTGACGGCGCTGTTGTAGTCGACATTGACGGCGCGGATCGTGCCCGACAACTCGCTCGATACGTCAACCTTCTCCGTCGGCTCGACCGAGCCGGTCGCAGTCACCAGAACCGTTAGATCGCCGCGCTTTGCCGGCTGGGTGGTGTAGACATAAGGCGTTTCGCCACGGCCGAAATAGGCATAACCACCGACGCCCGCGCCAACAACGACAAGCAGCACGACCAGGCGCAGCCCCCAACGCGGGCCGCGCCGACGCTTTCCGGCGCCGGCCAGCACGCTGGCCAGGTCGGGCGCAGCCTCGCGGCTATCCGGTTTATGCCTGTCTTCGGTCTTGTTCGCCATGCTGATCTTCCTGAAACCCTTGGATCGGCAACGGAGAATCCCAACCGGAGCCTGCCGTCAAATGTCATATAGGTTGCGGGTCAGGAAAGTGAAATCTTGGTAATGCGACTCCAATTTAGGCGCGGCGAGGGCGCAGCTATTCGCCTTCCGCGCTCAACGCTGCGATCCAGACGTGGCCGGGATGCAAGGCCTGCAGCCATTGGCGAAAGTCGGCCTTCTCCTGCGCCGTCAGATCGGGCAGCGCGGCGCGAAAATCCCGTTCGTCCTTTTCCCGGTGGTGCCTGGACTTGAAAAGCAACACGAGAGCCGGCGCGAGATAGGGAATTCCGCCAGCCGTCTTGCGAATAGCCGACGCTCTCGGCATACGGAGCAACGGATCCCGCTTGTAGACCCAAGTCTCCGGCGTTCCCCGTTCCAGCATCATGTCGACGCGCCAGCATCCGGCAACCATGTCTGCTCCCCAAAGCTGCCAGACATCGGGTGGCAGTTCCGCTTTCAGGGGTTGATGCACGAAGCGTCCATCGCTGACAGCGAAGAACTCCAGACCCTGCAGCAGTTCGCGACAGAGATCGACATGATCCGGAAGCACGGCAAACTCCAGATCGTCATGCATCCGGGTCTGACGGCCATGCCAAAGATCGAGCGCCCAGCCGCCGACAACATACCAATGGGAATTCAAAAGCCCAAGGCGGGCGAGGAGCTCATCCGGAGACCAAGCGTCCCAAGCGTCTTCTGGAAGTTGCTGCATCGTTGAGTCCATTTGGGGTGTGTACGAGGGCGCGCTTGCTACGATGACCAATTGGCATCATTTCGCACTTCAAACTTGAACCCACTTGTAAGGCAATAAAAATCACATAATCAAGGTTATGGAACTAATTTAAATTCGGGGCTCATCCCATGACCGGCAATCCGTCGAGCGTGTCGCGTCCATCGATAATTATATCGGAGCCGAAAGCTTCTGATGAGAAACTCATTTCAACAGACTGGCAGGCCCGGGACTGAACGAGGATGACGACGGTTCGAACGATCTCGATTGACAAGTTTCAGGTCAGTGCTCAAGGCCCCGCTTTGGGGGCCTTTGCTTTTTATGCTTCTTATGCTTCCAATTTATTCTCATCGGAAGCTACCACCGTGAAGAGGCCGAACGTAACAATCTCTACGCCATTAATTTTGCGCGTGCGAACGCGGGCTCAGTGTCGCTCGGCATCTCAGGTGAGCTATCCTTAAGAGATGGTGCCTCCGCATTTTCAAGCATGATGCGCATGATCGAAGGGAGTGCGCGCTCGAATGCCTGGACACACGCAGGGTCGAACTGCGTGCCAGCTCGACCGAGGATGTGCTCGACTGCCCTTTCAACGCTCCAGGCCTCCTTGTAAGGACGAGCAGTCGTGAGCGCATCGAAATTATCGGCAAGCGCCACGATGCGGCCGGAAAGTGGGATCGCTGCTCCAGCCAGCCTGAACGGATATCCTTGCCCGTCCCACCTTTCGTGGTGGCTGCCCGCAATCTCGGCGGCGAGCTGGAGGAGGCTTGACTTGGACTCCCTCAGGATGTCGCAGCCGACCGTCGTATGCTTCTGCATCTCTGCAAACTCCTGCTCCGTCAGCATGCCCTTCTTGAGGAGCACGGCATCCGGTATCGCGACCTTGCCGATGTCGTGCATGGGCGAAGCGAGCCTGATATCAGAACAGAGTGTCGGCGGCAGGCCGAACTCAATGGCGATCGCCTCGGAGTACTCCCCCACCCGCTTTGTATGCTTTGCCGTCTCTGCGTCCTTGTAGCTGGCCGCAATCGTGAGACGTTCGATGATCTCCTCCTCGCGCGCCCGAAGTTCGCAATTCGGTCAAAAGCTCGATGCCGTTGTAGGTCGGCATCTGGTAGTCGATCACGGCGATGTCGTAATCAAGGCGCGGCATGTCGGAGAGAACTTCCTCTGGAGACAGGTATGCGAGCGCGACGCAACCGATCTTCTCCACGAGCTTGCTGAGAAATATCAGGTTGGTTCGGTTGTCGTCGATCAGTAGTATGCGCATGCTTGTCCTCTCCGTCAGGCCGCCAGAAGGCCCTTATAGTTTTCGATGTCATTGCTGAGATGTTGGACGCTATCCGTAGTAAGCGGCTTATTTCGAAGCCCATGGACGTTATCTGCAAGGCGCTGAAGGCCGACGCTGCTCGCAGCCCCCTTCAACGTGTGAAGCAGGCGGTCCTGCAGCGGTGCGTCCTCCTTGCCAATGCATCCCTCGAGCTCTTTCATGAGGCTCGAAGCATCATCGAAGAAGCTGGCAACGAGGTCTGCAAAACCGTCCTCGCCAAGCGCATCAACCATTTCCTTACGTCTGTTCTCGAATTCACTGCCGAGCGTGGGAAGGGAACTGGATGAAGCCGGGACGGCCGCGCCTCCCACCGGGCATTCTCCAAGAACGTCCCGGAGTTTGGCGATTGAAACGGGCTTGGACTGGAAACCGTTCATGCCGACTTGCTCGCACAGCAGCCGATCATCTTCGGAGGCATTGGCTGTCATTGCGACGATGCGAACGTTTCCACGCTTACCCGCCATCTGGCGGATCCTGCGGGTGGCTTCCACACCATCCATCCGTGGCATCTGCATATCCATAAGGACAAGATCGAAATCCTGTTCAGCAGCGATCCTCACCGCCTCGACCCCGTCGCCTGCGACCACCACGGTCTGGCCCAGATGCCTGAGAAAGCCGACAGCCACTTCTTGGTTGACCTTGTTGTCCTCGACGAGAAGGATGCGGCGTCCCTCCGGGATGCCCTGAGCAACGGGCACTGCAACGGCCGATGGCGGCGCAGAAGCGGGTGTCGCCGGCAGATCGAACCAGAACGTGCTGCCTACGCCCTTCGAGCTCGTAACGCCGATCTCGCCGCCGAGCCGTTCCACGATCTCCTTGCAGATCGTCAGGCCAAGACCTGTACCACCATATTTGCGGCTGATCGTTGCATCGACCTGTGAAAACGGCTGGAAGAGTTTCTCCAACCCGTCATCGTCGATGCCGATACCCGTATCGGTCACGTCGAACCGGAGACGGGTCTGCCCGAGAACGGCCTGCTCGCTTACCTTGACCGTGATCACGCCATTCTTCGTGAACTTGATCGCGTTGCTCGTCAGGTTGAGCAGCACCTGACGGAGCCGTGTCGGATCGCACTCGATGACCGGGCGGCTCGGTTCGTCGGGGTAGATCGCCCTGAGGATGTTTCCGTTCTCATATGAGCGGTCCTCCAGGATCTCGATCACGGATTGCACCGTGTCCGCGATCACGGTCGGACGCATCTCAACTTCCAGCTTCCCATGATCGAGCTTCGCGTAGTCAAGGATCTCGTTGATGATCTCCAGAAGCGCCTCTCCCGATCTCCTGATCGTCGCAAGGCCATGCGTCATCGATGCGGTCGGCCTAGACAGTTCGAGCAACTCGGTCGTTCCAAGGATGGCGTTGAGCGGCGTCCGGATCTCATGGCCCATCGTCGCCATGAACTGCGACTTGGCTCGGTTACCTGCTTCTGCGGCCAGGTAAGACCGTTGGAGATCGCCGGCCATGGCCTCAAGGCTGAGACCTGCGGCTCTGACCGAGGAAAGCTGCCTTCTCAGTGAGACGATCAAAAAGCCAACGCATGCGACGAGCAGGGCAACAAGGGCCGCAGACTTGACCTGCAGCGACATGAGCGCGGCGCGCGCGTCGGCACGGTCGGAGCTTACCGAGTTGTTGGCATAGACCAGTAGGGATTCGGTGTTCTGAAGGAGCGGCTCGAGCGAGGCATCGAGACCGTCGAGATCCTTGGCGCTCAAGGTCTTGGTCCGCTCGTACCCGTCGAACACGGGTTCGAAGTCGCGTATCGTTCGATTGATTTGATCGATGGCGGGCGCGGCGTCCTCATCGCCGCCGAACTTCCGGTCGAACGTACCTTGTTCCAGAATGTTCATGCGGGAATATAGGATGTCGTAGCGGTTCGAGATCAGCTTCATCTCGTCCGGCGTGAGTTCTTTTTCTGCCATGGAGAAGTGAACCGCCTCGTGCAGCTTGCGGGCTTCGCGGTCGAGCTGATAAATGGACCAGAGAGCATTCTCGCGAATGCCATCCTGAAGGGTCGAGTATCGATTTGCGATCATGATGAAGATCGCGACCAGCCCGACCAGCAGCGCGGCCGCGAAGACCTGAAGCACGACCGTTGCCTTGCTGGCCTTTCTGATGGCTTCACTGCTGGCGGGCTGGACGAGCTGATTCATTTGGTGACCTCGATTTCCTTGATCTGCCACACCGACCGCGAGAAGTACTTCTCGTTGTAGAGCGAGCTGTCGGTATCGAACGGATAGATCAGGAAGAGAGGTCCCTTGTCGCGGACTGACATCGTCTCCCCGTTCATGCGGGTGGCGAGCATCGTGTCGATCTTGGTCGCGTCCTCCATGGGCACCTCGGCTGCGTAGTCGTTCATGGCCTTCACACGCAGCGCGCTACCTTCAGCGCCGGCGGCTTCGAGAACCGACTTGAGCAGAGGGCCGGAGAAAGCGATCTTGCCTTTTGTCCATGGGGTCTCCATCGTTCCCGATCGTCCGGCGAGCTTCTCAAGCATCGCAAGGTCGAATTGCGCGGTCTTTCCCGCGTTCGGGTGCGCCAGGTTCGGGCCGGTGACGGTCAGGATCACCTCACCCTTCGGCGACTCGAGCGCATTGGCGTTCGTCGCAGAAAGCGAAGTCAGTGAAACAAGGGAGGCGAGGAAGGCGAATGCGAGGGTCTTCATGACGAATTTCTCCTCAACGCCCGATGCGGGCGCATGTCCAGGTGTTGCCGTGGTGAAAGATTGTCATTCCGCCGGAGCGCGCCTTGGGCCGTCCGACGTATTGGCCTGGCTTCATGCCAGAGAGGCTGCGATCAGCCCGACACCCCAAATATAGGGTCAGAGTCCTCAAGAACGATGAATCCCAAACGCTCAATTTTATCCTTGTGCCGAAAAAGCCGCTTCCCCGTTCACAAGTGAGCCGTTTTGCAACGCAGGCTTCGGACACACCCTGAAGATAGCGCCCAACAAGAGGCAGGCTATGGACAGGTAAACGTCTCCGACCGACAGCGTTTCCCGTCCAGGCAGCCAGTCCACGTAAGGAAGACCCGGTCTGGCTCTGATCGTTTGCACTTGCAAGACGTCGCTCGACGTCGGTCAATGTCTTCTCACCGGTCTCCCCTGAGACCACGCTTCCAAGGGTATGCCCTTCCCCTGCCCTGAAATTATGCATCTTGCGGAACCCAGCGTTCACGAAGACCATCCCGCTACTCCCCCGGGAAAGAGCGATGGCGCGCGTGATAGCATCGCCCCCCCGCTTGAGGTCGCGGCAAGTACTCTTTCCCTCAAGGCGGAGCGTTCCCGAATCAGTCATTCGTATCCATTCCTGCTGAGGATGGTTGCTCGTGCCTTTTTCTCGCGCACAGAAAGGAGTCGACCTTGACCTGGCGCAAGAAACACAATTCTCGGCCGAAATTACTCCAGAACAACGTAAATCAATTGCAAACACTACTAACGCTGCCACGTCTTCGTAAGAAATCCGAAAATATTCAAGTCATGCATGAAAATTCCAATTTACCGAAATTTAACGAATCATCAGATGTCAGCGAGGCGACATTACACGTTCAATTATTAAAAACAGGCCCGCGTTGCGTGTAAAATGTATTTCGAAAAAGTTAATGCGTCTTTTTTTGATCGATGACGTTAGAATTTATCTAAATGGTGCGATTATTTCGTATTTTTCTTTTAACACATGGACCCTAATTCTTGGGGTGCCCGCAACGAAGACCATTTAGCGCTTCATTGAAGGGTCTGGGCAAAACCCCCAGCGTCCCACATAGACACCATAACGCCGGAAACCCCATCCACGCAGCCAGCTTGCGATCGTCGACCCACTTCTCATGGGTTAGCGTTGCATTGTGCTGGCGACTGCCCTCCTGGAGGATACATGTCTTTACATCTACAGTTCGCCCATGCCCCAGATGACAGGTCCGGTGGCGTGTCCACCTGTATGGCGCTGGTTCCTTACAAACCTTCGGCTTCAATGCCCCGGGATGGAGCCGATGAAGTCGTGGCTATGGGGATCGACTCTCTCGCCGACCGTGATGATCGCCTCGGGGCGCACCATTCCAGATGGGAGGACTTCTAATGAACTCGGCGACAGGATTGACCGCTGGAGCGGACTCGCTCGATATCATCGCATTCCGCGTCCACGATCAGGAATTCTGCGTGGAGACGCGACTTGTCCGGGAGATCAGGGGATGGTCTCCGTGCACTCCCGTACCGCACGCACCACGAGCGGTCGCGGGTGTGATCAGTCTCAGGGGATCCGTCATCCCAATCCTTGACCTCGCAGTCAGGCTGGGAATGGAACCACACCGACAGGGCAGTCGATCGGCGATCGTCGTCGTCGAATTCCTGGGATCGGTTGTCGGCCTCATTGTCGATCGCGTATCAGACATACTGACCGTTCAGCGCGAGACGGTGCAGCCGCTCATGGACTCAGTGACCCAGACAGACGCGGGTCTTACCGAGGGCATGATCTCATCCGACAGCGGTCTCATGTGCCTCATAGACGTCGAGCGGCTTCTTCGCTTCGACATTGCCAGCGGGCAGGAGGCATCCCGTGCCGCATGAGATGCCGCAGGAAATCGCCGCGCTCGTTCAACGCCTGTTCGAGGCTGGGTGCGACATGTGGGCGGTCAAGGGAGGCTATGTCATGAACGAACCAAGTGATGAGCCCGCATCATCGGTGGTCGAGGCGATCCTTGCCGACTTCGGGCCGCGCGATCATCTCCGGGAAAAGATATCGGACTATCTCAGACTGATCGGCCGGGACTTCGATTTGCTCCCGCCTTGACCATGCTCAAGGGTGAGCCGACAAACTCGAGCGCGCCGTGCTCGTCCTCCTACGCCGTGGGGCATGCCCGACGGATCAGGCCGGAGTGCGAATGGTCAGGAAATAAGACGGCGCCGTATCGCCTCTGCTATCGCCTGTGTCCGGTTGGTGCAACCAAGCTTCTTGATGGCGGACTTGATGTAGCTGTTGACCGTGTCCGGCTGATAGCCGGTCGCCTTCGCAATCTCCTGGCTGGTCAGACCGAGGCTGGCCTGCTCAAGGCAGGCGACCTCACCAGATGACAGCTTCATATGCTGGGTGGCAAACCTCTCCATCAATGGCTTTGTCATTGACGTATGAATGGGTTCGGCCACGAGCGATAGAAACATGATCTCCTCGTCCGTGAACGGCGTCGAACGGGTGAAGCATACTGCACCGTACACGATGTCGTTGCGCAAAACAGGAAACAGCGTGCGGTTGAATATGCCGAACGTCCGCATGAGGTAGGTGACGCGCTGCGGCGGAGGGTTCACCGCATATACGTTCTGTTCAATGACGACGCCCTTGGCGGCCTTGGCAGCGCGGATGAAAGGATCCTCCAGCCCGAGGCCTTCCGCGGCATAGGCCTCCGTGAATGCGGGCGGGAAGTCGGTGTCGATCGAGAAGCCTGACCCGAAGCGATAGTGATCGACGTCGAGACCGCTTACGGCGATGTAATCGAACGGCGTGGCGAGCCTGAGCCGGTCTATGATGGGATGGGACTTGAAGTGCCTGTGCCTGGGAACCGAACTCAGATCCACAAACTGGTCGAGCGTCTCGTGATCAAGGATCGACAATGTTGAGACCGACATGAGTTCTCCGCGAGGTGCAATATGAAATATTGCGTCACTTTTCGGGCGCAGAGTTTAACAGTCGGTTAACGTCCGGATCTTAAATGTAGAGTTTTCTCCGAAAGATATCGCGGTAACGGTTCAATCAGGCCTATTTGAACCGAAGACACTCATAAATTCTTCATACGGCGCGCTGCTTAAACCAACCGTTAATGACGCAGTCCTATTTTTGGGGCGAGGCGAATATCTGACCGATGAACAAGCATTTGCTCTTCGGCCTCGCCAGTGGCTGCCGGTGGCTGCGAGGAGCGATTCCGGCAAAGAGGGCATGGGAATTTACATGACGAACGTCATCGCGGTCGCTGCGCGCATCAGGTCTCCGCACCATAAGCTGCGCCAGGAATTGCCGGGAGAACAACTGCTGCGCCGGCGCGACATTCGCGCGCGCGGATGACGGCCGTTCGCGAGCGAGCGCTTTCGGATTTGAGAAAAACCGCCTGAATTCAGGAAGACGGAGCTGACCAGCAGTGACCGACATCACCCTTTCCAAGAAGATCGAACGGCTCGTCGACACGCTCATCTGTGCTGGCTGCAACATCCAGGCCGTCGGATCCCGGTATTGCCTGGACGAGCCGGAGGACGAGCTGCGGCTGGAAGCTGTGCATGCCCTTCTGTCGGCGTTCGGCCCGCGCGACCATCTGGTAGCCGAAATCAGTGACTGCCTGCGGCGCATGGGAAGGGTGGTCGAGATAAGGCCCGATCCCGAGCAATAGAACACCTGACCGATCTCTTCAGTCAGAAAACGTACGACCTCCCCCGCAATCGTTGGGGGTGATTTGGTTCGTTCTCAACAGCATTCGGATTATCTTCGCATGACGGGGCGGATGCCGGCATAGGTCATGCATCAGCTTGAACCCCTCCATTTCGATGGCGTTCCCCGGCGCAGATTTCAGGGAAGGCCGTGACATTCCGTTGACGTTCGAAGCCCTGTCAAGAAGCACCGGGCGACTAACGTCGATTCCGTATCTGGACGACCGTTTCGGAGCGAGCTTGAACCGGGTTCCAAGGTATGTTTGCCGTCAACCCCATGCGAAACCTGGAGATGAGCGCGAACAGCGCTTCAGCATCACCTGCAAGGGATCGACTGGCGTCGTTTGATTCGTCGACCATCTTCGAGTTGAGCTGCGTGGCTTCGTCCATCGCGTTCACGGCCGAGCTGATGCCTCACAGGCCGATGGATTGCTCTCTTGACGACGCAACGATCGCCCCGACATTTTCGTGGATCTCCTGAACCCTGAGAACGATGCGCCCCAGCGCGCGCCCGGTTTCGTCGACGATGCCGACACCCTTCCGCACCTCGTCGCCGGAAGTTACGATGAGCTCCTTGATTTCCTTTGCGGCGTTTGCCGTTCTTGGTGCAAGTTCACGCACTTCCTGGGCGACCACCGCAAAGCCCCGTCCGGCATCGCCGGCGCGTGCGGCCTCCACACCGGCGTTGAGAGCGAGAAGGTTCGTCTGAAAGGCGATCTCGTCTATGACGCCAATGATGTTGGCAATCTCCTTGGAGGATCTCTCAATCGCCCCCATGGCGGAGACGGCATCCTTGACCACCTCGGCTGACGACTGGGCCTCGCTTCTTGTTTCGAGAACGATGCGTCCGGCCTCGTCCGCCCTGCTGCTGGTGTCTGTGACTGCCTGAGTGATCTGACCCAGGGCCGCTGCGGTCTCCTCGACGGAAGCGGCCTGCCTTTCAGTCCGCTTCGACAGATCCGCGACCGCGGCGTTGATCCTGGCAGCGCCAGTGGCGATCGTCTCGGATTTGTCGCGGACGCCGCCCACGATCTCGCGAAGCCGCCGCACCATCTCGTTGAAGTCGCTCCTGAGTGGTTCGATGGAAGGGATGAACGTTCCGCCGATCTCGCACGAGAGGTCACCTTTCGCCATTGCCTGAAGCCCACCGGCGAGTCCGATCACGTTCTCGACCCTCGAAGTAACATCGGTAGCGAACTTGACGACCTTCACCACACTGCCGTCGAGCCCTATTATAGGGGTTGTACGTGGCCTGAATGTGCACCCTTCCTCCATTACGAGCGATGCGGGTCACCTCGCCCGAGATGAACTCGCCCGAGCGCAGCCTGTCCCAGAACCGCGCGTAATCAGGGCTGCTTGCATATCCGTTTTCGCAAAACCTTGAGTGATGCTTTCCGACGATCTCCTCAAGAGTGTAGCCCATCGTTGAAAGGAAGTTCGGGTTAGCCGTGACAACCGTGCCGTCGGGGAGAAATTCTATCACCGCCTGCGAGCGCGAGAGCGCCTCAAGCTTCCCTGCATCGTCAGCCGCCTTCATCCGTATGGCCGTAATGTCCGCTGCGAACTTGACCACCTTGTAGGGTCTTCCGCGACGCACGATAGGATTGTAGGAAGCTTCTATCCAGATTTCCCGTCCGCCCTTCCCCAGCCGGCGGTACTGACGCTTGTCGAAGCGTCCCGAGCGAAGTCCGTACCATAGCGACTCGTAGTCCGGGGAGGATGCATCGTCGGGATAGACGAACATACGATGATGTTTGCCGACAATCTCTCTCAGGTCGTAGCCGATAGCCTTGCAGAAATTCTCGTTCGCATTGAGCACGATACCCTGCATGTCGAATTCTATGATGGCGAGGGATCGGTTGAGAGCTGACATTACGGACAGGGCGTCAAACGCCTCGGTGAATGGGGTACGCATTTCTTCTCCGCGGTTCGCCGTCCCGAAATGACGGCATCTCATGCGCACGGGTGGTGGGTGATCCGAACAGGTGCGATTATAGAGTGGCAGATGATCGATGCGGGATGGACCCTCAGGTCCAGACCCGTCCCGCGGTATGCAGACACTCAGCGACGCGTCCCTCGCCGCTGACACCCCAAATATAGGGAACGATCATTTCTATAACGTTAAGAACAAACGGCAAGCTGCGGTGTTTTCGTTGTGAGAAGACCTGTATAAGGAATTGGATGCTTGGATATCATGCTGGATTGTTCCGTTCATTGATCTGGGACAAAGCACGATTTTTGGGGCCGGGCTATTTCAATTCCGTCTTCCATGCGGAAGAACAACCGGGGAACGGCTGCGGCGGACAGTCGCTCCCCGGCCTCACGCAACGGCACGAAAGCACGCGGTATTGCAACCGCAACCATGTGACGTGCTCGCGTGCCCGACCCTGATCGGTTCCCGTCCGCTTTGTCGCCGGCAGCATCTCCCACGACCCTGTCTTTATCGGCGCATTTGAGAACATGATGAAGCCGCGAAACAACCCTGCCGGGCAGCGCAACGAAATATTAGGAACCTTCCACCATATTTCGGGTGCCGACGGCCATTGTCGGTCGCGGCTGGTACCGAGGTCGTCCCGTTTCCCTTCGTATCCAACCAAAGTTCCCGGAGGCCAGTGAGCTAGCGCTCACATTTCGCGAGCATTGCAATGGAACCGCATCAATCCAGTCAGAGCCTTCTCGACGAGAGGCTTGAATTCGTCGGCATAGGACAACAGGAAAAATCGGCCTTATCGGATCTATCCTCCACGATCGCGCAGGCGCTCGACGGAGCTCTCGACCGCTTCTATGCCAAGGCGACCAAGAATCCCAGAACTGCCCAGTTGTTCAAGAGCAGCGACCACGTCAAGCACGCCAAGGCGCGGCAGGTATCCCATTGGAAAACGATCGCAAGCGCCAAGTTCGATGGCGAGTACGTCGCGGGTGTAACCGCTGTCGGGCTGACACACGCCAAACTGGGACTGGAACCTCGCTGGTACATCGGCGGCTACGCCATGATGATCGACGGCATCGTCCGCACGATCGTCTCCCAGCACCTGGACGGCTATCTGGTCCGCAAGAAGGGCGCCAAGCTGGCCAACGACATCAGCGTCGTCATCAAGGCCGCCCTCGTCGATATGGATTACGCCATCTCTGTCTATCTCGAGGCATTGGACAAGAAGCGCGGGGAGGCCGAAGCGGCGCGTGAGGCAGCGCAGCGAGAACAGAATATCGCCCTCGACACGATCGCGAACTCGCTGTCAAAGCTGTCTTCAGGGGACTTGACGGCATCGATATCCAAACAACTCGCGCCGGAATTCGATGGACTGAAATCCGACTTCAATGCTTCCTTGTCCAGCCTCGGCGACGCAATGGGCAAGATCGGTCTTTCCGTACAGCAGGTTTCATCACAGTCGGAAGAACTCGCCTCGGCGACGAACGACATGGCCAAGCGCACGGAACAGCAGGCGGCCGCTCTCGAGGAGACCGCTGCGGCAATTGAGCAAATCAATACGATCTCCCGCCAGTCCCAGGCGCGAACGACGGAGATCCAGGGGATCGTCGTCCAGTCATCGAACGATGCTGCAAAATCCGGCGAGGTGGTCGAGCTCGCGATCAAGGCGATGAGCGACATCGAGGATTCCTCCCGTCACATGACGCAGATCATCGGCACTATCGACGAGATCGCCTTCCAGACGAATCTTCTCGCCCTCAACGCAGGCGTCGAGGCGGCGCGAGCTGGCGAGCAAGGCAAGGGCTTTGCAGTGGTCGCCCAGGAGGTCCGGGAACTCGCCCAACGCTCGGCGAGGTCCGCGAAAGAGATCAAAGGGCTGATCGGGCGTTCGTCCGAAGACGTAGCGAAAGGCGTGGCGCTGGTTAACTCCGCAGGCGTTGCATTGCAAGGGATCGGTGACCAGTTCCTGACCATACGGAATCTCATGGAGCAGATCGCAAACTCGGCCCATGAACAGGCCTCAGGCATTTCCGAGATCAATCAGGCGGTGACAAGCATTGATCACATCACGCAGCAGAATGCCGCGATGGCGGAACAGTCTTCGGCAGCCGTTCAGCGCCTCGCCATCGAAGCCGATGATCTCGCGAGGCTGATAGGCAACTTCAAGGTTGCGGAGGTAGTCGCAACCTCAGTCAGCAGCGTCCGCGTGCGCCCAAGTCATGGGCTGAGCCGCGTCGCGAACCGATGATCTTGATATCCTGACGCCCTTCGACCTGGCTATTTGAAGCCAACTTAAGGCAGTCTGCGGGCGCAGACTGCCTTGCACCTTCCAACCTTCATTCTGACCCGCGCAAGTGTTGGCCGGGGATCAATCACGAAGATGCTATGGTGTTTAGGTGGGCGCCATTAAGCGCCACCTCGAACTGCATCATGTCGTAGGCCGGAACCACATGGTCCGGCGTATCGCGCATCACCGTGTCATAGTCCAGCGGCGTATGCATATGCGTCAGGATCGCCCGTTTCGGCTGGAAGCGTTCGATCCAGTGCAGCGATTGTTCCAGCGACAGATGGCTGGGATGGAAGGTGTATTGCAACGTGTCGATGATCAGCGTGTCGAGGCCGGTGAGCTTGCCGATGCTTTCCTCTGGAAAATCGCTGACATCGCTGCAATAGGCCACGTCGCCGATGCGGAAGCCGAGCGAGAAGATATCGCCATGCACCTGTAGATGCGGATGAAACGGGATCGGCCCGCCGTCACCGTCGATGACGATCGGCTGGTCCAGGTCCTCGATCAGGTGCGGTTCGACGATGGGTGGATAATTGCTGCCCGGTGGCGTTTCCAGGCAATAGCCGAACCCCTGGCGGATGCGCTGCATCGTGAAGGGATCGGCATGGATCGGCACGCGCCGGCGCTTGCCGATATAGAAGCCACGCAGATCGTCGATGCCGTGCAGATGATCGGCATGGGCATGGGTATAGAGAACGGCATCGATATGGGTGACGCCGGCGGCGATCACCTGCTGACGGAAATCCGGACCGGTATCGATGGCGACGACGGTTGAGCCATCAGGGCCGAACTGCTCGACCAGAAATGCGGCGCGGGTGCGCCGGTTTTTCGGATTGGCGGGATCGCAGGCGCCCCAGTCGCCATTGATGCGCGGCACGCCCGGCGAAGACCCGCATCCAAGCAGCGTGAACCGTCGCCAATATGCCGACATCGGCCTAGATCCTCGGCAGCTTGGAGAAGATGCGGTAGGTGTTTTCGGTCGAGATGCGGCTCATCTCGTCATAGGAAAGACCGGCGCATTCGGCCAGGACCTCGGCCGTATTGACGACATAGGACGGCTCGTTGCGCTTGCCGCGCCATTTCTTCGGCGCCAGATAGGGCGCGTCGGTCTCGACCAGCAGCCGGTCACGCGGGATCGTTTTGGCAATCTCGCGCAATTCCTCCGATTTGGGGAAGGTGAGGATACCGGAAAATGACACGTAACCGCCGAGTTCGACGCCGACCCGCGCCAAGTCCGGGCCGGAGGAGAAGCAATGCAGGATGAAGGGAAAAGCCCCCTTCCCGGTTTCCTCGGTCAGGATCGCGGCCATGTCCTCATCGGCGCTGCGGCTGTGAATCACCAGCGGCAGGCCGGTCTGGCGCGCCGCCGCGATATGCTGCAACAGGCCGGATTTCTGGTCTTCCGGCTTTTGTGTATCGTAGAAATAATCCAGCCCCGCCTCGCCGATCGCCACCACCTTCGGGTGCTGCGACAGCCGGATCAGGTCGTCGGCGGTGATGTCCAGTTCCTCATCTGCATTGTTGGGATGCGTGCCAACAGAACAGAAGACGGAATCATAGCGCTCGGCAATATCGAGCAGGGTCTGCAGCTTGCGCACCCGCGTCGAGATCGTGACGATCTGGCGCACGCCGGCGGCGTGGGCGCGGGCGATGATCTCGTCGCGCTCCTCGGCGAAATCCGGAAAATCCAGATGGCAATGGCTATCGATCAACATGGGCAGGCGTCCGATCAGGCTGTCGCTTCCGGCGCGACATAGCGCGGGAAGACGGGCTTGGGCGCTTCCAGCGGCGTGCCGGCAACGAGGCGGCCCGCCTCGCCCAGCGCCGCGAAATCGCGCTTGTCGGCGGGTGCCGCCACCAGATCGAGCAGCTTTTCCGCCGAGGCCGGCGTGAACGGCTGCAACAGGATGGCGATCTGGCGGACGACTTCCGCCGTGACATAGAGCACCGTGCCCATGCGGACCGGATCGGTCTTCTTCAGCGCCCACGGCTCCTGGCTGGCGAAATAGCGGTCGGTCTCGGACACGACGGCGATGATTGAGGCCAGGGCCCGATGGATGAGCTGCTTGCCCATATCCTCGCGCGCCGAGCCCAGCAGCGCATCGACGGAGGCGAGCATGGCGGCATCGGCTTCATTCAGCGCACCGCATTCGGGAATCTTGCCATCGCAATTCTTGACGATCATCGACAGCGAGCGGCTGGCGAGATTACCGATGCCGTTGGCGAGATCGGAATTGATGCGCGTGCCGATGGCCTCTTCGCTATAGCTGCCGTCCTGGCCGAAGGAAACTTCGCGCAGGAAGAAGAAGCGCACCGGATCGAGGCCGAAGTGGTTGACGAGGTTGACCGGGTCGACGACGTTGCCGAGCGACTTCGACATCTTCTCGCCCTTGTTGAGCAGGAAGCCATGGGCGAAGACGCGCTTCGGCAGCGGCAGGCCGGCCGACATCAGGAAGGCCGGCCAATAGACGGCGTGGAAACGGATGATGTCCTTACCGATGATATGCACGTCCGCTGGCCAGTATTTGGCGCGCGCGCCGTTCTGGTCTTCGAGATAGCCGGTGGCGGTGATGTAGTTGGTCAGCGCGTCGACCCAGACATACATGACATGGCGCGGATCGTTCGGAACCTTGATGCCCCAGTCAAAGGTCGTGCGCGAGACCGACAGATCCTTGAGGCCGGATTTCACGAAGGAAATCACCTCGTTGCGGCGCTCGGCCGGGCCGATGAAATCGGGATTGTCCTCGTAATGCTTCAGCAGCTTGTCCTGGTACTGGGAGAGGCGGAAGAAATAGCTCTCCTCCTCCACCCATTCGACCGGCGTGCCCTGCGGCCCGTAGCGCACGCCGTCGGCGCGCAGCTCGGTTTCCTCTTCCTGGTAATAGGCCTCGTCGCGCACCGAATACCAGCCGGCATAGCTGTCCTTGTAGATGTCGCCATTGTCGGCCATCCGGTTCCAGATGTTCTGCGAGGTGACGTGGTGACGCGGCTCGGTGGTGCGGATAAAATCGTCGTTGGAGGCATTCAGCATCACCGCCATCGCCTGAAATTCGGCGGAGTTGCGGTCGGCCAGCTCCTGCGGCGTGATACCTTCGTTGCGCGCCGTCTGCTGCATCTTCTGGCCATGCTCGTCGGTGCCGGTCAGGAAGAAGACGTCGCGGCCGTCGAGACGCTGGAAACGCGCCATGGCATCGGTCGCGATCAGTTCGTAGGCATGGCCGATATGCGGCTTGCCGTTCGGATAGGAAATCGCGGTCGTGA
>CAMFHE010000070.1 GCA_945952045.1 uncultured Rhizobium sp.
AGGAAGGCTGCGACAAGTTCTGCACCTTCTGCGTGGTGCCCTATACGCGCGGTTCGGAAGTCTCGCGCCCCTTGGCGCAGATTCTCGACGAGGCGAAAAAGCTCGCCGATGGCGGTGTGCGCGAACTGACCCTGCTTGGCCAGAACGTCAATGCCTGGCACGGCAAGGGGCCTGGTGGCGCGGAACTGACGCTTGGCGATCTTCTCTACGCTTTGGCCGAGGTGCCGGGCATCGCCCGCCTGCGCTATACGACAAGCCACCCGCGTGACATGGACGACCGGCTGATCGCCGCCCATCGCGATCTGCGCGTGCTGATGCCCTATCTGCATCTGCCGGTGCAGAGCGGCTCGGATCGCATCCTCAAGGCCATGAACCGGCGTCATACGGCGGCGGAATATCTGGCATTGATCGAGCGCATCCGCGCGGCCCGTCCCGATATCGCGCTGTCCGGCGATTTCATCGTCGGCTTTCCCGGCGAGACGGACCAGGATTTCGAGGATACGATGGCGCTGATCCGCGCCGTCGGTTACGCCCAGGCCTTCTCGTTCAAATATTCGATCCGCCCCGGTACGCCCGGCGCCGAAATGGACGGTCATCTGGCGGAAGAGGTCAAGACCGAACGGCTCGAACGGCTACAGGCCCTGCTCCTGGAGCAGCAGAAGGATTTCAACGAAAGCTGCATCGGCCGCGAGATCGAAGTGTTGCTCGAAAAGCCCGGCCGCATGGAAGGTCAGATCATCGGTCGCTCGCCCTGGTTGCAGTCTGTGAATGTTGATGCAAAACCGTCGCAAATCGGTGACATTATCAAGGTGCGAAGCACCGGAGCGGGGCCAAACAGCCTGTTTTCGGAGCGGATCGCGACACAGGAAGGGTAATTCCCCGGAAAGCTGGGACAAACGTCGGTTCAAGCCTTCACAAACCTCCGGGCGAGGATTACCTTTCTGAAGAAGGGTGGTTCCGGACGATGTGAACGGAGCGCCTTGAGAGCAGAGAGCAAAGGAGCCTCATCGCTTGAACGGACACGACTTGGTTACTTCCTCACCGCGCCAGTCCCGCCCGCCTGTGACAGACGCCAATCACTTCGTGCTTACCTTCGAGAACAACCGATACGCCAGCGAGCTTTTCGGCCAGTTCGATCAGAATCTGAAACTTCTGGAAGAGCGATTGCATGTGACGGCTCGTCCGCGCGGCAATTCCGTCGCCATCTCCGGTGATGTCGTGGCCACCAATCAGGCCCGCCGGGCACTGGATTTCCTCTATGAGCGCGTGCAGCGCGGCGGTTCCGTCGAGACGTCAGATGTCGAGGGCGCGATCCGCATGGCCCAGGCTGCCGACGATCAGTTGACGCTGCCGACGCTGGAGCGCAAGGCGAAACTCAGCATGGCGCAGATCTCCACCCGCAAGAAGACCATCGTCGCCCGCACCCCGACCCAGGATGCCTATATCCGCGCCATGGAGCGCTCTGAGCTGGTCTTCGGCGTCGGTCCGGCCGGCACCGGCAAGACCTATCTCGCCGTTGCCCATGCCGCCCAGCTTCTGGAGCGCGGCGCCGTCGACAAGATCATCCTGTCGCGGCCGGCGGTCGAAGCCGGCGAACGCCTCGGCTTCCTGCCGGGCGACATGAAGGAAAAGGTCGATCCCTATCTGCGTCCGCTTTATGATGCGCTTTATGACATGATCCCCGGCGACCGCGTCGAGCGGGCGATCACCGCCGGCGTCATCGAAATCGCGCCGCTTGCCTTCATGCGCGGCAGAACGCTGTCGAACGCCGCCATCATCCTCGACGAGGCCCAGAACACCACGTCGATGCAGATGAAGATGTTCCTGACGCGTCTGGGTGAAAACGGCCGCATGATCATCACCGGCGACCCCAGCCAGATCGACCTGCCGCGCGGCGTCAAGTCGGGTCTCGTCGAGGCGCTATCTATCCTGGAAGGTGTGGAAGGCATTTCGACCGTTCGCTTCAAGGATGTCGATGTCGTGCGTCACCCGCTGGTCGGACGCATCGTCCGGGCGTATGATGCGCAGTACGCCCCCGCGAGCAGCGAGAGCGAATAGGGCGCAGCGAACAGGACGATGACGAAACTCGATATTCAGGTCAGCGTCGAGGATGACGGCTGGGGCGATGAGGAGTCGCTTCACGAACTCGGAAGCCGGATTCTGGACGCTTCCGCGAACTTTCTGGCGCGCGAGGAAGGCCAGCCTTTTCCCGATGAACCGCCGGAAGTGTCGCTGGTGTTCACCGACGATGCGTCCATCCGCGAAATAAATGCGGAGTGGCGCCAGCAGGACAAGCCGACCAACGTCTTGTCTTTCCCCGCTTTTCCGGTCGCGCCGGGCCAAAAACCCGGCCCGATGCTGGGCGATATCGTCATTGCGCGCGAGACGGTTGAACGGGAAGCGGTTGACCTCGGCAAGAGTTTCGAGGAACATCTGACCCACCTGCTTGTTCATGGTTTTCTACATTTGCTCGGCTACGACCATATGGAAACCACACAGGCGGAAGAAATGGAGGCGCTGGAGACTCGCATTCTTGCGTCTCTGGGCCTATCTGACCCCTATGCGGGTCAGGACCCGATATGACAGTTTGGAACAATGAGCGATTTTTCAATAAGACCGGCCCGTGAGGCCAAGGAAGACGGGGAAGCCTCGTTATCGGACGAAGGCCACAGTCCGCAGCGAGCGGAACAGTCCCCCAAGAACTCCAACTCCTTCTGGACGCGCGCCCTGCGCCTCCTGCGTCCGGCCAGCGCCGCGCAATTGCGCGAGGATATTGCCGACGCCCTTCTGACCGAAACCGATGGCGTCGATGTCTTCTCCCCGGAAGAGCGATCCATGCTGCGCAACATTCTGCGCTTCCGCGAGGTCAGCGTCGAGGATGTCATGGTGCCGCGCGCCGATATCGAAGCGGTCGACCTGACGATCACGGTCGGCGAGCTGATGATCTTCTTCGAGCAATCCGGCCGCTCGCGCATGCCTGTCTATAACGACACGCTCGACGATCCGCGCGGCATGGTCCATATCCGCGACCTGCTTTCCTATGTCGCAACGCAGGCGCGGGCAAAGCGGCGGCCGGTGGCGAGCGCCACGCCGCAAGGGGCGGAGGAAACGATCCGTTCCCAGGCCGCAGGCTTCGATCTCAGCCGCGTCGATCTCGACACGCCGCTGTCGGAAGCCGGTATCATCCGCGATATCCTGTTCGTCCCGCCCTCCATGCTGGCCTCGGAACTGCTGCAGCGCATGCAGCAGCAGCGCACGCAGCTCGCCCTCGTCATCGACGAATATGGCGGCACGGATGGCCTCGTCTCGCATGAGGATATCGTCGAGATGGTCGTCGGCGATATCGACGACGAGCACGACGACGACGTCGCCATGTTCTCCAACGCGCCGAACGGCGTCATCATCGCCGATGCCCGCGCCGAGCTGGAAGAACTTGCCGAAGCGCTCGGCCCGGAATTCGACATTCGCGACAAGCTGGAGGACGTCGATACGCTCGGCGGCCTGATCGCCTCGGAGCTTGGCCGCATTCCGGTCAAGGGCGAGATCGTCCAGACCGTTCCCGGTTTCGAGTTCCACATCATCGACGCCGATGCCCGCCGCATCAAGCGGGTGCGCATTTTGCGGCGCCAGCCCGCTTCGGTGCAGATGGCCGAAGCCGAAGCGATGCCGGCGGTCAACACCCGCAATGATCAGGCTGGAGAAGCTGTTCCCGAAAACTGAGGTCGGCGCAATCGTTGCGTGAAAGCGGCTGACGACAAACCTTCCCGTTTTTGAAAGACTGCATCGAACTGATTCGGGGCGCGTGCGGTTGATCGGGGAGAATGCGTGGAAAGGCTTGCTGGCAGGATCATGCTATTGGGAGGGGCGCGCCGCGCCCTTCTCGCCTTCTTGGCCGGTGCTTTCGGCGTCTTGGCGCTCCCGCCATTCGGCTTTTTTGCCGCGCTGTTCGTGTCCTTCACCCTGCTTGTCTGGCTGCTTGACGGCGTCGGTGGCGGGCCGGTCGCGCGCCTGCGCAACGCTTTCGGCATCGGCTGGATGTTCGGCTGGGGGTATTTCATCGCCGGCCTCTGGTGGCTTGGCCATGCCCTGATGATCGATGCCGACGAGTTTGCCTGGGCGCTGCCTTTGGCGGTGCTCGGCCTGCCGGCCTTTCTCGCTTTGTATTACGGCCTGGCGGCGATGGTTGCGCGGTTGTTCTGGTCGGACGGCATGGGGCGCATCGCAGCCCTTGCCTTCGGTTTTGGCCTTGGCGAATGGCTGCGCAGTTTTCTGGCGACCGGCTTTCCCTGGAATGCGGTCGGTTATGGCATCATGCCGCTGCCGCTGATGATGCAGAGCGCCCATCTCGTCGGCCTGTTCGGAATGAGTGCGCTGGCGGTTTTCGTGTTTTCCGCGCCAGCCCTTCTGGCGACGCGGCGTGGTCTGGTGCCGGGCGCGGCGATTGCAATCGCCCTGTTCGCCACCCATCTCGGCTATGGCGCCTATGCGCTGAACGCGCCGGAGACGCCGGCAAAGGGCGGCGAGATCACGGTGCGTCTGGTCCAGCCGCGCATCGATCAGGCGCAGAAGCTGGACGACAGCGCCCGCGACGCCGTATTCGCCGAGCATCTGAAGCTATCGACGCAACCGCTCAAGGAGGGTGAGAAGCGCCCCGACATCATCATCTGGCCGGAAACCTCCGTCCCCTATATTCTGACGCAGAACCACGATGCCCTGTCGCGCATCGGCGATATGCTGGAGCCCGGTCAGGTTCTGCTGGCGGGTGCGGTGCGCGCCGAGGACATGGGGCCGGGGATCGAGCCGCGCTACTACAATTCCATCTATGTCATCGACGATGCCGGCCAGATCATCGGCGCCTCCGACAAGGTGCATCTCGTGCCCTTCGGCGAATATCTGCCTTTCGAGGAACTCTGGCAAATGCTCGGCGTCGACCAGGCGATCGCCGATATGCCCGGCGGCTTTTCCGCCGCTGCCCGCCGGGCGCTGCTCACCCTGCCGAACGGCCTGCTTCTCTATCCGCTGATCTGCTACGAGGCGATCTTTCCCGATGAGGTGACCGGTGACATTGCGCGCGCCGACGTCATCTTGAATGTCACCAACGATGCCTGGTTCGGCAATACGCCCGGTCCCTATCAACACTTCCAGCAGGCGCGGGTGCGGGCCGTCGAGGAGGGGCGTCCACTGATTCGCGACGCCAATAACGGCATTTCCGCCTTTGTGGACGCCAAGGGACGCATCGTTACCGGTCTCGACTTCGACGTAAAGGGCGTCATACAATCAACCGTTGGTGGCAAGTTGAACGTTAAGCTGGACGATGCGGCGCGCAGTCTGTACTTTTGGTTGATTATGGCTGTTCTGGCCGTGGTCGCATTGGGTGCACGCATCGGTTTCTCCTCGCGGCGCGATTGACCCAAAACCCCTAAAATTGCATAGTCGGCCGCCGAATTGACCATTGGCATCCGGGATATCTGAAAGGTGGAAAGCCTTGACGGACGTCCCGGCACAGTGTGGGAAGATGAGGCGACGGAAGGCTCGGTTTCGCAGCGGAATGTAAAGCTTACGGCGCCCGGCGCTTGAAGCGGGGCGCTGCGCGGTGTGGCAAACAAGCGATGTGTCAATCGCGAAATGGGAACGTAGGACGTTGAGATGATCGAGAACAAGAAGAAGCCGAATCCGATAGACATTCATGTCGGAAGCCGCATTCGCCTGCGCCGGACCATGCTGGGCATGAGCCAGGAGAAGCTCGGCGAAAGCTTGGGGATTACCTTTCAACAGATCCAGAAATATGAGAAGGGCACCAACCGCGTCGGCGCGAGCCGGTTGCAGAACATCGCCAGCATTCTCAATGTTCCCGTGTCCTTCTTCTTCGAAGATGCGCCCGGCGAGCATCAGGGCGATCAGGGCGGCTTTGCGGAAGCAAATTCCTCCTCCTACGTCGTCGATTTCCTCTCCTCTTCCGAAGGCCTGCAGCTCAACCGCGCCTTCGTGAAGATTGCCGACCCCAAGATCCGCCGCAAGCTGGTCGATCTCGTCAAGTCGCTGGCCAATGAGGGCGAGACAGAATGACGCAATGCCGGCTTTCGCCGAAGCTGCCAGCTTCAGGCAAGGCTTAAGCGGCAGGTTACACACCCGGAGAGATGCGCAAGGCGGCAAATTTGCCGCCTTTTTGCATGTTTTTGACAGTTTTTTGCGTGATTGGACGCCACATAAAGATATATTTATGTCCTTGTGTGCTTGTCTTTCGACGCCTAAATGCGTAACACACCACACGCCTGTTTCTTTGAGGGGAATCCCGCATGCGCGCCAATTATCTGTTTACCAGTGAGTCCGTCGCCGAAGGTCATCCGGACAAGGTCTGCGACCGTATCTCCGACGAAATCGTCGATCTCGTCTATCGTGAAGCCGCCAAGACCGGCGTCGATCCGTGGAGCGTGCGCATCGCCTGCGAAACGCTGGCGACGACCAACCGCGTCGTCATTGCCGGCGAGGTTCGTCTGCCGCCGAGCCTGATGAAGGCCGACAAGCAGGGCAATGCCGTCATCAATCCCTCGAAGTTCAAGTCCGTAGCCCGCAAGGCGATCCGCGACATCGGCTACGAGCAGGACGGCTTCCACTGGAAGACGGCCAAGATCGACGTGCTCCTGCATTCGCAGTCGGCCGATATCGCGCAAGGGGTGGACAACGCTGCCGACAAGCAGGGCGACGAGGGCGCCGGCGACCAGGGCATCATGTTCGGTTACGCCTGCCGCGAAACCCCCGACCTGATGCCGGCGCCGATCTATTACTCGCACCGCATCCTGCAACTGCTCGCCGCTGCCCGCAAGAAGGGCGAAGGCGATGTCGGCAAGCTCGGCCCTGACGCCAAGAGCCAGGTGACCGTGCGCTACGTCGACGGCAAGCCGTCGGAAGTCGCCTCGATCGTTCTCTCCACCCAGCATCTCGACGAATCCTGGGATTCGGCCAAGGTGCGCGCCGTGGTCGAACCCTATATCCACGAGGCGCTTGGCGACCTCAAGATCGCCGACGATTGCAACTGGTACATCAATCCGACCGGCAAGTTCGTCATCGGCGGACCGGATGGCGATGCGGGCCTGACAGGCCGCAAGATCATCGTCGACACCTATGGCGGCGCGGCGCCCCATGGCGGCGGCGCCTTCTCCGGCAAGGACACGACCAAGGTCGACCGTTCGGCAGCCTACGCCGCCCGCTACCTCGCCAAGAACGTGGTCGCCGCCGGCCTTGCCGACCGCTGCACCATCCAGCTGTCCTACGCCATCGGCGTTGCCCAGCCCCTGTCGGTCTATGTCGACCTGCATGGTACCGGCAAGGTCAAGGAAGACGACGTCGAAGCCGCGATCCGCAAGGTCATGGACCTGTCGCCGTCGGGCATTCGCCGCCATCTCGACCTCAACAAGCCGATCTACGCCAAGACCTCCGCTTACGGCCATTTTGGCCGCAAGTCCGGTCGCGACGGCGCATTCTCCTGGGAGAAGGTCGATCTGGCCAAGGCCCTCAAGGACGCTGTGAAGGGCTGATCGAGACCATGAGCGACGCAGACCGCCCGCAGCGGGCAACGGAAGCATTCTTCGGACGCCGCAAGGGCAAGCCCTTGCGCGGCCAGCAGGCCGATACGCTGAAGAGCGGTCTCTCGTCGCTGAAGATCGATCTCGAAACCCCGGCGCCGCAGGATATCGCGGCGCTGTTTTCCATCCCCGTCGAAACGATCCGTCTGGAAATCGGCTTTGGCGGCGGCGAGCATCTGGTGCACCGCGCCGGCGAACAGCCGAAGACCGGCTTCATCGGCGTCGAGCCCTTCGTCAATTCGATGGCGAAGCTCTTGTCACGGGTGCGCGATCTCGAACTCGAGAATATCCGGGTCTACGAGGACGATGCGACGCAATTGCTCGATTGGCTGCCGGAGGGGTGTATCGACCGGATCGACCTGCTCTATCCCGATCCCTGGCCGAAGCGGAAGCACTGGAAGCGCCGTTTCGTTTCGCAGGTCAATCTCGATCGCTTCCATCGCGTGCTGAAGCCCGGCGGACTGTTCTGCTTCGCCTCGGATATCGATACCTATGTCAACTGGACGCTGCTGCATTGCCGTGACCATGGCGGATTCGCCTGGCAGGCGCGCAATGCCGCCGACTGGCTGACGCCCTATGCCGGCTGGCCCGGCACGCGCTACGAGGCCAAGGCCCGGCGCGAAGGCCGCTCGTCCGCCTATCTGACATTCCGCAAGGTCGGTTGAGCCCAGCTACTGACGATCTTATCGAGGATCGATAATCGAAAAGAGCGAATCGGCGAGATCGCGACGCTGGATCAGATCGGCGCAGCTTTGGCGCCTGTCCTCGTACTGAATCAGAACGGCAGCCTCTACGCCAAACTTTTGGGCCGCCGTCTTGAAAGGGGAGGGGCCGCGCGACCGACGCGGCAAGACCTGCCTATTGCAGGGTGACGGTCTTCAATTCGTCTTCGGCGGCCTTGAAAAAGGTGGAGGAGCGATTGTCGGTCAGGAGAAGGGGGGTGCCGTCGGCGCCGAACAGGGCCCAGAGGTCAAGGTTCGGATCGATTTCCGGCGCTTCAGGAAAGCAGCGCGTCACTTCTTCGAGCCGCATCTTGCGGATGTAACCGACTTCGCCGGCGCCCAGATGGGCGAGCTCGGATTGGGTCAGTCGGGCGTTGGCGTCTTTCATCAACATTGTCTGGCTCCACAGTTGAGGAGGAACGGCAGCAGCGCCGTTACCCATCACTGTGAAACGGAAATGTTAATTTTCTTTACCATACGCTCGGGTTCGGGGCGGACGAGATCGACGGAGAGCAGCCCGTTGCGCAGCGCAGCGCCCAGCACATTCATGCCTTCGGCCAGCACAAACATGCGCTGGAACTGGCGTGCGGCAATGCCGCGGTAAAGATAGTCGCGCTCGCTTTGCTCCACCTGGCGGCCACGAATGACGAGTTGGTTTTCCTCGACGGAAACGTCGAGTTCCTCTTCGGAAAAGCCGGCGACGGCAAGGGTGATTCGCAAACGATCCGGCGCGCCTTCGCTGCCGCGCAGCCGTTCGATATTATAGGGTGGATAGCCGTCGCTCGCCTTGGCGATTCGCTCCAGCGTTTTTTCCATGCTGTCGAAGCCCAGAAGCAGCGGGCTCGCAAAAGGGGTTATGCGGGTCATCGTCTAGTCCTTGATCCAAGCGACCGGACCGGATCTTCGAGGAAGCCTCCGGATGGCCCTAATATGGTGGGCGGGCCCCTTGAACGCAAGGCGCGAATCGGCTGCGTGGTTATCGAAAGGCGCGGCTTGACAAACGTCGCGGGCCATCCCAATCAACCCATCATGCTCGTCGGGAAGCGGTGTGAACCGATTTTTCCGAAAAGGCGAACGAAAACAACGAATTTGATAGTCTCTGGAGGAGGGCCCATGGCCGAGAAGCGCAAGATCATCATCGATACCGACCCCGGCCAGGACGATGCCGCCGCCATTCTTCTGGCCTTCGGCAGCCCGGACGAACTCGAGATTCTCGGCATCACCACGGTTGCCGGCAACGTGCCGCTGGCGCTGACTTCGCGCAATGCCCGGATGATCTGCGAGCTGTGCGGCCGCCAGGACATCAAGGTGTTCGCCGGCGCCGACCGCCCGGTCAAGCGTCCGCTGATCACCGCCGAACACGTCCACGGCAAGACCGGCCTCGACGGCCCGGTGCTGCCAGAGCCGACCATGGCCCTGCAGGAGCAGCATGGTGTCGATTTCATCATCGAGACGCTGCGCAACGAGCCGGCCGGATCGGTGACGCTCTGCACGCTCGGACCGTTGACCAACATTGCGCTGGCGCTGGAAAAGGCGCCCGACATCGCGCCGCGCGTGCGCGAACTGGTGATGATGGGCGGCGGCTTCTTCGAGGGCGGCAACATCACGCCGGCTGCCGAATTCAACATCTTCGTCGATCCGGAGGCGGCGCAGGCCGTGCTCAAGAGCGGCATTCCCGTCGTCATGATGCCGCTGGACGTCACCCATCAGCTCCTGACGCTGAAGACCCGCGTCGAGGCCATCCGCGCCATCGGCACGCGCCCGGCGATCGCCATGGTCGAGATGCTGGAATTCTTCGAGCGTTTCGACGTCGAGAAATACGGTTCCGACGGCGGCCCGCTGCACGACCCGAGCACCGTTGCCTACCTTCTCAAGCCGGAATTGTTCAAGGGTCGCGACTGCAATGTCGAGATCGAACTGCAGTCCGAACTGACGGTCGGCATGACCGTTATCGACTGGTGGCAGGTGACCGACCGCAAGCACAATGCCAAGGTCATGCGCCATGTCGATGCCGATGGTTTCTTCGCGCTGCTGGCCGAGCGTTTCGCTCGCGTCTGATTGGCGTCAGACCTGAATCAAAAAGGCCGCCGGATCGCTCCGGCGGCCTTTTTGATTGATTTCCTGGGTCTCAGAATTCTTCCCAGTCGTCGCTTGCGACGGCGGCTGCAGCGGAGCCTTGGGGCCGGCGGGCAGCAACCGGGCGGGGTGCGGTGGGCTGGGGCGCAGGGGCGCGCATCTGGCGGGCCGTCTGGCGCAGCGCTGCCGCCGGCTCGACGTGCTGGGCGCCGGTCTGGAAGGCGGCCATCAGCGACTTCAGCTTGATCGCCTCGTCGGCAAGCGCCGCGCCTGCGGCCGTCTGCTCTTCGACCATGGCGGCATTCTGCTGCGTCACCTGATCCATCTGGGTCACCGCGCCATTGATCTCGCGGATGCCGATTGCCTGCTCGCTGGCCGAGGCGGAAATCTGGCGGATCAGGCCGTTGATCTGCATGACCTGGCTGGCGATCTTGTCGAGCGCTTCGCCGGTGCGGCCGACAAGGCCCACCCCTTCCTTCACCTGGCCGGCCGAAGCGTTGATCAGCGCCTTGATCTCCTTGGCAGCCTGGGCGGAGCGTTGCGCCAGTTCGCGCACTTCCTGGGCAACGACGGCAAAGCCCTTGCCGGCTTCGCCGGCGCGTGCGGCTTCGACGCCGGCATTGAGCGCCAGCAGGTTGGTCTGGAAGGCGATCTCGTCAATGACGCCGATGATGCGCGAGACTTCCAGCGAGGAATTCTCGATGCCTTCCATCGAGGTGATGGCCTGCTGGACGATTTCGCCGGAGCGTTCGGCATCCTTGCAGGCGGTTTCGACGCTTGCGGCGGCGGCGCGGGCATTGTCGGCGCTGGAGCCGACCTGGGCGGCAAGCTGGTTCAGGGCGGCGGCCGTTTCTTCCAGGCTCGCGGCCTGCTGCTCGGTGCGGCGGGCAAGATCGGTGGCGCTGCGGCTGATTTCGCTGGTGCCGCCATTGATGTTGTTGACGGAGACGCTGATGGCACCCGACATCTGCTCCAGGCTCTGCAGCGCGGCGTTGAAGTCATGCTTCAGCGTCGCGTAATCGGCCGGGAAGTCCTCGGTGATGCGATAGGAGAGGTTGCCGGTCGACAACTGCGACAGGCCCTTGCCGACCAGCGAGACGATGTGGCGCTGCTGCGTCGTCGATTCGTTGCGCTGGCTTTCGGAGCGCTGGCGCTCATGCTCGGCCGCCTGACGCTGCTTGCCGGCCTCGGCCTCCAGTTCGCGGCTGCTGGCCAGCGTGTGACGCAGACCTTCCAGCGCGCCGGACAGGGCGCCAATCTCGTCGCTGCGATTGCGGCCCGCAACCGGCGTCGAATAGTCGCCGCCGCTGAGGCGGCCGACATCGGCCATCAGGCCGGTGAGCGGCTTTTTGATGAAGGCGCGTGCAGCGAAATACAGCGCCAGCATGACGGCGGCGAGCACGACGATACCGCCGAGCGCCATCATCAGCGTCTGCGCCTGCACGGGCGCGGCAATGGCGGTTTCCGGTACGTCGACCAGCACGGCCCATGTGACGTTGAGTTCCGGCAGGGTGAAGGGATAGACGACGCGGCGATAGGTGACGCCGTCTTCGCCGGCAATGCCGCCGATGACCGTGTCCTTGCCGCCGTCGATTGCGGCCTTGATGGCGCTGCCTTCCGCGTCCTTGTAGTCGGTCATGCCGAGTTCGACCTTCGGCGCGACCATCCACTGGGCGCTTTGCGACAGCAGCAGGACGCGGCCGGTGCCGAACGGCTTCAGCTTGCGCAGGCTGTCGGCCAGCGAACCGAGCGAGATATCGACGCCGGACACGCCGAGCAGCTTGCCGTTTGAAATCACCGGATAGCTGATCGAGGTCATTGCGGTCGGAATGGCGATCGACTGGGCCTTGTAGGGCTTGGTGATGTGGCCGGCGCGGCTGGTGGCCGAGGCGGAGTACCATTCGGCCTTGTAGTCTTCGTCGAAGGTCGAAAAATCGATGCCGCCATTATTGGCGTTCTTCGTCCAGTAGGGGGCGAAGATGCCGTGCTTGTTGGCGCCGATATCCTTCTGATTGGCGATCTCGTCCTTGCGGCCGTCAAAGGCGCGCTCTTCCTCGATGAACCAGCTGCCGAAGGCAAAGGCGTTCTGATCGACATTGGCGCGCAGGATCTGGATGAGGCCCTTGCGATCGAGCGCATTGCTCTCATGGCTGCGGCTGATGACGCCGGCCATGGAGCGGGCGGCGCCTGCGAGCTGGCCGACCTGTGCGGAAATGTCGTTGGCAATCGCCTTGGCCTCGCTGGAGGCCTGCGCCATGGTCAGCGTCTCCACCCGGTCCCGCGACTGCGAGATCAGCACGAGGTTGGAGGACAGCATGACCAGCGCGATCGAAACGCCGCTGACGGCCATCAGCTTGGCGGCCAGCGAATTGAGCTTGAACTTTAACATGGAGACGGTCTCGGCAATCTTCGGGCAGCCGAGTTTCCCCGGATGCCGCTGGGCTCACTTTTTTAAAGTTGGAACCCTCCGCTTCCCGCAGATGAGATAGCCGCGAGGCATCGGTATTCCCCTCGCCACCATGCGTAATCGGCATCGGTTAAATTAGAATAAAATCGATGCCGATCCGTATTTTTTGCGTCTTTTACGCCATATCAGAGACGTTTTGCGACATCCTCGGCAAGCGGGATCGCCGGCTGGGCGCCGGGGTTGAGGCAGGCCAGCGAACCGGCGACGGCAGCGCGCCGCAGAGCGGCGGGAAAATCGAGCCCGTCTGCGAGGCTGGCGGCGAAATAACCGCAGAACGTATCGCCGGCGCCGACCGTATCGACCGGTTCGATCTTCAGACCGGCGCTGCGATGCAGCGTGCCATCCCGCGCGGCGATGACGCCATCGGCGCCGAGCGTGACGATGATCGTCTGGCCCGTTTCGGCGTGCAGACGCGTCAGCGCCGCCTCGCGCGCCGTCGCGTCCATGTTGTCCTCACCGGCAAGGCGTTCGAATTCGGTTTCGTTGGCAATGACGATATCGGCCAGGCGACCGAGCCGGGCGGCATCGGCAATCAGCGGCGCGAGATTCAACACCGTGGTCACGCCCTTTTCCCGCGCGACGGTCAGCATGCGCTCGACAGCGGGAACCGGGATTTCGAATTGCAGCATGACGATATCGCCCGGCGAAAGTTTCGCAATCGCGGCATCGGCGTCTTCAGCCGTCATCGTGCCGTTGGCGCCGGGTACGACGGCGATCATGTTTTCGCCATCCGCGCCGACCAGGATATGCGCGGTGCCGGTCGGTATGTCGACATGGGCGACATCGCCGAGATCGGTGCCGGCCTGCTTGAGAAGCGCCAGCGCCGGCTCGGCAAAGCCGTCACGACCGACCGCTCCGCTCATGCGCACGCTGGCACCGGCGCGGCGCGCGGCCAGCGCCTGATTGGCGCCCTTGCCGCCGGCGGCGGTGGAAAAGCTATTGCCCGATACGGTTTCACCGGGTTTCGGCAGGCGTTCAGTGGTGGCGATGAGGTCCATGTTGATGGAACCGAAAACCGTGATCATCAGGCGTGTCCAGTCTGTCTCGTGTGTCAATTTCCGGCGACACTGCCCGAGAGGCTCAATCCTCGTCAACCACCCTCAGCTTGAGAAGTCCGGTTCGGCTTTCCACGCCGCGTGGCGTCTGGGGCAATTCGGGCGCGGGTTCGGCCGGTTTTTCCACAGCTGTCGTTTCTGCGAAGTCGAGCGAGACGATCTTTTCGCCGCGCTTCATCATCTTGGCGCCGGACACCGCGATCATTTCCACGTCCTTTTGCGCGGCGGAAAAATGCGACTGCAGCTTCGCCACCCGGTCGTCGAGGCGCGCGAGGTCGCCAAGCAGATGCGCCACCTCGCCCTGGATGACATGCGCCTGCTCGCGCATGCGCTGGTCCTTCAACACCGATTGGATCACCTGGATCGACAGCATCAGGAGCGAGGGCGAGACGATGACGATGCGCTGGCGCTGCGCCCGCTGGATGATCGCCTCGTGATGTTCGTGGATATCGGCGAAGATCGATTCCGAGGGCACGAAAAGGAAGGCGGTCTCCTGCGTCTCGCCGGCAATCAGATATTTTTGCGCGATGTCGCGGATATGGATGTCGAGATCGCGGCGGAATTGTTGCGTGGCCAGCCGGGCGGCTTCCGGCGAGGCGGCGGCGCGCAACGCGTTCCACGCCTCCAGCGGAAATTTGGCATCGACCACCAGCGGCGGCGCGCCGTTCGGCATGCGGATGGTGCAATCCGGCCGCGAACCGTTCGACAGCGTCGCCTGGAAGGCATAGGCGCCCATCGGCAAGCCGTCGGCGACGATGGCTTCCATGCGCGCCTGGCCGAAAGCGCCGCGCGTCTGCTTGTTGGAGAGGATCGCCTGCAGGCCGACGACATCCTTGGCGAGCGTCTGGATATTGCTCTGCGCCGCATCGATGACGGCAAGGCGTTCCTGCAGCCGGCGCAGGTTTTCATGGGTATGGCGCGTCTGTTCGGTCAGCGTCGCGCCAATGCGCTGGCTCATGCCGTCGAGACGCTGGCCGATGGACTGGTTGAGTTCCGCCTGCCGGGTACCGAACACATCGGCCATGGCGGCGAGGCGACCGTTGAGATCGGCCTGCGCCCGCATGAGTTCGGCCATCTGCGCTTGCGCCTGATCCCGCCCGCCGCCGCGACGCAGCAAAAGCACGCAGACCAGCAGGACGCCAAGGACAAGCGCGGCGAGGCCGACCGGGCCGAAGCCGGAAAGCCATGCCATGAGATTTTGCGCCGGGGATGTCTGTTCCATGGCGCCAGTCATAGCAGACGCGGTGAAGAAGAAAAGATCAAAACGTGAACATCGACAAATTGGCGACGTCCGGCCGAAAAATTGACGACGCCGCGCAGGGAATAATTCCATCCTGCGGCAAGATGGTTTATGGGAAAGCCCATGTCTATCAAGCCTCTCATCATTCTGCCCGATCCCCTGCTGCGTCAGGTTTCCGCTCCCGTCGAACGCGTCGACGACGATCTGAAGCGTCTGGCCGACGACATGCTGGAAACCATGTATGACGCGCCGGGCATCGGGCTTGCGGCGATCCAGATCGGGGTGCCGCGCCGCATGCTGGTCATCGACCTTTCCAAGGACGACGAAGAGAAGCAGCCGCAGGTATTCATCAACCCGCAGATCGTTGCCTCCTCCGATGCCCGTTCGGTCTACGAGGAGGGTTGCCTGTCGATCCCGGAATATTACGCCGAGGTCGAGCGCCCCGCCGAAGTGGAAGTGACCTTTCTCGACCGCGAAGGCAAAGAAAACCGCGTCAAGGCGGATGGCCTGCTCGCCACCTGCCTGCAACACGAGATCGACCACCTGAACGGCGTGCTGTTCATCGACCATATCTCGCGGCTGAAGCGGGAAATGGTCGTGCGCAGGTTCACCAAGGCGGCCAAGTCCAAGGCGATCTGAGCCGTCTCAATTTCAGGCATGGAAGGAAACCATACAGCCATGTCTCTTCGCATCATTTTCATGGGTACGCCGGAATTTTCGGTGCCGACGCTGCGCGCGCTGGTGGATGCCGGCCATAAGGTCGTGGCCTGCTACACGCAGCCGCCGCGCCCTGGCGGCCGGCGAGGGCTCGATCTGCAGAAATCGCCGGTGCATCAGGCGGCCGAACTGCTGGGCATCCCGGTCCGCACGCCGCTGAATTTCAAGGCGGACGAGGATCGGCAGGCATTCAGCGATCTTGACGCAGACGTCGCCGTCGTCGTCGCCTATGGGCTCTTGCTGCCCGAAGCGGTGCTGAACGGCACGCGGCTTGGCTGCTATAACGGCCATGCCTCGCTTTTGCCGCGCTGGCGGGGCGCTGCCCCCATCCAGCGGGCGATCATGGCCGGCGATGCCAAGACCGGCATGATGGTGATGAAAATGGACAAGGGGCTGGATACCGGCCCGGTGGCGCTGACCCGCGAGGTCGAGATCGGCGCGACCATGACGGCGGGCGAATTGCACGACCGGCTGATGCATGTCGGCGCCAAGGCCATGGCCGAGGCGATGGCGCTGCTGGAAGCCGATGCGCTGCCGCTGATGCCGCAGCCACAGGAAGGCGTGCTTTATGCCGCCAAGATCGACAAGGGCGAGACGCGCATCGATTTTTCCAGACCAGCGGGCGAGGTCGATAGTCATATTCGCGGCCTTGCGCCGTTTCCCGGGGCCTGGTTCGAAATCGAGATCGGCGGCAAGGCCGAGCGTGTCAAAGTGTTGGGCAGCGAATTGGGCGCAGGCTCCGGCCCCGCAGGTACGGTCATCGGCGACGACCTGACGATTGCCTGTGGCTCCGGCGCGGTGCGACTGACGCGGCTGCAGAAGGCCGGAGGCAAGCCCTTGGCGGCGGCCGATTTCCTGCGCGGCACGCCGCTTGCCGTCGGCACGAGGCTGTAAAAAAATGCCGCGCTTCCGCCTGACGGTCGAATATGACGGCACGCCCTATGTCGGCTGGCAGTGCCAGGAAAACGGCGCTTCGGTGCAGGGCGCGCTGGAGGCGGCGGTCCTGTCGCTGACCGGCGAGACAGTGTCGATCCGTGGCGCGGGTCGTACCGATTCCGGCGTGCATGCGCTGGGGCAGGTCATCCATATCGATCTTTCGCGTGAATGGGCTGCCTACAAGCTGCGCAACGCCATGAACGCCCATCTCGCCATGGCCGGCGAGCGGGTTTCGGTGCTGGAGGCGCAGGAGGCGCCCGCGCATTTCGACGCCCGCTTCTCGGCGCTGCGCCGGCATTATCTCTATCGCATCGTCAACCGCCCGGCGCGGCTGGCGCTGGAGGCGGATCGCGCCTGGTGGGTGCCGAAGGTGCTGGATCACATAGCGATGCATGAAGCCGCCCAGATGCTGGTCGGCAAGCATGATTTCACCACTTTCCGCTCCGCCCATTGCCAGGCGACGAGCCCGGTGCGCACGCTCGACCGGCTGGACGTCACCCGAAACGGCGACCTCATCGAGATCCGCGCCACCGCCCAGAGCTTCCTGCACAACCAGATCCGTTCCTTCGCCGGCACGCTGAAACTGGCGGGCGAGGCCAAGATGTCACCGGAGGGTGTGCGCGCGGCGCTGGAAGCGCGAGACCGCAAGGAGTGCGGTCCCGTCGCGCCACCATCCGGACTCTATTTCCTGCAAGTGGATTATCCCGAGATCATACCGGAACGGCGCGGACAACAAGGACATTCCGACGATGGCGACGATTTTTCATAACCCAGCCTGCGGCACCTCCCGCAATGTTCTGGCGATGATCCGCCAGTCCGGCGTCGAGCCCGAAATCATCGAATATCTCGAGACGCCGCCGACGCGCGAGGAACTGGTGGCGCTGCTGATCGCCATGGACATGTCCCCGCGTGACCTCCTGCGCCGCAAAGGCACGCCCTATTCCGAACTCGGCCTCGACGACGAGGGCTTGAGCGACGCGCAATTGCTCGACGCGATGATGGCGCATCCGATCCTGATCGAGCGGCCGATCGTGATGACGGAAAAGGGCGTGCGCCTGTGTCGCCCCTCCGAGCGGGTGCTCGATATCCTCGAAAATCCCGATATCGGCACCTTCGTCAAGGAAGACGGCGAGGCGGTGCCGGGAAAGACCGATCAGGCGGGATAAACGCCGAGATATTGCTGCAGATAGTCCGAGAGGAACATCGAGGGCACCAGCAGCACCAGCACCAGCGTCGCGATGACAAGCGGCTGTTGGCCGCAGATCATCCTCAAGAGCCGGATCAGCGAGAAGATCAGGAGCACGATCAGCGCCAGCCACAGCAGCGAGGCGATGCCGGCCGCACCCGGAACGAACATGACGATCAGCACGATCAGCGCATAGATATAGCTGAGCGGCACGGCCAGCCAGTTCGACACCACGACGATGGCGAGGAAACGCCGGCCGAGCCTCAGCGCCAGGCAGAGCAGGCCGGCCAGCACCAGCGGCACGATCCAGTTGGCGATCTCGACCATGGCGAGGCGCATGAAGAAGGGCAGGCCGGTCTTCGTCCCCGGCGGATAGGCGCGCAAAAAGGCCGTCTGCCACCAGATCCAGCTGATTACCGTCGCCGGAAAGCACCAGACGATCGCCCAGAAGGAACGCGTCACGCCGCGATCGGTCAGATCGAGATAGCTGAAACCCTGCGCCTTGCCCTGGATCAGCAATACGATGCCGCGCAGGTAATACTCGATTTCCTTAAGCGACGGCATGTCCGAACCAGCGCTCGATGAAGGTTTCGTAGATACGCGTCAGCATCTCCAGGTCGGCGACCGCGACGCGCTCGTCGACCATGTGCATGGTCTGGCCGACAAGGCCGAATTCGACCACCGGGCAATAATCCTTGATGAAACGCGCATCCGAAGTGCCGCCGGTGGTGGAAAGCTTCGGCTGCTTGGCCGTGACGGCTTCGATAGCGCCGGAGAGCGACGAGATCAGCGCATTGTCGCGGGTCAGGAAAACGTGGCTCGGGCGTTCGGCCCAGACGAGTTCGTAGCGCGCCGGTTCGCGGCCGGAACGCAGGCGCGGATTGGCGGCGGCGCGGGCAAGGCGCGCCTCGATCTCGGCCTTCAGGCTGTCGGCCGTCCATGTGTCGTTGAAGCGGATGTTGAAGCTCGCCGTTGCCTTGGCCGGAATGACGTTGGTGGCGGGATTGCCGACGTCGATGCTGGTGACTTCGAGGTTGGACGGCTGGAAATCGGCGGTGCCGGCATCGAAGGGCGGATCGAGCAGCGCATCGGCCATCTGCAAGAGCGCCCGCACCGGATTGTCGGCGAGATGCGGATAGGCGGCATGGCCCTGTACGCCCTGTACGGTAATGCGCCCCGACAGGGAGCCACGCCGGCCGATCTTGATCATGTCGCCGAGCGCATCCGGATTGGTCGGCTCGCCGACCAGGCAGGCATCCCAGGTCTCGCCTTTCTCGGCGGCCCATTGCAGGAGCTTGATCGTGCCGTTGACGGCGGGGCCTTCCTCGTCGCCGGTGATCAGGAAGGAGACGGAGCCCTTGGGCGCGCCATGCTTCTCGATATGGCGGGCAATCGCCGCGACGAAGCAGGCAACGCCACCCTTCATGTCGACCGCGCCGCGCCCGAAGAGCTCGCCATCGGCGATCTCGGCGGAGAAGGGCGGATGCGTCCAGGCGGCCTCGTCGCCGACAGGCACGACATCGGTATGGCCGGCAAACATCAGATGCGGACCGTCCGTGCCGAGACGGGCATAGAGGTTCTCGATATCGGGCGTGCCCTCTTCATGCGCGGTTACCCGGTTCACGGCAAAGCCGAGCGGCTCCAGCATAGCCGCCAGCGCGGTTAGCGCGCCGCCTTCGGCGGGCGTTACGGAGGGGCAGCGGATCAGGGATTGCAGATTGGCGATCGGATCGGTGGGGCGCATGAAAATCAAACCGTTGGCGGCCGTTTGCGGGCCGGCTTGCATTGTATCTCGATATGACGGGCTGGTGTAGCCGATCCCGATCCTGCTGTCACCTGTGACACCGTCGCCATGACGGTGCCAAAACGAAAACACCCCCGGAGCCCATGAGGTTCCGGGGGTGCAAACAGGATCGGCCGGCGAAAGATTTAGTCGCGCAGCAACTCGTTGATGCCGGTCTTGGAGCGGGTCTGCGCGTCGACGCGCTTGACGATCACGGCGCAGTAGAGGCCGGGTGCCGGCTGGCCGTTCGGCATGGTCTTGTCGGACGGCAGCGAGCCGGCGACGACGACGGAATAGGGCGGCACTTCGCCATAGGTGATCTCGCCGGTGGCGCGGTCGACGATCTTGGTCGACTTGCCGATGAACACGCCCATGCCGAGCACCGAGCCTTCGCGCACGATGCAGCCTTCGACGACTTCGGAACGCGCGCCGATGAAGCAATTGTCCTCGATGATCGTCGGGCCGGCCTGCATCGGTTCCAGCACGCCGCCGATGCCGACGCCGCCGGAGAGGTGGACATGCTTGCCGATCTGGGCGCAGGAGCCGACCGTCGCCCAGGTGTCGACCATCGTGCCTTCACCGACATAGGCGCCGAGATTTACGAAGGAGGGCATCAGAACGGCGTTCGGGGCGATATAGGCCGAGCGGCGCACGACGCAGTTCGGCACGGCGCGGAAACCGGCGCGTTCGAATTCGTTGGCGCTCCAGCCGTCGAACTTGGAAGCGACCTTGTCCCACCAGACGCTTTCGCCCGGGCCGCCCTTGACGATTTCCATCGGATTGAGGCGGAAGGAGAGCAGAACCGCCTTTTTCAGCCATTGATGCACGGTCCATTTGCCGTCCTCGCCACGCGTTGCGACGCGCGCCTTGCCGCTGTCGAGCAGGTTCAAGGCCGTTTCGACGGCATCGCGGGTCTCGCCGCGCGTGGCGGTGGAGATCGTGTCGCGGGCCTCGAAGGCGGCTTCGATGGTCTTTTCAAGCGAGGTGAGGTCGGCACTGGTCATGAGAATTCCTTAAACTTCGCGGTCTATCGTGAATGATGGGAAAACCGGGGTCGAAATACCTTGTTTCGGCCCCTTGCTCTACAGGATGATCCTGCAAAAAGAAATCGTTTTTCCGACGGATGCCGCTCTGTCAGAGGCGCCGGCGGAAGGAAAGGCATGAGTAGAATGGCGAAGCTGAAGAACGGCCGTTTGCGGCGCAAGGACGGGGTCTGGGATCCGCTCAAGGACAGTTCCGCCGACAAGAAACGCGCCGAAGGCGTGCCGAAGACGCCGCAGACGGAATCGCCTGCCTACCGCCTTGCCTATGCCGACGACGAATTTCTCTGCCGCGAAGAATTGCGGCCGATCCGCCTGCAACTGGAATTGATGAAGACCGAGATGACGCTGACCGAGCGCAACGTCAAATCGACGGTTGTGATGTTCGGCGGCGCGCGCATTCCGGCCCCCGGCGCGAGCGCCTGGGCGGCGCGCAACGAAACACAGCGCGCCCATCTGGAGGCGGCCTCTGTCTATTACGAGGAAGCCCGCAAATTCGCCCGCCTCTGCTCAGAACAGGCGGCGAAGACGTCCTATCAGGAATATCTGGTCGTCACCGGCGGCGGGCCGGGCGTCATGGAAGCGGGCAATCGTGGTGCCGCCGATGTCGGCGCGCCCTCCATCGGCCTCAACATCGTCCTGCCGCACGAGCAGG
>CAMFHE010000071.1 GCA_945952045.1 uncultured Rhizobium sp.
AGCGCGTCGGCGACGGCGATACCGGCCCGAATACCGGCGGCATGGGCGCCTATTCCCCCGCCCCCGTGATGACGCCCGAGATGGTCGCGCGAACGATGAAGGAGATCATCGAGCCGACCATTCGCGGCATGGCCGAAAGCGGCTATCCCTTCACCGGCGTGTTCTTCGCCGGGCTGATGATCACTGCCAAGGGACCGGAACTGATCGAATACAATGTCCGCTTCGGCGATCCCGAATGCCAGGTGCTGATGATGCGCCTGAAGAGCGACCTGCTGCCGCTGCTCAATGCCGCCGCCACCGGCATGCTGGACCAGGTGTCCGCGCAATGGAGCGACGACGCGGCGCTGACCGTGGTGCTGGCTTCCAAGGGTTATCCCGGCGCCTATGACAAGAATACGCCGATCCGCGCTTTGCCCGACAGCCAGGACGGCGCAAAAGTGTTCCATGCCGGCACGGCCGTGAAGGACGGCCAGCTGGTGGCGACCGGCGGGCGCGTGCTCAATGTCACCGCCTGCGGCGCAAGCGTCGGCGAGGCGCAGGCGCGCGCTTATGCGCTGGTGGATGCGGTCGAATGGGAAAACGGTTTCTGCCGCCGCGACATTGGTTGGCGGGCGGTCGAACGCGAGCGTGGTTGAAAAACCGACGCTTCGTTCAATTTTTACCGAAGTTCCTGACCGGATCGAAACGAAGCGACGATAATCTCCCGTACAAAGATCGACGGGAGTTCGTTCCATGCGCTTTCATCTCATGCTCACCACCGCGCTGGTCGTCGCAGGCCCGGCGCTTGCCTCGTCCATCGACAAGGTCGGCGTCGTCACCCGCGCCGGCAGCATCGTCGTCAAATCCTGCACCGATTGCCCGGCGCCGAAGCCTGTCGAGCGCCACGACACCTATCTCGTGCCGGCGCTCAAGAGCGGCACGCAGACGGTGGAACTGAAGGACATCAACGGTCAAAAGAAGATGGTGCGCACCGAGGCCTGGATGGGCGGCTCGCCGGTCGTCTATATCAGCGCCCCGCCGCAGCCCGATGGCGCGCCCCCGGTCGTTGCCGCGCCGGAACCGTCGGCCGCCACCGTGATCACCGCTCCTGTCGTCGTCTCGGCCATCAGCACCCAGACGCAGGCGATCGAAGCCGCGGCCATCACCATGGTTCCGGCCACGCGCGACGGCATCGACCAGACGACCACGACCTCGGCGGTGGAGACCGATCCGGCGGCCGACACGCCGGTCGAAACGGCTGCCGCAATTAAACCGCTTGACGCGTCAAATTTTGAACTTCGTTTGAAGCCATAATCGCTTTCGTTCCCTGCCCCACCAGCCGATCCACCGGCCCAAGGGCCCCAGCGCCTCCGATGTTACGACATCGGAGGCGCTTTCGTTTCGGGGCAACGCCCTTTTCGGTTTTCGCCATCCGTGACATCGCCCGTGCGCAAACACGAACCCGCCCGGAAACACAAGGGAGAAGGAAGGGACGGCGGAGACAAAAACGCCGGCAGAGCCAGGCGTTTCCAGCCGGGCCTTGCCGCTAACCGTCATCCTCGCGCACCCGCGAGCCGCTTCGGGAGAAGCGGCGGGGCAACATAGGGAATTTGGGGCCTTGTGAGGGCTGCTTTGCTTCAGCTCGCCAGGCGCGGGCGATTGATGATCTTCATGAACAAGGCCTGCATCGCCTCTGATATGCCCTGGGTCGGGCTGACTTCGAAGAACAGGCCGGGCGAAGCGCAGGACTGCATCTTGGTCGAGATCTCGCTCTGGAACGGCTTGATCCAGCTGTTGTACCAGCCGTTCTTCGGCAGCGGCAGATAGGTGGTGTACAGCACCGCGATGGAAATGCCGCGATCCTTCAACGGCTTGCAGAAGGAAATGTCGATCGGCTCCTGGCAGCGATTGCCGGTCAGCGTCTTGGTGCATCCCTTCGGCTTGTAGCTGTCGCCGACGCCGTCGGAAACGAAGAACACCACTTTTTGCCGGTCGCCGGGACCGGTTCCCGTGCCGGGCGTATCGATGACCTTGTTGATCTCGGTCATCGCGGTGTCGAAGCTGGTCTGCTGGTCGTTGTTGTAGCCCTGCCGCGGAATGGTCATCAGGTCGACGGCATCGGTATATTGACGCACGCGGTCGAGATTGGCGTCGGGGGCGGAGATCGCGGTCAGCCCGGCCGCTTCCGCCTTGGCGCCGAAGGTGTAGACGCCCATGCGGTACTGTTCGGGAAACCGCATCACCGACTTGGCGGTCTGCGTCAGCTCCTGCGTCGCCTTGCGCACCGTATCGATGCGCATGCTGACACCCAGCGACTTGGCGAGGTTATAATAATTGTTGGGGTTTTCCGTTTCGTGGCAGGCAAAGGCGCAGCTGTCGCCGGTCTTGGATTCCATCATGGCGATATCGCTCGCCGTCGCGCCGACGCCCATCGAGGGCGTATTGTCGAGCAGCATGAAGAAATCGATATAGGAGCCGAGCTGGAAAAGCGCCCGCGCCGAACCGGAGATCGGAATATATTGCTTGCCGATCACGTTGAGGAAGGTGGTGGGCACGCGCGCCTGGAAGGTGACGCCGGATTCGACCGTGTTGGAATGGCGGGTGACGTCGATGTCGAGCTTCAGATTGCCGCTTGCGAATTGCTCCTGGACCTGGTCGGTGGTGCCGCGGGCGACGAGCTGGGCGGTGAACATCTTGCGCGCGTCGTCGATGGCGGCGGCGATCTGCCCATCGGTGAGCATCAGGCGCGCGGCGGCAACACCGCTTGACTTCTCGGCGATCGCGCCAAGCGCTGCGGCGTCGGCAGCGGCAAGCATGTGTTCACGCTGCTCCAGCGCCCGGCTGAAATCGATGGCAAGCCCGACGAGGCCGCAGAGCGGCAGGGCCAGAAGCGCCGTGATGATGCCGAAATTTCCGTTCCTGTCTCGCAACAGTCGGGCAAGCTGTCCCGTTCCGTTCATGCTTGATCCCCGGTTCCGGCCTTTTGCGGCCCCTCCAATTGCTCAAGGGCTCTTAGCATGTGCCGCCTTAATCGCGGTCTAAACAACATCGTTAAGGAAGTGCCTTCGCAGGCGCCCTCCGGCCCAAAAGCCTTGACCCGTGGGCCGTGGCGTGGCACCTGTCCGGCTGATCCCGAAGACAGCTATAATAGTGATATCGCCGATGACGCCTTCGCCCCTACCCGACCATATGCACCCGACCCGCTCGTTCCAGGGCCTCATCCTGACGCTGCATAACTATTGGGCGGACAAGGGTTGCGCGGTGCTGCAACCCTACGACATGGAAGTCGGCGCCGGCACCTTCCATCCGGCGACGACGTTGCGCGCGCTCGGTCCCAAGCCGTGGAAGGCTGCCTATGTGCAGCCCTCGCGCCGTCCCTCGGACGGCCGCTACGGCGAGAACCCGAACCGGCTGCAGCATTATTACCAGTATCAGGTTATCCTGAAGCCGAACCCGTCCAACCTGCAGGAGCTCTATCTCGGCTCGCTGGCCGCCATCGGCCTCGATCCGCTGCTGCATGACATCCGTTTCGTCGAGGACGACTGGGAAAGCCCCACGCTTGGTGCCTGGGGTCTCGGCTGGGAATGCTGGTGCGACGGCATGGAAGTGTCGCAGTTCACCTATTTCCAGCAGGTCTGCGGCATTGAATGCGCGCCGGTCGCCGGCGAGCTGACCTACGGTCTCGAACGCCTCGCCATGTATGTGCAGGGCGTCGACAATGTCTACGACCTGAATTTCAACGGCCGCGAAGGCGATGAGAAGATCACCTATGGCGATGTCTTCCTGCAGGCCGAGCAGGAATATTCCCGCCATAACTTCGAATATGCCAATACCGAGATGCTGCATCGCCACTTCATCGATGCGGAAAAGGAATGCCAGGCGCTGCTCGCTGCCGGCGCGCCGGGAGATACCAACGCCCTGCACAAATGCGTATTGCCGGCTTACGACCAGTGCATCAAGGCGTCCCACGTCTTCAACCTCTTGGATGCGCGCGGCGTCATCTCGGTGACCGAGCGCCAGGCCTATATCCTGCGCGTGCGCACGCTGGCGAAAGCCTGCGGCGAAGCCTTCCTGCTCACCGATGCCGGCGGCGCCAATTTGGTCAAGGCAGCCTGATCGGCAATTGCCTTCGTTCCCGCGCAAGTCGCGGGAACCGATCCCCGTAAAATTACCGTTTCGTTTCGCCGGATCCTTAGGTAACACTAGGGGTGCGGCAGGCCGTCTGTGCGATCTGCCATGAGCAATACGGGGGCGAAACGGTGATCTACGTTCTGATTGTCGTCGCGGTCATCGCGATTTACGTCATTCTGATCTATAACGGCCTGGTCAAGGCCCGCCAGATGGTCCAGGAGGCCTGGTCGGGCATCGACGTGCAGCTCAAGCGCCGCGCCGACCTCATTCCCAATCTGGTCGAGACGGTCAAGGGTTATGCCTCGCACGAAAAGGACACGCTGCGCGAGGTGACGGAGTTGCGAACCCGGGCGCAATCCGTGCCGCCGGGCGATATCGCCGGCCGCGCAGCGGTGGAAGGTGCGCTATCGCAGGCCATCGGCCGGCTGCTGGCGGTCGCCGAAGCCTATCCCGACCTCAAGGCCAACCAGAATTTCGCCGAGCTGCAACGCTCGCTGGAAGGCGTCGAGGGCGAGCTGCAGATGTCGCGCCGCTATTACAACGGCGCCGCCCGCGACCTGAACGTCAAGGTCGAGAGTTTTCCCTCCAACCTGATCGCCGGCCCCTTCGGCTTCAACAAGGCGCCCTTCTTCGAGATCACCAACGAATCCGACCGCGCCGTGCCGACGGTGAAGTTCTGATCGTCCGGCCGGGAGCCGTCGTCGCCATGACCCGCGTCTTCGCCGCCATTCTTGCCCTCTGCGCGCTCTGCCTTACGACCGCCGCCGCCAGGGCCGAGGAATATATCGCCGCCTTCGACCAGCAGATCGTGCTTTCGCGCGACGGCACGATGACGGTCACCGAAACCATCGACGCCAGTGGCGAGGGCCGCGACATCAAGCGCGGCATCTTTCGCGATTTTCCGCTCACCATGGTCGATGCAAAGGGCCGCAAGCAGACGGTCGATTTCGATCTGCGCTCGGTGGAGCGCGACGGCAAGGCCGAGGATTATCACACCGAAAGCATCTCCGGCGGCACCCGTATCTATATCGGCAACAAGGACGTGTTTCTGCCCAATGGCATGCACCGCTATCGCCTGACCTACACGACCGGCCGCCAGATCCGCTATTTCGCCGATCATGACGAGCTGTACTGGAACGTCACCGGCAATGGCTGGCTGTTCCCGATCAACGCCGCTTCCGCCAGCGTCACGCTGCCGGAAGGCGCAAAGGTGCTGGACACGATCTATTTCACCGGCCCGCTTGGCGCCACCGGCAAGGATGCGACGGCAAACGTCTCCGGCAATCGCGTCGATGTTTCGACTACCCGACCGCTCGGCCCCGGCGAGGGCCTGACCTTCGCCATCAGCCTGCCGAAGGGCGTCATCGATCCGCCGAGCGCCACCCAGAACGCCGTGTGGGCGCTGCGCGACAGCCTGGCTTACGTCTTCGGCCTCGGCGGCTTTCTCGCCGTCTTCCTCTACTACCTCTATTCCTGGGTGAAGGTCGGGCGCGATCCGAGCGCCGGCGTCATGGTGCCGCGCTGGGATGCGCCGGACGGGATTTCGCCGGCGCTGGTCAACTATATCGACAACAAGGGTTTTTCCGGCGGCGGCTGGACGGCGTTTTCCGCCGCCGCCATCAATCTCGCTGTGCGCGGTTATGTGGTGCTGGAGGATCTGACCGGCTCGGTCTCTCTCCGCCGCACCGAAAAGCCCGTCACGGAAAAGCTGGAATCCGGCGAAAAGCGCCTGCTCGACACCGTGCCGTCGGCGGGCGCGACCTTCGTCATCGACAAGGCCAATGGCGAGCGGGTCAAGACGGTCGGCGAAACCTTCCGCCAGGCCATCGAGAAGGAACATCGCGGCCAGTATTACAAGGCCAATACCGGCTATATCGTGCTCGGCATCGTCCTCAGCATCGCGGCCGTCGCAGGCGTAGTCTTCTTCGGCGGCCTGTCGGATGCGGCGATGGCGCTGCTGGTCAGCGGCATGATCGTCGCCATCGTCATCGGCTGGATGTCGCTATCGATGATTTCGGCGACGCGGCGGATGACCTCGCTGTTTGCGCGCATTCTGCTGATCATCATCGCCGCCGTGCTGCTGTTCTTCGGCGCCGGCATCCTGCTGGCGATTGCGGCCGGGGCCTATATCGAGCTTGGCGATCCGCATGAATACCTGCCTGTCTATGGCGTCGGCGGCATCGCGCTGCTCAATATCCTCTACTTCTTCATCATGGGTGCGCCGACACCCTTGGGGCGGAAGATGATGGACGGCATCGACGGCCTGCGCCAATATCTGACGCTCGCCGAAAAGGATCGCATGAACATGGCCGGCGCACCCGCCATGTCGCCGCAGCATTTCGAAACGCTTCTGCCCTACGCGGTGGCGCTTGGCGTCGAAAAGCCGTGGTCGAACGCGTTCGAGACCTGGCTGAAGACGGCTGCCGTCGGCGCCGCTGCCTATAGCCCGATGTGGTATGCCGGCGATCACCGCAATTTCGGCGAGCGAATCGGCGGTTTTTCCTCGTCGATGGCGAGCACCATCCGCTCGACGCTGCCCGCGCCGCCCTCCTCCTCGTCATCCGGCTTTTCCGGTGGCTCCTCCGGTGGTGGCGGTGGCGGCGGCGGGGGTGGCGGCTGGTAAAGCCCCGCACCGAATTCCGGCCATTTCCGGGTGACAATTGCCTGTCGGCTTGCTAAGTCGGCGGCTCTCCGTTTTCGAACCGAAAAGTCTTAACCCATGCCCGATCTTCTCATCGAACTCCGCTCCGAGGAAATTCCCGCCCGCATGCAGCGCAAGGCGGCGGGCGATCTGAGAAAGTTTGTCACCGATGCGCTGGTCGAAGCGGGCCTGACCTATGAGGGTGCGCGCGAATACTGGACGCCGCGCCGCCTGACTCTGGACATTCGCGGCCTGACCGCCCGCTCCGCCGATGTGCGCGAGGAAAAGAAGGGTCCGCGCACCGACGCCAACGAAAAGGCGATCGAAGGCTTTTTGCGCGCCGCCGGCCTCACCTCGATCAGCGAGGCGCAGGTGCAGAGCGACCCGAAGAAGGGTGATTTCTACGTTGCGATCCTGACCAAGCCCGGCCGCGCCGCGGAAGAGATCGTCGCCGACGTCATGCCCGGCATCATCAGGAATTTCGCCTGGCCGAAATCCATGCGCTGGGGCAAGGCGTCGAGCCAGCCGGGCGCGCTGCGCTGGGTGCGCCCGCTGCAATCCATCGTCTGCACCTTCGGTTCGGAGCATGACGAAACCGTCGTCATTCCCTTTGAGATCGATGGCATCACCGCTTCGAATGTCACCTATGGCCATCGTTTCCATGCGCCGCAGGCGATCACCGTGCGCCGCTTCGACGACTACGTCGCCAGCCTCGAAAAGGCCAAGGTGGTGCTGGATGCCGAGCGCCGCAAGCAGATCATCGCCCAGGATGCCGCCAACCTGACCTTCGCCAACGGCCTCGATCTGGTCGAGGACGAGGGCCTGCTGGAGGAAGTCTCCGGCCTCGTCGAATATCCGCAGGTGCTGATGGGCCAGTTCGAGGAGGATTACCTCGCCATCCCCGGCGAAATCATCCGCCTGACCATCAAGACCAACCAGAAGTGTTTCGTCACCCGCCGTCAGGGCAGCGAAGACCTTTCCAACCATTTCATCCTCGTCTCGAACATCGAGGCGAAGGATGGCGGCAAGGAAATCGTCCACGGCAACGGCAAGGTCGTGCGCGCCCGCCTGTCGGATGCCAAGCACTTCTGGACCCGCGACCGGGGCGACCTGCCCGATCTCGACACGCTGAAGGATTCCGCCGAAAAATTCGGCCTCGACCTGAAAAAGCCGCTCGACCAGCGCATGGCCAAGCTGGATGCGCTCAACGTCACCTTCCATGCCAAGCTCGGCACCCAGGGCGAACGCGTCGCCCGCATCCGCGCCCTGGCGGAAAAGCTGGCCCCCATCGTCGGCGCGGATGCCGCGCTGGTGGACCGCGCCGTTGTGCTGGCCAAGGCTGACCTGCGCACCGAGGCTGTCGGCGAATTCCCTGAACTCCAGGGCGTCATGGGCCGCAAATATGCCGGCCTGCAGGGCGAGGATGCCTCCGTCTCCGCCGCTATCGAGGACCATTACAAGCCGCAGGGACCGTCCGACCGCGTGCCGGACGACAAGGTGGCGATTGCTGTCGCGCTTGCCGACAAGCTCGACACGCTCATCGGTTTCTGGTCCATCGACGAAAAGCCGACCGGTTCCAAGGATCCCTATGCGCTGCGCCGCGCCGCGCTCGGCGTCGTGCGTATTTTGATGGAACGTGGTGTTCGCTTCGGTCTGATTGATATTGCTGACGGACATTTTGAAAATGTCCGTCAACACATGGACGGTGTGGTTGCTTTTGTCTCGCGGAAGATAGGTCAAAAGCAGATGACAGAAATGTCTATCGATCTGCTCTCCTTCTTCCATGACCGCCTAAAAGTCTATCTGCGCGATCAGGGTGCGCGTCATGACATCATCGATGCCGTGCTGACGCCCGATGCCGACGACCTGTTGATGGTTGCCCGCCGCGCCGAGGCGCTGACTGCCTTCATCACCTCCGAGAACGGCAAGAACCTGCTGGCCGGCGCCAAGCGCGCCACCCAGCTTCTCGCGGCCGAAGAAAAGAAGGGCACCGTCGTCGCCGATGGCGTCTCGGAAGCGCTTCTGAAGCTCGACGCCGAAAAGGCGCTGTTTGGCGCAATCACGACGGCCACCAAGGCCGCCGCCGAGGCGGTCGCGACGGAGGATTTCCGCTCCGCCATGCAGGCGCTCTCCACCCTGCGCGGCCCGGTCGACACATTCTTCGAAGACGTGCTGGTCAATGACGAGGACGCCGCCATCCGCGCCAATCGTCTGGCGCTTCTGAAGGCCATCCGCGAAGCGACCGGCACCGTCGCCGATTTCTCGAAGATCGCCGGCTGAGCCGGTGAACGGGCGCCGACCGGAAAAAATCCTGGTCAGCGCCTGCCTGATGGGGCAGGCGGTGCGTTATGACGGCGCCGCCAAGCCGCTCGTTCACCCGATCATGGATCGCTGGCGGGCGGAGGGACGACTGGTGACGCTCTGCCCGGAAATGTCGGCCGGTCTGCCCGTGCCGCGCCCGCCCGCCGAAATCGAGGCCGGCGCCGATGGCAAGGCGGTGCTGGACGGCTGCGCCCGCGTCGTCGAAATCACCGGCGGCGATGTCACGACACCCTTCCTCACCGGCGCGCAAAATGCGCTTGCCTTGGCCCGCGCCGAACACTGCCGGTTCGCACTGCTGATCGACGGCAGCCCGTCCTGCGGCTCCGGCTTCATCTATGACGGCACGTTTTCAGGCAAACGCCATGCCGGCGTTGGCGTGGTCGCCGCGCTGTTGCGGCGCGAAGGCATCGAAGTCTACGCCCATAGCGAGATCGAGGCGCTGGCGGAGCGATTGGCCGCACTCGAAGCGGCGGGGTGACGCGCGCGGCGCCGCTTGCCGGTATCGCGAGAAGACTACTGAAATCGTTGAACGATCTCGTTCGTGAGACACGGGGAGAACGCCCTTTTCCCCCGGATGCGAGATGACGAGAATGGCAGGCGCGGCGCGCTTGCGCTCCTACTCGCCGTCGCGACGCACGCGGTATTCGCCGGTGTCGGGATCCTTGACCAGCGTGCCCATCGCGCCGGTCTCGCGTTCACGCTCCTGCTGGCGCGAGCGGGCGGTCAGTCTCTCGGCATCGCGGATGAAGCGGCGATAGAACAGCCATCCGCAGACTGCGAGAAGAATGATGAGAATCAGTTGTGGCATGCCCCTCCCCTTTTTGTTTGAAGCAATTCCGGACGCAAAACCGTTGCATACTTTTGCTGGAATTGCTTTTGTTCGCTCGGCTTATAGCCCGTAGCGCGCCCAAAGCGCCTTTTCTTCCAGCACAGACGCCAGGCCCCCAGCCGCAGCGCCGGCAATTTCCGTCGCGGCCGAGGAACCGCCGACGCCAGGCACACGGCGGCCCAGCAGGCCGCGCGTCGCCGTCACGAGTTCCAGCTTGACGGTGTCGCCATAACGCTTGCGCAATTCGCCGCGCATATCGCCGAGGCCGTCGATCAGGCCGAGTTCCAGTCCGCGCGTCCCCGTCCAGAACAGGCCGGAAAACACATCGGGATCGCTCGACAGGCGATGGCCGCGTCTTGCCTTGACCATATCGATAAAAGTTGCGTGGATATCGAGCTGCAAGGATTTCAGGTGTTCGATATCCTGCAGCTTCTCCGGCTGGAAGGGATCGAGGATCGCCTTGTTTTCGCCCGCCGTATAGATGCGGCGCTCGACGCCGATCTTGCGCAAGAGCTCCGGAAAGCCGAAGCCGCCCGAAACGACGCCGATCGAACCGACGATGGAGGATGGATCGGCGATGATCTCATCGCCGGCCAGCGCAATCATGTAGCCGCCAGACGCTGCGACATCCTCGACGAAGACATAAACGCGCTTGCCCTTTTCCTCGGCCAAAGCCCGGATGCGGCTATAGATCAACCGCGACTGCACCGGCGAGCCGCCGGGCGAATTGACGGAAATGGCGACCGCCGGCGTTTCCTTCATCGAAAACGCCTTGTCGAGCGAAGCGGAAACGGCAGCCAGATTGAGCGCTGGCCGCAGCGGCGAACCATCGGCCATGATGGCCCCCTGAAGGCGCACGACCGGGATGGTGAGTTCGCGCTTGCGAAACCGTTTCGGGACCAGCCGCTTCAGAAAACCCGCCATTCTCTCATTCCGTTTCCGTGGATACTGCCGGTTATGTGTGCATCGTTAGAGCAAACACAAGCGCGTGCCGCTTCTTTTCCGCAATTCCGGACGCAAAACCGCTTCACACTTTTGTTGGAACTGCGCGAAATATCAACGCTTTCGCGGATAGGCGGCCCGGCCGTTGTTGAGATCGTCGACATAGGCCGAGAAGCGATGCGTGCCCTCGTCATGCATGGTGAGCGCTGCGCGCAGCGACAGGCGTGCGCGCGATCCCTTGATGGCGGTGACGAGGATACGGACGGCGTTTTCGCCCGCGCGCGGATAGAGCGGCGTGATCTCCAGCCCGCCGAAACGCCGGCCGCAGGCATCGACGATCTCGGCAATCGATTCCGGCCGCGAGATCAGCGATAGCTGCCCACCGGGTCTCATGATCGCGCCTGCGGTGCGCAGCCAGCTTTCGAACAAGCCTTCGGTCATGGCATGGGCCTCGGCCTTCAAGTCATCGGGCGTGCGCCGGTCGGACCCGTCATTGAAGGGCGGGTTGAGGATGACATGATCGAAGGCGTCGTCCTCCAGCCCCATGGCGCGGCGGGCATTGCCGGTCGCCGTCACATCCGCCTGGAACAAGGCAAGACGCGGCGCGAGACGCGCATTCAGCGGATGATCGATGCTGCGGCGGGCATAGTCCGCCATCTCCTGCGAGCGCTCGAACAGCGTCACCTCGGCGCTTTCAAGCCGCGAGGCGACGGCCATGCCGGCCGCACCCGCGCCGGCGCCGAGATCGGCGACCCGCACCGGCCTGTCGTCATCCACGAGGGAGGCGAGCAGCATGGCGTCCATGCCGGAACGATGGCCCCTGCCCTTCGGCTGCACCACATGGAAGCGGCCGTAATGGAAGGCGTCGATCGTCTCACTCGGCGCCATCGCGCAGCTCCCCGCCAAGACCGGCATCGACGAGGATGCGCTTTGCCTCCTGCGCCCGCTCCGCCTCCACCAGAAAGCGGCGCGGCAACATGCCGAGCGATCCCTCTAGGATGCTCATGCCCTGATCGGCCACGAGGCAATGAATGCCCGCATCGCGCATGAGGCTTTCGGCGAAGGACAGGAGGACGGCATCGTTGGTGCGGATGAGTTCGAGCATTCCGGGGGCATTCCTTTCGCCAATTTCCGTCGATTTCAAGGGAACGTGGCAAATCGCCTCTTGCCGCATTCTTCCACCCTTTCTATTGTCCCCCGACCTATTTGAACAGGAGTCCGGATCGTTGGGCGTCGTGATACCGCTTGAGGAAAACAAGAACAGAACCGCATCGGTGAAGCCGCTCGTCGACCTGACCAAGGCCGACATGGAACGGGTGAACCAGCTCATCCTCTCCAAGGCCGGCTCCGACGTGCAGATGATTCCGGAAGTCGCCAACCACCTGATTTCCTCGGGCGGCAAGCGCCTGCGGCCGATGCTGACGCTCGCTTCCGCCGCGATGTTCGGCTATGAGGGCGACCATCACGTCAAGCTCGCCACCAGCGTCGAGTTCATGCACACCGCCACGCTGCTGCATGACGACGTCGTCGACGAAAGCGACCTGCGCCGCGGCAAATCCACCGCCCGCACCATCTGGGGCAACCAGGCAAGCGTGCTGGTCGGCGATTTTCTGCTCGGCCAGGCCTTTCGCATGATGGTCGATGTCGGCTCGCTGGATGCGCTCGACGTGCTCTCCACCGCCGCCTCCGTCATCGCCGAGGGCGAGGTGCTGCAGCTTTCGGTCGCCAAGAACATGGAGACGACCGAGGACGATTACCTGCAGGTCATCCGCGCAAAGACGGCGGCACTCTTCGCCGCCGCCGCCGAAGTCGGCCCGATCGTCGCCAAGACCGACAAGTCCGGCCGCAACGCGCTGAAATCCTACGGCATGAATCTCGGCCTCGCCTTCCAGCTGGTCGACGATGTGCTCGACTATGGCGGCAAGGCCGCCGAGCTCGGCAAGAATGTCGGCGACGATTTCCGCGAAGGCAAGATCACGCTGCCGGTCATCCTCGCCTATCGCCGCGGCACCGAGGACGAGCGCGCCTTCTGGCGCGACGCCATCGAGGGCGGCAACAGCAGCGACGCCAATCTGGAAACCGCGCTCGGCCTGATCACCAAATATGGCAGCCTCGCCGACACCATTGCGCGGGCCAAGCATTATGGCACCATCGCCCGCGACGCGCTGGCGCCGCTGCCGCAATCGCCCTGGAAATCGGCGCTGATGGATGTGATCGACTTCTCCATCCAGCGCATCAACTGACATCCGATCCGACCTCGATGCGGACGGATCGCATGTCTCCGCCCGCATCGCCCAACCGGACTCCGGCGCGGATTTCCTTGCAGCGCTGCTTCAAAAAAGCCATTCTGTTGCGGAATCATCGCGCGCGACCTGTCCATGTCCAGGGTTCGGCCCGTTCCTCGTTGAAAGGCATTTTCATGCGGCAAAGATTTGCCATTCGTCTTCTCTCCGGTGCAGCCTTCGCGTTCGTCCTGGCGCTCGGCGCGGCTGGTTTCCAGCCGGCGCGCGCCGAATCGACAACGCCGGCCGTGGCGGAAAAACCCTTCGATCCGGCCAGCGCCACGACTTTTTCGGGCGCGTTCCTGGCCGGTCGCACCGCCGATGTCGACAAGGACTACAAGACCGCCATCAGCCTCTATCGCAAGGCGCTGGAACTGGAGCCGGCAAACCCGGAAATCCGCCAGCGGCTGATGATCGCGCTGTTCATGGACGGCGATTTCAAGGACGGCGTCAAGCTTGCCGAGGACATGAAGAACGACCCCTCGGTCGAGCGCATCACCACCGTCGTGCGCGGCCTCAACGCCATCTACGACAAGAATTACGCCGAGGCCGAAAAGATCCTCAAATATAACGGCCCGAACGATCTCGAGCGGATGATGAACAGCCTTATCGTCGCCTGGGCGCGCATGGGCAGCGGCAAGGGCAAGGAAGCCCTGTCGATGATCGAGGGCATGAAGGGGCCGCAATGGTTCGGCATCTTCAAGAACTATCATGCCGGCGCGCTTGCCGCCGCCACCGGCAATGTCTCCAAGGCCCGTTCGCATCTCAACGAAGCCGTCGCCGACCGTGACGGCGGCCAGACCGCGCCCGACACCTATGTGCGCGCCGTCATCGCGCTCGCCACGCTCGAGGCCCAGCAGGGCAACAAGCAGAAGGCGCTGAACGCCATCGCCGCCGGCGACAATTTCATCAACAATTACGCCCCGCTGAAGGCATTGCGCGACACGATCGAACAGGGCGGCAAGCCGGAGCAGCAGGTGCAGACCGCAGCCCAGGGCGCGGCCGCCGTGCTCTTTTCGGTCGGCAGCGCGCTGAACCGTCAGGGCGCCGACGATGCCGTCGCGCTCTATCTCCAGGCAAGCTTCGCGCTCGACCCGCAAAGCGCCGATACGCTGGTGCTGCTCGGCGGACTGGCCGAAGGCGCCGAACAGCCGCAGCGCGCCATCGAATTCTACAGCCAAGTGCCGCAGGATTCGCCGATGCGGCGCATTTCCGAGCTGCAGCTTGGCCTTGCGCTCGCCCAGACCGGCGATGTCGAGGAGGCCAAAAAGCACCTGCAGTCGCTGATCGCCTCGGACCCCAAGGATATCCGCAGCTATCTCGCCTATGGCGGCGTGCTTTCGGATGCCAAGGATTATTCCGCCATGGCCGAGAATTTCGACAAGGCGGTCGAAGCCATCGGCCCCCTGCCGAACCGCAGCCATTGGGCCGTGTTCTTCCAGCGCGGCATCGCTTATGAGCGGCTGAAGAAATGGGATCAGGCCGAGCCGAATTTCCGCAAGGCGCTGGAACTCAATCCCGAGCAGCCGCAGGTCTTGAACTATCTCGGCTATTCCTGGGTCGATATGAACCGCAATCTCGACGAAGGGCTCGACATGATCAAGCGCGCCGTCGAGCTGCGCCCGGATGACGGCTATATCGTCGATTCGCTCGGCTGGGCCTATTATCGCCTCGGCCGCTTCGACAATGCCGTCGAGGAACTGGAGCGCGCTGCCCAGCTCAAGGCCGGCGACGCGACCATCAACGACCACCTTGGCGACGCCTATTGGCGCGTCGGGCGCAAGTTCGAAGCGCGCTACCAGTGGCAGCGGGCGCTGACCATGAAGCCCGAGATGACCGAGATTCCCAAGATCGAGGCCAAGATCAAGGACGGGCTCGGCGATCAGGCGCAGCAGATGGCTTCGGCCAATGCCGAAAACGCCACGACCGACTATACGGTGCTTTCCGGCGACACCGCCACCAAGATCGCCGAAAAGGTTCTGGGCGACGCCAAGCGGGTCAACGACATCCTCAAGCTCAATCCGTCGCTGAAGAACCCCACCGACGAATTGAAGGCCGGCGACGTCATCAAGCTGCCGGCGGGCGTCAAGTAAGCCCGCCTGTCGCGCCATGAGCGAACAGGCAATCAGCGAGGCAGCGCCAGCCAAGATCAATCTGGCGCTGCATGTCGTCGGGCAAAGGCCCGACGGCTATCACCTTATGGAAACATTGGTCGCCTTCACAGCACTTGGCGATCGCATCACCGCAACACCGGCCGAAAGCGACGCATTCACCCTCTCCGGGCTGTTCGGCGTCCGGCTGATGTCGGAATCGGCATCCGACAATCTCGTCATCCGCGCCCGCGACGCCCTGCGCGCCTCGCTTGCGGCTGACGGGCGACCTGCCCCGCCGGTTTCATTGCATCTCGAAAAGAACCTGCCGATTGCCTCCGGCATCGGTGGCGGCTCCGCCGATGCGGCGGCCTGCATCCGCACGCTGCTTCGCCTCTGGAACGTCGGACATACGCCAGATGGTCTCGATGCTTTGCTGCTGACGCTCGGCGCCGACGTGCCCATGTGTTTCGCCAGCAGGCCATTGCTCGCCGAAGGCATCGGCGAGGACATCACGCCGCTCACCGCCCTGCCCGTCTTGCCGATGGTGCTGGTCAATCCGCTGTTGCCGGTCTCGACGCCGGAGATTTTCCGTCGCCTGACGGTCAAGACCAATCCGCCGCTTCCCCGCCCCCTGCCCTTCGGTACCGACTGGCTTTCCTATCTGGCAGCGGCGCGTAACGATCTGGAGGGACCGGCGCGGGCGCTGGTGCCTGACATAGGCGAAGCGCTCGGTCTACTGGCCGACGCAGGCGCGCGGCTCGCCCGCATGTCCGGCTCCGGCGCGACCGTGTTTGGCGTGTTCGACGACGCCGAAGGCGCGCAACGGGCGTGTGCGACACTGCGGGCGGAAAAACCCGGCTGGTTCGTCGAAGCCACATCAACGCAAGCAGGAGTTTCGTGATGGCCCGACTGGACGACACGCGTCCCTTCATCCCCGTTGGCATCGCCGTGCTGACGGTGTCCGACACCCGCACCGCCGCCGACGACCGCTCCGGCGATACGCTTGTCGGTCGCGTGGAAGCAGCAGGCCATCGCCTCGTCGCCCGCGCCATCGTGACCGACGACAAGCAGAAAATCCGCGAGCAGGTCGAGGCCTGGACGAAGGACGACGCCATCGACGTGGTCATCACCACCGGCGGAACCGGCTTTACCGGTCGCGATGTGACGCCGGAAGCGCTGGAACCGCTGTTCGAAAAGCGCATGGACGGCTTTTCCGAAGTGTTCCATCGCCTGTCCTACGACAAGATCGGCACCTCGACCATCCAGTCGCGCGCCACCGGCGGCGTCGCCAATGCCACCTTCATCTTCGTGCTGCCCGGCTCACCCGGCGCCTGCAAGGATGCCTGGGACGGCATTCTAGCCGCTCAGCTCGACTATCGGCACATACCCTGCAATTTCGTGGAAATCATGCCTCGGCTCGACGAGCATCTGAAGCGCGGCAAGGCGCTCTAAATTCTTTATTTTGAGGCGTAATCTTGTCGACCCTCGTTCCACTCCGGTCGGATTATGCTCTAATTTCGATCCTGCCGCATCACCCATGCCGGAACGATCTCGCTTTTCAGCCGCAACGGTTTCGTCGCCTTTGCCACATCGGAAAGCCGATTGCCTGACCCGACATTGGCAAGTGCATCACGCTTGGCAATCAGCAAACCATGTTCAAGCGGCCCTTCCCTGCGCAGAAAACGCTGCCAGACCGGCGGACGATAATGCCGGGATGGCGAAAAGCGCGCCGGCTGGCGACCGAAGCCGACATAATCGGCGATCTCGTCGATCCAGCCCGTCAGCGGCCGCGCGCCCGGTTCGATGATCAGCAGCCACTCGCCGCGCACCGACTCGAGGATGGCGCCCAACTCCCAGTCGCGATGAAACCGGCAGCCAGCCGCATCCGCTACCTGCGACGAGCCGTCTTTCGACCCGCCATCGAGAATCACGACATCGCTGACCAGCCCCTCGACGGCGCCGGCCACCAGCACCGAAAGGGTCTGTGCCAGCTCAGCCTCATGATCGCGGGTTTCCATCAATATTGTCAGCATGATCAATCCCTATCGCATCGCAGCAAAAAACGCCACCGGCTGCGTTCCGCATTTTGTTCTTGCAATGTTCTCATTTCCGCGATAGGAATTTAATCAGGAACCAGGGAGTGCGTTGCGTCGCACTCGACCGGAGATGACCAATGAACGATCTGTCTCATGTGGGTCGGGCTGCTTTTCAGCCCGCCAATACGGCGGAGTTTGCCGATGCGATGCTGGCCGCTTCCGGCCTCAGGATCGACGGGTCGCGCCGCCGGGGCCGTGGCGCCGGGCTGAACCCGGAAGGGCGCTTCGAGCCGCGCGAGCACGTTGCCTATGACGACGGCTGGCAGTCGCTCGACGAATTGCCGGCGCTGAAGACCGAGGTCCAGATCGAAAAGCCGCGCACGGCGATCACGCGTAACGATTCTCCTGATATCCCTTTCGATCGGTCGGTCAATCCCTATCGCGGCTGCGAGCATGGCTGCATCTATTGCTTTGCCCGGCCGACGCACAGCTATATGGGCCTGTCCGCAGGTCTCGATTTCGAAACGCGGCTGTTTGCTAAGCCGGATGCGCCGAAACTGCTGGAGCGGGAGCTGGCCAAGCCCGGCTACAAGCCGCGCACCATCGCCATCGGCACCAATACCGATCCCTATCAGCCGATCGAGCGCGAATGGCGCATCATGCGCCAGATCCTCGAAGTGTTGCAGAAGGCCAATCATCCGGTCGCCATCGTCACCAAGTCGGCGCTGGTGCTGCGCGACATCGATATCTTGCAGGATATGGCCTCGCGCGGTCTTGCCAAGGTCGGTATCTCGGTGACGACGCTCGACCGCAAGCTCTCGCGCGCCATGGAGCCGCGCGCCGCGACGCCGAGCCGCCGGCTCGATGCGATCAAGGCGCTGAGCGAGGCCGGCATTCCCACCAGCGTGCTGGTGTCGCCGATCATCCCGGCGCTCAACGATCACGAGATCGAGCGCATTCTCGACGGCGCCCATGCTGCCGGCGCCAGCGAAGCCAGCTATGTGCTGCTGCGCCTGCCGCTCGAAGTCAGCCCGTTGTTTCGCGACTGGCTGCTGCAGCATTATCCCGATCGCTATCGGCATGTGATGTCGCTGGTGCGTTCGATGCGCGACGGCAAGGATTACGATGCCGAATTCGGCAAGCGCATGAAGGGCACGGGCCCCTATGCCTGGCAGATCGGCCGCCGCTTCGAGATGGCCGTCAAGCGCCTCGGCCTCGGCCGGCGCGGCATGCATCTGCGCGACGACCTGTTCGTGCCGCCGAGCGGCAGCGGCGTGCAGTTGCAACTGCTGTAAGCCGTATAGCGGTTTTCGGAAAGACAAGAGTTTCCGGCCGGCGTTCCACCGCCTCGCCCGCCGGATTGCCCCGCCGGTCCGCCGCCCCTGACGGACCATGACTGGTCCTTCCGGCGGGGCTTGCAGGAGATCGGGTGGGCGTCACATGGTCCGCCGCACTGTCCATTCTGACGCCACCCGATTCTCCATGCTTTCCGAATTGCCGCATCTTCGTGTAGAAGATCGGCAATTCGTATTTTCTGGACATGGCTCATGCTTTTCGAACCGATCCCGCTCGTTCCCGATTTCAGCCATGAGTTGGCGGGTCGCCATTCCGGGCAATGGCCGGTCGCCGGCACGGACGAGGCAGGGCGCGGCCCGTTGGCGGGGCCTGTCGTTGCCGCGGCCGTCATTCTCGACCCCGATTGCATCCCGGATGGACTGAACGATTCCAAAAAACTGTCGGCCGGCGAGCGGGATACGCTGTACGAGGCGATCCTGGGCTGTGCGCTTGCCGTCTCCATCGCCTCCTCGGGGCCGGGGCGCATCGATACCACCGATATCCGCAAGGCCAGCCTTGATGCGATGCGCCGCGCTGTCGCCAGCCTCTGCATCGTGCCCAAGCTGGTGCTGGTCGATGGGCGCGACGTGCCGCCCGGCATGAGTTGCTTCGGGCGGGCTCTGGTCAAGGGCGATGCCCGCTCTGTCTCGATCGCCGCCGCCTCTATTATCGCGAAGGTAACCCGCGACCGCATGATGGCGCGCGCCGGTCTGGTCTACCCGGCCTATGGCTTTGCCACCCATGCCGGCTATCCGACGCCCGCCCACCGCCGCGCCGTCGATGCCCACGGTCCCTGCACGCTGCATCGCATGAGCTTCCGGCCGTTTCGCCTGAGCGCGCCGGACATAGCCGGAGACTAGAGCGGTTCCGCATTTCCGGACGGAAAACCGCTTCACACTTTTCCTGGAAATGCTCCAAGGCTTCACCGGATCCCCAGACAGCAAAAAGCCGGCCACAAAGGGCCGGCTTTTTCACTTCACGATCATGGAACCGCTTAGTTGAGGCGGGTCTTCACGTCGCCGATGGCGCGGTTGAAGAGATCGGCCTGCACGGCGGCATCGCTTTTTTTGGCAATGACGTTTTCAGCGGCGGCAATCGCCAGATCGACGGCGGCGGAACGAACTGCGTTGATCGCATCCGATTCGGCCTGCTTGATCTTCTGCTCGGACAGCGCGTTGCGGCGGGCGACGAACTCTTCCGTCTTCTGCTTGGCTTCGGCGGTCAGGGCCTGGGCTTCGCGCTCGGCGGAAGCGACGATGCCGGCAGCTTCGGCTTCGGCTTCCTTGCGCTTGCGCTGGTATTCGGCGAGCAGGGCCTGGGCTTCCTCACGCAGGCGCTTGGCTTCAGCCAGCTCGTTGCGGATTTCGTCAGCGCGGGCGTCAAGGCTCTTGGCGACCATGCCGGGCACCTTGAGATAAACGATCAGCGCCAGGAAAAGGACAAGACCGACAAAAGCAAAGAATGTTGCATCGAATGCCATGATGGTCTCAAGCCTCCTGCTTTGCGGCGGCCACGGCAGCGGCGACGTCGCCCTGCGGAACCTGCGTGCCGAGCAGCTGCTCGACGACGGTGCCGGCGGTCTCTTCGGCGATCGAACCGACGTCGGCGAAGGCCTTGGCCTTGATGTCGGCGATGCGGCTTTCAGCGGCGGCAAGCTTGGCCGAAACCTCGGCTTCGACGGCGGCGCGCTCGGCATCCGCCTTCACCTTGGCGGCGTCGCGAGCAGCGCCTGCGATTTCGTTTGCCTTGGCGCGGGCGGCTGCGAGTTCCTTTTCATAGGTCTCGACGGCGGCGTCGGCTTCGGCCTTCAGGCGTGCTGCCTGATCCAGATCCTGGGAGATACGGTCCTGGCGGTTGTCGATGATGCCACCGACGCGCGGAACAACGACCTTCTTCATCAGCATGAAGAACAGACCGAACGTGATCACCAGCCAGAGAATCTGGGACGGGAATGTCGTGGTATCGAACGGCGGGAAAACGCCCGAGCCGTGACCGGCTTCGTGGGCAACGCCCGTTTCCGTGTGTGTTTCGCCGGCAGCCGGGGTTGCGCCATGGGCCTCGGTTGCGGCGGCGTCCTGCCCCGCTGGTGCGGTTGCGGCCGGGGTCTCTTCGGCAAAAGCCGGAGTCACAAACATGCTCACCTCCAGGTGTCCTGCATAATGCGGATCACGGCGCGCGCGAGACGAGCCGTGATCCCTATTTCCAGCCGAATATTAGACGGCGAAGAGCAGGAGGAGAGCGATGAGCAGCGAGAAGATGCCCAGAGCTTCCGTAACGGCGAAGCCGAATACCAGACGGCCGAACTGGCTGTCAGCGGCAGACGGGTTGCGCAGAGCGCCCGAGAGGTAGTTGCCGAAGATGTTGCCGAGGCCGAGAGCCGTACCGGCCATGCCGAGGCAAGCCAGACCCGCGCCGATGAACTTTGCTGCTTCTGCTTCCATGATAAAACTCCTTAGAATGGATTGTTGCGGCGAATGACTGGCGCCGGTCCGGCGCCGTTGTCGTTATCCTTAGTGCCCGCCGGGATGGATCGCGTCGTTGAGGTACATGCAAGTCAGAACCGCAAAGACGTAAGCCTGGAGGAAGG
>CAMFHE010000072.1 GCA_945952045.1 uncultured Rhizobium sp.
CCAGGTCGGAAAATTCAGCTGGCGCCGATGCGCCGAGGAAACCGTTGCCCTATACAGGGCGGCAAGCGGCGCCTGATTTCGTCAGGCGGCGATGCGACAACCAGCGAGGATGCGATCGTGCTCAGCTCATTGGTGAAGGCGGTATGGCAATACCGCTACTTCATCTACACCTCCGTCCGGGCCGATTTCAACGGGCGCGTCTCGCGCAGCCGGCTGGGCCTGCTCTGGCTGGTCATCGCGCCGCTGTCGCAGGTGCTGATCTATGCCTTCGTGCTGTCGTCCCTGATGTCGCAGCGGCTGCCCAATATCGACAACCGCTTTTCCTATTCGCTGTATCTGCTGGCCGGTTTCCTCGGCTGGTATCTGTTCACGGACATCTTCAACCGCTGCCTGACGCTGTTCATCGACAATGCCAATGTGTTGAAGAAGATCTCCTTTCCGCGGATGGCGCTGCCTTTCGTCGTCATCATCTCCTCGACGATCAACAACGTCATCTTCTTCGTCATCGTCGCCGCCGTCTATCTGGCGACCGGTTACGGCTTCAGCATCAGCCTTCTCTGGCTGCCGCTGGTCTTCCTGCTCAACATCCTGTTCGCGACCGGCCTCGGCCTGGTCTGCGGGGTGGTCAACGTCTTCATCCGCGATGTCGGGCAGATGTGCGGCATCGTCATCCAGTTCCTGTTCTGGCTGACGCCGATCGTCTACACGATCAACATCCTGCCGCCCCTGTTCCAGAAGATCGTCATGCTCAACCCGCTGTTCTGGATCATCGACAGCTATCACCGCATCCTGGTCTACGGCACGGCCCCCGACTATGCGCAACTCGGCGCGCTGACGCTGCTCTCGGTGGCTCTCCTGTCGCTCGCTTTGTTCCTGTTCCGGAAATCCAGTTCTGAAATGGTGGATGTCCTATGACGCCTGTGATGTCGGTCGATAATGTCGGCAAGGTCTTTTACCGATATAGCCACGAGCTCTACCGGATCCTCCGCTGGTTTACCGCCAAAGCGCCGGCGGCCGAGGAAAAGTGGGTTCTCCGCGACATCTCGTTTTCGGTGCCGAGCGGCCAGGCGCTGGCGATCGTCGGCCGCAACGGCGCCGGCAAGAGCACGCTCCTGAAGCTGATCACCGGCACCATGCGCCCCAGCACCGGCGCCGTCAGCCTGAGCGGCCGCATCTCGGCCATCCTCGAGCTCGGCATGGGCTTCAATCCCGATTATACCGGGCGCCAGAACGTCTTCCATTCGCTCGGCCTGATGGGCCACCAGCATGCCGATATCCTGGCGGCGCTCGCCGATATCGAGGCCTTTTCCGAGCTTGGGGATTATTTCGACCAGCCGCTGCGGGTCTATTCCAGCGGCATGCATATGCGGCTTGCCTTTTCGGTCGCCACCGCCTTCCGGCCGGATATCCTGATCGTCGACGAGGCGCTGTCGGTCGGCGACACCTATTTCCAGCACAAGAGCTTCGATCGCATCCGCGAGTTCCGCAAGCTCGGCACGACGCTGATCCTCGTCTCCCACGACCGCATGGCTATGCTCGGCCTGTGCGACCGCGCCATCCTGCTGCATGAGGGCCGCGTCGCGCTCGACGGCGAGCCGGAAAGCGTGCTCGACTATTACAACGCCCTGCTTGGCCACAAGGCCGGCGAGACCATCGTCACCGAAGCGCTGGGCGACGGCCGCATCCGCACGATCTCCGGCTCGCGCAAGGCGACCGTCGACGATGCCGTGCTGCTCGACGAAGCGGGCAAGACGGTCGACACCGTCGATGTCGGCGAAACCGTCCACCTGCATGTCAAGGCGACCGCCCATGAGGCGCTGGAGCAGCTCGTGCTCGGTTATGCGATCAAGGACCGCTTCGGCCAGACCATCTACGGCACGAACACCTTCTACAGCGACCAGGCCCTGACGGCGGTCGAGGCCGGCGAGCGCCTCGCCTTCCATGTCAGCTTTCCCGCCGATCTCGGCGAAGGCACCTATTCCATCGCGCTGGCGCTGGTCGGCGGCGAAAACCATATCGGCGAAAACTACGAATGGCGGGATCTGGCGATCATCTTCAGCGTCGCCAATCTCAGCAAGCAGCCCTTCGACGGCAAGGCCTTCCTGCCGCCGCAGATTTCGGTGTCGCGTCAATCGGCCTGATCGTATCGCGTCACGAACGGACGAGGAAACGGCCGTCTTCGGTGTCGGTCTGTAGCTCGGCCAGGAAAGCGTCGGCGATGACCTGCCAGGAATAGGTCGCCTCGACGGCGGCCCGCGCGGCGAGGATCATCGTTTCCAATTCGGCCTCGCTCATGCCGGCGATGCGCGCGAGCGCTGCGGCGAAATCCGGCTTTTCCGCCAGAACGAAATGTCTTTCCGGCTCGATCTCCAATCCGCGGGCGCCAAAACCCGTCGACAGGACCGGGACGCCGGCGGCCATATAATCGAGCATCTTCAGGTTGGTGCCCGAGCCCAGTCGCATCGGGTTCAGCGCGACATCGGCGATCGACAGCATCAGGTCGCGCGTTTCCATGTCGACGGTGCCGAGCAGATCGACATTGGCCGGCAGGGTTCGATCCTTGAAGGGCAGGCAGACGCTGCCCATGACGACGAAACGCGTTTCAGGCCGTTGCGGGGCCAGTTCCAGGATGTCCTCGACGGCTTCGAGATTGGGGCCATGCCAGCTGCCGACGAAGATCGCCAGCTGCCGCTTGCCGAAACCGCCCGCCTTCTGCAGCCGGCGGCGATCGGCAAGGCCGGTAAAGGGCGTGTTTTCCAGGGAAACGCCGTTCGCCACTTCATATTGCCGGGCGCGCGTCGGGCCGTAGACCCGCTCCAGCTCCGCCAGATCGCGACGCGTGCAGGCGAAAACCCGCTCGGCATTGATCCAGCAATCGCGCTCGGCCTTGCGCACTTCCTCCAGAAGGGGTGCCGCCTCCGGCAGGCTGCCGAAAACATCGGCCTTCAGGGTCAGCTCGACATTCTGGCATTCGTACCAGAAGGGTTTGCCGGGGGCCGCGCGCTTGAGAATATCGATCATGTAGGGCTGGCTGGCGATGACGGCCATGCTGGTCAGCGCCGAAAGCTCCACCGCCGCCTCATAGGCAGGCGTCAGCCCGAGCAGGACATTGGCGGCGACATCGCTGACCGGCCGGTTCCCGACCTGTTTCGAGATGTGATACTCGGCCTCGGCATGGACGTCGGTCATCGGAACAGTGATTTCGAGAACGCCCGGCGCGATCTCCACTTCCGAGCGGCCGCCGGTCGGCGGTCCCAGCGACACGATATCGATATCGAAGGTGCGGGCGAGATTGCGATAAAGATGGAAGACGCGGGCCTGGCCGCCATTCATCGGCGGATAGACGCGGAAGGTGGTGGCGACCGTCAGTTTCGGGCGCACGGTCTTGCGGGCCGACGGCAGGGACGAGGGCGGCTGCAACAGGCCTTCGGCCACCGGATACCAGGTGACCGCCGCCATGCTGTCGAGAGCTTTCCGGCCCATGGCTTCGGCCGCAGCGACATCGCCGGCCAGACGCGACAGGCCGGCGCCGATCGCGGCCGGCGACAGGCCGCAGACCAGACCCGTTTCGCCGTCGCGCACGAATTCGCAAGGGCCACCGCTATCGGGAACCGTCAGCACCGGCTTGCCGCTCTTCATCGCCTCGATGGTGATCAGGCCGTAATCCTCGTCGGCCGGCACGAAGGGAACGGCCAGCGCATCGGCATAGAGGCCGGGCATGGCGTCGTCGGCGACATAGCCGAGGAAACGGATGCGGGGATCGTCGCCGGCGAGCGCCTTCAGCCGCGCCTCTTCCGGTCCGGTTCCGGCGATCAGCAGCGGAATGTCCTGGGGCACATGCCGCATCGCCTCGACGATCAGGCCGATGCGCTTCGGACCGTCGAGACGGCTGCTGGTGAAGAAATAACGGCTCTCGCCGCAGCGGTAATTGTCGCGATGCGGCGGCGGATAGAGGACATCGACCGCGACATCGTCGGGAAAATAGTTTTTGCGCCGGGCGACGGTAGACGAGATCGCCGCATAGCGCTTGATGCGCCGCGGCGACAGGGCGGCATTGTCGAGGAAATGGATGACGGCGCGGCTGAAGGGGCCGGGAAAAGCAAAGGCCGTGTCCGGCAGATCGGCGTCACGTAAGGCCCGCAGCCGGTCGAACAGTTCCGGGATCTGCTCCGGATCGGGATCGCGGCCGCTCTCGGTCATCCATTCGACCAGATTGCGCAGCTTCGGCTGGGCTAGCAGCGCATCGGCGCCCGGGCCGCCATAGGTGTCGTAAAGCCCGCGCAGGCGGTGCAGCATATAGCAGACGTGATAGGGATGAGCGACCATCCAGGCCGGATACTTGCCCGAGATCACGCAGTCATAGGCCGAGAGATCGAGCTTGGAAAAGGTCTCGTAGGAGCTGACCAGATCCCAGAAATTGCCTTCCGGCGCCATGACCGAGACGATGTCGGCGCGATGGTCGGTCTTGCTGTTGAAATGATCCTGCAGGCCCCACCACAGGTTTTCGGCGCCGCCGAGCGCCAGCGGCGTGGGATGCGGTGTGACGATAGCGATCTTCATCGGCGTTCTTCCATCCGCTGGCCGTCCCCGGCCGGGATATCGGCAAGCAGGGTCTCGACGACATGCTCCCAGGTGATGTTCATGGCTTCGTAGCGATCGCGACCGTTGCGGCCCAGGCTCCGGGCGCGCGCGCTGTCTCCCATGACCGTTTCCAGCGCTTCGGCGATCGCCTCAGGCGTCGGCTCGGTGACGAAACCGGTCTCCCCGTCGCGCACGAATTCCAGCGGCCCGCCGGAATCGCGGCAGGTGATGACGGGCTTGGCCGACAGCATCGCCTCCAGCGTCACATAGCCGTAATCCTCGTCCAGCGGGCCGAAGAAGACGGCTCTGGCATGGGCATAGAGGCTCAGCATATCCTCGCGGCTGACGGCGCCGACAAAGCGGATGCGGTCGGTTATTCCGAGATTTTCGGCCATGGCCTCCAGATGCAGCCGCATGCCGCCCGATCCGGCAAACACGGCCTTGATCGGGCTTTTGCAGGCCGCCAGCGCCTTCAGCATCAGATCCTGACGCTTCAGCCCCTCCAGCCGGCTCGGCACGAAGACATAGGGCAGCGCTTCCTCGCAACGGAACTCATCGGCATTGGCGGGCGGATGGTAAAGCGCCCTGGATTCGATGCCGTTATAGTGGCGCAGGCGCGCCGACACCCGTTCGGCGATGGTATAGACGGCACGCGCGCTTCCCTCCGCGGCGCCATCGAGGCCGACCTTGTCAGCTGACATGATGCGGGCGCGCAGCGCGTCGGTCTCCGGCTTGCCGGGCAGCCAGCCGAAGGGCGTGCCATAGAGGTCATAGGCCGAGCGGTGCTGGTGCAGCAGCCAGACCCGCTTGTCGGGATGGCGGATCATATAGGCGGGAAATTTCAGGCAGATCATGCGGTCGATGCGCCCGCCGCCGAAGGGCAGAAAATTCGCCGCCTCGCATTGGTCCATGGTGCGGCCGGCCGCGTCGATCGGCTCGAAGAAGAAGGGCGCGCTGATCTTGTGGACGCTATGGCCGGCGGCGCGCACGGCCTCCACCAGCCCGTCGACCAGGAATTCGGCGCCGCCATGGATGCCGGGCGTGTGAACCGTCGCGATCCCGACGCGCATCAGGCCAAACCAATCTCGATCTGGCCATCTTCCAGCGGCTTGCGGGCATAGAGCGCATAATCCGGCGGCTGGCGGAACCAGTCGTTGATTTCGGCGGGCGCAAACCCGCTTTCCGGCTGCGACAGGTCGCAATCCTCGGCGATGCGGATGATGCGGGTCGCATCGAAGCCGCGCGCCTCGGCGACGAAACGCAGGTAATCCGGGGGCAGCGGCTTGTTGTGGGTCGGGTCGTAATGGAAGGTGCAGGCGCCGACAACGAGGTTTTCCGGGTTCGGCGTTTCGAAAAGCACGATACCGCCCGGCATCAGCACCCGCCGCGCCTCGTCGAACAGGCGCACCAGATCCTTGAAGCCGATATGCTCGACGATATGGAAACCGGTGATCGCCGCCAGGCTGTTGTCCGGCCGCGCCCGCAGATAGGCGAGCGCATCGCCTTCGGTGACATCGAGGCCGAGGCCGCGCGCCTCCTCGACCATGGCGCCGTTCAGGTCGACGCCGAGGGTGGCGATATTGTTGCGCTTGAGCAGCGACAGGAATTCGCCGCGGCCGCAGCCGATATCCAGCACCGGCGCGCCGGCGGCGACCGGTTGCGACTGCCGGAAGATCGGCAGGTAGCGTTCCGAGCGGCGGCCGATCTCCGCCGTCGAACCGCGGAAACGGTTTTCGAAGGCGACATAGAGGCTGTCGAGCGAGGGATCTTCCAGCGCCGCGATCTTTTCCTGTTTCTCGGCCGGCAGCGTATCCCTGGCCGACTGGATGAGCTGGCCAAGCGCGACGCGCTCGCCGGCGATTTCGGAGCGGATGGCGCGAATTTCCGACAGTGCGTTGGCGGCCGAGCCCACGGCCTCTTCCATGCGCAGCTTGGTCAGTTCGGCATCCTGTTCGGCCAGCGTCATGCGCATGTCGAGGCCGGCCTGGTTCTTGCGGATCGCCGACAGCGCCGCATTGACCTCGACGATCAGGTCGTGATGGCGCTCTGATAGCACCGACAGGCGCCGGTTGGTGGTCGAGCGCACCAGGAAGCGCATGAAGGGTTCGAAGAACTTGCCGACAACCGGCAGGCCGGCGAGGCGATCGAGCACGGCGGCCGGCATCAGCCAGCGGATCTTGACGCCGCGCGCCTTGCCCTCGGCCGAGCGCGACAGCGCGCTTAAGATCCGGACGACGCCGATATGGCCCTGCCGCATCGCCGGCAGGTAATAGCCGCGGCCGACGCCGTCGATCTCGCGGCCGAGCACCACCCGGTAGGCATTGCGCAAGAAATCCTCGTCATCGAGGGCGGCGAATTCCTCGATGCTGTAGAAGGGGCGGCCGATGGCGATCTTGTCGCCGTCATCGGGTTCGGCCACCAGCGGAATGGTGCCGATCCCCTGCCGTCGTCCGGCAACGACGGGCGCGGCCGTCTCGACGCTCACCGTCTCGGCACGCACGCGTGCCAGAATTTCCTCAATCGTCGGATCGCTGGCGTCGCGCGACATGCAACAGGCCTCCTGGGTGTAATGCGGCATCGACCGGTCAACGCTGACGACGACCGGGAATTGCGCTTGAACTCAGCGACAGGCTTTAATTAAGCGCCTTGGGGCAGGCAAGCATAAACGGGAAAAGCAGGTGCCCGGGGCTCAAAGAAGGCTGCGCTGAAAGTCGAGAACGTCGCGCAAGGTGTCGGTGAGCGCGATGCGCGGGGTCCAGCCGAAGGCTTCGAAGGCGCGGCCATTGTCGCCGGAGGCGACCTCGACATGGTTGGGCCGGTAGCGATCGGCATCGACGACCACCTCGACCTCGACCGACGACAGGGCGATGAGCCGGTCGAGAATATCCCGGATCGAGACCGGATTTGCCGTCGACAGATTGTAGCGCCCGCCGGGGACGATCCCGGGCGCGGCAGCGGCGGCGAGATAGGCCGCCGCCACGTCGCGCACGTCGAGGAAATCGCGCCGTGCGTCGAGATTGCCGACCTTGAGCACCGGCTCCTGGAGACCCTTTTCGATCCGGGCGATCTGGGCGGCGAAAGCCGGCACGACGTAATCCGCCGCCTGGCCCGACCCGGTATGGTTGAACGGCCTGAAGATGGTGGCCTGCAACCCGTCTTCGGCCATCTGGCGCAACAGGATATCGCCGGCGGCCTTGGTGGCGCCATAGGCGGTCAGCGGCTCCAGCGCCGCGGTTTCGAGGATGGGCAGCGGCTCGCGATTGAAGGAGGCGCCATAGACCTCGGAACTGCCCGACCAGATCAGGCGGCAGGAGGGGGCATGGGTGAGAATGGCATGCGCCAGGTTGAGCGTGCCGGTCAGGTTGACGGCCCAGGCCTGGGAGGGATCCTTCTGCGCCTCGCGCGGCGCGGCGATGGCGGCGAGATGCACGACCGCATCGGGTTCTGCCGCCGCGATCGCCCGGGCAAGGGCCTCGCCGTCACGCAGCTCCGGCCGCGTTCCGGTTTCGGGATCGATGAAATCGACGGTCTCGAAACGCGCCTGCGGGTCGCCGGCGGCGGCGGACACCAGATGCCCGCCCACGAAGCCGTTCGATCCCGTCACCAAGAGCCGACGTTTCGCCATGCCATCCACCATCTCTGGTCAGGACGAGACCCCGCCGATAGCGCAGGGCCGATCCGGTGTTTGCTTACTTCAGGCGCTCGAGGTCGGCGTCGACCATCTCGCGGATCATCTCTTCCATCGAGGTGGTCGGCTCCCAGCCGAGCTTGGCCTTGGCCTTGGAGGGATCGCCGAGCAGCAGCTCGACTTCGGCCGGGCGGAAGAAGGCCGGATCGATGACGAGATGCTCGTCGATGTTGAGGCCGGCATGGGAGAAGGCGATTTCGCACATGGTGCGCACCGTGCTGGTGCGGCCGGTGGCGACGACGTAATCGTCCGGCGTATCCTGCTGCAGCATCAGCCACATTGCCTGGACGTAATCCTTGGCATGGCCCCAGTCGCGCTGGGCGGTGATGTTGCCGAGGCGCAGTTCGCGCTCAAGGCCGAGCTTGATGCGCGCCACGCCGTTCGTCACCTTGCGGGTGACGAATTCGATGCCGCGCAGCGGCGATTCATGGTTGAACAGGATGCCGCTGGAGGCGTGCAGGCCAAAACTTTCGCGGTAGTTGACCGTGATCCAGTGGCCATAGAGCTTGGCGACGGCATAGGGCGAGCGCGGGTAGAAAGGCGTCGTTTCCGACTGGATCGGGTTCTGCACGAGGCCGTACATTTCCGAGGAGGACGCCTGATAGAAACGCGCCTCCGGACGGACGAGGCGCAGGGCCTCGAGCACGTTGGTGACGCCGAGCGCGGTCACCTGGCTGGTCAGGATCGGCTGCTGCCACGAGGAAGCGACAAAGGACTGGGCGGCGAGGTTGTAGACTTCGTCCGGCTTGATGTCCTGCACGAGCCGGATAAGGCCGGAGAGATCCAGGAGGTTGCCGTCGACGATGCGCACGTCCCGGTCGATCTTGAGCCACTTCAGGCGGCTGGTATTGATGTCGGAGGAGCTGGAGCGGCGCGCCATGCCGAACACTTCATAGCCCTTGGACAACAGAAGCTGGGCCAGATAGGCACCGTCCTGCCCCGTAATCCCCGTGATCAGCGCTCTCTTGGTCATGTGACGCTCCTCGTCTTTCGCAAGCCGGACATCGCCCTTCGCCTGACGCCAAGAGCCTTTGCGCCATGCCTGTAACGGATGAAGTCATGCGATTCAAGCAGGCAAAGCGGCAGTTTCGCGCCGGATAAACCTGGATGGCCGGCTTTATAGTTGCGCCTTGCGTGGAAAAACTGCCGCATTTTCGTGTCTTTCGGCACTGTTCGGTCTTTTGCTCTTCGTTTAAGGGTCTGACCCGACGGTCCGGGTCGGCAAACCCGGGATTGAACCCCTGGAACGAACGGTGTCGCGCCCATGAGCAATTCCCTCATTTCCGATCTCCTCCGCAAGCTTGCATCGGAACCGGCCCGTGCGGGCGACGGCGGCGCCGAGGCCGAAGCCCTGCTGCGCGATCTCGCCAGCGGCTTTTCGCAGACCAACGCCAACCTCCAGGCGCTGCGCCGGACGGTGTCCGAAATGTATGTCGACATCATCGCCGGCATGGGCGGTCCGAAGGACAGGCGCGCCATTTCCTGCGCGCCCGGCCAGGTCTACAGCCAGAACAACGAGGACGGGATCATCGCCGAGATCCTGGCCCGCATCGGCACCGACACGAAAAAATTCGTCGAGATCGCCGCCGGCGACGGCATCGAGAACACCACCCGCCTGCTGATCGATCTCGGCTGGAGCGGCATCTGGGTGGAGGCCGGCGACAGGGAAGTCGACTGCATCCGCAACATCGCCCGCGAACCGCTGGAGAGCGGCCGCCTCGTCCTCGTCGACCGCATGATCACGCTGGAAAACCTCGACGAGGTCCTGATGAGCCGGATCGATTTCGCACCCGACTATATTTCGGTCGATATCGACTACAACACCTCGCATGTGCTGCGCCGGCTGATGACGCTGAAGCCGCGCCTGCTCTGTGTCGAGTATAACGGCCATTATCCTCCGAGCGTCGATTACGAGGTGCCCTATCGTGCGGACGGGCAATGGGTGGGCACCACCCGTTTCGGGGCCAGCCTCAAGGCGCTGGAGCGGATCGGCCGCGAAAACGGCTACAGCCTGGTCGGCTGCGATATCTTCGGCGTCAACGCCTTCTTCGTGCGCAACGACCTGTGTTCGGAAGAGACGTTCCTGGCGCCGTTCACCGCCGAGGCCCATTATCAGCCGCCGCGCTTCAGCGCCGTCGGCATGCGCGGCCATGGCCGCCACGCCCCGATCGAATAGACCAAAACTCCCTCTGCGAGTTTTGGTCCGGGGCCTCCGGCTCATTGCAATCAACATCGAAGTCGAATATTAATTTTAACGATGCGGCCCATGCCGCCCTTGCCTTGCCGGCGCATTTTCTCCGTGTTGCGCCTGGCCGATCGTTCGATCTCTGAGGAAACCTGTAGTCAGATGCGGATCATCCCTTTTCCGAGCCAGTCCAAGAAAACCGAACCCAAGGCCCGGGACTGGTCCCAGCAGGAAATCGCCGACTTCTATCGCGCCCACCGGCTGCTGGTTGAAAACGGCGTCATGATCGGCATCGACCGCGGCGTCAGCGATATCGGCGAGCCGTGGATGGTGTTCTTCGACAATGCCAGCCAGGACGTCTTCATGCATGTGGCGCGCATCGACGGCGTCTGCCACCTGATCTGCGATACGCTCGGCCTGAAACTGTCGGCGGCCAATATCGAGGCGCTGATCGCCGGCTTCGAAAACAGCGTGCGGATCCATCTCTCGATCCGCGCCGAGCGCAGTTCGAAGGTCGTGCTGCATCCGGCCGCGCGCATCATCATGTCGATCTCCGCCGTCTTCCTGCTGTTCAAGCTCGGCAACAGCGAAGCACAGGCCAAGGGCCTGACGGAAAAGAGCGCGCTGCCGCAGACCGATGGCGGCGCGGTGCGTCCGACCGAGAAATCCACGGCCTCGATCGCACGCGCGCAGTCGGCCTTTTCGCGCGCCTTCGAAACCGTCGATGCGCCGGCGAGCGCCGCCATCGTCGCCAGCATCATCCTGGCCGGCGAGCTTTCGTCGCTGCACACCGAATCCACCCATGACACGGCCGCCTCGCAAAAGCTGCCCTCGGTCGATCTCGACCCCATCAACGACGTCAAGCTGAACCTGCAGTCGGAAGGGGAACGCAAGATCGTCGTTTCGACCGCCCAGGAACAGCATTCCGCGCCGCAGAAGGCCGACGGACCGATCGAGGTCAAGACGTCGAAAGACGATTCGCCCGCCAAGGACATCGCCTTCACCCAGCAGGTTTTTGCGATCAAGAACGTCCCGCAGGACGTTTCGCCGACCGTCAAGTTCGACTTCGGCCAGAAGATCGCCATCAACGAAACCCTGAACGCCCAGAACCCGGCGCCGCGCGCCCAGGAACAATCGACCGAAACCGCAAGCACTGATGCCAAGCGGGCCATGGACGAGTTCCTCAAGAAGACCGATGTCAACCGTTCCGGCCCGGTCGAGCAGAAGACGGATACGACCTCCACGGCCAAGACCGCCAGCGAACTCGGCAACGTCACCGCCACCAGCCTGTCGACGCTCGACAACAAGGTCGGCTTCTTCATGAAGACCAACCTCGATCTCGCCAAGATGTATGCTCTCATGGAGCATTTCGCCAAGGCCATGGGCCAGTACGACTTCGACTATGCCAGCGGCCAGGTTCTCATCGAAGAAAAGAACATCGCCAATCTCTCGGTTCACGATGTCGGGATCTGGACCAACGTGCTCGGTGACGGCAGCACGCTCTCGGTGATCGGCCATGCCGGCCTGATCGACGACGTCCTGACCTTCTTCTCCTGATCCTTTTCAGGGGGGAAGAGGGATCGGTAACGATCCCTATCGGTCCTTGCGGATAAGGCTCTCATAGAGGGCGGCATAACGCTTGGCCATCTGCGCCAGGGTAAAATTCTGCTCGTAGCGGGCGCGCGCCGCCATGCCGAAACGCTGCCGTTCCTGCTTGTCCGCGAGAATGCGGTTCATGGCCTGCGCCAGGGCGGCGGGATCGTTCGGCGGCACGACCAGGCCGGTCACTTCGTCGAGGTTGACATAGCTGGTGCCCGTCCCGATCTCGCAGCTGATCATCGGCTTTCCGAACATCGAGGCTTCCACCAGCGACAGGCCAAAGGCTTCCGAGCGCAATTGCGAGGGGAAGACGAAGGCCGTGCAGGCTTTCAGAAGCTCCGTCTTCTCGCCATCCGGCAAGGCGCCGAGGAAATGCACGTTGCGCAGGTTCAGCGCCTGCGCCTTCTGCTTCAGCTCCTGCTCGAGGAAACCGTCGCCGACGATGACGATATCGGCCGCCACCTTGTCGGCCGCCTCCAGCAGGACATGCACACCCTTGTAATAGCGCAGCACCCCGACGAACAGGAAGAAGGTGTCTCCCACCCCTTTCACGACCGGCTGTTGACCGTGGAGGCCATCGTCCCCGGCCTTGTCCTCGAGGCCGAGGGGAATGACATCCGTCTTGTCGCGGTAGGAGGCCAGGACCTCGCTCGTCTTCAGATAGTTCGGCGAGGTCGCGACGATCCGGTCGACCCGCGACAGGAAGCGATGCATCAGCGGCCTGTAGAGCTGCAACAGGGCCTTCTGCTTCACGATATCGGAATGATAGGTCACCACCGTCGGCTTGCCCGGCGGCGCGATCAGGTGCACCGCATCCATGAAGGGCCAGGGAAAATGGTAATGGACGATATCGGCCTTCTGGCTGAGCTGCCGGAATTTTCCGAACGCTTCGCGCGAAAATCCGGTCGAGGCGAATTCGAAATCGAGCTTTGCCTTGTCGGCTCTGTGACCGTCGAAGACGAGGCTGTTTTCGGCCGGCTTGCGGCTGAGCGACAGGACATCGGTTTCGATGCCCATGTCTTTCGTTCCGGTGGCGATCGCATGAATGGTCCGCTCGATGCCGCCAAACGTGTCGGGCCAATAGGTCTTGAAGAAATGAAGGACGCGCACCTGATCGTTTCCGGTTTTTCGAGCCGCAGTCTTGGCCTCTTAACCGGATTTTTCCAAGCCCGAAATCGGGAAAACCGATTTCGGGAAATCGGCAGCGCCCGGATCGGGTTCAGGCCGATTTCGCGCCGATGTCCGATAAGCTTCAATTATCGGACATGATTTTTAGCCCCTGTTTCAGACGCCGGCCCTCTCCATCAGAACCTTCAGCGCGTCCGGATAACTCAGGTTCTCGCGGATCGCGAAGGACACGAAGCGATTGTAGACCGTGATCGTCGGGCGCATGTTCAGATTGGCCGAGGGTTCGGTCTTCTGGCGCCGGACGATTTTTTGCACCGGCTCGCGGCTTGGAAAGCCTTGTAGGTCGCCGATCCGGTCGATCTCGCTGTCGGTCGGTTGCGGCGCCGGCGCGGTGTCCGGCTTGATGTGACCCAGTTTGCTGAAACCCAGTTCGCGCCCGCTCATGCTGCAGCCCTTTCGACGACGAGTTCGATCAGTTCTCCCGCCAGCTTGGCGGCATTGTCGCGCGCCTGCGGTAATCCGTTCACCTCGGCGGGGTCGAGCTCCTCCAGGTCGAGGCGATGGTAGAACATCGACTTGTAGGCGGCCCGCTCGTTCAGATGGGTGGCGAATTGCGGCACCTGGCCGGCGCGCAGCTGGCCGAGAATCGCTTTTTCGAGCTTGGTCGGAATGGCGGGCGAGGTCCGCGTGAACAGGATGCGATAGGGGATCGTCTTTTCGAAGGAAAGCTCCTCCTCCTGGATGAGCCGGATCGCCTTGGCGGCCTGTTCGGCATCCGTCGGGCTTGCCTGGATGGGAATGATGACCAGCTGCGACCGGGCGAGCGCCCGCGACATCAGCCGGCTTGCCGTGCCCTCGAGATCGACGAAGACGAATTGGCGCCGCCGTCGATATTCGTCGAGCTTGGGCGTGATATTGCTCTCGTTGACGTCGCCATCGACCTCGATCGGGTTTTTCGACGCGCCCGTTCGCCAGTCACGGATCGGCCGGTTCGGATCGCAATCCAGCACGGTGACGGTTGCGCCATTGGCGGCGAGCGTCGAGGCGAGCACCAGCGTCGTCGTGGATTTTCCTGCTCCGCCCTTGGGATTGGCGACGGCGATGACCGGCATGCGGGGTTCCTTTCCGATTCGGGATCATGCGTCATGCTGCTACCAGACGCTTTCAGAAGCGTTAAGATGCTTGTTGATGCGTCATGCGTTCTTCTGCGTCAACGTTGACGCGTTTACGTTCTTTCTTCGAATTGCTCTTCGAGCTTCAAACGCGGATGACCCCTTGCCTGCCGGTCATGGCAATCCCTGCCTTCGTCGAAAGAACGCCGTTTCCTTGCTGATTCCAGCGGATGAAAGCCCGCATTTTTGTCGTGGCGATCGGGACGATATCGTCCCCGGTTTTGACATTTCAGACGCCGTTTTTGCGTCTTACGTCGATCATGATTTTGTCGGGCCTGATCAGTTTTGTCGTGTTTTAGACGTTTTAATAAGTTTTAGGCGAAAAAATTCGAATTCCTGCTTTAGATTCAAAGGCTTCCAATTTTTGTCGTCGGCGATGTACGGAAAAATGTCGGCGATGTACGGGATGTCGTCGGCGATGTACGGAAAAATGTCGGCGATATACGGTTTCGGGCGCATGAAATTGTCGAAAAACGAGCCCCCGGACCTGTCGCCCGAAAACAGGTTTTGTCGTCGGCGATGTACGGAAACGCGCGACGAAAATGGCGCGGCGCTCATGGCCGTCCGCAAGGCCTGGCAACATGCCGGATCAGGGGCCTTGATCGCTGAAATCGAGAGAGGGCTGCAACGCATCCAGTTCGTCGCCGCGCCGTTTCATCAGCAAAATGGCGCCGTCCTTGCCGTCCGAAAGCGACAGGTCGTAGTCCGGCATCGGAAAGGCCTGGGTGCGGGTGACGAATTCGCGCAGGTCGTAGAAGAATTTGCGCATCTCCTGGCTGGAGCCGCTGCGCTTGTAGACTTCCTTGACGCTGTAGCTCGCCTCGCCCTTGCCGGCCGCCTTGCGCGCCAGACGATAGATGAAGCGACCGATCCCGGAGCTGATGAGGAAGTAGTCCTCGTGCAGCGTCAGAAGCGGGATCGTCTTCTCGTTGTTGACGACGCTGAGATAGACCCAGTCGGGAATGGTGATCTCAACGAGATCGATGCGGTTGGCCCCGGTGCGGCTGACGACGCTGTAGCCGCTGATCAGCGGGCGGCTGTCGACCTGGCGCCGGCGGCCATGCGAGAGGTTGATGACCTTGATGGTGGTGTTGGCCAGCCGGTCGAGGGCGGCTTCCAGATCCTCGTAGGACTTGCCGCCATCGGAGCGTCGGCAGAATTTGAGGATATGGGAGGCGTTCGGGCGGTAGGTCTTGGGCGGCAGGCTCGGGCGCAGGCCCTTCTTCTCCTCGCGCCGGAAGCGCTGCACCTCGTCGGCGAGGTGGGAGACCATGTTGAGGAAGATGTCGTAGTCGAAGACGGTCGCCAGCCCGCTTTCGGCGCCGCCCTCGATGGTGATGAGGCTGTCCTTGAGTTCGTAGCGGATGATGCCGGTCGTCGAACGCTTGCTGAGCGAGAAGGGGGCGACGTCCATCAGGTTGACGTCGTCCTTGATCGGCGCGTCGTAGACGGTCGGCACGAAGAAGGTGAGCTGCGCATCCTCGCGCGGGGTGGCGCGCAAGGTGCGCTTGGGAACGGACTCCTGCTTCAGCACCGCCTCGACATCCTGCTTGAGGCTGTTGTCGCGGATCGCCTCGCCGAGCCGGCGCAGCGCCTCGCCGACGGGGCCGTCTTCCATCGCATCGAGCTTCAGATCCGCCCAGACGCGGCGGCTGTAATAGCGCCGCAGCCGGCTCAGCGTTTCCCGGTCGAGGTCGCGCGCGTCCCGGTCGTTGGTATCGGCATACCGCTTGGCGAGTTCCTGCAGGTAGGCGTTTTTCTCATGAAGGGAGAGTGCTGAAAAATCGGCGCGCGATATAAGGGAAAACTTGGAACGCTTCATCTCCACCCCATCAAGGAGTCCTGCGACATTTTATAGCATGTTTATGGGGTTAAATTGCTGGGGGGCAAGGCCGTTTGTTTGCGCGATGCATTGCGTTTATACTAAACTTCGCTATGAGAAACGCTTGGGCCGCCCCTATTAACATATGATTGCCTAATTTTGATATGATGGCAATCTGCAGAACGTTCTGTGACTGTGGGGCATACCGCGGGCGTTAATCGCGATCGAAAGACGGCTTTATGAAAATCAATCCATTCCAGCAGGCATTGACCACATACAGAACGATCATCGTTGCGACGGTGACATTCAGTGTCGCCATCAATATCCTGATGTTCGTAAGCCCGCTCTACATGTTGCAGGTTTACGATCGCGTCCTGCACAGCCGCAGCGAGATGACCCTGATCATGCTGACGCTGATCGCGCTGGCGATGCTCGGCATCTATGGCCTTCTCGAATGGATCCGTTCGCGCGTCCTCGTGCGCGCCGGCATGCGCTTCGACGAAATGATCGCCAAGGGCGTCTTCAGCCGGGTGATCACCTCGTCCCTGAAGTCGCCGCAGTCGCGCTCCGAATTCGCCCTGATGGACATCGACCGGCTGCGTGAGTTCCTGACCGGCTCCGGCCTGATCGCGCTGTGCGACCTGCCGTGGATGCCGATCTTCATCGCCGTCTGCTTCTTCTTCCATCCGCTGATCGGCTGGATTTCGGTCGCCGGCGCCGTCATCATCTTCCTGCTCGCCATCGCCAACGAGTTCGCCACGAAGAAGCATCTGTCGCAGGCCACGAATTACGGCCAGCAGGCGATCCACTTCTCCAATTCCACCCTGCAGAACGTCGAAGTCATCCGCGCGCTCGGCATGGAAAACAGCCTGCGCGGCCGTTGGGACGGCATGCATCGCCAGATGCTGGAAAGCCAGGCGCTGGCCAGCGACCGTTCGGGCGCGCTGCTGTCGCTGTCCAAGTTCGTGCGCATGGGCCTGCAGACCATCATTCTCGGCGCCGGCGCCTATCTCGCCCTCGAAGCCCAGATCTCGCCCGGTTCGATCATCGCCGCCTCGATCATGATGGGCCGCGCCCTGCAGCCGGTCGACCAGGTCGTCGGCCAGTGGAAGCAGTTCATCGGCGCCCGTCAGGCCTATGCCCGTCTTCACAAGATCTTCATCGAGATGCCGGACGAGGACGAGCGCCTCAAGCTGCCGACCCCGAAGAGCACGCTCACCGTCGAGCAGGTCGCGGTTCTCGCGCCCGGCGGCAAGGCGCCCCTGATCCAGGGCGTCAATTTCGAAGTCAAGCCGGGCGAAGCCCTGGCGATCGTCGGCCCCAGCGGCGCCGGCAAGTCCAGCCTGGTGCGCGCCCTTGTCGGCGTCTGGCCGACCGCGGCCGGCTCCATCCGCCTCGATGGCTCGGAACTGCAGCACTGGGATGTCGACGAGCTCGGCAAGCATCTCGGCTACCTGCCGCAGTCCGTCGAACTGTTCGCCGGCACGATCGCCGAAAACATTTCCCGCTTCCGCGACGATGCGACGCCGGAAAAGATCATCGCCGCCGCCAAGATCGCCCGCGTGCATGAAATGATCCAGAACATGCCCGACGGCTACGACACCCAGATCGGTGTCGGCGGCCGCCAGCTCTCCGGTGGCCAGCGCCAGCGCGTCGGCCTGGCGCGCGCGCTCTACGAAAGCCCGGCCGTGGTCATCCTCGACGAGCCCAACGCCAATCTCGACAGCGATGGCGAAGAGGCGCTCAACCAGGTGATCGCCGAACTGAAGGCACAGCAGAAGTGCGTTCTCTTCGTCAGCCACAAGATGAGCCTGGTGGTCGTGTCGGACAAGACGCTGGTCGTGGCCGGCGGCAGGATGCAGGGCTTCGGCCCGACCCGCGACCTGCTGCAGCCCAAGCCGGCCGTCACCACGATCGCCGCCCCGCAGGGGGAAGCCTCCGAATACAACCAGAACCGCACCGCCGCCAGCTAAGGCTAGGACGGCGGCGGTTCTCGGAAAACCGGACAAAAAGAAGCGGCCCCGAACCTCACATCCGGTTTTGGCCGCTCTTGCGTTTGAACGGGCAGACCCGCGCCAGATGACCGGCTGCTTCGAAAAGGACAGGACATGAGCAAGACGGACAAGAACACACGCCGTTCCTTTTCCCCTGCGCCCTACATGGTCGCGGGATATCTGACGGTTTTCCTCGGTTTCGGGATTTTCGGCACCTGGGCGGCGACCGCGCCGCTGGCGAGCGGCGTCGTCGGGCGCGGCGTCGTCTCGGTTGAAGGCAACCGCAAGACGATCCAGCATCTCGAAGGCGGCATCGTGTCCGACATCGTCGCCAAGGAAGGCGATATCGTCAATGCCGGCGATGTCCTCCTGAAGCTCGATCCGACGCAGGCGCGCGGCAATTACGCGCTGTGGAACACCAAATATCTGTATCTTCAGGCAACCGAAGCGCGGCTGATCACCGAAAGCACCGGCGCCGAGAAGATCACCTTCCCGGAAGACGTGCTCAAGAGCGAGCTGCCGGAAGCCCAGGCCGCCATGAAGATGCAGACGAGCCTGTTCAACGACCGCGTGAAGTCGCGCGACGGCAAGGTCGCCATCCTCAATGCGCGCGTCGAGCAGCTCAAGCAGGCGACCAAGGGTTTCCAGGATCAGCTGAACGCCATCGACAAGCAGATCGATTCCATGACGTCCGAACTGGAGCGGCTGAATTCCGGCATGTCCAAGGGCGTCGTCTCGGCCAACCAGCATTCGCAGATGACCCGTGGTTTCCTCAGCCTGCAGAGCAATCGCGGCGAGATCGAAGCCGACATGGCCAAGACCCGGGAAACCATTTCCGAAGCGGAGCTGCAGATCGTCCAGACGCGCCAGGAATTCGTCGAGCGCGCCGTCAGCGAACACAAGGACACCCAGGACCAGCTCAGCGAAGTCGCCGAAAAGGTCCGCGTCACCAAGGATATCCTGAGCCGCACGACGGTGACGGCGCCGGTGCGCGGCATGGTCCAGAACGTCAAGATCTACACCGATGGCGGCGTCGTTCGCCCGGCCGAGCCGCTGATGGACATCGTTCCCCTCGACGACGACCTGATGATCCGCGCCCAGGTGTCGCCGATCGACATCGACAACGTCAAGACCGATGCCCGCGTCGAGGTTCGCTTCTCGTCCTTCTCCAGCAAGACGACGCCGGCCATGTTCGGCAAGATCACCGTGCTCAGCAAGGACGTCATCGAGCCGACGACCGCCAACCAGCAGCCTTACTACCTCGCCCTGGTCAAGGTCGAGGACAAGGATATCCCGCAGGAACTGAAGGGCCGCCTCATCGCCGGCATGCCTGCGGAAGTGGTCATCTCCACCGGAGAGCGGACCTTTGCCCAGTATATCGTCAAGCCGCTGGTCGATTCCTTCCACAAGAGCATGAAGGAAAAATAAGCCGGCCGATCAGCCAGACGACCGGCAAGCCGATCGTTCGCTATCTTATAGTCTCCAGCTTTTTCCGGAGCCCGGGGCCGAACGGCCTTGGGCTCCAGTCATGAATTGCGCCAGAAGGTCCCGATGAAAGTCATCCTGTCCGTACAATCCATCAAGTATCCCCTGACCGGGATCGGGCGATATACGTACGAACTGGCAAGAAACCTGCCCGAAGTGGCCGGCATCGAGGCTCTGAAATTCCATAACGACGGCGGCTTCGTCGAGACGATCCCGCAATCCTTCGAAGGGACCGACCGGCCCGATCCGCGCGCCTCGCGCATTCAGGAGATCAAGCGCTTCATCGCCAGGAGCAAGCTCATCGTCGATGCCTATCGTTTCCTGCGCAGCAAGACCGACCGGGACGTCTTCAAGGGTTATGGGGACCATCTCTATCACGGCCCGAATTTCTACCTGCCGAAATTTCCCGGCCGCACGGTGGTGACGGTCCATGACCTCTCGGTCCTGACCATGCCGCAATTCCATCCGCGCGAGCGCGTCCTGTATCTCGGCAAGGAAATCGAAAGCGCGGCGCGACGCGCGACGCGCATCGTCACCGATTCCCATTATACGCGGGCCGAGGTTCTCTCCCATTTCGGCTTTCCGGACGAAAAGGTCGGCGTCGCCCAGCTCGCCTGCGGCCCGGAATTCAGGCCGCGCACGGCCGAGGAGCTGGCGCCGGTTCTCGACACCTATGGTCTCTCAGCCAATGGTTACGCGCTCTATACCGGCACGATCGAGCCGCGCAAGAACCTCGTCGCGCTGATCGATGCCTATGGCCGGCTGCCGGCCGAGCTGCGCCGGCGCTATCCGCTCGTGCTCGCCGGCTACAAGGGCTGGAACAACGAGGCGATCATGGAGCGCATCGCCCGCGCGCAAGGCGAGGGCTGGCTGACCTATCTCGGTTATGTGCCCAACGACCACCTTCCCTACCTGTTTTCGGGCGCGCGGCTGTTTGCCTTCCCCTCCCTCTACGAAGGCTTCGGCCTGCCGGTTCTGGAAGCCATGGCGTCGCGCGTGCCGGTGATTGCCTCGGACCAGGCCTCGTTGCCGGAAGTCGGCGGCGAGGCCGCGGCCTATGTCGCGCCCGGCGATGTCGAGGGCCTGACCGCCCTTTACGAGCGCTGCCTGACCGACGAGGAGCGCCGGCGGGACATGATCGAAAAAGGCATCGCCCAGGTCGGAAAATTCAGCTGGCGCCGATGCGCCGAGGAAACCGTTGCCCTATAC
>CAMFHE010000073.1 GCA_945952045.1 uncultured Rhizobium sp.
TGGCGGATGGCTGGCAGGTGGAACTGCCCGAAACCTGGCTCGCCCACGGCAACCCTTGGGAATTCGAGCGGCGCGAAAGCTCCTACGAAATCGGCTTCGGCGGTACGGTCGAGACGATCGGCGGTTACGACGATGCCCCGCGCTATATCTGGAAGCCAAGCGAGCGCGTCATCGCCATGGCCTATGACACGCCGGTGGTCGGCTGGCGCGGCAAGCGCGTCAACACGCTGCGCCTCTGGACCGCTCTGCCGATCGACCCGATCCTGCTCGACGCCTTCAACGCCGGCGACCATATCGGCGCCTTGCGCGAGAGCAACAAGGCCGAGACGCTCGCCCGCGTGCTTTATCCCGCCGATGCGACGCCGGCCGGCCAGGAACTGCGCCTGCGGCAGGAGTTCTTCTTCTCCTCCGCCTCGCTCCAGGACATCCTGCGCCGTCACCTGCAGCAATATCCTGATTTCACCTCGCTGCCGGACAAGGTGTCGATCCAGCTCAACGACACCCATCCCGCGGTCTCGATCGCCGAGCTGATGCGCCTGCTGATCGACGTCCACAATCTCGACTTCGACGAAGCCTGGGACATCACCTGGCGCACCGTCAGCTACACCAATCACACGCTGTTGCCGGAGGCCTTGGAAAGCTGGCCTGTGCCGCTGTTCGAGCGTCTGCTGCCGCGCCACATGCAGATCATCTACGCGATCAACGCCAAGATCCTGGTCGATGCGCGCAAGACCAAGATAATGAGCGATACCGAAATCCGTTCGATCTCGCTGATCGACGAAAACGGCGATCGCCGCGTGCGCATGGGCAACCTCGCCTTCGTCGGCTCGCATTCGATCAACGGCGTCTCGGCGCTGCACACCGACCTGATGAAGGAAACGGTATTCGCCGACCTGCACAAGCTCTATCCCGACCGCATCAACAACAAGACCAACGGCATCACACCGCGCCGCTGGCTGATGCAGTGCAATCCGGGCCTGACCGGGCTTCTGCGTGAAGCGATCGGCGATGCCTTCATGGACGACGCCGAGGCGCTGCGCGCGCTCGACGCGCATGCCAAGGATACCGGCTTCCAACATCGCTTCGCGGCGGTGAAGCGCGCAAACAAGCAGGCGCTCTCCAATCTGGTCGCCCAGCGGATGGGCATTCGCATCGATCCCTCCGCGATGTTCGATATCCAGATCAAGCGCATCCACGAATACAAGCGCCAGCTGCTCAACATCATCGAGGCCGTGGCGCTGTACGACCAGATCCGTTCCCATCCGGAACTGGACTGGGTGCCGCGCGTTAAGCTGTTCGCGGGAAAGGCGGCGCCGAGCTACCACAATGCAAAGTTGATCATCAAGCTCGCCAACGACGTCGCCCGCGTCGTCAACAACGATCCGTCGGTGCGCGGTCTGCTCAAGGTGGTTTTCATTCCAAACTACAACGTCTCCCTTGCTGAAGTCATGGTGCCGGCGGCCGATCTGTCCGAGCAGATATCGACGGCCGGCATGGAGGCGTCGGGCACCGGCAACATGAAGTTTGCCCTCAACGGCGCTCTAACCATCGGCACGCTCGACGGCGCCAATGTCGAGATGCGCGATCATGTCGGCGAGGAAAACATCTTCATCTTCGGCAAGACGGCCGAGGAGGTCGCCCGCGCCCGCGCAGAGCCTTCCAATTCCCGCGCCATCATCGAGGGATCGAAAGAGCTGTCGCAGGCCTTGCAGGCGATCGCTTCAGGGGTCTTCTCGCCGGATGACCGCAATCGTTTCGCCGGCTTGATCGATGGGCTTTATAACCACGACTGGTTCATGGTGGCGCGCGACTTCGAGGATTATACCCGCGCCCAACGCGCCGTCGATACGGTCTGGTCCGATCCGAAGAGCTGGAACGAAAAGGCGATCTTCAATACGGCGCGCATGGGCTGGTTCTCCTCCGACCGCTCCATCCGCCAATATTCGCAGGAAATCTGGAGGGCAGGATGAAGCAAGCCAGGAAGGCCGAGGCCCGCAACGGTGGGGGCGGACGCCCTCCTGAGCTGCTGGCGGAAGAGATCGCCGCCATCGTCAACGGCACCCATGCCGATCCCTTCGCCATTCTCGGCCTGCATCAGGCCGGGGATGGTTTGGAGGCGCGCTGCTTCATTCCCGGCGCCGAAACGGCAACCGCCTTCGCGCTCGACGGTCGCGAGATCGGCGCGCTCGAACAGCGTGACGACCGGGGCTTCTTCGCCGGCCCCGTCTCGGTCCCCAAGCTGCAGCCGGTGCGTTATCGCGCCCGGCGCGGCGATGTCGAATGGATGGTCACCGATCCCTACAGCTTCGGCCCCGTCCTCGGGCCGATGGACGATTATTACATCCGTGAAGGCTCGCATCTCAGGCTGTTCGACAAGCTCGGCGCTCATCCGCTCAAGCATGAAGGCGTCAACGGCTATCACTTCGCTGTCTGGGCGCCGAATGCCAGCCGCGTCTCGGTCGTCGGCGATTTCAACAATTGGGACGGCCGCCGGCATGTGATGCGGCTGCGTCGCGACACCGGAATCTGGGAAATTTTTGCGCCCGATATCGGCCCCGGCACGCCCTACAAGTTCGAGATCATGGGCGCCGGCGGCGTGCCGCTGCCGCTGAAGGCCGATCCTTTCGCCCGCCGCGCCGAACTGCGCCCGAAAAATGCCTCCATGACCACGCCGGAACTGGTGCAGGACTGGGAGGACGAGGCGCATCTGAAGCATTGGGCGAGCGTCGACCATCGCCGCCAGCCGGTGTCGATCTACGAGGTCCATGCCGGTTCCTGGCAGAAGCACGATGACGGCAGCTTCTTCAGCTGGGACGAACTGGCCGAGCGGCTGATCCCCTATTGCGTCGATCTCGGCTTCACCCATATCGAATTCCTGCCGATATCGGAACACCCCTTCGATCCCTCCTGGGGCTACCAGACGACCGGGCTTTACGCGCCGACGGCCCGCTTCGGAGAGCCGGAGGGCTTTGCACGTTTCGTCAACAGCTGCCACAAGGTCGGCCTCGGCGTCATCCTCGACTGGGTGCCGGCGCATTTCCCGACCGACCAGCACGGGCTTGCCTGGTTCGACGGCACCGCGCTCTACGAGCATGAGGATCCGCGCCAGGGCTTCCACCCCGACTGGAACACGGCGATCTACAATTTCGGCCGTTCCGAAGTCCTGTCCTATCTGGTCAACAACGCGCTTTACTGGACGGAAAAATTCCATCTCGACGGCTTGCGCGTCGATGCCGTCGCCTCGATGCTCTATCTCGACTATTCGCGCAAGGAAGGCGAATGGGTGCCCAACGAATATGGCGGGCGCGAAAATCTCGATGCGGTGCGCTTTCTCCAGGCCGCCAATTCACGCGTCTATGGCAGCCATCCGGGCGCGATGATGATCGCCGAGGAATCTACCTCCTGGCCGAAAGTCTCGCATCCCGTTCACGAGGGCGGTCTCGGCTTCGGCTTCAAATGGAACATGGGCTTCATGCACGATACGCTGAGCTACATGTCGCGCGAGGCGGTGCATCGCAAATATCATCATCAGGAGCTGACTTTCGGCCTGCTCTATGCCTTCTCGGAAAATTTCGTGCTGCCGCTTTCCCATGACGAGGTGGTTCACGGCAAGGGTTCGCTGATCGCAAAGATGTCGGGCGACGACTGGCAGAAATTCGCAAACCTGCGCGCTTATTACGGTTACATGTGGGGCTATCCCGGCAAGAAGCTTCTGTTCATGGGCCAGGAATTCGCCCAGTGGAGCGAATGGAGCGAAGCGCGCCAGCTCGACTGGAACCTGCTGCAATATCCCATGCATGAGGGCATGCGCCGACTGGTGCGCGACCTCAACCTCACCTATCGCAGCAAGCCGGCGCTCCATGCCCGCGATTGCGAGGGCGAAGGTTATGAATGGCTGATCGCCGACGACCACGAAAATTCCGTCTTCGCCTGGCTGCGCAAGGCACCGGGCGAAAAGCCGGTGGCGGTCATCAGCAATCTGACGCCTGTCTATCGCGAGAACTATTCCGTGCCGTTGCCCCATGCCGGGCGCTGGCGCGAGATCATCAACACCGACGCCGAAATCTACGGCGGCAGCGGCAAAGGCAATGGCGGACGCGTACAGGCCGTCGAGGTATCGAACGGCGGCATTTCGGCGACCATCACGCTTCCGCCGCTGGCGACCATCATGCTGGAATGGGAAGGCTAGCCTTGCCATGAACGGCGGGAGCCGGTTTTCCATGCGAGAATGTGACAGAAAAAGAAGCTGAATCACGGCAAGTGAATTCGAAGATTTCAGAATACCGGGAGGATTTCATGGTAGAAAAACGCATCCAACCCCTTGCCCGCGATGCGATGGCCTATGTTCTGGCCGGTGGCCGCGGAAGCCGCCTCAAGGAACTGACGGATCGCCGCGCCAAGCCCGCCGTCTATTTCGGCGGCAAGGCGCGCATCATCGATTTCGCCCTGTCAAACGCGATGAATTCGGGTATCCGCCGCATCGGCGTCGCCACGCAATACAAGGCGCATTCGCTGATCCGCCACATGCAGCGCGGGTGGAACTTCTTCCGCCCGGAGCGAAACGAAAGCTTCGACATTCTGCCCGCCAGCCAGCGCGTCTCTGAGACGCAGTGGTATGAGGGCACGGCCGACGCCGTCTATCAGAACATCGACATCATCGAGCCCTACGGCCCCGAATACATGGTCATTCTCGCCGGAGACCATATTTACAAGATGGACTACGAATTGATGCTGCAGCAGCACGTCGATTCCGGCGCCGACGTAACGGTCGGTTGCCTGGAAGTGCCGCGCATGGAAGCCACCGGCTTCGGCGTCATGCATGTCGATGGCAAGGACCAGATCATCGACTTCGTCGAAAAGCCGGCCGATCCGCCGGGTATTCCGGGCAACCCGGATTATGCGCTGGCCTCGATGGGTATCTACGTGTTCCACACGAAGTTCCTGATCGACGCGCTGCGCCGCGATGCAGCCGATCCCTCGTCAAGCCGCGATTTCGGCAAGGACATCATTCCTTATATCGTTCGCCACGGCAAAGCCCAGGCGCATCGCTTCGCCGATTCCTGCGTGCGCTCCGATTTCGAGCGCGAACCCTATTGGCGCGACGTCGGAACGGTGGATGCCTATTGGCAGGCCAATATCGACCTTACAGACATCGTTCCCGAACTCGACCTCTACGACAAGTCCTGGCCGATCTGGACCTATGCGGAAATCACGCCGCCGGCGAAGTTCGTCCATGACGACGAAAACCGCCGTGGTTCGGCCACCTCGTCGCTGGTCTCGGGCGACTGCATCATCTCCGGCGCCTCGCTGAACCGCAGCCTGCTGTTCACCGGCGTCAGGGCGAACTCCTATTCGCGCCTCGAAAACGCCGTGGTGCTGCCGGGCGTGCGCATCGGCCGCCGCGCCCAACTCAACAATGTGGTGATCGATCATGGTGTGACGATTCCAGAAGGCCTCATCGTCGGCGAGGATCCGGAACTGGACGGCAAGCGCTTCCGGCGCACCGAAAGCGGCATCTGCCTCATCACCCAGGCGATGATCGACCGACTGGATCTGTAAGCCATGCAGGTTCTTGCCGTCGCCTCCGAGATATTCCCGCTGGTGAAAACCGGCGGGCTTGCGGATGTCGCGGGCGCGCTGCCGCTCGCGCTCAAGCCGCTGGGCGTGCGCACCCGCACGCTCATTCCCGGCTATCCGTCCGTTCTGTCGGCCGTCAAGGGCGCGGTCGCCTGCCATCGCTTCCATGATCTGCTCGGCGAGGAAGCCAACGTCCTGGAAGTCGAGCATCGCGGCCTGGACCTGCTGATCCTCGATGCGCCGACGCTCTACGACCGCCCGGGCGGTCCTTATCTCGATGCGACCGGCGTCGACCATGTCGACAACTGGAAACGCTTCGCGGCCCTTTCCAAGGCGGCAGCAGAGATTGCCGCCGGTGCGCTGTCCGACTGGCAGCCGGACCTCGTCCATGCCCATGACTGGCAGGCGGCGATGGCGCCGGTCTATATGCGCTACAGCCTGGTGCCGGAGCTTCCGAGCGCCGTTACCATCCACAACATCGCTTTCCAGGGCCAGTTCTCGTCCAGCATCCTTGCCGGTCTCGACCTTCCAGCGCATGCCTTCTCCGTCGAAGGTGTCGAATATTACGGCGATGTCGGCTTCCTCAAGGGCGGTTTGCAGACCACGCATGCGATCACGACGGTGAGCCCGTCTTATGCGGAGGAAATTCTGACGCCCGCCTTCGGCATGGGTCTGGAAGGCGTCATCGCCGCCCGCGTCGCCGATCTCTCCGGCATCGTCAACGGCATCGACGCCCATGTCTGGGATCCGGCGGCAGACCCGATGATTTCAGCCCATTACTCCGCCGCCAACATGAAGCGGCGGCCGGAAAACCGTCGGGCCGTCGCCGAGCATTTCGGCCTCGACCAGGATGACGGGCCGATCTTCTGCGTCGTCAGCCGCCTGACCTGGCAGAAGGGCATGGACCTGCTCGCCGAAGTCACCGACGAAATCGTCGCCCGCGGCGGCAAACTTGCCGTGCTCGGCTCCGGCGATGCCGATCTGGAATCGGCCTTCCGTGCCGCCGCCGCCCGCTATCCCGGCCGCGTCGGCCTGACGCTCGGTTACAACGAGCCGCTGTCGCATCTGATGCAGGCCGGCAGCGATGCGATCCTCATCCCCTCGCGCTTCGAGCCCTGCGGCCTGACCCAGCTTTATGCGTTGCGCTATGGTTGCATTCCCGTGGTCGGCCATACCGGCGGCCTGGCCGATACCATCATCGACGCCAACGAAGCGGCGCTGAACGCCAAGGTGGCGACCGGGGTGCAGTTTTCGCCCGTCGACATCTCCGGTCTGCGCCTTGCCTTGCGGCGGACGTTCCGCTTGTATGAAAATCAAAAACTCTGGACGCAAATGCAAAAGCAGGGCATGAAATCCGACGTCTCATGGGAAAAGAGCGCCGAAACCTACGCCGCGCTTTACGCCCGCCTCGTCTCGAAAGGCATTTAGCCACATGAACAAGACTGTTCCCACCAAACCCTATGCCGACCAGAAACCGGGAACCTCCGGCCTGCGCAAGAAGGTTCCGGTGTTCCAGCAGGAAAACTATGCCGAGAACTTCATCCAGTCGATCTTCGATTCGCTGGAAGGGTATCAGGGCAAGTGCCTCGTGATCGGCGGAGACGGCCGTTATTACAACCGCGAAGTCATCCAGAAGGCCATCAAGATGGCCGCCGCCAACGGCTTCGGCAAGGTGATGGTCGGCAAGGGCGGCATCCTGTCGACGCCCGCAGCCTCCCATATCATCCGCAAGTACAAGGCCTTCGGCGGCATCATCCTTTCGGCCAGCCATAATCCCGGCGGCCCGACCGAAGATTTCGGCATCAAGTACAATATCGGCAATGGCGGCCCGGCTCCCGAAAAGATCACCGACGCCATCTATGCCCGCACCAAGACGATCGACGCCTACAAGATCGCCGATTTCGCCGATATCAATCTCGACACGATCGGCAAGCAGACCGTCGCCGGCATGATCATTTCGGTGATCGATCCGGTCGAGGACTACGCGGCGATGATGGAGGAGCTGTTCGATTTCGGCGCCATCCGCAACATGATCAGCCTCGGCTTCCGCATCGCCTTCGATGCGATGAGCGCGGTCACCGGCCCCTATGCCAAGGAAATCCTCGAAAACCGGCTTGGCGCGCCCAACGGTTCGGTGCGCAATTTCCTGCCACTGCCGGATTTCGGCGGCCATCACCCGGATCCGAACCTTGTCTACTGCAAGGAACTCTATGACGAAATGATGGGCGACGATGCGCCCGATTTCGGCGCGGCGTCCGACGGCGACGGCGACCGCAATCTGATCATCGGCAAGGACATGTTCGTCACGCCCTCCGACAGCGTGGCGATGCTGGCGGCCAACGCCAATCTCGCGCCCGGCTATTCGGCCGGCATTGCCGGCATCGCCCGCTCGATGCCGACCTCGGGCGCCGCCGACCGCGTCGCCGAGAAGCTCGGCATCGGCATCTACGAGACGCCGACCGGCTGGAAATTCTTCGGCAATCTGCTCGACGCCGGCCTTGCCACGATTTGCGGCGAAGAGAGTGCCGGCACCGGCTCCAACCATGTGCGCGAAAAGGATGGTCTCTGGGCCGTGCTCCTGTGGCTGAACATTCTGGCCGTGCGCGGCGAGAGCGTCGCCGATATCGTGCGCCAGCACTGGGCCGCTTATGGCCGCAACTATTATTCGCGCCACGACTATGAAGGCGTCGATTCCGATGCCGCCAACGGTCTGGTGACGGCGTTGCGCGCCAAGCTGCCGACACTGGCCGGCACCAAGTTCGGCGATCTCACCGTCGCCTCGGCTGACGACTTCGCTTATCACGATCCGGTCGACAAGTCGGTCAGCATGAACCAGGGCATCCGCGTGCTGTTCGAAGGCGGCTCGCGCGTCGTCTTCCGCCTGTCGGGCACCGGCACCTCGGGCGCCACACTGCGCGTCTATATCGAGCGCTACGAGCCCGATCCCGGCCGCCATGGACTGGACACGCAGGAGGCGCTGGCCGACCTGATCGCGGTTGCCGAAGAAATCGCCGATATCAAGTCCCGCACCGGCCGCGACGCGCCGAGCGTCATTACCTGACGGGTCCGGCAGGGAGGCCCCGCATGGAAGATAGTTTCTCGCGTCAGGGCGGTGCCATCCTTTTCGACAGCGGCGTCGAATTCGCCGTCCGGTCTCCGCTTGCCACGCATGTGGATCTTTGCCTGTTCGATGGACAGGCGGAGGTGCGCCTGCCGATGGAGCGCGACGGCGATATACACCGCCTGTTCGTCGACGACCTCAAGCCCGGCGCCCGCTACGGCTTTCGTGCCGATGGCGTCTACGATCCCGACAAGGGCCTGTGGTTCGATCGGGCTAAGCTTCTGGTCGATCCCTATGCCACCGAACTCGACCGACCCTTCCGCCATGATGCAAGGCTGAGCCAGTTCGGCGCCGAAACCGCCGATCTCGTCCCCAAAGCCATCGTCCGCCGCCACAAGCCGGTGAAGCGCCAACCGCCGCTCTTCAAGCAGGGCGGCTTCATCTACGAAGTTGCGGTGCGGCCCTTCACCATGCTGCACCCGGATGTACCGGAAGCGCAGCGCGGCACGGTCGCAGCACTTGCCCATCCGGCCATCATCGCCCATCTGAAACGCCTCGGCGTCGATGCGGTCGAACTGATGCCGATCACCGCCTGGATCGACGAGCGCCACCTGCCGCCGCTCGGCCTGACCAATGGCTGGGGCTACAATCCCGTCGCCTTCATGTCGCTCGATCCGCGCGTCGTCCCGGGCGGCGTCGCCGAACTTGCCGAGACCGTCGCGGCGTTGCGCGCCGAGGGCATCGGCGTCATTCTCGACCTCGTCTTCAACCATAGCGGCGAAAGCGACCGCCACGGCGCGACGCTGTCGCTGCGCGGGCTCGACAATCTAACCGCCTATCGCCATCACCGAAGCGAGCCTGGCCATCTCGTCAACGATACCGGCACCGGCAATACGGTCGCCTGCGACCATCCGCATATCCGCCAGATGATCGTCGAAAGCCTGCGCCATTTCGTGTTGCATGCCGGCGTCGACGGTTTTCGTTTCGACCTCGCCCCGGTCCTCGGCCGCACGGCCGACGGTTTTTCCCGCGACAGCGAGACGCTGGCCGCCATCCATGCCGACGAGGTGCTGGCCGACCGGGTGCTGATCGCCGAGCCCTGGGATATTGGCCCCGGCGGCTACCAGCTCGGCAATTTCCCGCAAACCTTCCTCGAATGGAACGACCGCGCCCGCGACGGGTTGCGCCGCTACTGGCGCGGCGACGGCTGGATGACCGGCGCACTGGCAACCGCACTGGCTGGTTCTTCCGATATTTTCCAGCGCGATAGTGCGGGGCAAACCCGCAGCGTCAACTTCATCGCCGCCCATGACGGTTTCACGCTGCACGACCTCGTCGCCTATGAGCACAAGCACAACGAGGCCAATGGCGAAGACAATCGCGACGGGCATGGCGAGAATTTTTCCTGGAACAACGGTATCGAAGGCGCAACCGATCAGGGCGATATCCTGGCCCGCCGCCGTGCCGATATCGCCGCTCTTCTCGGCACACTTTTTTCCGCGCGCGGCACGGTGATGCTGACTGCGGGTGACGAAGGCGGCCGCAGTCAGGGCGGCAACAACAATGCCTATTGTCAGGACAATGCCATCACCTGGATCGACTGGTCGCGTCTCGACGACACGCTGATCGCCCACACAGCCTTTCTATCCGCCTTGCGCAAACGCTTCAGCGGCTTGACCGACCAGGCTTTCTTCTCCGGCGCGGATGGCGATGTCGTTTGGGCGACCACCGAAGGCGAGCCGATGACGGTCGGGGATTGGGAAGATGAACGCGGCGCAACGCTCGCCATGGTCATCCGCACCCGCGACACAGACACCGGCCGCGACACACGACTGGCGATCCTCTTCAACCGCGCGCATGAGGGCCGCCGTTTCCGCCTTCCGCCGTCGCAGCGCGGCTGGTCCCTGCTCTCCCCTGCCGGTGCAATGCCGGTCGAAACGGTCGATTCGGATGCGCGCACCGTACTCTTCTGTATCGAAACCTGATTTTCTATTCCAAACGGATCGGTTCTGAATGGCGTCTGAAATCTCTCTTGCCGATATCGCCGGCATCGTCGGCACCGAAGTCGGCGTCTCCCACTGGATCGTGGTCGACCAGACCCGCATCGATCGCTTCGCCGATGCCACCGACGATCATCAGTTCATCCATTGCGATCCCGTCCGCGCCGCCGAGACGCCCTTCGGCGGCACCATCGCTCATGGCTTTCTGACGCTGTCGCTGCTCTCGGCCCTCAGCTTCGACGGCGCGCCGCAGATCCGCGAACAGACCATGGGCATCAATTACGGTTTCGACAGCGTGCGTTTCGTGTCGCCGGTCAAGGTCGGCTCGCGCGTGCGCGGCCGTTTCTTCCTCGCCGAGGCCCGCTTTCGCGGCGCCAACATGCTGATGATAACCTATGACGTGACGGTCGAGATCGAAAACGAGAAGAAGCCGGCGCTGACCGCCCGCTGGGTAACGATCATCCAGTTCGATCCCAAGGATCGGCCGGACGTCGCCTGAACATTCGCCCAGCAAAAAGCCCGCCTGTCAGGTGACAAGCGGGCTTTGATCTTAGAGCGCTTCTGCTTTTACTGCGCCGCGTCTTCCGCCCCTTCGGCCAGCAGGCCGAAGACGAAGGTCGCGAAGGAGCGCCAGCATTCGACGCGGAACGTATCTTCCGACATGCGCAGCAGCACGATTTCAGCCTTGCCGAAGATGGTGCGCGACGCCTTGCCGACCGGGCAGGCCTTCAACGACAGGTCCTGCGGGCAACCGCTGTTGATCGCGACAGCCGCACCGGGGCCGGAGACGATGATCGCCGTATTGCGGTGCGAGACGTCGGCCGCCGAATGCATGGCACCGGACGCTGCGGTGATCGCCATCAGGTCGGCGCCGTTTTCGTCGATGACGAGCCATTCGTCCGGACCGAGCCAAAGGGCCATGCGGCCACCGGCGATCGCCGAGGTGCTTGGCCGTGTCGGAAGCTCGAGGCCGAGCGCCGACGACAGGGCCGCCACGGCATCGGCCTTGGCGCGCAGCGAGATGCGGCTGGCGGGCTTGGCGGAGGTCAGGCGCACCGCGCCGGAGCCGCCATGGGCGTTTGCGAGCGGCTCGCGACGGAGCGCTTGGGTCTGATCAGCCATTGATGCGGCCCCCTTCCTTGTCAAAGAACACCAGATCCGTCACCTCGACGGCGATGGTGCGATCCGGCATCGGCACATAAAGCGTCTGCCCCATCTTCGCCCGACCGCCGGCAATCAGCGCGAAGGCGATGGAGCGGCCGCAATTTTCCGACCAGTAGGACGACGTGACGTGACCGAGCATGGTCATCGGCTTCGGCTGGTTCGGATCGGCCACGACCTGCGCGCCCTCCTCCAGAACCACATGCGGATCCTTGGTGACGATACCGACGAGCTGCTTGCGACCGTCCTTCAACAGATCGGGGCGCTTGAGGCCGCGAATACCGACGAAGTCCGTCTTCTTCTTGGAAACCGCCCAACCCACGCCGGCGTCTTCGGGGGTCACCGTGCCGTCCGTATCCTGGCCGACAATGATGTAACCCTTTTCAGCACGCAGAACGTGCATGGTCTCGGTGCCGTAGACGCAGGCGCCCATCGGCTCGGCTCGCGCCCAGATGGCTTCCCAAACAGCCTGACCGTAATCGGCGGGCACGTTGACTTCGAAGCCCATGTCGCCGGTAAACGACATGCGGAACAGACGCGTCGGCACGCCGCAGATCTTGCCCTCGGCCACGCTCATATGCGGCATGGATTCCGGCGATATGTCGATGCCCTCGACCAGCGGCGCGAGGATTTCGCGCGCCTTCGGACCCTGAACGGCGATAACCGCCCATTGCTCGGTCGTCGAGGTCAGCCAGACGTTGAGATGCGGGAACTCGGTCTGCAGATAGTCTTCCATGTGCTGCAGCACGCGCGGCGCACCGCCGGTCGTGGTGGTCACATGGAAACGATCCTCCGCCATGCGCCCGACAACGCCGTCGTCATAGACGAAGCCGTCTTCGCGGGTCATGATGCCGTAGCGGCAACGGCCGGGCTTCAGCGTATCCCAGGCATTGGTGTACATCAGGTTGAGGAAGGCGGCCGCATCCGGACCGACCACCTCGATCTTGCCGAGCGTCGAGGCATCGAACAGACCGGCGACGGAACGAACCGTCTTGCATTCGCGGTTGACCGCTTCATGCATGGTCTCGCCGGAGCGCGGATAATACCAGGCGCGCTTCCAGTTGCCGACATCCTCGAATTCGGCGCCATGCGCCTCTTCCCAGGCATGCATCGGCGTCTTGCGGGCGGGCTCGAACAATTCACCGCGCGAATGGCTGATCAGCGTGCCGAAGGTCACCGGCGTGTAAGGCTGGCGGAAGGTGGTGAGACCAACCTGCGGGATCGGCCGGTCGAGCGCTTCGGCGGCGATCGCCAGACCGTGCATGTTCGACAGCTTGCCCTGGTCGGAGGCCATGCCGTTGGTGGTGAAGCGCTTGATATGCTCGATGGAATGCATGCCTTCGCGCACCGCCAGACGGATGTCCTTGGCACAGACGTCATGCTGGAAGTCGATGAACGCCTTGACAGTCGTATCAGCGCCTGCGCCTTCGCCCGCGCCCAGCATGCCGCCGGTCCAGGTGAAACGGGCTTCGCCGCGCGGTGCGACCGGGGCAGCCCCGTCGATACCGGCTGCGCGCGCCATCGCCACACCGGCCGAAACCGCTTCGTCGATGGCTGCCTGCAGGTCGTCGGTGCCGTTGCAGGCGCCGACGCAGATCATGTCCTGGGCATAGGTGCCGGGCAGGAAGCGCTGGGTCGCCGCATCGAATTGCAGCTTGCCGCGCGACTGCGAGAACAGATGCACGGACGGCGTCCAGCCGGAGGAAACGATCAGCGCATCGACCGGGATCTTGCGCACCGCGCCGCCACCGTTGCGGGTGACATGCATGGCCGAAACGCGCAGCTTGCCGGCGGTGTCGGTCACCGCATGGCCGGTCAGCACGTCGATGCCGAGCGAGCGGGCTTCCGCCAGAACCGCCGAACCCGGATTGTCGCGGGTATCGACGATGGCCGCGATCGAAACGCCGGCGCGGCGCAGGTCGAATGCGGCTTCGTAAGCCGAGTCATGAGCCGTGTAGACACCGATCTTCGAACCGACGGCAACGCCGAAATGGTTGATGAAGGTGCGGGCGGCCGAGGCCAGCATGATGCCGGGGCGGTCGTTGTTGGCGAACACCATGTGGCGCTCGATGGCGCCGGCGGCAACGATGACGCGTTTGGCGCGCACCTGCCACATGCGCTCGCGGGCGGCATGACGGTCCGGGCTTGCCAGATGGTCGGTGACCCGCTCCACCAGCGCCACGAAATTGTGGTTGTAATAACCGAAGGCGGTGGTGCGGCTGAGCACGGTCACATTGTCCATGGCCTTCAGCTTGGCGACGGTTGCCTGCGCCCAGTCGTAACCCGGCTGGCCGTCGATGGTGACGCCGGCATCGAAATGCAGCGCGCCGCCCGCTTCCGGCTGTTCGTCGACCAGAATGACCTGAGCGCCGGTTTCGGCAGCGGCCAGCGCTGCGGAAAGACCGGAAACGCCGGCGCCGACGACCAGCACGTCGCAATGGGCGTAACGGCCGGCATAGTGATCCGGATCGGCTTCGGTCGGCGCGACGCCCAGACCGGCGGCGCGGCGGATAAAGGGCTCATAGAGCGAATGCCAGGCCTTCTTCGGCCACATGAAGGTCTTGTAGTAGAAACCGGCGGCGAAGAACGGAGACATCATATTGTTGATGCCGCCGATGTCGAAGGAGAGAGACGGCCAGCGGTTCTGCGATTCGGCCTTCATGCCGTCGAAGACTTCCTGGACGCTGGCGCGCACGTTCGGCTGGCGACGGGCGGAGTCGCGGGAGATGTCGAGCAGCGCGTTCGGCTCTTCCGGGCCGGCCGACAGGATGCCGCGCGGGCGGTGATACTTGAACGAGCGGCCGAGCAGATGCACGCCATGCGCCAGCAGCGCCGAGGCGACGGTATCGCCCTGGAGCGCGGTGTAGCTCTTGCCGTCAAAGGTGAAACGGACGGTGCGGGCAGGCGTCAGCCGGCCTTTGCCCGTGATACGATTGGCGCCGCTCATCGGGCGTCTCCTTCCAGGGCCTCGTAGGTCTCGACCTTGGCGTCGGTGGCCGGCGCGGCATGGATGTCCGGCTTCGGCTCGCCTGCCTTGTAGGTCTTGATGAACCGGTCGCTGATCGTGTCGCGAACCGCATTGAAGAAGCGGCCGCAGCCATGGATATGGCGCCAGCGCTCGTAGATGATTCCCTTCGGGTTGTCGCGAAGGAAGAAGAAGGCCTCGAATTCCTCGTCGGAAATGTCGGCCATGTTGGTCGGGCGCGCGATATGGGCATCGCCGGCGCCGCGGAACTCCAGCTCGGAGCGGTCTTCCCCGCAATAGGGGCAGTTGATGAGCAGCATGTCGAAATCCCTCAGTGCGCGACGGCCGCGGCGGCGGCTTCGTCGATCAGGCGTCCGGTGCGGAAGCGGTCCAGCGTCAGGCCGGAAGCCAGACGATGCGGCTCGCCACGCGCGATCAGATGCGCGAACAGATGCGCCGAGCCGGGCGTCGCCTTGAAGCCGCCGGTGCCCCAGCCGCAATTGACGAACAGGTTTTTCACCGGCGTCACGCCCTGGATGGCCGAACGGTCGGGCGTGTTGTCGACGATGCCGCCCCACTGACGCATCATCTTGACGCGGCGGAACATCGGGAACAGCTCGCAGATGGCGTCCAGCGTATGGGTGATGATCTGGATGCCGCCGGTCTGGGAATAGGAGTTGTACTGGTCGGTGCCGGCACCGATGACCAGCTCGCCCTTGTCCGACTGCGAGATATAGGCATGCACGGTGTTGGACATGACCACGCAGGGGAAGATCGGCTTCAGCGGCTCGGACACCAGCGCCTGCAGCGGGCTGGATTGCAACGGCACGCGAACATCCGCCATGTTCATGATGACGGAGGTGTGGCCGGCGGCGGAAACGCCGATCTTCTTCGTGCCGATGAAACCGCGATTGGTATCGACGCCGATGACGGCGCCATCCGGGCCACGGCGAATGCCGGTGACTTCGCAATTCTGGATGATATGGACGCCGCGATCGGAGGCGCCGCGGGCATAACCCCAGGCAACCGCATCGTGACGGGCGGTGCCGCCGCGCCGCTGCAGGGCGGCGCCGTTGATCGGGTAACGCGCCGACTTGGAGATGTCGAGCGGCGGGCAATAGGCCTTGGCCTGCTCGGGCGTCAGCCACTCATTGTCGATGCCGTAGAGACGGTTGGCGTTGACGTGGCGCTTGAACGACTGCTGGTCGTGGACCGAATGCGACAGCATCATCACGCCGCGCGGCGAATACATGACGTTGTAGTTCAGATCCTGGCTCAGACCTTCCCACAGCTTGAGCGCATGTTCATAAATGTCCATGCTCTCTTCATAGAGATAGTTCGAACGGATGATGGTGGTGTTGCGGCCGGTGTTACCGCCGCCGATCCAGCCCTTTTCCAGAACCGCGACATTGGTGATGCCATGCTCCTTGGCCAGATAATAGGCCGCACCCAGGCCATGGCCACCACCGCCAATGATGATGACATCGTATTCCTTGCGCGGTTCGGGCGAAGCCCACTGCGCCTCCCAGCCCTTGTGTCCGCGCATCGCTTCGCGGACGACGGCAAAAACCGAATATTTGCGCATTGGCGTCTCAACTCCTGTAGATCAGGCCGTTCGATAAAATGATGGCCAAGAAATCGCAAATCTGCGGACAACACAACGGCTGTTTTGCGACGCATAGCCCCAGGCTTTCGACACGAATGGCGCAAAAAGACGCGTTCCGGCTTTTTATCGACAGCGACACCGCGGACGTCTGGACTTTGCCCGACCGATCTGGTAATCCGCTCAACCAATCGCGCGGCTCCGGCTTGTGCGAACGTTATGTTTATTGCCTTCGCCCCGAGCGTCACGCCGGGCAGTGGCTCTACCAAACCAAAGGAACGGGATTTCACGTGCAGGTACTTGTCCGCGATAACAACGTCGATCAGGCGCTCCGCGCTCTGAAAAAGAAAATGCAGCGCGAAGGCATTTTCCGCGAAATGAAGATGCGTGACTACTACGAGAAGCCCTCCCAGAAGCGCGCCCGTGAAAAGGCCGAAGCCGTTCGCCGCGTTCGCAAGCTGGCCCGTAAGCGCGCCCAGCGCGAAGGCCTGATCAGCAGCGGCCGCCCGTCTGCCCGTTGATCGGTCGTCATTTCGACGTAATCAAACCGCACGATTGGCGGGGGCGGCTGGGGTCGCCTCCGCTTTTTTGATTCCCCTCGCGCGGAGGACGAGACGGCAACCGAGCCGCCTGTGACGCGAGCCTGACGATGGGCTGACATGACCACCAAATCTGCTTCTCTTCCGACCGCCGGCACCCTTTCCCTGTCTTTCGTTCGCCCGCGCTTCAGCCGGCTGCTTCCCGCAGCGGCCATGACGCTCGCTGCCGCCATGGCGCTTTCCGGCTGCCAGACGGCCTCGACGGACGACATGATCAAGGTCGAGCGGGAACAAGGCTCCGAACAGAACATCGCCTCGCTATCTTCGGTCATCAACAGCAACCCGTCGGATCCGGAAGGCTACAACGTCCGTGGCTCGGCCTACGGTCGCGCCGGCCAGTTCTCGCGGGCGCTCGACGATTTCAATCGCGCCCTGCAGATGAACCCGAAGTTCTACCAGGCCTATGCCAACCGCGCGCTCGTCTATCGCAACATGGGCAAGCAGGCCGAAGCGGCGGCCGATTACAACATGGCGCTGCAGATCAACCCGAAATACGACGTCGCCTATATCGGTCGTGGCAACCTCTACCGCCAGGCAGGCCGCATCGACGAGGCTTTCAACGATTTCAACCGCGCCATCCAGCTCGACACGACCGACGGCCGCGCCTATCACAACCGCGCGCTGATCTATCAAAAGCGCGGCGACCACGCCAAGGCGATCGAAGACTTCGCCAAGGCGATCTCGCTGTCGCCGAATTCGCCCGAGCCCTATAACGGTCGCGGCGTTTCCTATATCGCGCTGAACGACGACGACAACGCTTTTGCCGATTTCAACCACGCCATCGAGCTCAACGGCAACAATGCCGAATCCTGGGCCAATCAGGCGCTGGTCTACGAGCGTCGCGGCGACATGGCGCGCGCCACCAAGTCCTATTCGCATGCGCTGAAACTCGATCCGAAATATACGCCTGCCAAGGACGGCCTCGCCCGCACCCGCGGCAACGCCAGCTGATTTTCGGATAACGAAACCAGATCGAAAACCGCTGCCATGGGTTCCACGGCAGCGGTTTTTATGTTTGGCGACAGCAAAAAGGCCATGGCGGTCGCCCGCCATGGCCTTTTCAAAAATCGATGGAAACGGCGCTTACTTCAGCAGAATGAAGCCGGCGACCGCCAGGACGATGAACAGAACGAGACCGCCGAAGAAGCCGGCAGCGGCAAAGAAGCCGGCGGCCATGGCGATCATCAACACGACCAGAAGCATGGTGCCGTATTTGGCGCCATGGATGAAAAGATCATAGGTCTTTTCGTGTTCCGGATAGTTCATCGGCGCGCCGGTTTCGACCGGTCCGGTATGATGCTCGCTCATCGTGTACGATCTCCTTGCGGGGCGGCGCGCCCCCTCGGCCTCGCCGCCAGAATATGTCCGGAATCGCCCTGCGCATGCGCATGGCTTCTCGTGCACCAAGCCCTACACAATGCAAAGGAAAAGCGCAATCGGGGAAGTCCGGTTGCGCTTTTCAAAGATGAGGGAATACGATGCAAAGAGCCTATCGTCTAAAGGCCCGGCCGATCGCGATGAGGATGCAGGCGCCGATGAAGCCGGCGATCAGATAGCCGAGCCAGCCGCCCAGCACGATGCCGAAAACCGACAAAAGCGCGTTGGCGACGATGGCGCCGACGATGCCGAGCAGAATGTTCATCAGCACGCCCATATTGCTGTGCATGACCCTCTCGGCCAACCAGCCGGCAATGCCGCCGATGATGATCGCTGCAATCCAGCCGACCTGTGCATCTTGCATGTGAAACCCCTTCGCGTTCGATCAGGAAGATGCTTCGTAAACGCGGATCATGGCCTCCCGGTTCCCTTCGCCATCGACGAAAGGCGTGTTGCGCAACCTCTGTTTTGCTTTATGCATTGAAGGGAGAATGAAGGGAGAAGGGACGCTGCGACGTCCGCATAATCTCCCCGTTCCCGACGACAAAGGCGACCGGTCTTGTCAGCCGGCCGCGATAAAGGGGAAGGAGGACAAGGTGACGGCACTGCTTCGATTCAGTGGCGGGATAGACGCCTTCAGCAAAGCCATCGGCACGCTATGCGATTACGCGGTTCTGATCTGCTGCCTGATCAGCGCGGCGAACGCATCGATCCGCTATGTCTTCAGCTACAGTTCCAATGCCTGGCTGGAGATCCAGTGGTATCTCTTCGCCTTCATCGTGATGATGGGGGCTTCGCACACGCTGCGCATGAACGAACATGTGCGCGTCGATCTCGTCTACGGCGCGATTTCGGCCCGCGCCCGCCTGTGGGTGGATATCATCGGCATCGTGTTTTTCCTGCTGCCGGCCTGCGCCTATCTCGCCTGGCTGTGCTGGCCGGTTTTCCACACCTCCTTCATGCAGGGCGAAATGTCCTCCAATGCCGGCGGCCTCATCCGCTGGCCGGTCAAGCTGGTGCTGGTGGCGGGTTTCGCGCTGCTGGCGCTGCAGGGACTTTCGGAATTGATCAAGCGGATCGCGGCGCTGTCCGGGCGCATCGATCTCGACACCAAATACGAAAAACCTCTGCAATAGAGAATGTCGCGCAAAAGCGCGCAGCGGTTTTGCGAGAATAACATGCGAAATCAAAGACCTAAAGCGCAAAGAGCGGGTCTGAAAGATCGCGACGCACTTTAGGATTGGCGGATCGGGAGGATTACGCTTTTGTTCAGTTACGGTATCATGCCGCCGCTGATGTTCCTGGGGCTGATCGTTTTCATGCTCTATGGATTTCCGGTGGCCTTTTCGCTGGCCGCGGTCGGCCTCTTCTTCGGCATCATCGGCATTTTCACCGGGCATTTCGATCCGGTCTTTCTGCTGGCGCTGCCGCATCGCTTCTTCGGCATCATCTCCAACGACCTGCTGCTCGCCATTCCCTTCTTCACCTTCATGGGCGCCATCCTGGAGCGCTGTGGGCTGGCGGAGGACCTGCTTGAAGGCACGGGCAAGCTGTTCGGGGCGATCCCTGGCGGCCTCGCCTATGCCGTCATTATCGTCGGCGCCATCCTCGGCGCGATCACCGGCACGGTCGCCGCCTCCGTCATCACCATGGGCGTCATCTCGCTGCCGATCATGCTGCGCTACGGCTACAATAAGCGGCTGGCAACCGGCGTGATCGCGGCATCGGGCACGATCACCCAGCTCATCCCTCCCTCGCTGGTCTTGGTGGTGCTCGCCGACCAGCTCGGCCGCTCCGTCGGCGACATGTATCTCGGCGCTATCGGCCCGTCGATCCTGCAGGTGGCGATCTTCATCCTGTTCATCATGGTCCTGTCGGTGGTGCGGCCCAACGACATGCCGCCGCTGCCGCTCGAAGTGCGCGGCAAGCTCGACGGCAAGCTCTTGTTCAAGGTGCTGGCCGGCATGATCCCGTCGGTCGTGCTGATCTTCCTTGTGCTCGGAACCATCTTCATGGGGCTGGCGACGCCGACGGAAGCCGGCGCGCTGGGCGTCGTCGGGGCGATGGCGCTTGCCGCCCTGCATCGCCGCCTCACCTGGCCGCTGATCCGCCAGGGCATGACCTCGACCATGCACATCACGTCGATGGTGGTGTTCATCCTCATCGGCTCCACCTGCTTTTCCCTCGTCTTCCAGGGTATGGACGGTTCGCTGTGGATCGAGCATCTGCTGACGGGGCTGCCGGGCGGACCGGTCGGCTTCCTGATCTTCGTCAACATTTTCATCTTCGTGCTCGCCTTCTTCCTCGATTTCTTCGAGATCGCCTTCATCGTCATCCCGATGCTGGCGCCGGTGGCCCAGTCACTCGGCATCGACCTGATCTGGTTCGGCGTGCTGATCTGCATCAACATGCAGACGAGCT
>CAMFHE010000074.1 GCA_945952045.1 uncultured Rhizobium sp.
AACCCCCAACCAAGCGGTTATGAGCCGCCGGCTCTAACCATTGAGCTACAGGCCCGGCCGGAGCGTTCCGGTGGTGGCGGGGCAATGGTATCCCGACGCGAAATTGGCTCTAGCCTAATTCCCGCACATTCTCAAGTGGTTGCCGCAATAGCTTCACAATCGCCGGACAAGAAATATGCTCGACATTCACGCAATAGGAGAACGTATGCGCCTGATCCGAAAAGCCGATATGGCGGCAGCCTGCATCAGCCTTGCAATTCTGGCGGTCGCCGGCCAACCTGTTCTGGCGCAGGCAGCCGAACCGAGGGAATCTCGCATCACCGTCTCAGGCGAGGGCAACGCCGCCGTCAAGCCAGACATGGCGGTCATTACGCTCAGCGTCATGCGCCAGGCGGAAACGGCGCGCCAGGCGCTCGACGACAACAACAAGGCGATGGCTGCCGTTCTCGACGCCATGAAGAAGGAAGGCATCGCCGACCGCGACCTGCAGACCTCCGGCTTCAATATCTCGCCGCAATATGTCTATCCCACCGGAAATGAAACGCCGCAGGCGCCCAAGATCGTCGGCTATCAGGCGACGAATACGCTGAGCGTGCGGTTGCGCGACCTTGCCAAGCTCGGCACGCTGCTAGACCAGTCGGTAACCCTCGGCGTCAACCAGGGCGGCGATATCAATTTTACCAACGACAAGACGGATGCGGTACTGAACGATGCGCGCAAGGCGGCTGTCGCGGATGCGGTCGCCAAGGCGAAGCTGCTCACCGAAGCCGCCGGCGTCAAACTTGGCCGGATCATCGAGATTTCCGAAAGCGGCGGCCGCCCGATCCCGCAGCCGATGTATCGCATGGCCATGGCGAAGGAATCGGCCGATGCCCCGGTTCCGATCGCGCAAGGGGAGACCAATTATACGGCCAATGTCAGCATCGTCTTCGCCATCGATCAATAATCTGGCGTCTTCGACGAAAGCCCCGCAATCGCTTGCGGGGCTTTTTTGCATCCGGGAATAAATCGCCAAAGAAAAGCCCCCGCAGCGCAGGCTGCGAGGGCTGTTCATTTCACGATCGTGCCGAACGATCAGCGACGGAGCAGCGGGCAACCGCGCACATTGGCGAATACCATGCGGTCCCAGCCTCCGCGGTTGCGGCCTTCGACGATGACCCGGCGCGGGGTAACGTCGGAGACGCGGGCGCGGCGCATGCCGTAGTCACGGGCGATGTCTTCGGCCATGCGCGGGTTGCAGCCGCGACGCGAACCACCCCAATAATTGTCCTGTACGTGCTGGACGCGCGGGCCATCGTAATAGCCGTCGAAATCGTCGGCTGAAGCGAAGCTTGCTGTCACCGGCAGGGCGGTTACGGCGAGCAGTGCGGCGATAGCGGCGTTCTTGGCAAACTTGATCATCAAAGGTCTCCTTGAAAGGGAATCGCGTGATAACGATTCCGGCCTAGTGGGGGTTCATGGCGAAATCTGGCACATATGCCAGGTATGGCTAATGAAGAACTAACGGGCAGCCCGGCGTGTTGGCGAACACCATGCGGCCCCAACCGAAGCGTCCATGGCCTTCCACGACGACGCTGCGTTGATTGAAATCGGCGATCGTCGGCCGGCTCATGCCTTCCTCGGCGGCTTGGCCCATGGCGTTGACCGGGGCGCAGCCGCGCGTTCCGCGCCATCCACGGTGACGGTCGTTTCGCGGGGCATCGGGATAAACCACGGCCACATCGCGCTCGCGGCCCAGCATTGCTTCGCCGGCAGCCACAGGCGCCGTCATGGCGCCCAATCCTAAAATGAGGAGAAGCGAGCCGGCAATTCGCTGTCGTGTCGTCATCATCGTCACCCGTTTACGGCGGCCCGACCAATTCCCGGCTGCCGATGGTGCGACATTAGCCGCGTGAAACTGAATGCTGCCGGAACCTTCCATTCATCCGGCGTTTATGTTCGACCCTATGCGGACAGATGCAGCACGAGATTGCGCCGATGCGGACGATCGCGATGTTCGAACAGGTAGATCCCCTGCCATGTCCCGAGCGCCGGACGGCCGGCGATGACGGGAATACCGATCGAGACCTGCGTCAGCGCCGCCTTGATATGGGCCGGCATGTCGTCCGGCCCTTCATCGGTATGACGGATCCAGTTCATGGTCGGCGAGGAGGAGGGCGGAACGAGGCGCGCGAAGAACTCCTGCAGATCGCGGCGCACGTCCGGATCGGCATTTTCCTGGATGATCAGCGAGCAAGATGTGTGACGGACGAACACCGTAAGCAGGCCTTCATCGACGCCGCTTGCAGTGACGAAATCGTCGATCGCCCCGGTGAACTCGTAAAGCCCCTGGCCTCGTGTGTCGATGGTGATGGTTGTCGATGGCATGGCGCGCTCCGGTTTCGATCGAAAGGCGGAATGCGCCATGCCGTCGCGTGGGTCAATGGCGCAGTGTCGGCGGATGATCGCCGGCCAGCGCATCCAGAAAGGCTTCTCTAGCATCTTCGGCGCAGCGCGTATGCCGCAATGCGTCGATGCAGGCATTCTTGGCCGCCTCATAGGTCAGGCCGCTGGCGCTGTGGCATTCATGGATGAGGTAGCACAGCGCTTCGCTGGGCCCATGAAAGACGCGGTGGCCGCATTCGGGCACGGTCACATCGACAGGCACGAGCCATCGTATGCCGGTGGTTTCCGGCGTGAAATGGGGTTGCATGGGTTCCTCCTCGTTTGATTCTTGCCGAACGTTCATGGCGGTCTTATGTTCCCGCCGACTGCTTCGTCCGCGCATGGAATCGGAACCATTTTCGTGTTGCTCCGTTTTCCCGCAGATGTATTCGGGTTGTCGCCGGCCCATTTGCCCGGCTTTTTCGGAGAAGTGAAATGCTGAGACTCGTTTCCTCCTGTTTTCTGGCCGCCATCGTGACCGTGGGAACCTTCGTGCCATCCGTCACGCCTGTCCGGGCGCAGGATATGGAATTGCAGATCGGCCCGGATGGCGTCCGCCCGATCATCCGTGACCGCCGCGAAGAAGAGCGCCGCCGGCGCCTGCGCGAGCAGGAGCGGGAGGATTTCCGCGCCGGCTGCGATCCGGACCAGGCTCTCGACGAGGCACGAGACGCCGGTCTTCGCCGCCCGCGCATCGCGCGCATGAACGACCGTCGCATCGTGGTCGAAGGCCGCACCGACGATGGCATGGAGCGTATGACTTTCGCAAACCGTCCCGGCTGCCCGGAGATGTGATTTTTCAACGGTTTGCGGTTTCAGGCCAGCGCCTCGGATCGATCGTTCGATTCGGGGCGTTTTCGTTTTCGGGATTTTAAACATAAGAAAAACCCGCCGTGGATACGGCGGGTTTCAAGGCATTATCTTATGCCTTCGTTAGTTCATGCGGCCGTTTTCTTCCTGGGCCATATTGATGGCGTCCTTGCCGTTTTTCGAAAGACGGACGCGGCCGCTATCGACGTCGGAAACCATATCCAGAGGAATGAAATGGTGGTGACCCTGATGCCCGGCCTTGCCGTTGTCCGTCTTCGTCAGCTTGATGCGGTTGCCTTCGACGCCGTCAACCGTGCCGACATGCACGCCATCGGCGCCGATGACTTCGGCATGTTCCTTGATCTGGGAAGCGTTGATCATGTCTAATCCTCCTTTTGATTTGACAGGGGTTGAACGTCGCGATGCGCAAATCGATCCATTGGCGTTTGAAATTTTCCAAATTGACCCTTTGCAAGACAAGCAGCCCTACCCATTTCGAGTGAGGTTCGTTCCGTCCGCAAAAGCCTGTTGAAAAGCCCATGTCCACGAAACCAAAGCGTCGCTTTCGCAATTTTCCGATCACTCCGCAGGCCGTTGCCGTCTGGCTCGCCATTCTCGGATCCGTTGCCGGCTACCAGCTCCTTTCGTCGTCGCATCACCAGCCGCTGACGACGACGATCGACATTCCGCATTACGCTTCGCCGGCAAGCTGACGCGGGCGCTTTACATCTGTCGTGCCTTGCGGAATGAATGCGCCGAAAACCGGAGGACGACATGACCATCGAACAGGATCTGAACGACATCGAAAAGCAGGAGGCGGCGCTTCGCTTCGACGCCTTCGACCTCAAGACCGCCTATGCGCTCGGCAAGCGTCTGGCGAAAATGGCGACCGAGCGCGAGCTCGGCGTCGCCATCGACGTGACGCTGCATTCCATGCCGGCTTTCTATGCCGCGCTTCCGGGCTCGACCCCTGACAATGCCAACTGGATTCGCCGCAAGCGCAACATGACCCTGCGTTATTTCCGCAGTTCCTATGCCTGTGGCTTGATGTTGAAGAAGGCGGGCAAGGTGGTTTCGGACAACGGCCTTTCTGAAGCCGATTTCGCGCCGCATGGCGGTTCCTATCCGATTTTCGTCAAGGACACCGGCTGCATCGGCGCGGTGACCGTTTCCGGCCTGCCGCAGCGCGAGGACCACAATCTGGTGGTCGAGGCGCTGTGCGCCATGCTGGACGCCAACCATGACAAGCTGAAGCTCGGCGCGGAATAAAAATGTGGGCGCCGGTCCTGCCGACCGGCGCCAATTTTGCTCAAGGGCGACCGCCGTTTTCGGCGATCATCTTCGTCAGGCTGCCATCGGCCGGGTAGAGCGGGATGAGGCAGGCCTGCAGCGCGTGATAGATATCGCCCTTGCCGGGGAACAGCGTGTTGGCCGGTTTCAGGTCTTCGGTCAGTTCCTCGTGCCAGCCGCCATGCTCTGGATCGAGGAAGGCATTGGCGACGATATTCCAGATCTTGCGGTAGCTGCCTTCGTGAAAATCGCTCGGGCGATGCTGGTTGAGGAAATGGGCGGCGCCTGCGCCTTCGCTGACCGGCCACCATAATTTGCTGCGCTTGGCGGGCGCATCGTTCCAGTCGAGCGTGTAGAAGAAACCGCCCTTGTCCTCATCCCAGCCGAGCGCCATGGACTGAGAAAAAAGGCCTTCGGCGGCGTCCGGCATCCAGGCATGGCGTTTGCCGCCCAGCGACCAGAGTTGCAGCACGAGGCGCGCCCATTCCAGCCAGTGGCCGGGCGTGGTGCCGGAGGGGCGGAACATTTCGTTGCCGCGATACTCCTTGTCGAGTGCCCAGTCGCGCGAAAAATGCTCGGCGACGCGCCAGCCGACAGAGCCGGCCGAACGGCGGATGACGAGATCGGCGATGCTTTCGGCCTTATCGAGATAGGCGCGCTCGCCGGTCGCCTCGTAAGCGGCCATCAACGCTTCGGTGAGATGCATGTTGGAGTTCTGGCCGCGATAGGCGCCGCCGTCGATCTCGCTCCAATCGGCGTTGAACTCCTCGGCGATAGCGCCGTGCCTGGCTTCCCAGAACCTGGTTTCGAGGATCTCGGTGACGTCTGCGAGCATGCGCTCGGCCAGCGGATGGCCGGCGACCTTTGCCGAGGAGGCGGCCAGCAGCACGAAGGCATGGCCATAACCCTGCTTGGAGCTATCGACCGGCCCGTCATCGTTCAGCGACCAGACATAGCCGCCATGGGTGGTGTCGCGATGGCGGTTCCAGAGATAGGTCATGCCGTGATCGACGATATCGTCGGCGCCGGGGCGGCCGAGCAGACTGGCGACCGAGAAACAATGCACCATGCGGGCGGTGGAATGGATGCCGCGCACCTGGCCCGTCGCATTCAGCGGCTTGCCGGTGCGGTCGAGATCGTTGAAGCCGCCGCGCGGATTGACGGCGCGATGCTGGAAGAAATCGAACAGACCGTCCGCCTGTTGCCAGAGCCAGCGGCGGTGATAGGGGCGGTCGCTCCATTTGCCGGGCAGGCTGGCTGTGTTTTTGTCGTCGGTCATCGATGCTTGTCCTCCCTCGCAACGCGATACGCAGAGCAGATATAACCGGCTGATGTACGTCTGTCATCCGGCGATGGAAACGTTATCTCACGCGATGTTTCAGACGCGATTGATGAATCGATACCGTGCTTTGTCAGCTTTGGCTGACGGATTGATTCAGCCAGATGGCAAACGGGGCGAGGGCGCGACAGTATTGCATAACGCCCGTTTGCCTCATCCGGCCTTCTGAATGAGATACTGATTCAACACCTGTAGAATTCGATTCATGACGATGCCGTATGGCGTTGTTTTTTATTGAAATTCTTCCGCATGCCTGCCACCTTCGCCCACACTCGAAACAATGGGAGAATGCATATGGGCGAGGAACAAACGCAAGCCGCAGGCCGGCCGATGCCGGTGGAGCCTGGCATTCTGGCCTTTCTCGCGCGCTGCGATGCCTTCTATCCGGCCGATGCGGTCAACGGCACCATCGAGCAGCAGCGTGGCTGGTACGATGCGCTGTGCGCCGCCTTCTCGCCGGAACTGCCGGTCGGGCTTGTCAAGACGGATGGACATGTCGGTGCGGTTCCGATCCGCCGATACCGGCCGCCGACGCTACGCACGGCGCGCCAATTGCTCTACCTTCACGGCGGCGGTTTCGTCGTCGGTTCGCTGGAAAGCCATGATGCGATCTGCGCAGAAATTGCCGCCGGCGTCGGCGCGGAACTGACGGCGGTGGATTACCGTCTCGCGCCGGAGCATGTCTGGCCGGCGCAGACGGATGATTGTTATGCCGTCTTGAAATCCCTTTTGGCCGAGAACCATGACGTCGTGCTGATCGGCGACAGTGCCGGCGGCAATCTGGCGGCCGGCCTTGCGGTGCGGGCGCATCGCGACGGCCTGAAGGGCGTCGTGGCGCAAGTGTTGATCTATCCGGCGCTTGGCGGCGATCTCGAAACCGGCTCCTATGAGGAGATGGCCGAAGCGCCCGGCCTGACGACGGCGGATGTGCGCTATTATCGCGATGTACTGAAAGCGCCTGCCGAAAGCCCGGTCGCGCATGCCTTGCGCATCGAGGATATCAGGGGCCTGCCGCCCGCCTATATCACCACGGCGCATTTCGATCCGTTGCGCGATGACGGCGCACTCTTTGCCGCGCGCCTGGCTGAGGCCGGCATTGAAGTCTGGTATCGCGATGAGCCGCAGATGGTGCATGCCTGGCTGCGCGCCCGGCATATGAGCGAAGGCGCCGCTGCCGGTTTTCGGGCGCTGGTAACCGCAGTCAGCCATTTCGCCGGTAGTCGATGAGGAGTTGCCCGTGGCAGTGGGGCTGCTGCCACGGGCTTCCCGCGATTTACATGAAATCGCGAGGAATGCGCTTTTCGAAGGTCTTGTGGAAAACCTGGGCCTCACCCTCGTAGGCGGTGAGTTCGGCGCTGGTGACCCATTCTGTTGCAGTGCAGGAGAGTTTTGCGGTCGAGACTGTGCGCACCGACCAGCCTTCGCGCTGCATGTCGCAGATCCATGTGGACTGGCCGGTCATCGACAGCGGATCACTGGGGCTGATCGTCCATAGCTCTTCCCGTACCTGCCGGGTCGAGAGACCCGTGCCGGGACGTTCGGAAAGGCCGGTGTCTTCAAAGATGCGGTATTCCGTGCGGTTCGCGGTCAGGTCGCGATTGACCGAACGGCGCGTCGCGCCTTTTGCATGCTCGATATATTTCGGCAGCGGATCGGGATTGTCCGGCTCCTTGACGGTGATCTTTTCGTGATCGCCGAGCTTGGGCAGGGCAAGGCCGAGCGTCGCCAGATCGAGCGTGACGCCGGGATCGGTGGGTGCCGGCAGGATCATCGGCCAATAGGCGGTCGAGATCGAGAGCCGGATACGATGGCCCTTGCGGAAGCGGTAGCCGCAGGCATCCAGCACGAGCCGGATTGCAACCTTCTCGCCCTTCGGCATCGCCTTCGGGTTCTCGTCGCCATCGCGATGGGAAAGGTTAAGCACGCCGAAGGCGACACGCGTGGCGGTGCCATCGGGATGCACGTCGACCAGACGGGCGCAGAGATTGGCCCAATCCGCATCACAGGCGACTTCGACAGCAACGACCGCGCGGCCGAGGATATCGACGTCTTCCTCCAGAACGGCGGTTTCGATGACCAGCGAGCCGGCATCGTCGCCACGCTGGTCGAGCGCCATTTCCGCATCCGGCTTCAGGGTGAAGTATTCACCCGAGGAGGTGCCGGTGTCGAGCGGCGAGCGGATGTAGTGATCATGGCCCTTGGCGCCAGGGATCGGGCTGCCCGCGGTCAGCGTGCCGAACTGATCGGCGTAGTAGATCGCCGTTTCCGGCTCTGACCACGCCTTTTTGGCCACCCAGAAGCCCGGATCGAAATCGCGGCGCGGAGCGGGGCGAATATCGTCCATGATATAGGCGCGGACCTGCGGCAAGGCATCTTCTATGCCGTTTTGCTCGCCGCGCAGCCAGCGGTTCCACCAGGAAATCGCTTCGCCGATGAAATCGGCGCGCGGCTTCGGCCAGGCGAAATGCGGATATTTGTGGACCCAGGGGCCGATCAGCGCCTTGGCTTTGCCGCCAAGGCCTTCGACGGCCTTGAGCGGCGTGTTGCGATAGCCATCCGCCCAGCCGGCGATGACGATGGCCGGGATCTGCACGTCGTCGAAATTCTCCCCGATGGAGCCGTGTTTCCAGAAGGCGTCGCGGCGCTGGTGCGACAGCCACTCCTCCATGAAATAGGGCTCCTTCTCCAGCCGCTCCATCCACATGTCGCGCCAGCGCTCGCCGACGAGGGCCGGATCGGGCGAACGCGACTGGTAGCCGAGCATCGTCGCTGCCCAGGAAAGCTGGGCGGAGAGGTGCGTGCCGTTCTTGTAGTGGATATCGTCATTGTAGCGGTCGACAGTGGAGGCGATGGAGATCACCGCCTTCAGCGCCGGCGGGCGAAGTGCTGCCGTCTGCAGGCAATTGAAGCCGCCCCAGGAGATACCCATCATGCCGACCGAACCGTTCGACCACGACTGCTCTGCGATCCAGCCGATCAGTTCGCAGGCGTTTGCCAGTTCCAGCGCCGTGTATTCGCCGTCGATGATGCCGTCGGATTCGCCCGAGCCGCGGATGTCGACACGCACGCCGGCAATGCCGGCGGCGGCGAATTCGGGATAGGTGGAATCGTCACGCAGGCAGGTGCCGTCATGCTTGCGATAGGGCAGGAATTCGAACACGGCCGGAACGGGGTCGTTTTCGGCATTGTCCGGCATCCAGATACGCGCCGCGAGGCGCGTGCCGTCCTTGAGGGTGATCCACTCGTTTTCAATGATCGTGAAAGGGCGTTTGTCAGTCATGGTCTCTCAAAACCCCTTTGGAAATCAAGCGTCGAACCAGACGCGGCTGCCGATATAGCCATTCGACATATCGTTGCCGATATCGTCGACATAGCCCTTCAGGCTCTGGGTCTGGGCCATGACGTAATCGTTGAAGACCGGCAGGATGAGGCCGCCTTCGTCACGCACCATCAGCGCCATGGTGTGGTAGAGTTCCTTGCGCTTGGCATCGTCGAGTTCCGAACGCGCCTGCAGCAGCATCTTGTCGAAGTCCGGACGCTTGAAGCGTGTGTCGTTCCATTCCGCCGTGGACAGATAGGAGGTGGAGTAGCGCGAATCCTGCGTCGGGCGGCCGCCCCAATAGGTGGCGCAGAAGGGCTGGGCGTTCCAGACATTGGTCCAGTAGCCATCCTCCGGCTCGCGCTTGACCTCGATGTTGATGCCGGCCTTCTTGGCGCTTTCCTGGAACAGGATCGCAGCATCGACGGCGCCGGGGAAAGCGGCGTCCGAGGTGCGCAGCAGCACCGGACGATCGAGACCGGACTTCTTGAAATGGAAGGCCGCCTTGTCCGGATCGTAGGTGCGTTGTTCGATGCCTTCCGGAGCCAGCGCATAGTTGCCGTTGACCGGATAGTCGTTGCCGAGCGTGCCAAAGCCGCCGAGCACCTTGTCGAGGATCGCCTGCCGGTCGATGGCGTATTTCAGCGCCAGACGCAGGTCGTTATTATCGAAAGGCGCGGTGTCGCAATGCATCAGGAAAGCATAGAAACCCTTGCCGGCGCTGCGCACGATCTCGACCTTCGGCGCACGCTTGAGCAGCGGCACGGTCTTCGGATCGATGGTGTTGATGAAATGCACCTGGCCGGAAGACAGAGCCGCGATGCGGGCCGTCGTATCGTTCATGACGATGATTTCGACCGAATCGACAAAACCGCGATCCGAGCGCCAGTCATTGGCGTTCTTCTCGAAGGTGGCGCGAACGCCGGGTTCGAACTTGGTCAGCTTGTAGGGGCCGGTGCCGATGGCGGCGGTCGGGTTGTCGACGCCACCCTTCGGCTGAATGATGAGGTGGTAATCGGAGAGCACCAGCGGCAGGTCGGCATTGCCTTCGGTCAGCGTCAGCACGAGATCGCCGGCCTTTTCCTCGATGGTCTTGATCGAGGTCAGCAGGCCGAGCGCACCGGACTTCGAATTGGCGTCGGCATGGCGCTTCAGCGTGGCGACGACGTCGGCCACGGTCATCTTGTTGCCGTCGTGGAAGGCGATGTCGTTGCGCAGCTTGAAGGTCCAGACGGAGGCATCCGCCGACGGTTCCCAGGAGGTGGCGATCGAGGGCAGGGCGGCGCCGGTCTTCGGGTCCGATTCGACCAGCGTATCGCCCCAGAGGCGACCGACGACGAACAGCACCGAGGCGCTGTAGCCGGCAGGGTCGAGCGTGTCGCTGGTCGCGCCGCCCTTGAGACCGAGCTTCAGGTGGCCGCCGCGCTTGGGCTCGTCGGCGGCGCGCGCCGTCGCCGGCACCAGCAATCCGCCTGCGGTCACGCTCATCGCGCCGAGCGCTGCGGCACCGCCGAGAAAGCCGCGACGGCTGAGGCCCGTGTTGGAAAGCATGTCCTGCATCGTCTTGGAGAGATCGTTCATGTGAGAACCCCTTGTCATTTGGTGTTGACGGCGAGCCTAGCGGGGAGAATATGTCACGCAATTTCGCATTCTGCAGCGACTTTACGCGAGTTTACGCTATATTGAATTGATCGTTTCGATGTGAGAACCACCGATGACTGCCTTTGCCGAAAACCTGAGAGCCGCCTGCGCCACGGTGCGTTCGATTTCCCAGATCTGCCGGGAAATCGGCCTCAACCGTCAGCAGTTCAATCGCTACATCAACGGTGAAACGCGGCCCTCAGCGCATAATCTGGCGCGCATTGCTGGCTTTTTCGAGTTGCAGGCAGCAGATTTTTCCCTTGCGCCGGCCGCCTTTCGCCAGCGACTGGAGCGACGTAGCCGCGGCGGTGGCGAGGGATTGCCGCTGCTGGACGGTTTTCCGGGCGATCTGGCCGCGCTTCGCCGCCATGCCGGTTATTTCCAGACCTATCACCGCTCGCCTTCCTGGCCGGGACTGGTGGTCTGTTCGTGCACGCGGCTGTACGAAGAAAACGGCGAGATGCGGGTGAAATCGATCGAGCGCATCCGTGATGCCGTCGATGAAATTCGCCAGGATTCGAAATATCTCGGACTGGCGGCCTATTGGCGCAACCGTATCTTCATCACCGAGCGCAGCCTTGGGCCGAACCCGATGTTGGCGCAGGCGATCCTCATCCCTTTCGAGATGACGCACCAGCGCGTCTATCTGCGCGGAGTGACGACAGGTGTGTCCTGGCGCAAGGGAAACCTGCCCTATGCGACACGAACGATCTGGCGGCATATGGGCGCAAAGCCGGATCTGCGCTCGCTCCTGCGGCGTTGCGGCGTGCTGCCGCTGACATCAAGGCAATTGCCGCCCACCGTCCGCGCCTTTCTCGATGGCCCTTCGGCGGAGCTTCTGACCGTGCCGACGGAATATTAGGGTTGCAATCGGCTTACACCTTCTCGCGGAAGTAAATATGATGTAAGTTGTAATCGCAAAGCCTAGAGCGAAGCAGCAGGCATCCCGCCAATGGGTGCTGGCTGGTGACGAAAAGCCACCGGCCGAGATAGAAGGCTATGCTTTCGAAAAGGAGTGATGGAGATGTGGTGGATACCATGGAGCATCACGCTCACGCTACGAAAAACCCGCACGAGCTGGTTGGCAAGCGTGCGGGTTCAAATTCATAAGTAGGCGGAAAGGATCAGGGGCTGCAACCCCTGATCCACTTCCTCAATATAGGCTCGTTCTGACTTTACTGCAAGCGCAGTACAACCTAGCTTCAACCGTCGCAACCTAAGTCATTGCCAAACAGGCCAATTATTTTATTAATATACAACCTAAGGTTGAATTTCTTTTAGAAATATCTGCCAGATTGCTCTTCGGACGATTCCTTTATTAAGCTCAGTTGATCAGGACGTCCTAGACTAAAAGAAAACTTTAATGCACACGGTAAACGCGCATCATTAATTCCCGGCGCTAGCCATGCGGCGGCTGGCGAGGGCTTTTTCGAGCCAGCCGATTTCCATCTCCGGCACCGACTTCAGCAGCAGGTCGGTGTAGTCGTCGAAGGGCGGCGACAGCGCCACGCGCTTCGGGCCGAAACGGACGAGCTTGCCGCGGTGCATGACGGCGACGGAATCGGCAATCGCCCGGACGATGGCGATGTCGTGGGTGATGAAGATGTAGGAGAGCTGGCTCTCCGCCTGCAGCCGCATCAGGAGCTTGAGGATGCCCTCGGCGACCAGCGGATCGAGCGCCGAGGTCGGCTCGTCGCAAAGAATCAGCTCCGGCTTGGCGGCCAGCGCGCGGGCGATAGCGACGCGCTGCTTCTGCCCGCCGGAAAGTTCGGCCGGATAGCGATCCGCAAAGCCGGCGCCCATCTCGATCTGCTCCAGCAGTTCTTTGACGCGTGCCGTCTTTTCGCCGCCGCGCAAGCCGTAATAGAAGGTCAGCGGGCGGCCGATGATGTCGCGCACCGTCTGGCGCGGGTTCATCGCCGTATCGGCCATCTGGTAGATGAGCTGGATGCGGCGCAGCTCGTCGCGCGAGCGGCCGGAAAGCGCCGGCGTCAGCGGCTTGCCGTCGAAAGAAATCGAGCCGGAAAGCGGCGGCAGCAGGCCGGTGATGACCCGCGCCAGCGTCGATTTGCCAGAGCCGGATTCACCGACGACGGCCAGCGTCTGCCCCTTGGGCAGATGCAGCGAGACGTCATGCAGCACGCGGAAACCGTTGGGATAGCCGGCGGTGATGTTATCGACCTTCAGCAATGCGCCGGATTGATCTTCCGCTTCCTGCTTGCCGCTCTGGCGGACATTGACGAGCGCGCGTGTATAATCCTGGCGCGGTTCCTCGATGATCTGCTGCGCCGTGCCGTATTCCACCATCTTGCCGTGGCGTAGCACCATGATGTCGTCGGAGATCTGGGCGACGACGGCGAGGTCGTGGGTGATGTAGAGCGCGGCGGTATGGGTTTCCTCGATGGCATGCTTGATGGCGGCGAGCACGTCGATCTGGGTGGTGACGTCGAGCGCCGTCGTCGGCTCGTCGAAAACGATCAGCGACGGATTGGGGCAGAGCGCCATGGCGGTCATCGCGCGCTGGAGCTGACCGCCGGAGACCTGGTGCGGATAGCGGTCGCCAAATGTTTCCGGGTTCGGAAGGCCGAGGACACGGAAGAGGTAAAGGGCGCGTTCACGCGCCTTTTCCTTGCTCATCAACCCGTGCTGCATGCAGGCTTCGATCACCTGGTCGCCGAGGCGGTGGGCTGGGTTGAAGGCGGCGGCGGCCGATTGCGCCACGTAGCAGACGCGGGCGCCGCGAACGGTGCGGATGCCGCCCCGACCGAGCTTGAGGATATCCTTGCCGTCGAGCAGAACTTCGCCGCCGGTGATTTCGGCGCCACCGCGGCCATAGGCCAGCGCCGACAGGCCGATAGTGGATTTGCCGGCGCCGGATTCGCCGATCAGGCCGAGCACCTTGCCCTTCTGCAGGTCGAGCGAGACGCCATCGACAATGGTGACGCGTTTGGGCGGTTCGCCGGGCGGATAGCTGGTGGCCTCGATCTTGAGGTTGCGGACTGAAAGAAGCTCAGGCATCGCCGCGCCCTCCCTTGAGGCTGGATGTGCGTTTCAGAAGCCAGTCGACGATGAGATTGACGCAGATGGCAAGTGCGGCAATCGCCCCGCCCGGGATCAGGGCGGCGGGAATGCCGAAAATGATGCCGTCCTTGTTGTCCTTGACCATGCCGCCCCAGTCGGCGGCCGGCGGCTGAATGCCGAGGCCGAGGAAAGACAGGGTGGACAGGAACAGGATGGAGAAGGCGAAGCGCAGGCCGAATTCGGCCAGCAGCGGCGACAGGGTGTTCGGCAGGATCTCGCGGAAGATGATCCACATCCGGCCTTCGCCGCGAAGCCTCGCGGCCTCGACGAATTCCATCACCGCGACATCCAGCGCCACGGCGCGGCCGAGACGATAGACGCGGGTGGAGTCGAGGATCGCCATGACCAGGATCAGCACGATCAGGTTTTGCGGCAGGACGGCCAGGACCACGAGCGCGAAGATCAGCGTCGGGATCGACATCATCAGATCGTTGAAGCGCGAGAGCGTCGTGTCGACGATGCCGCGCGACACGGCTGCCGTAAACGACAGAATGATGCCGAGCGAGAAGGACAGCAGCGTCGCCGCCAGCGCCACGAACAGCGTGGTGCGCGCACCGTAGATCACGCGCGAGAGCAGGTCGCGGCCGAGATTGTCGGTGCCGAGCAAATAGGTATCGCTCATGGGCTCCCAGACGCCGGCGACGATTTCGCTTTCGCCATGCGGCGCAAGCAGGGGAGCGAAGATGGCGCAGATGAAGGCAAGCAGCAGGCCTGCAATGCCGATCCAGGCGCTGATGGGAATTTCGCGCAATCTCATCTCGGGTGCCTCAGTCTCGGGTTGGCGACGATTGCGAGGATATCGGCCGCCATGTTGAGCAGGATGTAGATGGCGGCGAAGATCAGGCCGCAGGCCTGCACGACCGGCATGTCGCGCACCGTGACGGCGTCGACCATGTACTGGCCCATGCCGGGATAGACGAAGACGACCTCGACCACGACGACGCCGACCACGAGATAGGCGAGGTTCAGCGCAACGACGTTGACGATCGGGGCGATGGCGTTTGGCGCCGCATGCTTGACGATGGCGCGGAAGGCGCCGAGGCCCTTGAGCTCGGCGGTCTCCATATAGGCGGACGACATGACCGAGAGGATGGCGGCGCGTGTCATGCGCATCATATGCGCCAGCACCACGAGAACCAGCGTCGCGGTCGGCAGGGCGATGGCCTTCAGCCGCTCGACGAAACCCATGCCTTCGAACACGGTCGCCGGAAAGGTTGCGATGCCGAAATTGACGGCGAAATAGAGGATCAGAAGGTAGCCGATGAAGAATTCCGGCAGCGAGATTGCCGCCAGCGAAATGACGTTGATGATCTTGTCCGGCATGCGGTTGCGGAAATGCACCGCCAGAAGCCCGAGCAGGATGGCGAGCGGCACCGAAATCAGCGCTGCGAAGAAGGCCAGAAACAGCGAATTGCCGAGGCGGTTGCCGATCTGCTCGCTCACCGAATTGCGGCTTGCCCAGGAGGTGCCGAAATCACCCTGCAAGGCATGGCCGAGCCATTCGAAATAGCGCGTCGTTACCGGGCGGTCGAGGCCGAGTTCGCTGCGGATATTGGCGACGGCCTGCGGCGTGGCAGACTGGCCGAGATAGGTCGTGGCGAAATCCCCAGGCAGCGCTTCGACACCCGCGAAGATCAGCACCGAGACGGCCAGAAGAAGAATGGCGCTGAGGCCGAGGCGTTGAAGGATCAGGGCGAGGAGAGGATATCTCTCCCGCCACCTGCGCGGTGGCGCGCCCATCGGCTCTGAGGTGGTTGCCATGGCGGATTCCTCTTGGCTGGGGAGGATACAGGAGACGATCTGCGGAACCGGTCAGGGTTCCGCAGATGCGTTTCGGGACGGACGGCCGAAAGGCCGCAGTTCAGGATCAGGCGTCCAGCCAGACGCGGCTTGCAACGAAGCCGTTCGACATATCGTTGCCGATGTCGTGAACGTAGCCCTTGACGCTTTTGGTCGAGGCGTTGACGAAGTCGTTGAACATCGGAAGGATCAGGCCGCCTTCGTCGCGGACCATCATCGCCATGTGGCGATACATTTCCTTGCGCTTGCTCTCGTCGAGTTCGGCGCGGGCCTCGAGCAGGATCTTGTCGAAGTCCGGGCGCTTGAACTTGGTGTCGTTCCAGTCGGCGGTCGAAAGATAGGCCGTCGAATACATCTGGTCCTGGGTCGGGCGGCCGCCCCAATAGGAGGTCGAGAAGGGCTGGACGTTCCAGACGTTCGACCAGTAGCCGTCACCCGGTTCGCGCTTGACCTCGATGTTGATGCCGGCCTTCTTGGCGCTTTGCTGATAAAGCACGGCCGCATCGACGGCGCCGGGGAAGGCGACTTCGGAGGTGCGCAGCAGAACGGTGCCGCTATGACCGGACTTCTTGTAGTGGAAGGAGGCCTTGTCGGGATCGTAGGCGCGCTGCTCGATGCCTTCCGGGAAGAGGGCATAGGTGCTGTTGATCGGGAAGTCGTTGCCGACCTTGCCGTAACCGCCGAGGATCTTCTGGACCATGGTTTCGCGGTCCATGGCGTATTTCAGGGCGAGACGCAGGTCGTTGTTGTCGAACGGCGCCTTGTCGCAATGCATGATGAAGACATAGTGACCGCGGCCCGAGGTGTTGAGGATCTCGACGTTGGGCGCACGCTTCAGAAGGTTCACCGTCTTCGGATCGACGCGATTGATGTAGTGGACCTGGCCCGAGGACAGGGCGGCGATACGGGCGGTGGCGTCGTTCATGACGATCAGTTCGACCGCATCGACATAGCCGCGATCCGAACGCCAGTCGTTCTTGTTCTTCTCGAAGGTGGCGCGCACGCCCGGCTCGAACTTCACCAGCTTGTAGGGGCCGGTGCCGACCGCTTCGGTCGGATTGTCGACGCCGCCGTTGGGCTGGATCAGGATGTGGTAGTCGGACAGCAGCAGCGGCAGGTCGGCATTGCCTTCGGCAAGGGTGACGACGAGGTTGTCGCCATCGGCCTTGAATTCCTTGATCGACTTCATGACACCAAGCGCGCCCGATTCCGACTTCGCGTCGGTGTGGCGGAGCATGGTTTTCAGCACGTCATCGACGGTCATTTCCTTGCCGTTGTGGAACTGCACGCCCTTGCGGATCTTGAACGTCCAGACCTTGGCGTCCGGCGACGGTGCCCAGGATTCAGCCAGACCCGGGACTGCGGCGCCGGTCAGCGGATCGGATTCGACGAGCACGTCGCCCCAGCAGCGGTTGGCGACGAAGGGAAACTGCGACGCGGCCTTGGCCGGATCGAGGCTATCGGTGGAGGCGCCGCCTTCGAGGCCGAGTTTCAGGGTGCCGCCTTTTTTCGGTTCCTGCGCCTGCGCGCTCGAGGCGAAAAGATGCGATGCCGCGGTCAGAGTCAGGCCGGCGGCCATGGCGCGGCCCATGAATTCGCGGCGGCTCAAACCACCGGCGGTGACGCGGGAGGCCAGATAGTTGGTATAGTCCTTCATTCCCCTAGTTCCTCTCTGTTATCGTTCAGGGTCGCTTTCAGGTTCCCCTCCGGCCTTTCCCCTGGCCGTCAAAGGATCTGTCTATGATTAGGTTCGAAAACCCTTGTCCGGTCAAGCGGTTGTTTACTTTCCTTTCCAGACGGGATCGCGTTTTTCGGCAAAGGCGCGGGCGCCTTCCAGCTGGTCTTCGCTCGAATACAGAATGTCGACGGTGCGCAATTGTCTTTTTGTAATGCGGTTCATCGTCGTCTGGAAATTGGCGCCTTCGGCCTCGCGCACCACTTCCTTGATGGCGGCATAGACCAGCGGCGGGCCGCTTTCGAGCAACCGGGCCAGTTCCCAGGCCCGCTCCAGCACCTTGTCGGCCGGCACGATCTCGTTGACGAAGCCCCAGCGATGGCCTTCTGCCGCATCCAGCCAGCGGCCGGTCAGCAGCATGTCCATGGCGATGTGATAGGGGATGCGCTTCGGCAGCTTGATCGATGCGGCGTCCGCCACCGTGCCGGAACGGATTTCCGGCAGGGCGAAGGTGGCGTGTTCGGCGGCAATGATGAGATCGGTCGACAGCGCGATCTCGAAGCCGCCGCCACAACAGATGCCGTTGATGGCGGCAATGATCGGCTTGTTGAGCTCGCGCAACTCCTGCATGCCGCCGAAGCCGCCGATGCCGTAGTCGCCGTCGACCGCATCTCCGGCCGCAGCCGCCTTCAGGTCCCAGCCGGCGCAGAAGAATTTTTCGCCGGCGCCGGTGATGATGGCGACCCGCAGTTCGGGGTCGTCACGGAAGTCGCGGAAAATCTCGCCCATGACCCGGCTGACCTTCAGGTCGATGGCATTGGCCTTCGGGCGGTCCATGGTGACTTCAAGAATGCCGCCGACGCGCCGGGTGCGAATAGGCTCGCTCATGCTCTCCTCCTTCGCCTGATCAGGGCATCGGCCGCAACAACTCCCATGCCTGCGGGCAATACCATAACAGGATTGATATCGACTTCTTCGACATTTGAAGCGTTTGAAACGACATAATTTGCCGTGGAAGCGACAGCTGCGACGAGGGCGTCGATATCGCCTTTCGGCTGGCCGCGATAGCCGTTAAGGAGCTTGGCGACCTTCAGTCCGGCGATGGCGGCGCGGATGGATTCCGGCGTCGTCGGCAGCGGCAGAACTGCGGCGTCCTCCAGCAATTCCACCAGAATTCCGCCGGCGCCGACCGTCAGAACCGGCCCGGCGACGGGGTCGCGCATGGCGCCGATGATGATTTCGGCAACCGGCTTCGGCACCATCTTTTCCACAAGATATCCGGTGGCGACGCCGGCCATGGCGATCGCAGCCGCCTCGACGTCGGCCGCCGACTGCAGGTTGAGCTTGACCGCTCCGGCCTCCGTCTTGTGGGCGACGCCCAGCCCTTTCAGGGCGACGGGGAAGCCGAGCGCTTCCGCCGCCTTGGCGATCTCCTGCGGCGTCTCGGCGATCCTGCCCTGCGGCACCGGCACGCCAGCGGCCGCCAGCTCCGCCTTGGCATCCGCTTCGGTCAGCGTTTCGCTGTCGGCCTCGATGAGTTCGGATTTCACCAATGGCGCGGCGACGGGTTTTGCCCAGGCGCGGGCGATCCCTGCCGCCGTCTCGACCGCCGCAAGCGCCTCGTCAATGCCGCAGAAGGGCACGACACCGCCTGCCGTCAATCGGTCGGCGACGTCTTCCGGCAGGTTTTCGCCCATGGAGGCGACGATGCCGGCATTCTTGCCGGTCTGCCGGGCGGCGTCGATCAGCGCTTCGACGGTGATGATCCAGTCGGAGCCGTCGCAACGGTCGGTGCGCGGGAAGTCGAGCACTACGAGGTTCAGCGAATAGTCGCCCTGCATCATCGTCGTGAAGGCGCAAGTGAGCTTCTCGCGATTGCCCCAGACGAAGGTGTGATAGTCGAGCGGGTTCGACAGGGTGACCATGGCGCCCAGCGTTTCGCGCAAGGGGCCGAGTTGTTCCGGCTTCAGATCGCGGAAATCGACGTCGCGGCCGACGGCGCTGTCGGCGATCAGCGAGGCCTCGCCGCCCGAGCAACTCATCGAGGAAATCGCGTTCGAGGCGAGCGGACCGACGATGTGCAGCAGCTTCAGCGTTTCCAGCAGTTCCGGCAACGAATCGACGCGGCCGATGCCGAGGCGTTCCATCACCGCGCCGGAGACCTTGTCATTGCCGGCAAGCGATGCGGTGTGCGAGACGGTCGCCTTCTGCGCGGCTTCCGACTTGCCCATCTTGAGCGCGACGACCGGCTTGTTCAGCTCGCGGGCGCGGCGGGCGAGCAGTTCCAGCGTTTCAATATCGTCGAAGCCTTCGATATGCAGGCCGACGGCGGTGACGCGCGGGTCTTCGAGGGCGGCGACGGCCAGCGCCGACAGGCCCGTCTGCGCCTGATTGCCGGCGGTCATCAGATAGGCGAGTGGCAGGCCGCGCGCCTGCATGGAAATGTTGCAGGCGATGTTGGAGGACTGGGTGAGGATGGCGACGCCCTTGTCGGTGCGCACCATGCCGTGCTGGTCGGGCCAGAGCAGGGCGCCGTCGAGCATGTTGATGAAGCCGTAGCAGTTGGGGCCGACCACGGCCATGCTGCCGGCCGCCTCGACCAGCTTTGCCTGCAGCGCATCCCCGTCCGGCAGTTCCTTGACAGCCTCGGAGAAGCCGGAGGCATAGCAGATGGCGCCGCCGGCGCCACGCTCGGACAATTCGCGCATGATGTCGATGGTCAACAGCCGGTTTACGCCGACAAAGGCTGCATCCGGGGCTGCGGGCAGATCGGCGACCGAGCGATAGCATTTATAGCCATGCACCTCGTCGCGGGTCGGGTGCACCGGCCAGATATCGCCCTGGTAACCCATCTTCTTGCATTGCTCGACAACGCGTCCCGCTTCCTTGCCGCCGAAGACGGCGATGGATTTCGGGCGGATGAGCCGGTCGAGCGAGTTCGGCGAGAGTTGTTTGACCATGATCGCTCAAGCTCCGTAGGGACGCAGCAGGTCGCGGCTGATGATGTGGCGCTGGATTTCGGAGGTGCCGTCCCAGATGCGCTCGACGCGAGCATCGCGCCACAGGCGAGCGAGCGGCAGGTCGTCCATCAGGCCCATGCCGCCGAAGATCTGGATGGCTTCATCCGTCACGCGGCCCAGCATTTCCGAGGCGAAGACCTTGGCGGAGGCGATTTCGCGGTTGGCCGGCAGACCCTGGTCGAGACGCCAGGCGGCGGCGAGCGTCAGATAATCGGCGGCGTCGATCGACGTGATCATGTCGGCGAGCTTGAAGGAGACGCCCTGGTTGGCGCCGATCGGCTTGC